>NZ_FNNS01000003.1:146943-204620 GCF_900106795.1 Aequorivita viscosa | reverse complement strand
GAAAAGGCTATGTTTTTAGAGTTGGGAAAAATGGGCTTTTATGTTGAACGTCAGAAAAAAATAAAGGTATACTATGATGGAAAGCAAGTAGGATTATATTTTGCGGATTTAATAGTCAATAATTGTGTAATTATTGAAATCAAAGCAGCTGAAGCTCTCCATCAACAACACGAATATCAGTTGATAAATTATTTGAAAGCTACCGAAATAGAAGTGGGATTACTTTTTAACTTCGGAAAAAACCCAGAATTCCGTAGAAAAATTTTTACCAATAATCGATAGACCGAGGATTACGCTGATGCAACGGATATTCACTGTTAAACATCCGTGAAAATCCGAAAAACACGTGTCATCCGCGTTCCAAATTATAGAACACTGATTACGCTGATGCAACGGATAATCACTTGAAAACATCCGTGAAAATCCGCAAAACCCGTGTCATCCGTGTTCCAATTTATAGAACACTGATTACGCTGATGCAACGGATATTCACTAAAAAACACCCGTAAAAATCCGCAAAACCCGTGTCATCTGTGTTCCAACATACAGAACACTGATTACGCTGATGCAACGGATATTCACTAAAAAATACCCGTGAAAATCCAGAAAACCCGTGTCATCCGCGTTCCATCCCATTTATAATCAAACGTTAATTATTCTATTTTCGCGGGTTAATAAAGTATTTTTGCCAACTTTAATAATCCTTCATTTTTACTACTATGACAAAGCCTAGAATTGCCCTTGTCATTGGAATTATTTGTATTTCTATTTTTCCAATTTTGGTGAAACTAAAGTTGTCGCCTCCCATTATTTCCGCATTTTACCGAATGGCGATTGCGGCGGCTGTATTGGTGCCGTTCACTTTACTATCAGGAAAATTCAAAATTCCTTCAGTAAAAATGTTGATTCTAACCATACTCTGCGGATTTATATTTGCGCTAGATGTTACGGTTTGGAACATTGCAATTCAGGAGTCTACAGCTACTCAGGCTACGCTATTGACCAACCTATCACCTGTCTGGGTAGGAATAGGTGCGTTTTTCTTTTTAAAGAATAAACCCACAAGAAACTTCTGGATTGGCACTGTTATCGCAATTTTAGGAATGATAACCTTAGTTGGTTTTCATTTTTTTGTGTACCTAGATTTTGATTTGGCCTTTGTATTTGCAATACTTTCTGGTGTTTTTTATGCAGTTTATATGTTGGTTAGCAAATTTGTGTTATATGATGTTGAAGTATTGCCTTTTATTACATTAAGCACCCTTAGCTCGGCAGTATTTCTTGGAATACTAAGCTTTGTTACGAATGAACCTTTTATAGGATTTACACAAATGGGATGGTTATCGTTACTGATTCAAGGTCTTGTTTGCCAATTGGCTGCATGGCTACTTTTAGGTTATGCAACAAAACATATGCGCGCTACAAGAGTTTCGGTAAGTCTATTGGGTCAAGCTGTATTAACGACCCTCTTTGCTTGGATGTTTATAAATGAAGAAGTTACTTTACAAATGATTGTTGGCGGAATTATTCTTTTATTCGGAATACGAATTAGCTTCTATACGAAAACAATCCCCATTATTGGAAAAGAGATAAAACTTGAAGAGGTAGCTTCCGATCGTTAAATCAATTTTGTTGAGATTATTTTTACCGGACAGGCCTTTGCGGCTTGTTCACACGTTTCTAACTGCGAATTATCTGCAATTTTTAGGGTAAAAAAACCTTTTCTATCTTCAGCATGGAGCAACACAGTTTTTCCGTCCTTTTTCGACATTCTGAAATAGGCTGGAGCTACTTCTACACAGTAGTTACAACCAATACATTTATTGCGTTGAAGTGTTACAACAACCATTTATGAAGCGACAATTTTATAAAGTTTATCTGATTTTCGAATTCTAAATGGCACAGGAATAGTGCAAGAATCTCCTTTTTTGGCAGTGGTTAATGATTGATCGTTCACCATCATTTCTGAAAGTTCAAATTCTTTGGCACCCGTTGTTGGACCTGTAACCAAGATTTTATCGCCTACGTTTAAATCGTATGCTTCTATTTTGAATTCTGCAATTTTGGCTTTCGGAAAATAATGTTCTCCTTTTCCGATATAAACCTTTTTCTGAGTTGCTTGCGAGCCATCGGTGTTGCTCCATTCACCCAATTTTTGCCCTAAATAATAGCCACTCCAGAATCCGCGGTTGTAAACCTTTGCCAATTCAGTCATCCATCCTTCTACTTTTTCAGGAGAATACGTGCCGTCATAATAAGCATTGATTGCTTCGCGATACACTTGTGTCACTTTAGCGACATATTCAGGAGCGCGGCCACGACCTTCAATTTTCAAAACTTTTACGCCTGTTTCAATTACTTGGTCTAAAAAATCGACTGTACAAAGATCTTTTGGCGACATCATATATTCGTTGTCCAACTCAATCTCAAAACCAGTTTCTTGATCGATTACTGTATATTTTTTTCTGCAATTCTGCTTACAAGCTCCGCGATTGGCGGAGGAGTTATGCGAATGAAGGCTCAAATAACATTTCCCCGAAACAGCCATACAAAGCGCCCCGTGACCAAAAATTTCCACTTCAATCAAATTCCCAGATGGGCCTTTCACTTGTTCTTTTTCAATTTGATCGGTTATGCTTTTAATTTGCCGTAAACTCAACTCCCGACTCATTACCATAGTATCTGCAAAAAGAGCATAAAACTTAACAGTTTCGATATTCGTAATATTTATTTGGGTAGAAATATGAATTTCAATTCCAATCTGCCTAGCATAAGCAATTACAGCTTGATCCATTGCAATAACAGCCGTTAAATCTGCTGCTTTAGCGGCATCCAACAAAGTTTTAATCAATGACAGATCGTGATCGTAAATTATCGTGTTCAGAGTGAGATACGTTCTAACGTTCTTCTTCTTGCATCGTTTTGCAATTTCGGGAAGGTCTGCCAATGTAAAATTAATACTCGCGCGAGCCCGCATATTCAATTGTTCGACTCCAAAATATATAGAATCGGCTCCATTGTCTAATGCTGCTTGCAAGGATTCGAAATTACCCGCCGGAGCCATCAATTCTATTCTGCCAGAAGTTGTCATTGCTTAAAAATTTGAAAATGACTGCAAAAATCGGACTTGATTTCTTTTTAAAATATGATATTTGTTAGGTTTCTTCATTAATTAAGACAAAACCATCGTCTTAAATTGTTTCGTCTTTAAAAAACATTATGCTCAAAATTGCAAATCATCCAATGTACGTTTACCCACTCCCAAAAGGCCATCGTTTTCCCATGGAAAAATACGAACTTTTGCCACAGCAGTTATTGTACGAAGGAACTTGTATAGCAGAAAACTTTTTCGAACCTGAAATGCCTTTAAATGAAGATATTCTAGCTATACATACTGAAGAATATTTTGAAAGTTTATTAAATCTAACAATAGACAAGAGGGCTGCTAGAAAAATTGGTTTCCCTTTATCTAAAGAACTTATTGAAAGAGAACTCCGCATTGCTCAAGGAACAATTGAAGGATGTGAATACGCATTAAACCATGGAATAGCAATGAATATTGCCGGTGGTACACATCACGCTTATACCAATCACGGTGAAGGTTTCTGTATGTTCAATGATCAAGCTATTGCAGCACGCTATCTACAAAAAAAGAAACTTGCAGATAAAATTTTGATTGTAGATTTAGATGTGCATCAAGGTAATGGTACAGCTGAAATTTTTAAGAATGACCCTTCTGTTTTTACTTTTTCGATGCACGGTGCGGGAAATTACCCTTTCAAAAAAGAGAAAAGTGACTTGGATATCGCCGTTCCTGATGGAAGTGGTGATGAAATTTATCTTCAGAAATTAAAACAAACTTTACCGAAACTAATCGACGAGCAAAACCCTGATTTTATTTTCTATTTGAGCGGGGTAGATATTTTAGAAACCGATAAACTAGGTAGATTAAATTGCACTGTGGAAGGCTGCAAAGAACGCGATCACTTTGTTTTGGGGTTGTGCAAAGATTTGGACATTCCAGTTCAGGTAAGTATGGGCGGAGGATATTCGCCTGATATAAAAATAATTATTGAAGCGCATTCAAATACTTTTAGGGTGGCGCAGGAGATTTACTTCTAATGTGAAAACCCTATACTATAGATACAACCCCATCTTTATCTTCCAATAAGGTACTTCAGATTCGAAGTATTCAAAATATGGTTTTAGGCCATCTGGATTTTCAAGCTTTTTTTGAGCGTTTTTGACTTTCTGAATTTCCTCAGATGAAATAAATTGAACTAAGTCTATTTCGTTACCCAGCTGATGCATTTTTAAAAAGTGTCCGTATACTGTATCTTCTGACAGTCCTCGACGGATTGCAATTTCTGCAGGCGAAAATTTTTCTTCTATAAACAGTTTATAGCTGCGTTCGTGCGTAGCTAAATTGCTTTCTAAGTTATCTAAATATCTATTGATGATTCTAAGAAAATCGTCTGCATATTTTTCGAGTTTTGCCTCTCCTACTCCCGAAACTTCTGCAAATTCTTCACGGGTTCGTGGTTTTTTATGCTCCATATCTTCCAATGCAGCATCGCTAAATACTATGTAGGCTGGAACTCCTAATTCAGTTGCTAATTTGGATCGAAGAGTTCTCAGTTTTTCAAAAAGATCAGCTCGTTTCTTTGATGCTTTTTCTGTTTTAACTGTTTCTACATCTTGGACAATGTTTGCCAAACGCACCTTTTTTCCTTCATATAAAACTTTTTTCGCCAAAGGAGTGAGTAGTAACCGTCCATTTTCGTGAAAATAAATTTGTAAAACTCCTTGATTCAAAAGCTGGATAACATATTGCTGCAAATTGCGCCACGATATATCTTTTGCCGCACCAAAGGTCTTGATGTTTTGATAGCCTTTGTCGTAAACCTGTGCGTTTTGCGAACCACGCAGCACGTCTAAAACCATCCCTAAGGCTTCTTGTTCCCGTAGTCTCGCAACAGCAGAACATACTTTTTGTGCTATAAGTGTGCCGTCAAAATATTTAGGTGGTGTTTTGCAGATATCGCAATTGCCGCAATCCTCCGTTATGTGTTCTCCAAAATACCCAAGCAACGCTTTTCTTCTACAACTCAATGCTTCTGCAAATTGTTGCATCCGTTCAAGTTTTGCCAATTGATAGGCTTCGGTTTCAGTACCTTCTGCAAATTTTCTAAGCATAACTACATCGGCAAAACTGTAGAAAAGTATCGTATGCGAAGCCAAACCATCTCTTCCACTACGTCCAATTTCCTGATAATAGCCTTCAATGTTTTTGGGCATATTATAATGGATTACCCAGCGAACATTGCTTTTGTCGATCCCCATTCCAAAAGCGATGGTTGCAACAATAATTGGCGTACGGTCGTTTACGAAATTATCTTGAATCGTACTTCGCTCTTCAGAAGTAAGTCCAGCATGATACGCTTCGGCTACGTAGCCTTTCGACTTGAGTGTTGCCGCTAGCTTTTCGGTACTTTTTCTACTCAAACAATAAATAATGCCACTTTGTTTACCACGTTTGGCGAGAAAATTTAAAATCTGTTTATTGCGGTTCTGGCCAGGACGCACATCTAAATAAAGATTCGGCCTGTCAAAAGATGCTATAAAGGTTTTCGCATTGGGGATGGCTAATTGGGCTGCAATGTCTTCACGAGTAGGACGATCTGCGGTAGCAGTCAAAGCAATTAATGGAACGGATGGAAATTGTTCTTTTAGACGTTTTAATTGCGTGTAGGCTGGTCTAAAATCGTGACCCCAACTGGAAATACAGTGCGCTTCATCGACAGCGAAAAGGCTTATTTCAATAGAATTCAAAATAAAATTTAGCTGCGGAAGACTTTCAGGCGCAACATACAGCAACTTTAATTTGCCATTTTGAAGATTTTTTAAAACTTCCTGTTGTTCCTCAGAAGGTTGTGAGCTGTTAAAAAAAGCAGCAGAAATCCCATTGGCTTTTAAGGCGTCTACTTGATCTTTCATCAAGGCAATTAAAGGCGAAATTACGATTGCTGTTCCTTTTAACGCCAAAGCTGGCAACTGAAAGCATAATGATTTACCGCCTCCGGTCGGCATAATGGCAATGGTGTCTTTTTGGTCTAATACGTTGTTGATTATTTCTTCCTGATTAGGGAGAAATTTGTCGTAGCCGAAATGCGTCTTTAGCAATTCGAATTTATGTAGCTGGGTGGTTGTTTCCATTTCTGTAAAAATAAAGATTTGAAATTGAAAAAAGCCCCCCGATTTATAACGGAAGGCTTTATTGACCAGTTATTCTATTTATTCCCCAACATAACTAGCTCATTGCATACTACTTCTGTAATATATCTTTTAACGCCTACTTTGTCTTCCCAAGATCTTGAAGTTAATTTGCCTTCAATAGCTATTTCTTTCCCTTTGGTAACGTAGTTTTCAATAATTTCGGCAGTTTTTCCCCAAGCTACAATATTGTGCCATTGCGTGTCTGTTACTTTTTCACCCTTCTGGTTTTTGTAGGTTTCGTTTGTGGCAATACTAAACTTTGCAAGTTTGCGTCCGCCCTCGAAGGTGATAATTTCAGGATCGTTTCCTAAGTTTCCAATCAACTGTACTTTGTTTCTAAGTGTGCTCATGTTTTCTAAATTTTAATGTTAAACAATTGATACTATCGAATTTCATTTTATTCGACAGGACAAACATAGAACAGCATCCAAATTATAGTCGGTTGTTACCTATTTACTTTCGTTTATATTCGCTTGTAAACGTTTGTAAACGGATATTTCTAGATTCAAATAACTGACTAATAATTAGTTACAGCTAAATCGCTCTAAGTACGAAAAAATTAAAAAATTTCTGAAACCAAGTGGTTGGAAACGTAATAAATGAAGAAAGAAGCGCAAAAGTTTAAATTAGAACTTATAATTTTTCACAAATTGATTAAGGAAAAGTACAATCAAAGTCAATTATATTGGTGACCCAATTCTGGATAATGTAGAAATATAAGTAACTACCACGTATGCCCTTTAAGCTCCATAGCAGCGCGAAGTACATCACTTTGACTAATTTGACCTACCAATTTTCCGTTTTCCAAGATAGGAAAGCGACGGTGTTTGGATTCTAGAAATTTATTGGCAGCATCCAAAACGTTCATTTCGCCATCAATAGTGTCTACATTTTTAATCATATGCAACTCTACCTTTACATCTTCCATAGGGTGGTTGTGGTATCTAGCATCACTAAGCTCTTTTAAGCAGTCCCCTTCAGAAATAATTCCCACCAGTTCATTATTATCGTTTACGACAGGGCCTCCTGAAATTCCTTTCTTAACTAGAACTTCCATTACTTCCATAATAGATTGCTCGGGTTTAAACGTTATTAAATTGCGGGTCATATAATCAGAAACTTTAATATTCTCCGAAACATTTCTCTGAACTTTTGCTCTTTTTCCTGTAAAACTTTTAATTCCCATAACATTAATTTTTTGCGAACTTCTAATATACTTAATTTAATAGTACGAAAACATCAAGAAAAAGAATGCTTTCGATTAAAATCGTATTTTTAACAAAAATTTGTTAGTTATGAAAATCTTCAATGCGCTACTTTCATTCATACTTGTTGTTGTTTTAACCTACTACAGTTTTTATGGATTGATGCCGCATTATGACGAGGGAGAAACTATTTCGTCCACAGAATTTTCAGTAGATAGAGCCTTAGGTCCTCTTGAGCAAATTGCAAAAGCACCGCATTATGTTGGTTCTGAAGCCCACGCTGATGTACGAAAATTTTTGATTGGCGAATTGCGAAAATTAGGATTAGAGCCCCATATTCAGGAAGGCTTCAGTTTAAATCCTATTTCAAAAACCCTAAACAAGCCCGTAAATATTGCGGCTCGTATTGAAGGTTCTGAAAATGGCAAAGCGCTACTATTGCTCTCTCATTATGACAGTGCAGCAACCTCATCGTACGGAGCAAGCGATGATGGTGTGGGGCTAGTTACTATTTTAGAAAGTGTTCGTGCTTATTTGGCATCAGGAAAAAGACCGAAAAATGATATTATCATTCTCTTTTCAGATGCTGAAGAACTTGGGTTAGACGGCGCAAAGCTTTTTGTAAACGAACATCCCTGGGCACAAAATGTTGGTTTAGTGCTCAATTTTGAAGCTCGGGGCACTAGCGGTCCGAGTAATATGATTGTAGAAACCAATGGCGGAAATTCAAAATTGATAAAGGAATTTATTAAAGCAAATCCAGAATATCCCGTAGCTTCATCTTTAATGTATAGCGTTTATAAAATGCTTCCAAATGATACCGATTCGACGATTTTTAGGGAAGATGGAGATATTGATGGCTTTTTCTTCGCTTTTATCGATAGTCACTTTAACTATCACACAGCCAACGATTCTATGTATTTTTTAGATTGGGATAGCCTTAAACACCAAGGTAGTTATCTACTCCCGCTGCTTCACCATTTTGCAGACGTGAACCTCTTAGAAATAAAATCGGATCAAGATAATGTCTATTTTAATTTTCCGTTGGTTAAAATGGTGAACTATCCGTTTTCTTGGGTAATCCCAATGCTCATCATAGCTACATTACTGTTTTTTACCCTTATATTTTATGGAATATATATTGAAAGGTTAAAAGGTAGAGCAATAGCAATAGGTTTTCTGTCTCTATTACTTTCGCTTTCAATAAGCGGATTATTGGGCTTTTTTGGCTGGAAACTGCTATTAGTGCTTTATCCGCAATACCAGGAAATTCAGCAAGGATTTACCTATAACGGTCATTGGTACATCGCCTTTTTTGTGTTTCTTTCTCTTGCCATCACTTTTGCGGTTTATAAAAAGTTTAATTCAAAATACAACGAACCATCCTTATATGTAGCACCTTTATTCTTTTGGCTATTAATTAACACAGCTGTTGCCATAATTTTAAAAGGGGCCGCGTTTTTTATAATTCCAGTGTTTTTCGGATTGATTTCCTTTTTTGTAATCTTAAAACAAGAACGTCCTAATCTGCTTCTTACAACACTACTCGGCGTACCTGCCATTTTTATTTTTGCACCATTAATCCAATTTTTCCCAGTTGGTTTAGGCTTAAATATGTTGGCATTGAGCGCAGGATTTACAGTATTGCTGTTTGGATTGTTACTCCCGATATTTTCCTATTATAAAATGAAAAACCTACTTTCAGGTCTTTCGTTCATATTGGCCGTATCATTCTTTATAACCGCACATTCAAAAAGTGATTTTTCAGTAGAAAGAAAAAAACCAAACAGTCTTGTTTATTATAATGATGTAGATGCAGGAAAAACATTTTGGTTAACCTATGACAAGCAAGTTGACGAATGGACTCAGAAATATCTTGGTGAAAATCCTGAAAATGCGACAAAATATCTTGACGAAGCAGCCTACAGCAAATATGGAATCAACTACACCTATGCCACCGCAGCCCCGCAAAAAGCTATTCCAGATTTTGAAGTAATTTTAGATGAAGATACGCTTGTAAATAACCTTCGAAACATTCATTTAACCATTGTACCTAGGCGGCACGTAAATAAAATTGACTTGTATAGCACTGAAGATGTTTCCTTCCATTCCTTAGCGTTTAATGGCAAGGAAGCGCAAGTTGGAAGTTCGGATAAAATGTACCGAGGCACAAAAAACGCAGCACTTGTTAGGTATTATGTTTCAAATAATGATTCTTTAAAAGTGAAGTTTACTGTTGAAAAAGACATCCCAGTTTCATTTAGAGTAATGGAATATTCATTCGATTTAATGACAAATCCATTGTTCAATATCGAAAAACGACCCGATTATATGATGCCAAAACCATTTGTCATTACCGAAGCTGTAGCTGTGAATCGAACTTTTTCAATAGATTCGTTACATTTGAAGAAAAATAAGAAAGACACGCTTAATAATGTGTCGGAACCTATAACAGATACCAGCCTTCACGGGCATTTATATGAATAAAAAAATCGCCATAGCCGGACTTGGATGGCTCGGACAACCTTTAGCTTCTCGCCTTAGTAATTTTGGTTATACCGTAAAAGGTTCTGTAACCACGGTTGAAAAAGCCACTTTACTGCAACAAAATGGTCTAAATGCTTTTCCCTTGGAAATTTCAGAAATGGGAATCAAAGGTGAAGTCAAAGTATTACTCGAGAATATAGATTGCCTGATGATTATGATTCCGCCAGGTTTAAGAAGAAACACGGGCGCAGATTATGTGCTTAAAATGGTTCATTTTTTAGAGGAAATTAAAAAGGCTTCCGTACCAAAAGTCATTTTAGTTAGCAGCACTTCGGTTTATGATGATTCCCAAGGAAAAGTGACAGAAAACATCGAACCAAAGCCTGATACGATAGCAGGGAAGCAATTGCGGCAGGTGGAAGAATTGTTTATCAACACAAAAGCTTTTAAAACCACAATCGTCCGTTTTGGCGGATTGCTAGGTGGCAGCCGTCAACCCGCAAGATACTTGGCAGGAAGAAATGATTTAAACGGTGGAAATGCTCCTGTAAACCTCATCGATCGTGAAGATTGTATTACTATTCTAATTGAAATTATAAAACAAGATGCCTTCGAACATATTTTTAATGGCGTAAATCCACATCATCCAAAGAAATCGGATTACTATGTTCAAAAGGCAAAAGAACTTGGATTGGAGCCGCCAACTTTTTCGGAGGCGAATGCTAATGAAGTTTTTAAACAGGTAGATTCGGAGAATTTTAAGAAGGTTTTGGGGTATGCTTTTAAGAAGGAATTGCTTTAAATAGCCTACATAGACAGAAGAAAGACCTACAAGGTTTTGGAAACCTTACAGGAAAAACAAATGCTCTTGCTATAAACTACTATTTCAGAGCATTATTAACGAAAAAAATGGCTGCTTCAATTTCTGAAACAGCCATTTTTTTAGGGCAATACCTACAAGGTTTTTGAAACCTTGCAGGACAAGCTATATTTTAAAACACTACCAAATACGAACCCTGTCTTCTGGGGCAAGGTACATTGGATCGCCTTCTTTAATATCAAATGCTTCATAAAAAGCATCAACGTTAACTAAAGGTTGTGTAGCTCTTACTTTTCCAGGCGAATGCGGATCTGTTTTCACTTGGTTCCTTAGTGCCTCATCACGAGATTTTGTGCGCCAAACGGTTGCCCAACTCATAAAGAAACGTTGTTCTGGTGTAAAACCGTCAATATTATCAGGACGTCCGTTTTCTTTATAAAAACGCTGTAAGCCATCATAAGCTCCAACGATTCCACCAAGGTCACCGATGTTTTCACCCAAAGTGAATTTTCCATTAATAAAAACACTGTCTAAAACTTCAACATTACTGTATTGCTCGGCTAGCTTATCACCTCGCTCTGTAAAGTTTTTAAGATCGGTATCTGTCCACCAGTTTACTAAGTTTCCATTAGCGTCAAAACGTGAACCACTGTCATCAAAAGCATGTGAGATTTCGTGACCGATTACAGCACCCATTCCACCATAATTTACAGCTTCATCAGCCTTATAATCGTAGAAAGGTGGTTGAAGGATTGCCGCTGGGAAAACTATTTCGTTATTAAATGGATTGAAATAAGCGTTCACAGTTTGTGGGCTCATTCCCCATTCCGTACGGTCTACAGGCTCATCAATTTTATCAAGATTTTCTTTAAAGCCCCAAGCTCCTACAGCAACCATATTGTCGTAATACGTGTTTCCTTCCTTTACTTCCATGGTTGAATAATCCTTCCATTTGTCTGGATATCCTATTTTTACAGTGAATCTGTCTAATTTCTCAATTGCTTTTACTTTGGTGCTGTCGCTCATCCAATCTAAAGCACTAATACGGTCCTTATATGCGGCAATTACGTTTGCAATCATTTTTTCGGCTTTTGCTTTTGCCTCTGGCGGGAACATTTCATCTACGTAAAGCTTTCCTAACGCTTCTCCTACGCTTCCGTTAACGGTTGCAAGTGCACGCTCTTTTGCTGGTTTTTGTTTTTTAGTACCCTTTAACGTTGTGCTGTAGAAGTCAAAATTTGCTCGTTCAATTTCTGTAGACAACATAGAAGCTGAACTGTTTAGCGTAGACCAACGAATAACTGTTTTCCAAGTATCTAAATCTGGTTTAGCAAACATTTGCTTTAAAGTAGCCATATATTTTGGCTGCATTACAATTACAGTATCTGGAATTTTAATTGCTCCCATACCTTTAAAAACCTGTTTCCAATTAAGTTCTGGCAGCATGTTTTGCAATTCTGCCATGCTTCTTGGGTTATTTAAGTTTCTAAAGTCGCGACTTTGAACTTTATCAAATCTTGGAGCGGCAAGTTTTGTTTCAAAAGCTAGAATAGTTTCAGCTTGTTTACGCGCAGACTCTTCTGTATCGCCCAAAAACTGTAGCATTCTGGTAATATGATCTACGTATTGCTCTCGGATTTTAACCGAAGCAGGATCTGTATTTGTATAGAAATCACGATCAGGAAGACCTAAACTGCCTGGCATGATATAGGCTGAATTAATGGCACTATTACTAGGGTTAGAAAAAGCAGCAATACCAACAAAAGGTTGTGAAACAGAAACTGCATCTTCAGTAATTAATTTTTGAAAATCTTCAATACTTTTTACATTGGCAATTTTTTCAAGAATTGGTTTCAATGGCTCGATTCCAGCCTTGTTTCTTGCAACTGTATCCAATTCAGATTCGAAAATCATCAAAGCTTTTGCTTGGTCGGTTTCTGGCGCATATTTACCACTTTCCTTGGCTTTCGACAAAATGTTTAGCACATCTTCGTCGGTTTTCTTTCTAAGAATGGTAAAACCTCCCCACTGCGTTTGGTCGTCTGGAATCTCATTGTTTTTCATCCAGTTGCCATTTACATAGTTGTAAAAATCAACTTTCGGACTCACTGTAGTGTCCATGTTTTCTAAAATGATACCGTGTGATTCGGTCTCAACTTTAGCAATCTCGGTTTTTTCCTTACAGGAAACAGCTGCTACCATTACGGCTGTAATAGCTATAGCAGGTTTTAGAAATTTAGTTTTCATTTTAATTAATATTTGTTTTTAGTTGAAGATGAAGTGCCCTTTCCATGCTCCTTCTGTTGATTTTTATTCTGTATACGGGCATTGTAATTTTTAATACTTAAAAAGTACTCGAAAGTAAGTTGTACAAAACTAGAAAATGTTACAGTTTTCTACGTTGTATATCTTGACGCTCCAAATTCATAATTGAATCTTTATAGCGTTGTTGCTCCCTTAATTCCATTTTCTCGTTTTCCAATCGTTGAGAATCGATCTTATCTTTTAAAAACTTCTCGTTTAAATGAACGATGAGGTTTTTAACTGCTCCGTTCATTTCTGAAACTGAATTTTGAAGAGCAGCAGAATCTAATATTTCACTGTGAGCCGCTTGTTTCAAGACTTCAGCACGAGTTTTCACTACCAATAACCGACTTCTAATTTGATTGGTATTTAAAGTGTCGGGTACTTTTTTAAAAAGAGAATCGGAATATTCCGAAAGGCGCTCTGAGCGATTTTTTAATGTGCGCAAGTTGCTCCCGTTTAACTTTTTGGTTTCGGCTAAAATATCTTCAAACACACCCCACTGAATTGCTTGTTGTTTTGCTGGGGCCGAAAGTTCTGGAAATGAAAAATCTGAATCGCCAAAAACAATAGATGTTTCGTGGTGAGTTTCTTCTTTTTCATTCTCTTTAGTAGTGTTTTGACAGGAAAAAAGTAACCCTGCAAGCGCTAAAAGGAATATTATAAACTTCATAAAATTTTAAAAGCAAGCAAAGATACTGGTTATTAAACAAATGACATATATTTTTTTTGAATTTGAAAGCCTTGATAATTTGTACCTTTGCACCACATTTTACACATATAATTTATGAAGAAGCGAATATTGATTATCGGGGCCAGCGGACAAATTGGAACAGAATTGACTGTTTATTTACGTTCAAAATTCGGAAGCCATAAAGTAATTGCAAGTGATATTAGAGAAGGCAGCGAAGAAATGATGCAAAGTGGGCCTTTCGAAATTCTAGATGCAATGGATTATGAAGCTATTCAAGAAGTCGTTATTCGCCACGAAATTACCGATGTTTATTTAATGGCAGCCATGCTTTCTGCCACTGCCGAAAAATTTCCGATGAAAGGCTGGAACCTCAACATGAACTCGCTTTTTCACGTTTTAAACTTAGCAAAGGATAAAAAAATTGATAAGGTATTTTGGCCTTCAAGTATTGCCGTATTCGGCCCAACTACGCCAAAGACCAACACACCACAGTGTACGGTTATGGAGCCTAGTACTGTTTATGGAATAAGCAAACAAACTGGTGAGCGCTGGTGCGAATACTACCACAATCGTTATGGCGTAGATGTTAGAAGCATCCGATATCCTGGTCTTATTAGTTACAAAACACTGCCTGGAGGTGGGACTACAGATTATGCTGTCGATATATATCACAAAGCTTTAAAACATAAAGAATATGTTTGCTTTCTTAATGCTGAAACCACACTTCCTATGATGTTTATGGACGATGCTATTCGTGCCACTGTAGGAATTATGGAAACTGACAAAGAGAACATTAAAGTAAGAAGCTCATATAATCTTTCTGGGCTTAGTTTTAATCCTGAAGAAATAACTGCAAGTATCCAAAAACATATTCCTGAGTTCAAAATAAGTTACGACCCAGATTTTAGGCAAGCAATTGCAGACAGTTGGCCACAGAGTATTGACGACAGTGAGGCTCGAACAGATTGGGGTTGGGAGCATAAAGTATCCCTCGATGAAATGACAGCAATAATGTTGGACAATTTAAAAGACGAGTATCTTTAGAGATTTTAGATTTTTAGAGTGTGTGCGTTTTAGGATGACCTTATAAACCTTATTTCTCTTTTTTAAGTTCAATTTCCAGAATTGTTGCAGTTCCTTTTTTTCCTTCGTTGGAGATATACAAGGTACCATCTGGAGCAAACGTCATTCCTTCTGGTTGCGGAAACGATTTTTTGTTTAAGTCGTGAAGCCTTACGAGCTTACCATCCGGCGTCATAATGAGCAATCGCGGATTTTTTCCTTCCAGTACATAAATATTACCATCTATTGGATTAATTGCTATTTCTGAAGGATAAAACTTATCAAACTTCTTTTTGTTTTTTTTGCTTTTCTTGTCTCCAAAAATTGGATCATTTAAAGGAATTTTAAACACGGGATTAGTTAACACCTTTTTAGTTTCTAAATCAAACGCATAAATTCCTTTATAGTCTTTGCTATTTGGATCAGTATCTTTAACAGCAAGCAAAAGTCTGTTGTTTATTGAATCCGCCACTAACGATTCCATATTATTCCTACCAGAAAAAGGTGTTTTATACTCTACGGTTTGAAACTCGGGACTAAGGAAGTTTGAAACTTCAAAAATTTTTCCGCTACTTTCCAAAACATAAGCAGTACTATCGACAATTGTTACACCTTCATAATCTCCTGGTTTTCCAAAATTAATTTTCTTATCTACCGAATCAGTATCTAGATTATAAATAAATATAATTCCTTCTTCGTCTTGCACACACGCCATTTTATCATCA
Source organism: Aequorivita viscosa (assembly GCF_900106795.1). GTDB lineage: Bacteria > Bacteroidota > Bacteroidia > Flavobacteriales > Flavobacteriaceae > Aequorivita > Aequorivita viscosa. The sequence goes on along the minus strand of NZ_FNNS01000003.1, from coordinate 189,047 downwards.
GAAAAATACCTGATTCCAGACACTTCTTCGAGCGCAACAGGTAATTCCCATTTTCGAATAATAGTATATGACTCTTGTTTTAATCGTGGATTTAGGGCGGGATTTTCGTAAGCAAACCACAAAGTCCCAACCAAAGCCAAAACGCCAAAAATAATTAAAGCTGAAATCGTATTTTCTCTCATAGTAACAAAAACTAAATCTGAAATGAATAAAAGGGATAAATTACACGAAATTCTTACACGAAAGGCTTAAAGTTATTATAAAATAAGAAGGACAAAGAACTTGAAAAATTGAAGATAAAGCCGATCTTGAAAGAAATCGAAATAGAAGCTCAAATTGAAAAATTTAAGGTCGAAAAGAAGGTAACGCAAAATATACTACCCATCTAAATAGATGAATTTATAATTTCACTCCGCAACAATTAATCTTTATCCCAAAAGATTAAATACAAACTGTTCTACAAATGTTTCACAAAATGAAAAAAGGAATAAAGCAAAAAGCCTATAAATCAAATTAGTAGCCTCACCAAGAATCGAACTTGGATCTAAAGTTTAGGAAACTTCTATTCTATCCATTGAACTATGAGGCCAGTATTTTATAGCTGTAAATTTAATTAATTTCAAGAAGTCGCAACAGTTTTCATTTCTGAGTTTTAAAGAATATTTCATTAGTTTTACGACAGCACCTAATCTATCAACAGTATATGAAACGAAGTTTTACAGAAGAGCAGAAATTCACGCGGTGGTGGCTTTGGATTATTTTAATAGGAATTGGTGTCTTGCCGATATTTCCGATTTTTAAACAGGTAAGTAATGAAGTAGAAGTTGCAAGTGAAAATTCTTTTGGCTTTGCATTTATTATTTTTTCGGTTATTATTTATGGGCTAATTGCATTGTTTTTAGTTGTGAAGCTTAAAACCGAAATTAACCAGAACGAAATCAGAATGAGCTTCTTCCCTTTTGTAAAGAAACAAGTTGGTTGGAGCGAAATAAAAACTGCTGAAGTCGTAAACTACGGATTTGTTGGAGGCTGGGGCATCCGGCTTGGGACGGCTTATGGCACGGTTTACAATATAAAAGGAAACAAAGGTTTGGCAATTGAACTTACAAACGGAAAGAAATTTTTAATTGGAACTCAAAAAGAAACCGAAATGAAAAAAATGGTCGAAGAAATTAGAAGTCAAAATTCATAGTTCTTTCACAACGCACTAGAACATAAAAAACCGCTTCAGAAATTAATTTTGAAGCGGTTTTTTGACTTTGAGACTAATCTATGAAGCTTTTAAAAGGGGTCTTACCGAATTTTCCCAACGCTTGGCATCTTGCAAGCAAACAAACGGATCTTTGGTTAAACCAGATTCATCGGTTTCAGAATAAAACTGAATTTCGTGTTTTCCTTGTTTATCCATAAGTTCAAGACCTACCCAGTCAAGCGTTTTTTCATTCTGCTTAATACTTTTAATACGGAAATCCTTTACTTCTTCTAGATTCACAATTCTGAAATCGTCTGTTACGTTTTTTGCAGATGAATAAACAAGTTTTTTAGTCCCTTCATCTATACCAATAACCAAATTGCCAATTACATCAATATTTTTTAACGTAATGCCTTTGGCTTGTGAAAGTTCGGTTAACGATTTTGCAATTTTTTTGTTTATATTTGAGGCATTAATAATCATATAAGCCAATGGGATGAATATTAACAACACGATAATAACCCCAACAATAGTTGAATCAAATTTCATAATGAATAATTTTAAGATGAATAATTTAAATAAGTAAGGGTTTGAAAATCAATTCAAACCAACGAAATAATCATCTAAAAATTACCAGAAGAAATGAAAGGGAAATAAATATTGAAAAATGAGTTCCCGTTTGTCTTTTAAAGAAAAAGAACAATGAAAAGTAGAAAAATCATTTATTTGGGAAAATTCCTGTCGTGAATAAAACACCCCAACTTGACCAAAACCAAAATTTTCATTTTGAGAAATAGTTTGGGAGGCCTCTCCAATGGAAATTTCATTAAAGAGAAAAGGTTTCTCCTGAGTGTCTTGCTGAAATGAAGAGGCTACTTGTTTGTTACCATGAAAATCATCACCGAGCTTAATACTAGCCACCGCTTCATTTCCAAAAAGGAAAAAAACAGCAACTACTGCTAGTAACTTAGATAGATGTTTTTCAAAATGTTTCACGAAGCAAATGTATGTCAAAAATGTATTTGAATATGATAAAATATTTATAATTCTAGAGCCAATCCTGTCCTAAATAAATTTTGTTGTCCATTTGAAAAGTTTTTTAATTTTTTTCGACCTCTTTTCTTTTTTGCATCGCCCAAAAAAGAAACAAAAAAGTCTAGGCTGACGAAACTTTATCTAAATTTATCATTCGGCAGCTAAATTTTAGGAACTCGCTTTGATATTTCTTGCTAAATATAAAAATTTATAATGCTCAAACAGCCTAAAATTTTTAACGCTGCTCTCATTTCAAATTTTACGATAAATTTCCGATAGGCCGATTTGACATTTAATTTTCAACCCCTTAAAACATTAAACCTCCAAAAATATTAATAAAATAAGGTGTTTTGCAGAGATTAGTAAAAACGTTTAGGACGCTATTGTTCTAGAGCCTAAATATTTTGTTTAGAAACCTTCCAAGTTTATACATTTAAAACTATTCAAAATGGAAATATATAAATTTGGAAGGTCAAAAAAACAAAGCGTATTTACGAAATTAATTTAACCACATCTTTAGCAAAGTAGCTCGCAATCATTGAAGCACCTGCACGTTTTATAGCGGTAACTTGTTCCATCATAACAGCATCGTGGTCTAACCAACCTTTTTCAGCGGCCGCTTTTAGCATAGCATATTCTCCGCTTACTTGATAAACAGCGACCGGAACGTTTACAGCATCCTTTATTTCACGAACTATATCTAAATAGCAAAGTGCAGGTTTTACCATCACAATATCTGCCCCTTCGTCAATATCCATCAAAGTTTCACGAATGGCTTCTTCGCGGTTTCCAAAGTCCATTTGGTAGGTTTTTTTGTCCTTTGGAATATCTTTTGAATCCACAGGAGCCGAATCTAAAGCATCTCGGAAAGGTCCGTAAAATGCTGAAGCGTATTTGGCACTATACGCCATAATTCCCGTATCGAAGAAACCTTCGTCTTCCAAAAGTGTTCTGATTTCAAAAATTCGTCCGTCCATCATATCGCTTGGCGCAACAACATCGGCACCAGCTATGGCGTGACTCAAAGACATTTCAGCCAAAACGGCGCTACTATCGTCGTTTAACACTTTTCCATCTGAAATAATTCCGTCGTGACCATAAACTGAGAAAGGATCTAAGGCAACGTCGGTCATCACAAGCATTTCGGGGACCGCGTTTTTCACTGTTTTAATGGCGCGTTGCATTAATCCATCAGGATTTAATGCTTCCTTTCCAGAGTTATCTTTCAGGGTATCATCAACTTTTACAAAAAGCAACACCGATTTCAGTCCGAGTTTCCACAGTTCTTTTACTTCCTTTTCAAGTAAATCCAAACTTAGACGATAGTAATTCGGCATAGAAGCAATTTCTTCTTTTACACCTTTGCCTTCCACCACAAAAAGCGGCACGATAAAATCATTTGGACTTATAATTGTTTCGCGAACCAAACTTCGCATACTTTCACTGGTTCGTAATCTTCGGTTTCTTCTTAATGGGTACATATCTATATAGATTTTAGATTTGAGATATTAGACATTAGATTGAAAATGGTATCTCGAATTTATTTTTGAATTTATAGCCAAGTAGGAACAAGGTTTTTAGCGTTCTATGAAACTGAACAAAAGTCCCTATTTTTGGCGTTGCAAATTTACCAATATAATCTGAGCCTTTCATAAATTGAGCATGCTATCCACCTCACTTCTATTTAAATTTTCTTGGCGTAGCTATCAACAGCGTTTTTTGGAAGGTTTTCCTGTTCATTTAGAAGATAATCACTTGCACGTAGTGGCGCCACCTGGCTCGGGAAAAACCGTACTTGGCTTGGAGATGGTGCGAAGAATAAACAAAAAAGCACTCATCCTAGCACCTACTTTAACCATTCGAAACCAATGGCACGAACGTATGTTAGAGTGTTTTATAAACGGCGAAAATTCAATTTCAATAACATTCGACTTAAAGAACCCAGAAACGCTTACTTTTTCAACCTACCAATCTTTGCATTCCTTTTATAAAAATGAATTGGAAAGTTCGGAAACGAAATTGCTAACGTTCTTTGAGAATGCAGGAATTAAAAACTTGGTTTTAGACGAAGCCCATCATCTAAAAAACGAATGGTGGAAACCTCTTTTTAGTCTCAAAAAACTTCCAGATTCCACCTTAATTTCCCTAACCGCCACACCTCCTTATGATAGTGATGCAAGGGAAATAGCAAAATATTTCGAACTATGTGGCCCGATTGATATGGAAATCGGCTTGCCAGAATTGGTGAAAGAAGGCAATTTGTGTCCGCATCAGGATTATATTTATTTTTCTAAACCACAGCAGGAGCAAATTCGATATATCATTAAATATCGTGAGCAATTGGTAGCGTTTGTTTCTTCCTTAAAAGCTAATGAAGAATTTAGGAAATTTATTCTGAAGCATCCGTTTTATGCAGATACTGAAAATTCGATAGAAGCTGTTTATGAGCAGCCAGATTTCTATTCGGCAATTCTCATTTATTTAAATTCAATTGATTTTAAAATTCCATTGGAGAAAATCGAATTATTGGGAGCGAAACCAAAGGACATAACCTTTCCCTCACTTAGCTATGAATGGGTCGAAGCTCTTTTACAACCTTTATTGGTTGGTGAGAGGGCACTTTATATTGAAAATGAAAGTCTTCTAAATGCTATTGAAAAAGACCTAAAGAAAATTGGAGCTTTTGACAAAAGGCGTGTAAACCTTGTAGGCGAAAGCAATCTTTATCGTTCCCTTTCCCAAAGTCCAACGAAGCTAAAAAGCATAGTAGAAATCGCAAGAATTGAAGCCGATACTCTTGGAAATTCGCTTAGGATGGTGATTCTTTCAGATTATATACGGAAAGAATTTCTCGATTTTAAATATGGTGATTCACTTTCAGAAATAAACAAATTGGGCGTGATACCAATTTTCCAATATTTACGAAATGCAATAAGAAATGATTCCGATTTATCACTTCAGAAAAGTAAATTGGCGGTACTTTCAGGCTCTTTGATTTTAATTCACAATTCGTTGGTAGATGAATTGACTGCCAAAATTTCTTTAGAAGCTTTTTCGCAATCCATTTTGTGGGACACCGAGTTTCTTATCATTACGCCGACTGCGAGTGGAAAAAAGGAAATGGTTAGCGCAATGACCCAGCTTTTTGAAGAAGGATTTATTGAGGTCCTCATCGGCACTAAATCATTGTTGGGAGAAGGCTGGGATGCACCAGCAATCAACACGCTTGTTTTGGCATCTTTTGTAGGTTCCTTTGTAACTTCCAATCAAATGCGCGGGCGGGCACTTCGCGTAAATCCTTTAGAACCCGAAAAAGTTGCAAACATTTGGCATCTCGCTTGCATTGATCCAACCAGTGAAATTGGTGGGGCAGATGTAGAAACCTTGTCGCGAAGATTCGATGCTTTCTGCGGAATTTCCCTTGAAGGAAAACCATTTATTGAAAATGGAATCGACCGATTGGGAGTTACTAACCAGGTTTCCGAAATAGATGTAATAAACGATAAAATGCAATCTCTATCCCGTAATCGTAAAAATGTAAAAGAAAGATGGGAAACAGCTTTGGAAAAGGGTTCAATTTTAATTCGAGAATTGAAACTGGATTTTGCCAAAGAAAAATCCTCCGGTAAACCGAAAAAACTTTATTTCCGCGATCTGGTTAAATATACTTTCATAGAACTTACTGCATTGATATTAATAACCTTACCAGAACTTTTCATAAATAATTTTTTCACTTTAATATCAAAAGGAGTACTTGCATTTTTTTATGCCGTAGTAAGTGGAATTGCCATACTTTTTATTCCAAAAACATTTAAAGCCCTTAAATTATACCTTAAATACGGAAGAAGAGATAAGCAGTTGGGTAAAATCGCAAATGCCTTAAAGTTGGCGATGATTGAAAAACAAATTATTAAAACTTCTCCGAATGACATTGAAGTAGTCATTGAAGAATTTAGTCAAACTGAAATAACCTGCTTTTTACAAGGCGCGACGGTAAAGGAAAGTCTTCTTTTTATAGATTATTTGGAAGAAATTATCTCCCCTGTTGAAAACCCGCGTTACATAATCACCCAAGCATCTTGGTTCAGAAACTTATTAGGGCTTTCAAATTATTACACGGTTCCAAAGATATTTGCCGAAAGAAGAACAGACGCCGATGTATTTTTCACCAATTGGAAAAAGTTCAATAAGAGCGCAAACCTTACGTTCACAAGAAATCCTCAGGGTAGAAAGCTATTGTTAAAAGCACGATTTCATTATTTTCAGGAGGACAACAATGTACGTTCGAAAAAGGCATTGATTTGGAAATGAACCTTTTCTAAAAAATGAAAACCCTTATCCTGCAAGGTCTTGAGGACCTTGTAGGTATAACCGGAATTAACAATCATTATTATTTCAACCTGAAGGTTAAACCCAGTAAACACCTACAAGGAGCCCGCTGAAAAAGCGGGAACACCTTGCAGGAGTAGGACCTGATAGATGTTTGGAAAAGACCTACAAGGAGGCGTCCTTCGTCGACAACACCTTGCAGGTCAGACCCAATTTTTCGGGTTTTTTAATACTTCGACCAATTTTTCTTCCTCGCTTCCTGGCTCCGGATGATGATCATATTTCCATTGAACGTGCGGAGGCAAGCTCATCAAAATACTTTCAATTCTTCCATTGGTTTTTAGGCCGAACAAGGTTCCTTTATCGTGAACTAGATTAAATTCTACATAACGACCACGACGGATTTCTTGCCAAATTCTGTTTGCATCAGTATTAGGAAGATCTTTCCTTTTGTCCACAATAGGAACGTAACATTCTAAAAAGCTATTTCCTACTTCGGTTACAAAATTATACCAATCTTGCATCTTCATCTCCTCAGTTTGCTTCAAATAATCAAAAAACAATCCTCCTACTCCACGAGCTTCATTTCGATGTGAATTCCAAAAGTATTCATCACAACGTTTTTTGTAGGTGTCGTAAAATTTAGGAGAATGTTTATCACAAGCGGTTTTACAGACTTGGTGAAAATGCTTGGCATCTTCTTCAAAAAGATAGTACGGCGTTAAATCCTGTCCGCCACCAAACCAGCTGTCCACGATATTACCAGCAGAATCATACATTTCAAAATAGCGCCAGTTGGCATGTACGGTTGGCACCATTGGGTTTTTTGGATGAAGTACTAAGCTAAGCCCACAGGCAAAAAAGTCAGCGTCTTTTACGCCGAAATACGCTTGCATGCTCTCAGGCAGTTTTCCGTGAACCTCACTGATATTTACACCGCCTTTTTCAAAAACGTTTCCGTTTTCAATAACACGGGTTTGTCCGCCTCCGCCTTCTTTGCGAACCCATATATCTTCTTGGAACTTTGCTTTCCCATCAATTTCTTCCAAAGCGGAAGTGATTTGATTTTGTAGGTTTTTTATGTATTGTACGAATTGTTGTTTCATAGTAATATTAGGGTTTAGACCTACAAGGAGGTCTCCTTCGTCGACAACACCTTGCAGGTCAGAGGCTCCTTCGTCGACAACACCTTTCAGGTCAGAGGCTCCTTCGTTGACAACACCCTGCCTGTTCGGTGGGCAGGATTGCCGTTCTGGGGCCCCATTATCTACACGATCTTCAAAGTCAGAGTTTCTCTCTTCAAGATGTTCTGCAGTTTTCCTATCAGAGGTTTTTCCTGCAAGGTGTTCTCCCGCTTTTTCTGCAGGGGCTCCTTGTAGGTCTTCCCTTCCCCCTAACTCCGCGTTAAAATTAATCCCCCCTTTATGTATAAATGCCATGTTTTCTACCGAATCAAAAATATTCTCAATTACATATTCTTTTGAAAGTTTAAAATATTCTGGTTGATTATCATTCAAATAATGGTGAAGCGAGGAAAACTTATAGTTCGTATAATCCTGAATTTCTTCGGGATTAATATGAATATAAATTAAGAGATTTCTTAGATATCTTTCGTCAACTATTTTTTTTCGCTTAAAGTGTTTTTCAAATAAACTTCCGGTTCGCCCACTAAATTTATTAAATGCTTTTGCATAGGCATTAAAAAAATTAGACATTGCTTGGGTGAATTCTTCTGGTTCCGATTCTACTCTAATCAAGAAGTGAAAATGATTATCCATTAAACAATAGCCAAAAACCGATACTCTCGGAGCAACATATTTACCGAACAGTTGAAGAAAATATCGTTTGTTTTCTTCTGTTTTAAAAATATTCGTTCCATTTATGCCACGGTTGTATATATGGTAATAATGGGATTGTTCTATTGTTTCTAGATTCATAATTTAGCTGTTATTATACCTACAAGGTCTTGGAGACCTTGCAGGAAGTCTTGGAGACCTTGCAGGAAGTCTTGGAGACCTTGCAGGCAGTCTTGGAATGAGTTGTCTCTGTTTCTAGATTCATAATTTGGCTATTTAATATACCTACAAGGTATTGACTTGTTCGCCGTTACAGTTGAGTCCGGCAGGAAGACCTTGCAGGAAATCTTGGAACCCCGTCCAGCATGCGGGTTGGCAATTGAGCGTTTTTCCTGCAAGGTGTCGTTTTGCTTTTTCAGCAAAACCTCCTTGTAGGTCTGCACCCAAAATGTGTTTTTCTTTAATCTTTATTTGAAATGTGGTAATAATGAGATTTTTCTAGATTCATAATTCGGATGTTATAAAACACCTACAAGGTCTGACTTGTCCGTCGTTACATTAAAGTGCTGGAATAAGACCTTGCAGGAAGTCTTGGAATGAGTTTGCTTTGTTTCTGATTTCATAATTGGGCTATTTAATATACCTACAAGGTCTTGGAGACCTTGCAGGAAGAAATGTTCAGCTTTTTAGATTTCTCCAAAACTCTTAAGGTTTCTGTGCTCGCCGCCGTCACCGATAGTGGCAGCACTAAAATTATTCCTACAACAGGAATTAAAAGCATGAGCATAAAGACAATTCCATTACCGATGGCCAAACCTCGGTTTTTACGGACAAACTCAATGCTTTCGGAATATTTAAAATGCCGTTCTAAGGTGTAATCCATATTCCCGAATCCTGCGTAATAGCTCTGCACTAAAAATAATAGAACAGCAGAAACAATCCCGATTACAGGTATAAATCCTATCAAAAGAATCGGAATCGTAAATAGCAATTCCATCATTAAATTTCGCACATTTATTCTCACACCACGCCATAATTGCGACGCGTTTGATGTGTTTCGGTGGTTGTGGGCTGATGCTATTCCGTATAAGTGCTTTTCAATTTTTTCTGAAACGGGACTCATAAAAGGTGCGCTCAGAGCCATTATAATATGGCGATAGAGCATCAATCCTAATGCGATAATAATCAGTGCGCCAATAAAATTGCTGATGACTCTAAATGTTTCCGCACCCCATTCCCAAAACCATATTTTTGAAATGTAAATGCCCAAATCATCATTCAGGCCCCAAGCTAAAAAACCAATTAACACCGCAGTTAAAAAACTAATCATCATTGGAATTGCAAAATACTTCCAAAGCTTCAAAACACCAATGAGCTTGAATGCATCTGTGTATGCCGTTATGCCTTTTAGGATGTTTTTCAGGACTGTCATTCCAGTTTTCACCTTTTTTGGATTTGGTTTGTATCAATGGCCAGCAGGATTTTTAAGGCTTTTAAGTTATTTATTTTTATACCTACAAGGTCAAAAAGAGACCTTGCAGGATGTTCCTAACTGTTAGGTTTATTCTTTAATTATTCTTCAATATAAACCAAGACGCTTTTTAAATTTTTAGTGTCTTCGACTGTTTGAATTTATCATTAGACTGTATTAACACTTACAAAGTCATTGAGATCTTGAAGGAGGCTCCTAATTGTTAGATCTCTTCTTTTTTATTCTTCAATAAAAACTAAGAAGTCTTTTAAATTTTCAGTTTCCTCGACTGTTTTAATTTGCACTGCTTCTTCCAATTTCACCTTTAAAAATTCAATTATCTTCTCTTCGGAAGCATCTTGCAGTTCGAGATAAAGTTTTCTTCCCATCATGTTATTATGCAAATCCATTTCCATTTCTAAAGGGGGATTTGGCATTAGGGTTTCGTGCAAAGTGGTAATTTTATCAGACCATTGCAAGGCTTTTTCGTCTGTTTTTACAATTTTAAGCACACGTTTGGCTATTAAAATATTCCATAAAGCGTGTCTAAATGCATTGGCTTTATTATCGCCATGATGTGTATGTCCATATATTCTGTCGCAAATTTGCATAGTATGCAATGTGGCTTGGTTGGTTGGCATAACCAAAAATGGATTTTTAACTCCTATCCAAGCAAGTCGCCAGAGCTTGGAAAATTTTAGCTCCCATATTCGCGACAGAATTTTCATTTAGTCGGCTTTGTATTCTTTTACAGCTTCAATAAAAGCACCCGCATTTTCTAATGGAATATTTGGCAAAATTCCGTGACCTAGGTTTACGATATAACGATCTTTTCCGAATTCGTCAATCATTTGTTTGACCATCTTTTTTATTTCAGAAGGTGGGCTAAACAATCTAGTTGGGTCAAAATTGCCTTGAAGTGTAATGTTTCCACCAGTTAAATAACGTGCATTTCGAGGAGAACAAGTCCAATCGACACCTAATGCAGACGCGCCACTTTTTGCCATAACGTCTAAGGCAAACCAGCAGCCTTTACCAAAAGCTATAACCGGAGTTTCATCTTTTAAAGCATCAATTATCTGCTGAATATATTTCCAGCTGAATTCCTGATAATCCGTTGGAGAAAGCATACCTCCCCAGCTATCAAATACTTGTACTGCATTAACGCCGTGTTTTACTTTTTCTTTGAGATACAGAATAGTAGTATCTGTTATTTTCTGAAGTAACTCGTGTGCGGCTTCAGGCTGTGTAAAACAAAACTGTTTGGCTTTGTCGAAGTTTTTGGAACCTTGACCTTGAACGCAATAACACAAAATTGTCCACGGACTTCCTGCAAAACCAATTAAAGGAACCTCATCGTTAAGTTTTTCCTTTGTCATATCGATGGCATCCATCACGTAACCTAACGTATCGTTGATATCTGGAACAATTACTCGCTCCAAGTCTTTAGCAGAACGGATAGGTTCTGGAACCCAAGGGCCAAAATTAGGCTTCATTTCTACGTCTATGTTCATGGCTTGTGGAATCACCAAAATATCACTAAACAAAATAGCAGCGTCCATGCCGTATCTGCGAATTGGTTGCACGGTTATTTCACTTGCCAATTCTGGAGTTTGGCAACGGGTGAAGAAATCGTATTTTTCTTTGATTTCCATAAATTCTGGCAAATATCTTCCAGCCTGTCGCATCATCCATACCGGCGGTCGCTCTACAGTTTCGCCACGGAGCGCTTTTAAGAATAAATCGTTTTTTATAGCTTTCATAGGTTTAGTTCAAGATCCCAAAAATTTTTAAAACCTTTCGGATCTGGTTATTTTAAAATTTTTACTGTTCTTGCAATCACACTTTCCACCGTTGTGGAATTTGAAATCACTACTTTATCACTATATTTTTTTGCTTCTTGAGCGGTTGTTGTTCCTATACACACGGCAACTGAATGAATTTTAGAAAGATTGTTTTCCTCATAAAAGCTTCTCACGCCACTTGGACTGAAAAACAGGATTGCCTCAAATTGTCTTTCAAATTTTTTAGGACTTAACGTTGTTCTATAGACTTCTATTTCTTTAAAAGCAATGTTATTTTCTTTTAATGCTGAAGGAATTACATCGCTTCGAATATTTCCGCAGAAAAAATGGAATGAATCCTTTTTGTGGTTTTTTACAAGATATTCCGATAGTTCTGAAGCATATTCGGTCATTTTAATCACTTTTTGACCATTTTCTTCTAAAAGCGCTTTTGTCTTTTCTCCTACGCAGAAACAGTTCTCGACTGTGCTCGAACGGACATCATCGAAAAATGATTTAACTCCATTTTGACTTGTAAAAATAGCATTTTCAATAGTTTGAGGAGAATCGAAAGGAACAAATTCAATGTGAATAGCGTTGTATTCTACTAAAGAAACCCCCGCATGTATTAACAAATCCCTCTGTGAGGGACTTAGTTTTTTGGTGGAGAGAACGCTTTTCATAAAACACTATTTACCTATTATTTTCCTGTATGCTTTTTAATCTTCACCATTAATTCCTTTCCACCATTTTTCAAAATAGATAACGCACATTCTTTCCCAAAACCTATATACTCACTTATTTCGATATCTTTTTCTATTTCGAGCATTTCTTTGCCATCCAAAGAAAACAGACATCCTTTAAACAAGATTTTATCTTCTAAAATTTTGGCAAAAGCTCCAATTGGCGCGGTGCAACCACCTTCCAAAGTGTTTAAAAACTCTCGTTCTATATGCGTGCAGATTTGAGAAGCTGTATGATTTAATTTTGAAGTGGCTTCAACTGAAAACGGATCGTTCTCCATAGCCACAATAACCATTGCGCCTTGTGCTGGCGCGGGAATCATCCAGTCTAATGAAATAAATTTTTCAGGCAAAACGTTAATTCTTTCTAAACCAGCTTTAGCGAAAATTGCGCCTTCCCATTTATTGTCTTTTAGCTTTTGAAGTCGCGTATTTACATTGCCGCGTAAATCTACAAGCTTATGATTTGGATACCTGTGCAACCATTGCGCTTGCCTGCGTAGACTGCCTGTGGCTACGGTGCATACTTTTTCAAAATCTACATCCGTTTCGGTTACTAAAATATCTTCAGAAGTTGCACGCTCTAAAACGGCGGTCTGAACTATTCCTTTTGGTAAGAGTGTTGGTACATCTTTCATGCTATGCACTGCAATATCTACCATCCCGTTAATCATTGCTATGTCCAAAGTTTTCGTGAAAATACCTGTAATGCCCATTTCGTAAAGGGGTTTATCAAGGACTAAATCGCCTTGGGACTTTACTGGGACTAATTGGGTTGAGTAACCCAATGCTTCAAGTTTGGTCTTTACGGTGTTAGCCTGCCAAAGTGCAAGTTCACTATCGCGGGTTCCAATTCGTATTGTTTTTTTCAATGTTAGACTGTTTCAAGTTGAAAGACCCGTTTTATAAGCTCAATACTTTCTTCGGAGCCTTCCTCGCCTTTAAGGTGGTTGGCAAAGTGGGTCGTGATTTTTTGGATAAGACGGTTGCTGATTATCTCTGCTTGTTCTTCGTGGAAACCGTCAATTTTTTTGCGTTGATAATCAATTTCACCTGCTTTAATTTCTGCAAGTTTTATTTTCAACGCTTTTATAACTGGCGCAAACTTTCGGTTTTCTGCCCATTGGTTAAATTCGGTTTCAATCTCAAAAATAATTCCTTGAGCCAAAGGCAGTTCTTTAGCGCGTTGTTCCAAAGTTTGATCTGTTAATGCAGATAATTCGTCTAGATGTATTAACGTTACCATTTCATTTTCCAAAACATCTTGTGAAACGTTTTTCGGAATTGAAAGATCTAGAATTAGTAAGGGCTTTTTTAAGTACAAAAGTTCCTTCGAAATTGTTGGTTGCTGCGCTCCTGTTGCAACAACTAGGACATCGGTTTGAGCAATTTCACTTTGTATATCGGCATAATCCTTAACAATAAGATCGAATTTACCTGCAACTTTTTCAGCCTTGTCCTTAGTTCGGTTAATAAGGGTAATATTTTTGTTTTTGGTGTGTTTAATCAGGTTTTCGCAGGTGTTTCTTCCAATTTTACCTGTTCCGAAAAGCAAGATGTTTTTATCTAAATCCTGCTCTAAATGTGACATAATATATCGCACAGCCGCAAAACTAACCGATGTAGCACCTGAAGAAATCTCGGTTTCATTTTTAATTCGCTTACTAGCTTGAATTACCGCATTGGCTAAACGCTCCATAAACGGATTCATTAATCCGTGTTTTTTTGAAGAACGAAAACTGTTTCGAAGTTGGCTTATAATTTCAAAATCGCCCAAAATCTGACTATCAAGACCTGTTCCTACTTTAAACAAATGCGAGATAGCTGCACGATTTTTGTGCACATAAGCAACTTTCTCAAATTCATCAATAGATCCGTTAGTGTGTTCACACAATAACTTGATAAGTTGGAATGGATGCTCGGCAACGCCGTATAATTCGGTACGGTTACAAGTAGAAATGATACTGAGAGATTGAATACCGATAGCCTTGGCATCTTTCATAATTTGCTCCCTTGCAAAATCATCTATACTGAAATGTCCGCGTACTTCGGCATCCGCTTTTTTATAGTTCAATCCAATAGCATAAAAGGTGCCTTTGGGAGAAGTCTGTAAATACGAGTGAGAATTATTTTTCATATCAAAAAGAGAAAGACAAAAGTAGGGGCATTGTTTTTCAAAAAGTAACGCTAGCGGTATCTTTTGTGTCGCTCTGTGTTAAAAATCAGTCAAAAATGACATTCGTCATACTTTAATGCCCTAAATTAGCGGTCTAGGTACAAAACTACGAATAATTTATTTAGAACAGTTCTAAATAAAAAAGCATATAAAACACCATGAAGTTTCAAAAAAATGTCGCTCAAAGCCCCTCTTCAAATGAAGTTGGAGTTTACGGAGAAACTGTCATTGAGCCAGGTTTCTACATATTAAAATTTAATAATGAAACCAATGATAATCAAACTTTTAAACGAGAGGTGAGCTCTAATTTCATTCAATTTCATTTCTGCATAAAGGGTTCCGCAATATTTAGTTTTAACGAAGGAAATTATGTGCTTCCGTTAAAGGAAGACAATTCGTTATTGCTCTATAATCCGCAACGGGACCTTCCACTAAATCTTTCGCTTCAAAAAAATTCATGGGTGCTGTCCATATTGCTTCCCATTAATAAATTCCACAGTTTGTTTTCTACCGAAGCAAGCTACATAACATTTTTAAGCGAAGAAAATAAAGACCGGAAGTATTACAAAGACGCACAGATAACACCTTCGATGGCTATTGTATTAAATCAATTAATGAATTACAGCCTGCACCCTATCATAAAACCTTTGTATTTTAAAGGAAAGGTTTATGAGCTTCTCAGTCTTTATTTTAACAGACCTGCCGATGCAGATATTGAGCAATGCCCGTTTTTGGCAGATGAAGATAATGTTTCAAAAATCAAAAAAGCAAAACAGATTATCGTTTCCCGAATGGCTGAACCTCCAACTTTACAAGAACTGGCCGACGAAATAAACTTACCAATTAATCGACTCAAAGAAGGCTTTAAACAAATTTATGGCGATTCGGTTTTTAGTTTCTTGTTCGATTATAAAATGGAAGTTGCCCGACAGTTATTGGCCACAGGCATCCACAACGTGAATGAAGTTGGACTGAAGGTTGGATACAGCGCATCTAGCCATTTTATTTCGGCCTTTAAAAAGAAGTTTGGCACTACGCCAAAAAAGTTTTTAATGAGTTTGAATGCTTAACAAAATGTCTTAACCATGATTATTAGGATTAAAGGATTGCTTGATTAAAATTGTGCATATTATTAAAATCATGTCATCAAGATAATCAGGAAAATCAAGGTTAAGACGAGGGAAAATGTCTAAACCATGATAATTAGGATTAAAGGATTGCTTGATTAAAACTGTGCACCTTATCAAAATCAAGTCATCAAGTAAATCAAGGTTAAGACGGGGAAAAATGTCTAAACCATGATTATTAGGATTAAAGGATTGCTTGATTAAAATTGTGCACCTTATGAAAATCAAGTCATCAAGACAATCAAGTAAATCAAGGTTAAGACGAGAGAAAATGTCTAAACCATGATTTATAGGATTATAGGATTGCTTGATTAATCCTATGCACCTTATCAAAATCAAGTAATCAAGCAAATCAAGTTTAAGACGAGGAAAAAATATATAAAGTAAAAAATGAAAAAATTCCGACTTCCTAGAAAAACCAAAAAACGACTGAGAAAAGGGCTCTGGTTTTATCCGCCAGATGAAAAGGGAGGTTCCTTGATGGCAAGCCCTTACCGTTCACAAGAAGATTATGACGCTTATAAAAAAGGCGAATTGCGAAACTTGGGAGTACAACACAATTCCCGAAAACACCAAAATGAATTCAGAAATAAAATAGATAAGGAAATTAAGGTTACTGATGACGTTTTAAAAAATTACCTGGACGATTTAATGGCGAAGGAATTTAGAGATTGGGCATTTAATATTTTAGTGAAAGCCAAAAACCATCCAAAAGCAAAGTCTTCATATTACAATTTTGTCAACGCCTATCTTTTACACAAAAACGATGGTTCTTTTGGAAATGTTGCCTGCCTGGCGGTAGATAGGGCTGAAGAACTATTGAAAAAACGGTATGATCCATCGAAGAAAAAGCAAATTACCTTGAAATGAATTTTCTATAGATCACAATCTTTGTGTCGATAAAACTTAATAATTTCGACACGGTTACTCTTAATTCTGTCATGTATAAAACCTCCAAAGTTTTTAAAATTTTACCCCTTGAGCAATCCCTTTTAAAACTGTAATTTTGCCAACACTAAAAAAATGCCCCTATGAAAGGAGTTCTCCTAGTAAATCTCGGTTCGCCCGATAGCACCGACCCGAAAGACGTAAAAAAATACCTTGATGAATTTTTGATGGATCCAAGAGTGATTGATGTTCCTTTTTGGCTTCGAGCATTCATTGTAAGAGGTATCATCCTCAATACACGACCAAAAAAATCAGCCGAAGCCTATCAAAAAATTTGGTGGCCTGAAGGTTCGCCTTTAATTGTTCTTTCGGAACAACTTCAGGGAAAAATTCAGAATAAAACCACGATTCCTGTTGCTTTAGCGATGCGTTATGGTAGCTTGACTTTGAAGAAAGGTCTTCAGGAATTGGCAGATCAGGGTATCGATGAAGTTTTAACAATTCCACTTTATCCACAATTTGCAATGGCAACTACAGAAACCATTGATGTAAAAGTTGAAGAACTCCAAAAAGAGTTTTTCCCGAAGATGAAAATCACATCGCTGCCAGCATTCTATAAAAAGCCCGAATATATTGAGGTGCTTTCAAAAAGTATTGCAGAAGGGCTGGAAAATGTAGATTACGAACATCTCATTTTTAGCTATCACGGTGTACCGGAACGACATATTTATAAAAGGGATATTACAAAAAGTCATTGTAAAATAGACCGCAGTTGCTGTGTTACCCCTTCACCAGCTCACGAATTTTGCTATAGACATCAGTGCCTTAAAACTACCGAATTAGTCGCCGAAAAACTCAATCTTAAACCCGGAACTTATACCAATAGTTTTCAATCTCGTTTAGGGTTTGATCCTTGGTTAAAACCCCCAACAGACAGGACTATTGAAAGAATGGGACTAGAAGGCGTTAAAAAACTCGCTGTCGTTACACCTGCCTTTGTTAGCGATTGTTTAGAGACTTTAGAAGAAATAGCCATGGAGGGCAAAGAAATTTTCCTTGAAGCTGGCGGGGAAGAATTTACTGTAATCCCTTGTCTGAACGTACGCGATGATTGGGCTGAAGTTTTAACCGGTTGGATTGATAATTGGCGTATTGTAGATACTAAAACTGCAATTGCGTAATTATTGCTTATTCTGAATTAGTCTTGCCCAATGAAGTTTTAAAACCATACCACGACCAAACAAAAGACTTGTTTTTTTTCGAGCTAGACATTAGGATAATTTGATTAAACTATTTTCGCAGATATAATTTTAATATCCTACTCGGAAGTAAGTTGTGACTCAAGAACCAAACTTCAAGCGCGCATGCTATTTGGCTATACAGAATTATGTGATATGCTAGGCGAATATTAAATTTGTCTATTGCAGTTTTTATAAGATGCCAATTGACTTTGCCTATACCTAAAGGGAGCCAATATTTTTATTGACGGATAAAATTGAAAAGATAAATATTAGCAATGAGTAATAAGTCAACGGCTCTTGGAACCGAACCCATTGGGAGTTTATTGATCAAGCAAGCTGTCCCAGCATCTATCGGAATTTTAGTGATGTCCTTGAACATTTTAGTGGACACCATTTTTGTTGGAAATTGGATAGGCTCAATTGCCATAGCTGCAATAAATGTAGTGCTTCCCATTTCATTCTTCATTGCAGCTTTGGGAATGGCTATTGGCATAGGTGGATCCTCCATCATTTCCCGTGCCTTAGGATCTGGAAACAAGGAAAGAGCATTAAAAACTTTCGGTAACCAAATTAGTTTAACAGTTTTGCTCACGAGTGCTATGGTATTCTTTGGGCTTTTGTTTATTAATGAGCTTATCCCAGCATTTGGAGGAAAAGGCGACATCTTTGAACCTGCAAAAATTTACTATCGCATTGTGCTCTACGGAGTGCCATTATTAGCGTTGAGCATGATGGGAAATACGGTGATTCGCGCAGAGGGCAAACCGAAATTTGCCATGATTGCGATGATCATTCCTTCCTTCGGAAATTTGATTTTAGATTATATTTTCATCTATAAAATGGATATGGGAATGGCAGGAGCAGCCTGGGCTACTACTATTTCATACGGCTTGAGCTTCCTTTATATACTGTATTTTTTCGTGAGTAGTAAATCGGAACTTAAAATTAGTTTACCTCATTTCGGACTTAACTTATCAGTTCTCAAGGAAATGTCGGCACTCGGATTTGTAACCCTGGCAAGACAAGCGGTTGTGAGTGTTACGTATCTTTTAATGAACAATATTCTGTTTGATATTGGTGGCGAAGCATCAATAGCTTCTTACGGAATTATCGCGCGAATGCTCATGTTTGCACTCTTTCCAGTGTTAGGAGTTACGCAAGGTTTCCTACCTATAGCTGGATATAATTATGGCGGACAACAATTTGAAAGAGTCCGAGAGAGTATAAACAAAGCAATTCTCTACGCAGCTGGATTGGGACTTCTCATCTTTATTTTAATAATGACCTTCCCAGAAACTATTGTGTCGGTATTTACCAACGACGGTGAAATTTTATCCAAAACACCACATTATATGCGATGGGTATTTGCGGCAACGCCAATTATTGCAATCCAATTGATAGGTTCTGCCTATTTTCAAGCCATTGGAAAAGCCGTTCCAGCACTGCTACTCACCTTAACGCGACAAGGATTCTTCTTTATTCCTTTAATATTTATATTGCCACATTATTTTGGCGAACTCGGTGTGTGGATTTCCTTTCCCGTGGCTGATGTACTTTCAACCATAGTTACAGGTTATTTTTTAAATAGAGAAATTAGAAAAACCCTGAAAGAATAACCTTTAATAATAAACTAGCACTAGAGTTTATTTCTTATTCAATTAATTCACAAAAAAAGAGTGAATAATCGCAAATACCAATCAATTTTTTCAATATATTTATGTTCTAAATTATTGGTTATGAAAAAATTACTACTTCTTTTATTTTCCTTTTTTTTAACAAATATCGTACTGTCACAGCCTGCAGATATGCTTAATGAAGTTTTCAATTTAAAATATTTACATGTAGGAGATACATATTATACGCCTAATGGAGAAAACCCAAATGTGGCTTTTTATGAACTTCCTGGAAGCTACGTTATAGAAGCCGATGGTATTTTTAACACCTTGAATGCAGGTGCTAATTTTGATGGAAATACAGTTACGCTTCACTCCTACGGCATTACACTACACGATTGCGTGGAAACAAATTGTTATTATGAAAACCTCTATTTTTATGAGGTGTTGAAAACTAACAATATTAATTCTAAAACGCTCACCTACATTTATAATGAAGTTAACGGAATTAAATATTTAACCCTCACTGATGCAGATTTTAATACAGCCTATTATAGCACTGCACCAAACGAAACACCAAACCCGTTACTATTTCAAAATTGGTATTTATATAAGTCGGAAGCAGATGTTGGTAATCCCACTTTTTATACAGGTCCCAACCCGCCACAGCTCTCAATAGACTCAAATTTAAGCTATACCGGTGTTGAAGATTGTTCTATTATAAGTGGCAATTTAATTTTTAGTGAAGGAGAATCGGGCGATGAGTTTATACTCCAATCCCGAAATTACAATAATGATGAAAGCAACTGCACAACGGGCTCTCCAAATTATGTACTTAATGAGTTGGAATGGGGACTGCCGTTAAGGAGTTTGGTTTACGAAGGAAATGATGGCATAGATTATTTTCAATATGAATATTTTCCAGGATTTATCTATTACTTCAGAAATACCCTAATTCTGTCAACTCCAGAACATCAAACGAGTAATTTGTCCATTGTTCCGAACCCAGTATCAGACAAACTATTTATCGAATCGGATTTAGATGAATTAAATTCGGTTATCATTACAGATATTAACGGAAGAACAATCCTTTCAGAAAACACTAAGAATTTAAAGGAAGTGGATGTGTCAAACTTAAAATCGGGGTTATATTTTATACGAATTGAATCGCCTTCTGGAAATATTACGAAGAAATTTATCAAAATATGAATTGTGTTTTCTGATGCAACTTCTATAAATCAATATATTTCAAAACGAGTTTGTCTAAACCGAAAAGCTTAATTTTGCATTAGTTTTTTGTAAAAAACCTCTATGGACGATTCCTACTTGTATATAAAATCCCTACACCTCATCTTCATTGTCACGTGGTTTGCTGGCCTTTTTTATATTGTACGCCTATTTGTATATCAAATTGAAGCCTTTCAGAAACCTTCTCCTGAAAAAGAAATTTTAGGAGACCAGCTTAAAATAATGGCTTCCCGACTTTGGAATATTATTACATGGCCTTCGATGATTCTTGCGGTTTTCTTCGGAATTTGGCTGCTTTTCATAAACAGTGCATTGATGTATCTCCCTTGGATGCAGGTAAAATTGGTTTTTGTTGTCTTATTAATTTTCTACCAATTTAAATGTCATCAGATCTTTAAGCAACTCCAAAATGATGTTGTAAAGCACTCCTCAAACTATATGCGGCTTTTTAATGAGGTGCCAACGCTCATACTCTTTGCGGTAGTTTTTTTAGTTATTATGAAAAACACTGTCAACTGGATTTATGGAACCGTTGGAATTTTCGTGTTCGCAATTATGTTGATGATGGGCTTCAAAATTTATAAACGAATTCGAGAAAAGTAATTTGGCCTCGACTCTGCCTGCCTGCCAAAGGCACGTAGATAGGCTCGGCCACCACTCTTTGAACGCAATCGAAATGCCTGCATTGAGCGAAGTCGAATTGTTGGAATTTGGATTTTAAAAATTTGGTGCTTATCAGGATGGTTCAATTATTGTATCTTTCTTCCTCAAAAAAATGTAAATGTATTTTTACAAAAGATCCCTTCGCACCCGAATTTTTCTATCCATGCTCTTATTGGTTGTGGGCGCATCGGTGCTTATCGCCATTGTTACCGTTTATCAATACCGGAAAGAGGCGGAAGATTATCATCGCGATCGACTTTTGCGAAAGGAATCGGCAATTCGGGAAAACATTAACTATGTTTTAAAAACAACGACTTATCCTGTTGAAACAAAACAAATTCCGTTGATTTTTAAAGAGAAGATTTACGAAATAAAGGATATTCACAGCCTCGAAATACTCCTTTATGATTTGAATGGAAATCTCTTAAAATCGTCAAGACCTTCGTTTTTTAAGGACACGGTTTCTCCAAAGATGCCCGATTACGCCTTACAATCACTTCAAAATTCACCAACAAAAAGTTATATAAAAGAATTTGAAGAAGACGGTCAGAAGTACCAATCTTCCTATACGTACATAACAGACAGCTATTTTAAACCGTTGGCAATTCTCAATTTACCCTATATTGAAGACGATGGTTTTCTTACCAAAGAGCTTAAGGAATACCTCTATCGCTTAGCTGTAGCCTACTTTTTTATGCTGCTGGTCGCTATTGCTTTGGCGTATTTTCTTTCAAAATACATTACCCGCTCCTTGAAAGAAATTAGCGATAAACTGTCGAAAACTAGATTTCATACCCGAAACAATAAAATTCATATTCACGATACATCCGAAGAAATTGCAATTCTTGTGAATTCTTATAACGGAATGATAGATGAATTAGAGAAAAGCGCTGCCCAACTCGCCGCCAGTGAACGCGAAACAGCTTGGCGTGAAATGGCAAAACAAGTTGCGCACGAAATTAAAAATCCGTTGACTCCAATGCGACTTACGGTTCAGAGTTTTCAAAGAAGATTTGATTGTAATGATCCTGATATTGATCAAAAAATGGAGGAATATACGCAAACCCTGCTGCAACAAATCGATACGTTAAGTTCAATTGCTTCAGCTTTTTCAACCTATGCGAAGATGCCAGCACAACAAGATGAAACATTGAATGTTGTGAAATTCGCCAAATTGGCTTTAGATATTTTTAATGAAGATTATATCTATTTCTTTTCCGATGAAGAGGAAATCCGAGTACGCTTTGACCGAACTCAGCTTATTCGAGTGGTTACCAATCTGGTAAAAAACAGTATTCAATCTATCGAACAAAAAAACAGCACCGACCCTCGGGTTGATGTAATCGTTAAAACAGTAGGAACCTTCGTAAACATTGTGGTTACCGATAATGGCATTGGTGTTCCCGAGGAAAACAGGGATTTTATTTTTGAACCGCAATTCACCACCAAATCCAGTGGTATGGGCCTTGGCTTGGGAATGGTAAAAAACATTGTTGAAACCTACGGCGGTACAGTAACGCTTGAATCATCGGAGGAGAAAACTACATTTACGGTTTCGTTCCCGGCAATGCTTTAGAAAAAAATAATTTTGAATAACCACGGTGCTTTAGCCCGTGGCACAAAAGATAAATACGCATACGGCTTTAGCCAAACTTTAGCATTGAACTCGTTACAAACCCCAAACCTTTCGGCTCACTTTTTGACATAGTTTTGTTCAAAATAATTCTTCTGAAAAATGAACCACATTCTTTTAACCATAACACTCCTTTTTTCCTTTGCATTAAACGCACAAGCCTATATTAGAGAAGGAAAAGGGGATTATAATACGGTTTTATACACGTGGGACGGTAAATATTTAAGACAAGGAAAAGGAGTTTACAATACTGTTCTTTTCACCGTGGACAATAAATATATTCGTCAGGGAAAAGGAGATTATAATACGGTTTTATCTACTTGGGACGGAAAATATTTGCGGCAAGGACAGGGCGACTACAACAACGTTCTCTACACTTGGGATGGAAAGTACATTAGACAAGGTAAAGGCGACTACAATACCGTATTATACACCTACGACGGAAAATACATCCGACAAGGAAAGGGCGATTACAACACGGTTTTATACACTATCGAAGGGTATCTTCCTATTGAAATATTGTTATTTTTGATTTTATAAAAAAAGAAAAGTCATATCCTAGAGTCACACAAAATCAGTTTGAAGCAATCTACTTGTCCTTTGACCAGAAAGCAGTTAAAGTTGAAAAACTTCCTTAGTTTTGTATTTGCCCTGAAAATCAATTATTACTTGAACTTAAGAAGTTATTAAATATGAAATACGAAAACATACTTTCCAAAACAGAAAACGGCATTACGACCATAACCATCAACCGTCCTTCAAAACTAAATGCGCTAAATCGTGCTACTATTCAAGAGTTACACGACGCTTTTGAAGATGCTGACGATTCTGCTAAAACCAAAGTTATAATCGTTACTGGAAGTGGCGAAAAAGCTTTTGTTGCAGGTGCAGACATTAGTGAATTTGCAGATTTTTCAGAAGAAGAAGGCGCAAAATTAGCCGCAACAGGACAGGAATTACTTTTCGACTTTGTTGCAAATCTTTCAACACCCGTTATTGCGGCCATAAATGGTTTTGCTCTTGGTGGCGGACTGGAATTGGCAATGGCAGCACATTTCCGAATCGCTTCCGATAACGCTAAAATGGGCTTGCCCGAAGTTTCGCTCGGTGTAATTCCTGGATACGGTGGAACACAGCGTTTACCGCAATTAGTTGGGAAAGGTAGAGCCATGGAAATGATTATGACTGCAGGAATGATCGATGCAAACCAAGCACTGCAATACGGCTTAGTAAACCATGTAACAACTCCCGAAGAATTATTAGAATTTACTGAAAAGACAGCTTCAAAAATCATGAGAAACTCTTCAGTCGCTATTGCTGCTGCGATTAAAGCTATAAACGCAAATTACGAAGATGGCGAAAACGGTTTTGATGTAGAAATCGAAGAATTTGGTAACTGCTTTGGTACAGAAGATTTTGAGGAAGGAACGCAAGCATTTCTTCAAAAAAGGAAGGCGGATTTTCCAGGGAGATAATAAGTCTTCTAAAAACACATTAGGAATAATTCCAACTTCAATTGGAGTTCTTCCAAAAATCAATTAACTTTGAAGATTCTCAGTCTTCAAAGTTTTTTTATGTCCGATAACGTTCTAAAAGGCCGTGGCGCCCAGAAAAATGTTCATAATCGATTCTTCAATGACCAACACGAAACGCTTGATGAATATCTAAATTTCTGTGAAGCCGAAGGTGAAGAAGCAGAAAACAACAAAACAAAATATTTGGAAGTATTTCCAAAAACCTTCGTAAACAAAGTGGAAAGTCCCGATGTTGGAATGGCATTTTCGGCCAATCCATATCAAGGTTGTGAACACGGTTGCGTGTATTGCTACGCCCGTAACAGCCACGAATATTGGGGTTATGGTGCAGGCTTGGATTTTGAACGGAATATCCTTTACAAAAAGAATGCCCCTAAACTTCTCGAACAAAAAATAACCTCTAAAAACTGGGAAGGAAGCACTATTGTTTTTTCAGGAAATACAGATTGCTACCAACCGCTAGAACGAAAACTCGAAATAACCCGAAAATGCCTGGAAGTTATGCTGAAATGGAAGCACCCCACCGGCATAATCACTAAAAATTCCTTGATACTTCGCGATTTAGATATTTTGAAGGAAATGGCGAAGTTGAATACTATTTCGGTAAACATTTCCATCACTTCGCTTTCTGAAGATACGCGTAGGTTATTGGAACCACGCACCGCAAGCATTAAACAACGCCTTAAAGTTGTAAAAGTCCTTTCAGAAAATGACATTCCTGTTCGGGTGATGATGGCGCCGATTATTCCTTCCTTGAACAGCCATGAAATATTGCCTTTGGTAAAAAAGGTTTCCGAACTCGGTGCTCGAGATATGAATTATACCATGGTCAGACTAAACGGCCAAGTAGCCGAAATATTTAAAGATTGGGCCTATAAAACCATTCCCGACCGCGCCGAGCGAATATTAAATCAAATTGCTGAATGCCACGGCGGCAACCTTAACGACAGCAATTGGGGCAGAAGGATGAAAGGAGACGGCACCATCGCCCAACAAGTAAAAGACACGTTAGCGATTGCAAAAAAACGTTATTTGGCAGACAGAAATATGCCTGTTTTGGATGCTTCACATTATCTTCAGCTAAAAAATCCGCAGTTGAGGATGTTTTAGATTGCGTTTTCGGGTTTTTTATCGTTCTTCAAAAAGACCTAACGGGTCTTTGAGATCTGTTTGGTATGATAACGCTCAATTAATTCACAATCAACTTCTGCGTTACGATTCCTTTTGAAGTTGCCGACCTAATATAGTAAACACCCAATTGTAGCGTGGACACATCCAGATTCGCCTTTTTCTTATTTAAGTTGGATTGTTTATAAACTACTTTTCCTGTGGTGTCCAAGATGTTTATGTCGCTTATAATATTGTTTTCACTGGAAACAGTAATTAAATCGGATGCAGGATTTGGATACATCCGCATACTATCCATACGCATCCCGTGATCTGATATTCCCATACTTCCTATAAAATCGTAGTCATAGATATAATCGCAGATATAAATTAAATTCCCTTGATCATTCTCGGTGTACCAATGTTGAAGGACAACCATATTTTGCATTTCCACAAGTCTTTTTGTCTCTGATCTATCCTCGGGAGTTACCGGAAAAACAAGCTGATCGACCGTATAGTCCATATTATATTCATATTCCCTTCTGTTTGTAACTCTATCGCCGCTTTTATGCTCCCATTTTATGCAATTTTTATCGGCATCATAATAAAACCATTCCGCCCCAGGATAATCCCACGAGGAACCGTTCCAAATTGAAGGCTTTGAAGTTTGTAAAGTACCGTCGGGATTGTAGATATATTCAATTTTCCACGAATCTTCCATTGTGCCCGATCCCCAAGTATCCTGTACGAATTCCTCAACAACCTGATTGTTATCATTATATGAAATTGTACATTGCTCAAATAATTCTGTCCCATTCATATACATCTCCCAATTTGTAAGCTTGTTATCTTCATAAAAATAAAGATAGGTTCCTCCTAATGAGAATGTTGGACCACTAAAGCTATTATAATTTGAACGCGATAAGATATTTCCATTGTCATCATACGTGTAATCCATATAATAAACGTGGGTCCAATTACCATTCAAAAGTTGATAACCATCTAGCTTAACAACATTGTTATTGGCGTCATAAGTCAAAGAATCTCGCACTCTAATGGCGTCATCTATTAATAGATTGTCTGTGGATGTTAATAGCAAATCTGAATTATACGTATATTTTTCGTATTCAAGATAATCTGAAGATCGATACTCTCTGAGTGAATATTCCTTATCAACATTCTGAGTAAAACCTGAAACCGAAAAGGCAACAGCTAAGCAAACGAGTAAATTTTTTTTCATCGAAATTATTTTAAGGAATTAGCTTGTTAAATATTTCTTAACAAACTTACGGGGATTATGCCAAAAATCATTTCCGTTTTTTGAAGTTCTCTACAATACATTTTCGTTTAGAATTGTTTTAACTTTAAACCCTCTTTACTAAATCGCAAAGATTTTAAATCGAGAAACTGATTTTTAAAACCAACCCAGTACTCAAAACCAGATGGTTTACAAAGTAAAAAAACTGATAGTCAGCTTTGTTCAGTTCAAACGGGCGTTCGTCAATTATCCATTCAGAAAATTCAATTTTGTAGAAATACTTCTTTTCTGGACGAGAGAACGATTAACGCGTTCGCAATTTTTGATTCTGTCTGGAATTCTTGTCGGTCTAACTGCGGGTTTGGGAGGCGTACTTTTAAAAGTGCTTGTCCATCACATTCATTCTTTTGTCAACAACGAAGTTCCCTTTGAGGAGCGGATTTACATTTTTGCAATTTTCCCTTTACTTGGAATTGTCCTCACTACTTTAATTGTAAAGTACTTATTTAAGGGCGATGAGGATAAGGAGCTCTCCAATATTTTAAAAGATATATCCCAAAACGGAAGCAAAGTAAAATCCAACAAAATGTATTCACAGATAATCCAAAGTGCCGTAACTGTTGGTTTTGGAGGTTCTGTAGGACTTGAAACTCCGATAGCCGTAACTGGCTCTGCTGTTGGGTCCAATTATGCACAACGTTATCGTTTGGGGTTTAAAGAGCGTACATTATTGCTCGCTTCTGGTGCTTCTGCAGGCATTGCCGCAGCCTTTGATGCCCCAATTGCCGGAGTTATGTTTGCGTTCGAAATTTTATTAGTTGGTCTGGTTTTTACAGATTTTATTCCCCTCGTCATTGCTGCCATTTGCGGGAGCTTGCTTTCGATGATAATTCTAAATGACGACGTACTTTTCAATCTGCCTGCACGCGAAACCTTTAATTATGGCAATATTCCGTACTATGTAGGACTGGGTGTGCTTACCGGTTTCTATGCACGGTATTTTTTGGTCGTTGGAATAATTGTAAAATGGTTTTTGGGCAAATTCAAGAAAAGGGTTTTATTGAGAGCAATTATAGGAGGAGGTTTGCTTTCCTTGCTGTGCGTTGCGTTTCCACCACTCTATGGAGAGGGATATCTCAATATTCGTATGTTGCATCAAGGAAATATCGAGCATTTAATCCACGAGAGTTTGTTTCGTTATTTTGAATTTGAAAGCTCTCAATGGACCATTATTGCATTTCTAGGACTCACTGTACTTATGAAAGCTTTTGCCACAAGTATTACCTTGAGCTCCGGTGGAAATGGAGGGAATTTCGCCCCTTCATTGGTCGCTGGGGGATTGCTCGGGTATCTTTTCGGATTCGTTTTAGAAATGATGGGAATGCCAAACGTGCCAACCACCAATTTAATGTTAGTAGGCATGGCGGGCGTAATGTCCGGTGCTTTATACGCACCCTTAACGGCAATTTTTCTTATTGCAGAAACCAGTAGTGGTTACGACCTGTTCATTCCTTTGATGGTTGTTTCTGTTACGGCTTATGCTATAAATCGGTTTTTCTCACCAACGCATCCTTCTTACAAAAAACTGGCAGAGCGAGGGGAAATATTCACCACGCGACAAGACCAAAATATCCTTTCACATATCAACCTTCAAGATTGTTTAAATACTTCGTCATTGATTATTAAAACTACCGATAGCATGGAGGAGGTATTGCGAAAATTTAGAAACAGCGACCAAAACACCATGGCCATAGTAGATACCGAAAATAAGTTCTGGGGAATTTTGAATCGAGAGCGACTTCGGCCTTTTTTACTTGGAAAAGAGTCCACTAGAAGCACGAGCGTAAGTGATCTTGCTACAAGTCCATCATTTATCATTTCAAATAAAGACTCGGTTATGGAGATAATGAAAATGTTTGACGAAGCCGATGTATGGCAGCTTCCGATGCTTGATGAAGAGCGGAAATTTCAAGGGTTTGTGAGTCGTTCTGCCATATTAAACAACTATAGAAAGTTGTTGCGGGAATATTCCGAATAGAATATAGATTAGGCTGTTTTTCCTTTGTGTACCTCTATGCCTCTGTGGTGAAAATCAAACACAAAGACACAGAGAACACTGAGATTTGTTCATATAGACCCAAACCTTGCTTCTCTTTTAATCAGTAACTTTGAAGTTTTTCATATTTTCGCCAAATTCGAACCTCCCGCATGAAGCATTTATTACTAATCTTTTTTAGTATTTTCATCTCCACTTCTTCCTTTTCCCAATCGGAAGAGGAGCTTTCCCAACTGCCCTTTGATGCTATTAAAGATACAATTCAGAAATATTCATATTCTGATATAGAGAAAACCATCACGGCTGCCAATGCGTATATTTTAAAAAGTAGAAGTAAAAATGACTTAAAACACGAATGGATAGGCCATAACACTATTGCACTTTCCTATTATCATAACAGGATGTTTAAGGAGTCTAGCGAACAGTCTGAAAAAAATATGCTTTTTGCCCAAAAACATAACTTGCGGGACCAAGAAATGGAGTCCTTGGCGTTTTTGTCAGATTTGCAATTGATAGTTAGTGATATCTCAACACAATTGGAGTATTATGAAAATCTTCTCCAATTGGCTGAAACGTATAAAAGTGATTTTTATAAACAGATAGCTTATAATAAAATAGCTTCTGTTCGTGATGTTAGTGGCGATACTAGAGAAGCAATAAACATTCGTAAAAAATCGCTTAATTTCTTTGAAAATAAAACGGTAGATTCAACTTTCACACAAAAATCTATAAACTCCAAAATAGCCATGATAAGTTTTTACTTATCTAGTTCTTACCTCGAGATAGAAAAAATAGATTCGGCAAAATTGTATGTCGACAAAATAAAACAATTTTCTGAAAAGGATCTAGATACATGTTATATGGCCTTTTTGTATGCTGCAGAAGCTGAGATTGCTTATACAGAAAAACGATTTAAAGAGGCTAAAAAACTCTATCACAAATATTTTGATGTTTGCCCAACCGAATACGATCTTATAAAAATAAACTACGCTTACCTTATAGGTAAAATTGAATTGGCAGAAGGTAATTATCGCTTAGCTAGCGAAATTTTACAGAAGGGTTTGGATGATTATAATGTTACTTCTGTTGAAGAAGGCTTTATGAAAGATTATTATGAGAAACTTGCCGAAGCCTATAAACAAACAGGAAATTTTGAAAGAGCGAGTTTCTATTTTGAAAAATACCTTACTTCAAAAGAAAAACAGACTGAACTCAAAGACAGTGCTAAAAAATCACTTTTAGAAAATGAAAGAGAAGCTTTTTTGAATGAAGTCAATTTGCTAAAGACTGAAAAAGAAAGGAAGCAATCCTACCTTAACTATTTAATGTTAAGCGCGTCCCTTGTAATACTCATTCTACTTTTCGTTTTACTTCGCTTTTATAAAAACAAAAAGGCAAATGAGTTTAAATTCGAGCAATTACTGGCCAAAATTGAAGCTGCCAAGCAATCGGATGAAGTTATTAATACGAAAGATGCGGATTTAGAAGAGAAAAATAGTAACGATGTACCCGAAGACATTAAACAACAAATTCTAGAAGGCCTTAAAAAACTTGAAAAACAGGAGTATTTCTTAAAACAGGAATGCAGTTCGTATAACGTTGCCAAGAAAATTGGCACTAATACTTCTTATCTTTCTAAAGTCATCAATTCACATTACGGAAAAAACTTCAATACGTATATTAATGACCTTCGAATCAATTATGCCATCCTTCGTCTTAAGAATGATGTAATTTTCAGGTCGTATTCCATTCAATCCATCGCCGAAGAAGTAGGTTATAAATCGGCAGATTCGTTTACTAA
Organism: Aequorivita viscosa; assembly: GCF_900106795.1. Taxonomy (GTDB): domain Bacteria; phylum Bacteroidota; class Bacteroidia; order Flavobacteriales; family Flavobacteriaceae; genus Aequorivita; species Aequorivita viscosa. The sequence continues at coordinate 158,351 of NZ_FNNS01000003.1, read as the reverse complement.
ATACTTCAAAAAAGATACTGGATTAAACCCTTCTTTTTACATTAAAGAAATCAAGAATATCGCCTAAAAACCCATTTCAACCCGAAATTTATAAATATAGGGTTGTTGAATTCCCTCTACTTCAGAATCACTGAAACAAACCTTATCTCCTTTATTTTCATTATCTTACACGTTTTAAAAGCATCCCCATTTTCCTAAATCTCGGGATGCTTACCTTTTATTATAGTGTTTTGTGTCGCAGCTTTGTTTTAGAAATCAACAACTAAAACTTCGTAATATGAATTCACAAAACCCTAAAATTGAAATCTCATCACAAGTAATAATGAAAACCAATGGTAAGTCAATTTCGATTGTGAAGCATTGGCAAGGTGACTATATCATTAAAAATAAATTATGATGAAGAACAAGACAGCAAGACGCATTCAATTAATAAAATTTGCCATTGGCGTAATTATAGGCGTAACAATTTACCTATTTATCAAACTAATATTCTAAACCAACCAATCATGACAACTTTAATTAAAATTTCAATCGCAATTACGTTGCTCTTTCTGGGAGCTACAGCAAATTCACAGCAGTTAAACGGCTCTTATAGCGGACACCTCGAAGTGCAGGGAATGCAAATGGAACTTATTTTCAATATTACCCCAACCAACGAAGGTTATAGCGCAACTCTCGATGTTCCTATGCAAGGAGCAAGCGGAATACCGCTCGATTCCGTAATTTTGCAGGACAACAATGTTACCATAACTTCGGCCAAAATGAAATTGACCTATACAGGTACAGTTTCAGGAGAAACTATTGAAGGAACTTACGAACAAATGGGACAGAAATACCCACTTAATTTGAAGAAAACAATTAAAACAAAACCAGGAAATACTGCCTTACCATCTACTGATGCGGAATTGGCGAAATTGGCTGCAAAGTCTAAAGGTAATTTTAAATATTCTGTAGAAGATTACTTTAAAACGCCAGAAGCTTATTCTTTTCAACTTTCGCCAGACGGTAAGTTTATAAGTTATTTAAAGCGAAGGGAAACTGGCGAACGCGATTTGTATTTAAAGGAAACCGCAACACAAAAAGAAACCTTGCTTATCGAGCAAAAAGAAGATGTGATTCGTGGATATTTCTGGGCAAACAACAGCAGAATTCTATATATGCAAGACAAAGGTGGAGATGAAAATCACCACGTATATGGAGTAGATGTTACTGGCGAAAATAAAAGTGAATTGACTCCTTTTGATGGTGTTAAAGTAAATATTATTGAGTCGTTAAAAGAAGACGAAGACCACGTGATTGTCCAGATGAATAAAGACAACCCACAACAAGAAGAACCTTACCTTTTAAACATTAACACGGGTGCAATCACCAAACTTTACACCGTAAAAGCTGGTGATCCACCTGTAAGCTCTTACGATTTTGACAGAAAAGGAAACCTACGCGCCATCAATAGAATTGTAGATGGTATTAACATGGAATTGCTCTATAAGATAGACGGGGAATTTAAGCGCGTTAAAATTACTGAGTTTGGTGATACATTTGGAATAATTTCATTTAACCCGAGTTCAAAAAACCCAGATGAAGCTTATGTTATCTCAAATTTAGACGGCGATAAAATCGAAATCCAATTATACGATTTAAAAGCAAATAAGAAGGTTAAAACCCTTTTTAGCAATGATACTTTTGATGTTTCAGGACTTTCACTTTCTAGAAAAAGAGATTATGAAATAGATTATTTCAGCTATACAGGTGTAAAAACTGTTGTAAAACCGGTTAGCAAAACATATAAGAAGATTTATGCTCGTTTAAAAAAGGAATTTGGAGCTAAACAATTCTTCACAGTAGGAAAAACAGACGACGAATCGCAGTATATGATTGCTGTAAAAAGCGATAAAATTGTAGGTGAGTATTATCTATACGACGTAAAAAAAGATACAGTAACGCTTTTATACAAGCTATTACCTCATCTTAAAGCTGAAGATATGGCAACCATGATGCCTATCAAATTTCAAAGTCGCGACGGACTAACTTTGCACGGGTATATTACCTTGCCATCTGGCTACAGGGAAGGACAAAAAGTACCACTAATTGTAAACCCTCACGGAGGACCACAGGGCGTTAGGGATTATTGGGGTTTTAATCCAGAAGCACAATTATTTGCAAGTAGGGGTTATGCAACTTTACACGTTAACTTTAGAGTTTCTGGCGGATATGGAAAAGAGTTTTTAAAAGCAGGTTTTGGGCAAATTGGCCGTAAAGCAATGGACGACGTTGAAGACGGTGTAGATTACGCAATTGCGCAAGGCTGGGTAGATAAAGATCGTGTTGCCATATACGGCGGAAGCCACGGTGGATATGCCGTATTACGAGGAATGACAAAAACTCCAGAAAAATATGCTTGTGGTGTTGATTATGTGGGTGTAAGTAACCTACATACATTTATGGGCACTATTCCTGCTTACTGGGAAAAATATCGCGAATTGTTGTACAAAATTTGGTACAACCCAGAAATCCCTGAAGAAAAAGCTATTATGGATGAAATCTCTCCAGCTTTACACGTAGATAAAATTACGAAACCACTTTTCGTTGTTCAAGGCGCAAACGATCCAAGAGTAAACATCGATGAAGCTGATCAAATTGTTGAAAGCTTACGAAAAAGAGGTGTTGAAGTACCATATATGGTAAAATATGATGAAGGCCACGGTTTTGCTAAAGAAGAGAATAGATTAGCGCTTTACGAAGCAATGATGGGCTTTTTCGCAGAGCATTTGAAATAGATTTAAGACCGCTGCGCTATAGGACGCAAGACTTAAGTCTAAATAGTTTCCTTTAACTATAAAACCTATCAAATGTCAAGTTTGATAGGTTTTTTCATTCTCTGTGAGCTCTGTGCCTCTGTGGTAAGCATTCACCACAAAGGCACAGAGTACACAGATTTCTTATTTTTCTCCCTTCCATTCTGCATAAAACTGTTCCAGAAAAGTCTCCATAAACATATGCCTTTCTTCTGCTATTTTACGGCCGGTTTTGGTGTTCATCCTATCTTTAAGAAGTAAGAGTTTTTCGTAGAAATGATTTATTGTTGGCGCATTCGAAGCTTTATATTCTGAAGGCGTCATATTTAAATTTGGGGCAATGGCTGGATCGTAAAGTTTTCTTCCTTTAAATCCTCCATAATTAAAAGTCCGTGCTATTCCGATAGCTCCCAGCGCATCTAATCTGTCAGCATCCTGCACCACATCCAATTCTTTCGAAGTGAATTTCTGGGTTTTGTTTCCACCTTTAAATGAAATGTTCTCAATTATTTTTACCACGTGTTGGATGGTTTCTGAAGCCCGTTCGCCGTGGAGGAAAAAATTTTGGGCCTTTAAAAACTCACGTGCTTTTTTAGGGCCAACAGTTTCATCTCCACCGTGAAATTTGGAATCGGCTATATCGTGAAGCAAGGCTCCTAATGCAATGACAATTTTATCAACCTTTTCACTTTCAGCAATAAGCAGTGAATTTTTGTACACTCTTTCAATATGAAACCAATCGTGGCCTCCTTCTGCACCTTTCAATTCCGTTTTAACAAATGCAATTGTATTTTGGATTAATACGGCTTCTGAAGCGTCGTTGAATAAGGGTAATGAACTCATCTTTATAAAAATTAATTAGCAGTATGAATAATAGGCACATTCTTCGGAAAGAGATTGAAAGCTATATTTGTTAACTCGAAAGACGATAATTCAAGAACTTCTAAATCTAATTTATTGGCTCAAGCAGCAGCGTGAGTCTTGCTTCCCTTGCAATACGCTAGCTTTTATTTATGAACCTTTGAAACTACTGTTTCCTCCACCTTGTCTATAAGGGTTTCCACTTCGTAATCAGAAATTTTTATCGCAGGGTGCGCAATCAATTCTAACCGAACCCCCATTTGAATAGGGAACATTCCGTTACGCTGCAATTTCCAAGAATTATTAATGGTAACAGGCACTACATAACCATTCGGAATTTTCTTGAAAAGCGTTTGCAGGCCGGTTCTTCGAAAAGGTTTTGGAATTCCGGTTTTACTTCGTGTGCCTTCAGGAAAAATAACACCGCTTCGATTATGCTGTTGAAGATAGTTTGAAAATTTCACCATCTCAACAATGGCTTGTCGTGGATTTTTTCTATCAATTAAAATTGAGCCACCGTGACGTAGATTATATGATATTGAAGGAATTCCCTTCCCTAATTCTATTTTAGAAATAAACTTAGGGTGATGCTTTCGTAAATACCAACTTATCGGCGAAATATCCCACATACTTTGATGATTGGAAACAATAATGATTGGTGCATTTTCAGGAATATTCTCACTGATTTTAACGTGAAAAGTAGTTCCTAAAACGTTTAAGCATCGCAACAAGGACCAGTTAAATATGTCGACAGTTTTTTTATGACCAGAATATCCAAACCAATTAAAAGCAGCCCATTGGATAGGGTGAAATATAAGTATTGTAATACCAAAAAGCAGGTAAAACAATACTGAAAAAGGGTAGCTTATAATTTTAAAAAGTGCTTTCATTAGTTGTCAAAAGTAAGAAAACCGTCCTTAAAAAAGACGGCTTTAACTTAGTGTATGTGAAATTATGTTTCTGAAAAAAGTAACGATGAATTATATCTGCCTTTCATTATTCCTTCCAACCTTAGGTTCCCGAGCCGAGCCGAGTGACGACTTTGGTTTTGACTTCGATTTATTCTTCAGCGTATTTCGGTCAATGTATATATAGTTATAGATACAAACTCCAATTATCAATAACCAAAACCCACGATAGAGCCAGTTGTTTACTTCTTTTCCTAGTAAACGCGAAACATCAGGGTTTTCATACAAATTAAACCCTAAAGCGCCTAGTGACAAAAGAGCAATTACTACAGTTAAAGGTTTGTTCAGCTGTATCACGAGCTATTTAACAAATTAACAATACTCGTTGTATGCGTTTTTTAGGTTTTCGGCAATTGCTTGAGCCGGGCGCCCTTCAATGTGATGACGCTCTAACATATGAACCAATTCACCATTTTTAAACAACGCAATAGACGGGGAACTTGGTGGAAATGGAACCATCTGCGCTCTTGCAGCATCTACAGCTTCGCGATCAACACCTGCAAATACGGTTACTAAATTATCGGGTTTTTTATCATTTGCCAAAGACATTCCTGCCCCTGGACGAGCGTTTGCTGCAGCACAACCACAAACAGAGTTCACCACCACTAGCGTAGTTCCTTCTTTTTGAAGTGCTTCATTAACGTCATTTGCTGTATGTAATTCTGAAAAACCTATATTGGTAAGGTCTTCTCTCATTGGTTTTACTAATTCTGCTGGATACATAATATTTGTATTTAAAAGGTATTAAAATTTTGATGCAAAGATACTAATTTTGAAAGGAATGAAACTCTAGATAACAAGCTTCAAATCACAAATAAATCTCAAATTTACAGTGTAAAAATCCTGAAGAAACAGCGTTATTCTGGAATGATACTTTAGAATTTTGTATTGTTTTAAAGTTTGCCGTTTGAAGTTTGGTGCATTTAATGTTTACCTTTGTCGCTTCTAAATCAGAAAAATTACAATTTTATGCTTCGTTGGATCCTTGCAATTCTAGGCTATCTTTTTTACCGTTTTCCCGGAGCAATAGCTGGTTTTTTAATTGGAGGAATTCTCGACAGAATGACTGTAAAAACGAGAACATCTGCTTCTGCGTTTGGGCCATCCAAAACTGTCTCGCCTGCCGACTTTGAGCTGCATTTGCTTTCATTAGCTTCCTTGGTTATTAAAGCCGATGGAAATGTGAGCCAAACAGAACTCGACTACGTACGCCAGTATTTTGTACAAGCGTATGGAAAGGAACGCGCCAATGCAACGTTCCGTCTGTTTAATGAGGTAATTAAAAAGCGTGAAATATCCGCACAAAACATTTGTAATCTTCTTCGCCAACGGACTCGTTATGAAAGCCGATTGCAGATTCTTCACTTTTTATTCAGCATAGCAAATGCCGATGGCCGTGTTTCGGAACTTGAGGTAAATGAAATAAATAAAATAGCTGGTTTCTTAGGTGTTTTTTCACGCGATTTTGAGAGCATTAAAGCAATGTTTTTCAAAAACCCTGACAGTGCCTACAAAATCTTGGAGATTGACCGTAATGCAACCGATGCCGAGGTTAAAAACGCATTCCGAGCTATGGCAAAAAAATACCATCCAGACAAACTCACGCATTTGGATGAAGCCCACCGAAAAGGAGGTGAGGAAAAATTCAAGAAAGTACAGGAAGCTTATGACCAGATTCGTAAGGAACGGGGGATATAGCTTCGGTACATCGTACCAAAACCCAACAAGTCGAAACTTATCCGCCGAAGCTTTTCAGCAAACAAAGAAGACCTGGTAGGTTTGAAACACTTTTACATTAAAGCAACGTATAGCGAATTCCGAAAAAGCCGCGAATTCCTTGATTTGGGGCATATACATAGTTGGGATCGAAGGTTAACGCATACGGGTTATTTGGTGTAGCTACTGCATTTCCTGAATTGTCAAAAACCACTTCCTTATCAAATGGATCGTTTGCTCTTGAAATTAGGAAAGGAGCGTTTTTCGCTGGCGTCCAATCTAAAATGTTTTTCACTCCACCGTAGAGTTCAACATTCTTAATTCCATCATACGTAAATTGAATGTTCTGAATACTCCACGTTGGACTATATTCTGGTCGTGGATCTAATTCGCTTAAAAGAGGAAGGCGCATTGGCCCAAACAAGTTGCCCGTGTAATCTATTGATAAATTGTATTTGAAAATACGATAGGTCAAGGCCCAAGTACCACTATACTTTTCTGTAAGAATCTGCTGACTCGTTTCTCCACTTTCCGTAGTGGTTACATCTTGATACGTAAATCCTAGAATAGCCTTAAACCGATTCGAAAAATGGGCATCCATATTAAAACCTATCCCTTTTGAAATGGCATTTCCATCTAAGTTTGAATAAATAATCTGATTCGGATTGGTATCATAATCGGGTAAAATAGCATTGGTGAAATATGTGTACCAAGCAGAGGCTTCAAAATTCAACATAGTTCCTCCTTTGAAATATAGCTTTTTTAAATAGTTCAAATTCATGTTATAACTGCGTTCTGGATCTAATTCTCCTTCAATTATTACTTCACGAGCTCCAGTAAGTGTGGCATGCTCTTCCGTAAATAAATTCACAACCCGAAATCCAGTTCCTGTGTTGAGCCGGATTATGTCATTTTCAGATAACTTAAAACGATATGCCAATCGGGGAGTAAAAATGCTTCCGTGCCTTTCATCATAATCATATCTAGCTCCTGCCAAAAGCGTGTGCTTGTCATTAAATTTGTATTCGTCTTGCACAAACACAGATGGAATCATAATTTCCTCTGGCTCATTGTATTCGATATTTGCAGTAGCTGTAGTGTTGTCGTCATAGTAATTATATCGGCCAGCGACTCCAAAGAGCATATCGTGTTTGCCAAACTTTTTGTCCCAAGTGAATTGTCCAAACCCAATTCGTTGTTGCGCCATATACTCAACATCGCCATAAACCGAGTTTTGGTCGTGATCGGTATAGGAGAAATTGAAAAGGATTTTTTCGCTCACGGGAAGTTGGTAACTTCCCAATAATTCATACCGAGCGGTGTAAATACTTTCTCCATACACCTCATCCCCACCACGAAAGGAAGGGTTCCAGTTCATTTCTCCTCCCCAACGATCTTCATAGAAAAAACGTCCCGCCAAGGAAGCTATTCGGTTATCTTTCCGTTTAAAACTCCATTTGTTGAATAAAGATATTCGATCCTGAAGGGTTACATCAGTAAAATTGTCATTATTTCCATCTTTGGGATTGGAGTAATTGTAGTAGTTTGCACCCAAAATAGCCGAAGCTTTCCCAAAATCATGCTTCAATCCGAGGTCGAAGTTTACCTCACCCCAAGTTGTCCCAAACGCATCTACGGAGAGTCGAGGAGCGTATTCGGGCAATTTGGTAATTACGTTAATCAAGCCGCCAACTGCCTCACTACCATACAAGGAAGAAGCTGGTCTTTTCACAATTTCCACTTGTTCAATCAATGAATTTGGAATTCCAGAAAGGCCATAAACCGTGGAAAGACCACTAACTATGGGCATCCCGTCAATAAGCACCAAGGTGTACGGACCTTCTAACCCGTTAATGTGAATATCGCCAGTATTACAAACATTGCAGTTTAATTGTGGTCGAACTCCGTTTACATTCTGCAATGCGTCAAAAACACTAGGAGTAGGATTCTTCTTTAAAAATGTAGGCGTGTAGACTTCAACAGGTACGGGGCTTTCAATTCGTAGAACAGGTTTTAATGTTCCACTGATAACAACTTCATTTAAGCTATTATCCTCTTTTAAATCGAAATTCACTTCTTTAGTATTTCCAGAGAGAACCACAGTTTTCGACTCTTTTCCATATCCAGCAAATGAAGCTGATAAGGAATATGTGCCGTTTGGAATATTCAGGATGGTATAATTTCCGTCCTCATCAGACACAGCACCTTTGCTGAGTTTAGATATATACACATTTGCAAAGGGAAGAGGTTCTCCATTACTAGATACAATACCGCTAAGAGTTGTTTGAGCAATTGCAGAAGTTGTCATCAAAACAATCAGTGATTTCAACCAAGTAAATTTATTATTCATATTGTCTAATTATAATTTTAGGCAAAGCTTAAAATATATTTTAATTTAAAAAAACATATCTTTGCACAAACTTAAAGCCGATGATGACCCTTGCAGAAGAAAATTATTTGAAGGCCATTTTTCATTTAGAATTTGAAAATGGAGGTGAAGTGAGCACAAACGCCATTGCTGAGCGCATGGATACAAAGCCATCATCTGTGACAGATATGGTTCAAAAATTAGCTGAAAAAGATGTGCTTGTTTATAAGCGATACAAGGGCGTTCAGCTTACAGACGAAGGAAAAAAACTTGCTGCATATGTTATTAGGAAACATCGCTTATGGGAGGTGTTTTTAGTAGATAAATTGAACTTTCACTGGGATGAGGTTCACGAAATAGCAGAACAACTAGAACATATACAGTCCGAGGAACTCATAATACGCCTCAACGAATTTTTAGGCAACCCCGATTTTGATCCCCACGGAGATCCTATTCCTGATGAACACGGAGTTTTAAAACGCACCGAAAAGAAATTGCTTTCCGAATTAGACAAAAACCAACAAGGGGTCTGTGTAGGTGTAAAAGAATCGAGTCCAGAATTTCTTCAGTACTTAGATAAAAAAGAAATTAGCATCGGCACCAAAATCTTAGTTCTTGGAAAGGAATTTTTTGATGGTTCTATGATAATACGAGTTGGAAACAATCAGTTTTTCATTTCGCATAAAATTGCTGAAAGCCTCTTTGTGCAGACTACTTAAAGCTTGGTTAGACAATTATAACTTTCAAATAAGGCAAGCTGAGTGTATTTTATTTTAATAGAACAAAACCTTCTGAAATGAAAAAAACTTTAATACTTCTTATACTATCTACATTCCTTTTTGGCTGTAAAAACGCCATTGAAGACGATGGAAAAATCAAAGTAGTTACCACAACGAATATTTTGGCAGATCTAGTTTCAGAAATTGGAGGTAATCAAATTTCATTACAAAGTTTGATGGGGGCTGGAGTAGATCCGCATTTGTACAAAGCCAGTGAAGGGGACGTAAGTAAACTCTACAACGCAGATATTATTTTTTACGGCGGCCTTCACTTAGAAGGAAAATTGGTTGATATTTTTGAGAAAATGCAAAGCTCCAAGAATACTGTTTCCCTCGGCGATAGATTGCCGAAAGACCAATTGATTGCTTCGGCAAACTTTGGGTCTAATTACGACCCCCACGTTTGGTTCAATATTCAGTTTTTTAAGCAGTTCGCACAAATTGTTACAAATGAGCTTTCAAAAGCTGATGCTGAAAACGCCGATGTTTACACTGAAAACAACAAAAAGTATCAAGCCAAATTAGATAGTCTTGAGGCGGAGTTAAAAGCCACTATCAATACATTGCCTAAAGAAAAACGCATATTGGTTACGGCTCACGATGCTTTTAATTACTTCGGAAAAGCGTATGATTTCGAAGTTGTGGGTTTACAAGGAATTTCCACCGCGTCCGAAGCTGGAGTGCGGGATGTTCAAAACCTATCGGAATTTATTATTGAAAATAAGGTAAAAGCTATTTTTGTTGAAAGCTCTGTTCCACGCCGAACAATTGAAGCGCTTAAAGCTGCAGTACTTTCCAAAAAACACAATGTTGAAATCGGCGGATCGCTTTACAGTGATGCACTTGGCGACCCGGGCACCGAAGAAGGAACTTATATTGGAATGTTTAAATATAATATGAATACCATTGTAAACGCATTGAAATAATGGGAGAAAAAATAGCCGTAAAAGTAGACGACCTTACTGTAGCATACAATTACAAACCTGTGCTGTGGGATATAGACCTAACTGTTCCTGAAGGCGTGCTTATGGCTATTGTAGGACCAAACGGGGCTGGAAAATCAACCTTGATTAAAGCCATTTTGGGTATCATTAAACCCATAGCAGGAAGTATAAGCATTTTTGGAGAACCGTATGCGAAACAAAGAAAAATGGTCGCTTACGTGCCACAAAAAGGAAGTGTGGACTGGGATTTTCCAACCACTGCTTTTGATGTAGTTTTAATGGGAACCTACGGAAGTTTAGGTTGGATAAAACGTCCTGGAGCGAAAGAAAAGAAAATCGCATTGGAATCTATGGAAAAAGTTGGAATGCTTTCCTACAGAAATAGACAAATAAGTCAATTAAGCGGCGGACAGCAACAACGGGTGTTTCTTGCACGCGCCTTGGCTCAGGATGCTTCCATCTATTTTATGGATGAACCTTTTCAAGGTGTGGATGCAACAACTGAAATCGCTATCATCAATATTTTAAAAGAATTGAGAAAAACAGGAAAAACGGTAATTGTCGTGCATCACGACCTTCAAACCGTTCCTGAATATTTTGATTGGGTTACTTTTTTAAATGTGAAGAGAATTGCCACAGGTCCCGTGAAAGAGATTTTTAACGATGACAATTTGACGAAAACGTATGGGATTAATTATAAGGTTGCGGTTAATAAATAGTGGTTAGAGGGTAGTAGGTGGTTTGTGGTCACTTGGAAGTTAAATACAGAAAGAAATTAAGTGAAATTGAAATTATCGCGAAAATTTCCTGCAAGGTGTTCCTCGCTTTTTCTGCGAGGCTCCTTGTAGGTATTAATGAAACGACTGAAATCTCCTTTACTTTTTGAAATTATAGACCTAATTATGAAGTATGTTGATTACAGCACCAAAGTTTTAGCAATAAAAAATAGACCTACAAGGTTTTGGAAACCTTGCAGG
>NZ_FNNS01000003.1:0-146540 GCF_900106795.1 Aequorivita viscosa | reverse complement strand
TGTAGGTATTAATGAAACGACTGAAATCTCCTTTATTTTTTGAAACTATAGACCTAATTATGAAGTATGATGATTACAGCACCAAAGTTTTAGCACTAAAAAAATAGACCTACAAGGTTTTGGAAACCTTGTAGGATGAAAAATATACCTATAAAGAAATAATTATATCGCAACCATCTACCGTCTACCGTCTAAAGACTACCAACTATTATGACTGAATATTTCAATCTTCTCTGGCACGATTACACCTTGCGCACCATAACTTTGGGAACAGCGGTTCTTGGGGCAATATGTGGCATGTTAGGAAGTTTTGCCGTGTTGCGGAAGGAGAGTCTGTTGGGCGATGCCATTTCGCATGCCGCACTCCCGGGAATTGCGTTGGCGTTTATAATCACCGGAGCGAAAGATTCAGCAACACTACTCTTGGGGGCATTGGTAAGTGGTTTAATTGGAACGTATTGGATTCGTGGAATAACTTCCAAAACCCATTTAAAAAGTGACACAGCCCTAGGACTTATCCTTTCCACTTTTTTTGGTTTTGGAATGTTGCTATTGACGTTTATTCAGAAACAACCCAACGCCAATCAGGCTGGATTGGATAAATATCTTTTTGGACAAGCTGCAACTTTGGTCGAAAGTGATGTAAAATTGATGGTCATTGTTACTGCAGTATCGTTGGTTGTACTTCTTCTTTTTTGGAAGGAATTTAAAATCCTACTCTTCGATCCAGACTATACCAAAACGATTGGCTTCAACACAAAGTTTATAGATGTATTAGTTACATTTTTTATTGTTCTTGCTATTGTTCTTGGATTGCAAACTGTGGGTGTTGTGCTTATGAGCGCAATTCTCCTCGCCCCTGCCGCAGCTGCGAGACAATGGACAAATAGTTTGAGCACCATGGTTTTATTGGCAGGATTGGTTGGAGCACTGTCCGGTATTTTTGGCACTGCAATCAGTGCGAGTCAAGACAATCTTTCAACAGGACCGGTAATTGTTTTGGTGGCAAGCGTTTTTGTTTTGTTCTCATTAATATTCGCCCCTGGAAGAGGGTTGTTATTTAGAGAAATCCGTTTTAGAAATAATAGAAAAGACTTAGAACTGATGAAAACACTTCAGTTTATGTATGATATTGCACGCGATCACGAAAACATTTCGCATCCGCATGCTATTCGTATTCTCAACAATTTTCAAGGATACACAAAGGGTTCGCTCAAAAAACTAGAAAATGAGGACTTGATAACACTTGATGGACCCGACTGGGCATTGACTCAAAAAGGATTCGATACGGCAGCCGAAATGTATAATCAACATATGAACAATGAGTAGTCCACAGATAGAAATACAGATTATAGCTGCTGTTGTAGCGATGGCTTGTGCTATTCCGGGCGTGTTTCTGGTATTGCGCAAAATGGCATTGATTAGCGATGCCATCAGTCATTCTATTCTTCCTGGAATTGTAATTGGGTTTTTCATCACTCAGGATTTGAATTCGCCATTACTTATTCTTTTTGCTGCGTTTGTCGGGGTTTTAACGGTGGTATTAGTTGAATATATTCAAAAAACTGGTTTGGTAAAGGAAGACACAGCCATTGGTCTTGTGTTTCCCGCACTTTTTAGTATTGGGGTCATTATGATTTCCAAGAATGCAGGCGATGTTCATTTGGATGTAGACGCTGTTTTACTTGGAGAACTTGCCTTTGCACCTTTCGACAGCATGATGATTGATGGAACAGATTGGGGTCCAAAATCGTTATGGATAATGGGAAGTATTTTGATAGTGATTATAAGTCTGTTGCTACTCTTTTTCAAGGAATTGAAAGTAAGCACTTTTGACGCTGGTCTTTCGGCTTCATTAGGGATATCGCCCGTCGTGATTCATTATGGGTTGATGTCTGTTTCTTCTATAACTGTTGTTGGTGCTTTTGATGCTGTTGGAGCAATATTAGTTGTCGCACTAATGATTGCACCGGCCGCAACCGCATATCTTTTAACCGAAGATTTAAAAAGAATGATTGTACTTTCTATTTTTTTCGGAGTGCTTGCGGCCATTTCGGGATATTGGTTTGCCAATTGGTTGGATGCTTCTATTTCGGGATCGATAGCAACAACGTTAGGGATAATTTTTCTGATAGTGTATTTATTCGCGCCAAAAAAAGGTCTTATTTCTGTGCTTTATCGTCAAAAGCAACAACAGATAGAAGTTTCTTTAATTACCTTTCTTCTGCATTTAAACCGGCACGACGAAAAAAGGGAACGGCACATTAATCACTTGCGGGAACATATAGATTGGCAAGAAGCAAAAGCACAAAAAGTACTGAATCTTGCACTCAAAAACAATCTAGTTGAAATTGAAAATGACATTGTGTTCTTAACGGAGAAAGGATTAACATTTACTGAAAAATCGTTGGCATATATAATTGAGAATAAGCACGAGAAAATCGATTCGATGAAAGATGATTTTTTCCTGTTCCGAGGATAGGGGTTTAATCTGTTTGCTATCTTTGAAAACGCTCTTTTTTGAGAAAACTTTACTTTGGTTCTCAATAGAACTCTCAGGTTTTTGAGACCTATGAGGTTTTATTTTTAACGTATCTTTAAAAAATGAAAAAACCATTTACTATGAAATATTCACTTTTATCAATCCTTATACTATTTTCAAGTTTCGCTTTTGGACAGAACGAAAAAGCAAATCCACCAGTAATTGCAGTGAAAATTCCGTTAAATGAGTCGATTGTTCTTGAAGGTGTTTCTATTAAGTTTCTAGAAGTATTGGAAGATTCTCGTTGTCCAGAAGGTGTAAGTTGTATTTGGGCAGGGCGCGCAATTATAAAAGTGGAAGTTACTGCCGATGGCAGAACAAACGAAGAAACCGTTATTTTCGGTGAGCTAAGACCCGGAGAAAAAAAGAATACTACAATTTATAGTTCAAGTAAGTATTCAATTAATGGCATAACGTTAAACCCATATCCAACGGTAGAAAACTCAGAAGGCACAAGTTATGTGTTACTGGTTAGTAAACGAAAAGAAATAGCAAATTAGTGCAAATTACAGCTACCACAGTTTGAATTACCTCCTTTTTTCCCACTCGGTTTACGGTTTTCAAAAATAGGGTTCCACACGAATTTTTTCAGCATAAAGCCAACAGCGAGCGAAAATGTTATTAAAACTAGTATTGTTTGCATGCTATAAAGATAATTAAAAAGCTTCTGACCCTCAATCCGTTCTACTTCAAATCCGTTGGGTTAAATAAGTCTTATTTCAAAAATTGATACGCTGCTAGGGATAAAACATAAGCAATCGCGGTCATTACACCCAATTGCCACATCGGCCACTTCCAGCTATTGGTTTCTTTTCTTACAATAGCAAGGGTACTCATACATTGCATTGCGAAAGCATAAAACAACAACAACGAAATGCCACTCGCAAAGTTAAACAACGGACCGCCTAACACTGGGTTTACCTCTGCTGCCATTCTACTTTTAATAGTTTGTTCGTCGTCACTACCAACGCTGTAAATTGTGGCTAATGTACCTACAAATACTTCCCTTGCTGCGAAGGAACTTACAAGCGCAATTCCTATTTTCCAATCGTAGCCTAAAGGACGCACTGCGGGTTCGATGGCGTGACCAATTCTGCCAATATAGGAATGTTCAAGTTTAAACGAATCTATATGATGTTCAAGTTCTTCGGGCGAAAGGTTTTGAGAAGCGAATTCGGTTTTTACAATGGTCTCGGCATCATTAAATTTCCCTGGCCCGTACGATGCCAAAACCCAAAGGATAATCGAAATGGCAAGGATTATTTTTCCTGCTCCAATCACAAATGCTTTGGTTTTTTCAACCACTGTAATCAGCACGTTTTTTGGAAGCGGAAGTTTATAATTCGGCATTTCGACCACAAAGAAACTTTTGGTTTTAATCTTCAGGATTTTATCCAAGATCCAAGCTGAGAAAATCGCTGCTCCAAACCCGAGAATGTACATAAACATCAAGGTAAGCGCCTGCAAGCTAAAAATTCCTAAGATACGAGTGTCAGGGATTACCAAGGCTATAATAATTAGATATACCGGTAAGCGAGCCGCACAGGTAGTGAATGGCGTAACCAAAATGGTAATTAGGCGTTCCTTCCAATTTTCAATATTACGGGTGGCCATAATTGCCGGAATAGCACAAGCCGTTCCTGCTACCAACGGGACAACACTTTTACCGCTAAGACCAAATCTTCGCATTAATTTATCCATCAAGAATACTACGCGGCTCATATATCCGGTTTCCTCCAAAATGGAAATAAACAGAAATAAAAACGCTATTTGAGGAATAAAAATGACGATTCCACCAATTCCGGGAATAATTCCTTCCGCAATTAAATTGGTAAACTCGCCGGCAGGAAGGGTGTTTTTAGTCCACTCGCCTAAGGAAGCGAACGAGCGATCAATAAAATCCATTGGGTATTCGCTCCAATCGAATATAGCCTGAAAAATCAATAGTAGGATGCCGAAGAAAATAACATAACCCCAGACTTTATGTGTCAACACCCGATCTAAACGACTTCGTAAATCTTTTGCATTTGCAGTGTCTATATGAAGTGTTTCCTTGAGCGTTTCGTTAATATATTGATAGCGAACTATGGTTTCACGCTGTTGCATCCGCTTTAAATTACTAGCAGATTCTGTCTGGAATGTTGCAATTCCCTTTAGTTCGTTTCTGTTAAGTTTTCCAAAGTTGACGTCTTGAGTAATAACCAACCACAATTTATAAAGGTCTTGATTTGGAAACGCTTTTCGCAATCGGTCGAAGTATTCTGGAGCTATGTTCGAAGCGTTTAAACAAGGTTTCGTAGGAAGCTGGTTATAGTTTTCAATCAGTTTTTTAAGATAATCGAACCCTGTGTTTTTTCTAGAACTGATTAGCGCAATTTTGGTATTTAGCTTTTTCTCGAGAAGTGGAACATCCAACGTAATTGCTTTTCTATCCATTCTGTCTGCCATGTTTATGGCTAGAATTGTCGGAATTCCCAAGTCCTTAATTTGGGTGAAAAGCAATAAATTTCGTTTCAAGTTTTCCACATCGGCCACAACAACAGCAACATCTGGGAAATCTTTATCGTTTTTGTTGAGAAGTAATTCAATAACCACATTTTCGTCCAGCGAAGATGCATTTAGGCTATAGGTGCCGGGTAGATCTAGAATGTGGACTGTACAAGCACGTCCGAATTTGCATGTGCCTTGCTTTTTTTCTACCGTAATGCCTGGATAATTTCCAACCTTTTGATTTAAACCTGTTAAACGATTAAAAACAGAGGTTTTACCAGTATTGGGATTTCCAAGAAGCGCAACGTTAATGTGTTTGGCCATACTTTGGCTCCGCTTAGTAGTTAGCGGGTTTTTTAAAAATTATAATAATTCAATTTCAATTTTTCTGGCTGTTTCCAAACGAATTGCAAGATGACTGCCGTTGATGTCTAAATACAAAGGATCTTTAAAAGGAGCTATTTGCACCAATCTTACTTCATTGCCCGGTAAACAGCCCATTTCCAATAACTTTAAAGGCACGGCATCCAAAGAAAATTCTTTGATAATGCCCTTCTGACCAATTTTTAAAGAAGCAATAGTAATCACTTGTCTTTATTTAGATTGAGTTTAAACAAGGCAAAAGTAAGTGTTTTAATTTAAAATGAAGAAGGTGGAATCTAGAATTGTTATACAGAATTCAAACTTCTAGAAAGATTAAGATTTCCAACGCCCTCTAAGCGTTCTCCATACAATTTCAGAAAATAATCTCAAGTGGTTATTGCCAAAAAGAGAAAATTATTCCTCTTGCTTCAATATTTCGATGTCTTCTAATAAAGTTTCAATGGCTTCAGGGTCTGTTCCGTCATAAAACCCACGGATGCGTTTCTTTTTATCCACTAAAACGAAATTTTCGGTATGAATTAAATCGAATTCTTCATAAGGATTGTCTTTAGCAACCAAATAAGATTTTCTGGCAAGATCGTATATTTCTTTTCTATCGCCAGTGACCAAATTCCATTTTGCATCATTCACACCTTTTTCAATAGCATATTTTTTAAGTTGCGGTACGCTATCTATTTCAGGAGTTACAGTGTGTGAAAGCAAGAGAATACTAGCATCATCGGCTAATGATTTCTGAATTTGAGCCATATGATCCGTCATAATTGGACAAATAGTTTGGCAAGTGGTAAAGAAGAAATCGGCTACATAAATTTTGTCTTTGTAATCGTCTTGGGTTACCGTTTTTCCATTTTGATTAATCAAAGAAAAATCGGCAATAGTGTGGTATTTTTTCACGTATTGAAGGGTAGTATCGACCAATTCTGAAGAAACCTCTGCGGGCTGAAAAACCTTTAAGCTCTTTTTAGGATCCATTACTTGGTAAATCGCCGTAATGATAATGGCAGAAAGGAAAAACATTACAATTGCGAAGAATTTATATTTCTTGAAGAAAGAAAGCATGCTGTTAAATTTTAAATCAAATCGACATATTCGTAGGCAAAAATAGTCCCTAATATTTTCAAAATCGATACATTTAACATCAAAACCCCCTAGGCGCGACATCTTAAAATTATATTTCGATACTGAAACAAGAGAATATCATTAGGATGTGCATTTTGAAATTTTAAAAACAACTAATCTGATGAAATTATTTCTATCGTTATCTCTTTTATTTTCTTCTCTAGCTCTATTCTCTCAAAATTCTGATATTAAGCACATAAGCGAAGCTGAAGCTAAATCGGCGTCGAATCATTTTATAGGTGCTCGAAATATGAATACAAATAACTACGATTTAAAATACCATAGGTTAGCGCTGAACGTAGATCCAACACAAGCATATATTTCAGGAACTGTAACATCTCACTTTGAAGCAAAAGAATCTATTGCCACTGTTGTTTTCGAGTTAGTTAACAATATGACCGTTTCGGAAGTTAAACAAAGAGGAGTATCCCTTCCATTTACCCAAAACAGCGACGATGAAGTAGTAATTACTTTGCCACAAGTGCAGCAACAAGGAGTGTTAGATTCGTTAAGTATTAGTTATTCTGGAAATCCCGTTAGTTCTGGATTTGGTTCTTTTGAAGTAAATACTCATAACGGCGATCCTATTTTATGGACACTTTCCGAACCTTATGGAGCAAAGGCTTGGTGGCCATGCAAGCAAGATTTAATCGATAAGGTTGATTCTGTAGATTTCCATATTACCACCCCTCGTTTTAACCCTTCAAATGAAGAATATGTAGCCGTTGCGAATGGTTTGGAAATAAGTCAGACAATTCAAGGCGATACTAAAACAACACATTTTCATCACGGACATCCTATTCCAGCATATTTAATGGCAATTGCGGTTACCAATTACTCCGTGTATTCAGAGACTGTAGAAAACAACGGAAACCCATTCGAAATTGTTAACTATGTTTATCCAGAAGACCTTGCGTATGCACAACAAAATACACCGGTTACGGTAGATATTATGAATCTGTTTGCCGACAAGTTTGAACCCTATCCGTATGCCGATGAAAAATACGGTCACGCCCAAATGGGTTGGGGCGGCGGAATGGAGCACACTACGGTTTCTTTTATGGGAAACTTGAGTCGCGGATTAATTGCACACGAATTAGGCCATCAATGGTTTGGCAACAAGGTAACTTGTGGCAGTTGGCAAGATATATGGCTTAATGAAGGTTTCGCAACGTATATGGCAGGAATGGTCTATGAAAACCTAGATGGTAATGACGAATTTAGAAATTGGAAAATAGGACAGATATATTCAGCAACCGATTACCCCGATGGTTCTGTATATGTTCCTGCCCAAGACACCATCTCTGTAGGCAGGGTTTTTAGCGGAAGGCTTTCGTATAACAAAGCTTCTATGGTAGTACATATGCTTCGAAAAAAACTAGGAGATGCTAATTTTTTTCAAGGCGCAACAAACTATCTAAACGATCCTGCGTTGACCTTTGGATATGCTAAAACTGAAGATCTAAAACGAAATATGGAAGCTGTAAGTGGAGAAGATTTAACTGAATTTATTAATGATTGGATTTATGGTCAAGGCTATCCAAGTTATACTGTTACCTGGAATCAAGCCAATAGTGGCAGTGTGAATGTAAAGATTTCCCAAACGCAAAGTCATTCGTCTGTTTCCTTTTTTGAAGCCCCTGTACCCTTACGATTGAAAGGAAGCCAAGGAGAAACCCTCGATATTATATTGGAAAATACCGTCAATAATCAAACATTCCAGCCATCGGTGAATTTTATGGTTCAGAGCGTCCAATTTGATCCTGAATTCGACCTTATTTCACGAAATAACAATGTTGTATTAGGAACATCAGATATAAATCTGGAAAATGAAATTGTATTGTATCCAAACCCAACTTCTGACATACTTAACATTCAAAAACCAAATGCAGTACAGGTAGATCAAATTAAAATTTATAATGCTTTGGGGCAGTTAATAAGTTCGCAAGAATTTTCTGAAAACCTAGATTTATCTACGTTTACAAATGGTGTGCTTTTTATTCAATTAGAGACTTCGGAAGGTGTAATTAACAAAAGTATTGTAAAGGAATAGCGTTACTACATCATAAAATCGCTATGAAATAACTTCAAAATGTGTGTTAGTTCCCAATTTAGCTGACATATTTCCATTTAAGAAAATTGAATTATAAATAAGCGGCTTGTGTGTTGCTTATTTTTTTTGCCGAGCCGAAAAGATTACTTTTGTGCGCTAATTTTTTTAGAAACAACATATGAGTCCATTTGCTGTTAAGGCTATTCAGCTTCTTTTAAGTTTATCGTTATTAATTGTACTTCACGAATTGGGGCATTTTATCCCTGCCAAATTATTTAAAACTAGAGTTGAAAAATTCTATCTATTTTTTGATGTAAAATTCTCACTTTTCAAAAAGAAAATCGGCGAAACCGTTTACGGAATTGGTTGGCTTCCTTTAGGTGGTTATATTAAAATTGCCGGTATGATCGATGAAAGCATGGATCAAGAGCAAATGGCTGGACCGCCACAACCTTGGGAGTTTAGAAGTAAACCTGCTTGGCAACGACTTATTATTATGCTCGGTGGCGTTACGGTAAATATTATCGTTGGTTTCGTAATATATATGGGAATTCTATATGTCTACGGAAAAAACATTACCACCAATGAAGACCTACCACAAGGTTTTGCAATTACCGAACAATTTGAAGAATACGGCTTTAGAAATGGCGATCAGGTTTTAAAAGTAAATGGTGAACCGTTAGAAAACGTACTAGACATCAATAAATTCATTTTTCTTAGAGATGTTTCCAATGTAGAAGTCAAGCATGCCGATGGAACTATTGAAACCATTCAAGTGCCCGAAGATGCTGGATCGAAAATGTTTCAAAATGGAACAATGCACGCTTTTGAGCCTCGTCGTTCTGCTGTTATCGACACCGTTTTACAAGATCATCCTGCCGCAGCTGCAGGTTTGAAAAACGGGGATGTTATTACTTCCGTGAACGGTCAGTCTATTCAGTATTATGATGAATTTCAAAAATTAATGAATAAAGAAGATGAAAATACCATTGTATTTTTAAGAGGAAGCCAACAAGACACCATTAAGGTTACGCCTAACGAAGAAGGTCTAATTGGTGTAAATTCGCTTGGGAAAGACATTATTTCTCAATTAGGAAAAACTGAAATTACCTATACACTTGGAGAAAGTATCACTGGTGGGTTTAGCTACGGATATTACACATTAAGAGATTATATAGCCCAGTTTAAATATGTATTTACCAAAAAGGGCGCGACTCAAGTAGGAGGCTTTGGCGCCATCGGAAATCTTTTTCCACCTGTATGGGACTGGCAAAGTTTTTGGGCCACTACAGCGTTGATATCTATCATTCTGGCGTTCATGAACATTCTTCCAATTCCTGCTTTAGATGGAGGTCACGTAATGTTCTTGCTTTACGAAATTGTAAGTGGTCGTAAGCCTGGCGATAAGTTTATGGAATACGCTCAAATGGTTGGATTCTTTATTTTAATTGCCTTGGTACTATTTGCCAACGGAAATGATATATACAGATGGCTTTTTGAGTAAAAATTCACTAATTGCAATAAAATCAAACACCCCGTTCGAAAGTTCGGGGTGTTGTTTTTTAAGACTTATCGGGAATGAAAAAGCCGCTTCGGAAAACCCTAAGCGGCTTTAAAATAATTAGATTAGCTTGAGCTGTGTCAAGAACAATACAAGCAAACCATTAACAGCTTAATTAGGGATCAAGAACAGTTGTTGTGTTTATTCAAAGATTGTAGCTTCCCTAAATTGAAAAAATTACATGTTTTTTGCTCCTCCGAACTATGCGGGTTCGACTGGGCTCACCCTGATATAAGTGAGTTTTAAAACAGTGTGTACTATGACAATTTATGCTTCTTGTTTACCATAGCAAAGCGTATTCTAAAAACTTCTTCTTTTACGCTATATAAAAAGAAGGTTGAATGTATGATATATGAATGTAATACGTTTAATATACGCTATAAACACGCTATAAACACGCTATAAATATGCTACAAATACGCTATAAACACGCTATAAAGATGCTGTAATCATACTTTAAATTAAAGGGTACTCGATTTCTGGAGTTGCTATTAGCTTGTTAATGGATAATTGCGAAGGGTGATGAATAAATCTAGAAATGATTATTTTACGACGCTACTCTCTTGAGCTTTCAGTTTTTGGATCTCCTTCATTCTGCGTCTTTTTCTAACTTTCAGTTTCGCTCGATTGACCAAATAGAACATCACAGGAACCACAACGAGTGTTAGGAATGTTGCGAATATCAATCCGAAGATAACTGTCCAAGCTAAGGGTCCCCAGAAAATTACGTTGTCTCCACCAATGTAAATATTTGGACTGTAATCTGTGAATAACCCAAAGAAGTCTATGTTAAGTCCGATAGCTAAAGGTATAAGTCCGAGAACTGTTGTTATAGCCGTAAGCAATACAGGGCGCAAACGTGATTTTCCACCGGCGACTATTAAGTCGAAATATTGACGTTTTACAAGCATATCTTCTGCATCCATCCCTAATTCGTACTTTTTACGATCTATCAGAATTTGGGTATAATCTATTAGAACAATAGCGTTGTTTACCACAATTCCTGCAAGCGAAATAATTCCCATCATCGTCATTATTATAACGAAATCCATTTGGAAGGCAATCATTCCCAAGAATACGCCCGCCAAGCTGAGCACTACCGAAGAAAGAATTATTACAGGTTTTGAAAGTGAATTAAACTGTGCTACCAAAATCAATAAAATTCCACCAAGTGCAAAGAACAATGCTAATACCAAGAAGCCCATATTATCGTCTTGCTTTTCTTGTTCTCCTGTAAAGGCCAAAGTAATACCGCGTGGTAAGTCGTAATTTTGAAGCTCGGCTTTAAGATCATTTACAATTTGGGTTCCGTTATAACCTCCTAAAACATTTGAATAGAGCGTAATTGTTCGTTTAAGATCTTTTCTTTTAATAGAACTAAAAGACGCCGTATTTTTTTTGGAAATAACAGATGAAATAGGAACCTGTACAATTTTTCCTTGATTGTTTCTAAAAGTAATTGGTTGGTTGAAAAGCACACTTTCATTATAACGATATTCGGGTGCTAACCTTACGTTAATTTCATAATCGTCATCGTCTTCTTTATAGGTAGATGCTTCTTCTCCAAAAATGGCACGTCGAAGCGTTTGCCCAATTTGTCCTGATGAAATTCCCACTTGCCCAGCTTTTTCACGGTCTACGCTAATGTTCATTTCAGGTTTGTTTTTATTAACGTCGATTTTGAGTTCTTCAATACCTGCAATGCCCGAGGTTTCAATAAAGGTTCGAAGGTTTTCAGCAGTACGAAGCATTTCATCATAATCATCGCCCCGTAATTCTAGGTTTATAGGATAACCAACTGGCGGACCAGCAGCGTCTTTTTCAACTATGATGGAAGCTCCGGGAAAACCTTTTACTGCCTCTCGCACCTCATCGAGTACATCACTACTTTTTATTCCGCGTCGCAGTTGGAAATCTCGCATGGAAAGCGTTACTTTTCCTTTTTGAGGCATTTCGTTGCTTTGGCCACCATCGGTCATTGGGTTTCCTGCGCCTTGTCCAACTTGCGAAATAGCACTTTCGACCATAAAATTATAGCCGTTATCGTCATATTTTGAAATAGCGTTGTAGATACGCTGTTCTACTTGTTTAGTAAGTTCGTTGGTTTTGGCTATATCTGTTCCCTGAGGATATTCAATATACGTAATAATTTGATTGGGCTGATTTTCAGGAAAGAAGAGCACTTTAGGCTGAACGATTCCAACTAAAACAAATGATACTATTAAAATCGCAATGGTTCCGAAAAGAAAAACATAAGCCTTCTTGCCACGAAGTGCGAATTTTAGGGTGTTTTCATAGATATTTTCTAGTTTTTTAAGCGATTTATACTGAAAATATTCAACAGCTCCCGCCAGTACATATTTATAAAGCCACAACAAAAGTGCTGTTAGAATAGCCAAGTTTCCAAATCCACGGAAAGCGGCAATGTCCATTATAAAACCGGCTACCAAAAGCAACGCTCCTACTCCGAGTAAAATTAAGCTCCAACGAATAAGTTTTCTTTTGGTGAATGCTTCTTCTTCCACTTTCATAAATTCTGATGTAAGCATCGAATTCACTATTAAAGCCACAAAGAGTGAAGATGAAAGCACTACTGAAAGCGTAATTGGGAAATACACCATAAACTTCCCGATGGTTCCAGGCCAAAGTCCTAATGGGAAGAAGGCTGCTAAGGTTGTTGCTGTTGAAGCAATAATAGGCCACGAAATTTCACCCATTCCTTGTTTTGCGGCTTTTCGACGAGACATTCCTTGGCTCATTAAGCTATATACGTTTTCAACAACCACAATTCCGTTATCTACTAGCATTCCAAGCCCCATGACCAATCCGAAAAGCACCATAGTATTCAAAGTGAAACCCATAGCAGAAAGGATGGAAAGCGACATTAACATGGAGAGCGGAATTGCAAATCCAACAAAGAGGGCGTTTCTAAATCCGAGGAAAAACATCAATACGAGAACCACCAAGATTACTCCGAAAATGATGTTGTTAACCAAGTCGTTTACCTGATTTTCGGTTTTGATGGATTGGTCGTTTGTGAGGGTAACGTCTAAACCTTGCGGAAGAAAGTTTTTTTGTTCTTCAGCGACAATGGTTTTGATTTGCTCCACGGCCTCAATCATATTTTTTCCCGCTCGTTTTTTAATATCGAGCATCACTACGGGCTGTCCGTATTCGCGGGCATAGGTTGTGGGGTCTTTTTCTTGAAATTTGATGTCGGCAATGTCTTTTAAGAAAATAATTCCGTCATCTCTTTTAACAACCACTTTTTCCAGTTCTTTCGGATCTTGAATTTCTCCTGTAATACGAATGTTTTTCTGAACTCCGTATGTAATGATATTTCCACCAGAAATGGTAACGTTTTCACCTTTTATTGCATTTATTATGTCGTCAAAACTTACTTGTGATGCCGACATTTTGTATAGATCTACAGCAACCTCAACCTCTTTGTCTTCAACTCCACGGATGGTCGCTTCCTTAATTTCAGGAAGAAGTTCAATTTTGTCTTGAAGGTGTTTGGCGTAATCTTTTAATCGTTGAATTGGGTAATCTCCCGTTAGATTAATATTCAGAATTGGGAATTCTTCAGAAAAATTCAATTCAAAAACATTAGGCTCCACTTTGGCACCATTGGTAAGAACCGGCCACGTTGTTTCGGCTTTTACCTGATCTACCTTGTCTTTGATTAACTGTTTAGCGACGGGAATTTCAACAGTTTCTTCAAACTCAACGATTATAGTAGAATAATCCTGTAAGGTGGTAGAGGTTATTTCCTTTACACCAGCCACGCTCCTAAATTCTTCTTCCAAAGGTTCCGTGATAAACTTCTCCACGTCTTCGGCTGAGTTTCCTGGGTTTATGGAGCTTACATATATCTTGGTTTCTATAATTTCTGGGAACGCCTCTCGCGGCATACTGTAGTAGGCAAAAGCGCCCAAAAACAGTATGATAGACACAATAACGTAGACCGTCATTTTGTTGTCTATGGCCCAAGATGAAATACTAAATTCTTTATACGGATTTTTGCTCATGGTGCAAAAGTTTCTTAGTTTTTAATGATTACTCTTTGGCCATCACGAAGGGTTTTAGCTCCTTCTTTAATAATGGTGTCTCCTTTTTTGATACCCGACTTTACTTCTGTATGGTTGGAATAAGATAATCCGGTTTCAATAATAATACGTTTTGCCTCTCCAATTGAGTCATTAATCGGTTTGTAAATAAATGCAATTGTTTCTCCTTGTGAGTTTTCTTGCAATACATTTTCAGGAACGGTTATGGCATTTTCGGCTTGATAGTCGTTCACTTTTACTGTAGCAATCATATTTGGTTTTACAAGTCCGTCTTTATTCGGAATTTCAATTTCAATCTCGAAACTTCTGTTGTTCGGATTAATATAGTTACTCACTTGGCGTACTTTTCCTGTAAATTCTTCATTGATTGAAGCAAGGTTTACAATTACCATTGTGCCTTCATTTACATTTTTAAGGTAGGTTTCCGGGATCGAAGCCTTCACGTACATATTACTTAAATTCACCAATCGTATTATATCGCTCTGTCCCATTGAAACTACTTGTCCGGGATCGGAAATAACATCATCGACCACTCCACTAAACGGAGCTGTAATTATTGTTTTGGCAAGTTGTGTTCGCAATTGTTGGTTTGCATTTTTAGCTGCGTCATAATTAGACTTTGCTTGCAAATATTGAATTTCAGAACCTATTTTTTGTTCCCACAAACGTTCTTGGCGTTCAAAAGTGGTTTTTGCCAAAGCCATTTGTACTTCCTGTTGTGCTACCTGACTTGAAAGTCCGCCGTCGTCGATTTTTGCAAGACGTTGTCCTTTAGAAACCCTCTGTCCATTTTTTACATAAATATCGGTTAAAACTCCAGAATACTCTGCTTTTAGCACTACGTTTTGATCTGTTTCTACATTTCCTTGCACTTCAACAAAGTGTTTAAAAATGGTGTCTGTAATGACTTCCGCAGTAATTAAAACGGGTTGTTCTTCTTTTTCATGCGAATCGATATACTCGTTGAGTTTATCTAAATCACTTTTCAAATCTCGTTGTTGTTGGTTCAGTTCTGTGCGCTTTTCCTTAATCGCAGCAAGGTCTCCAGACTCGATAATAGCATCGACAGATTTTTTATCGCCACTGCAGGAAATAATGGTTACAAGCGTTATTAGAAGTAAGATTGTTTTTTTCATTGGTGTTTTGTTGGGAAATGAAAGTTTATAGGTTTAATAGTTTATTAGCTGTTGTTGAAAAAGTTTATATGTTTATAGGTTTAATAGTTGTTGTTGAAAAGGTTTATGGGTTTCTATGCTTTTGGGTTTAATAGTCGTTGTTGAAAAGGTGAAAGTTTATGTGATCGTCCTTCCAAATAAACACTTAAACCCCTCAACCCTTAAACTTGTTTTCCCTTTCCACACAATCTTATAAACACTTAAACCCCTCAACTTTTAAGCGTTTTTCTTCAATATTCACCCTTAATTTCTTGATATTTCATTCGCAATTGCGGGGTGTTTAGCACTGTTTCCAAATTCGCTTTTTCATTAATTACATTCAACATTGCTTGAAAGTACTGTTGCTGTGTTGTGTATAATTGAATTTGCGCTTGTCGTAAATCAAAACTGTCGGCAAGGCCTTCGGTAAATTTTACTTGATTCTTGTTTTCAATTCGTTCTGCCAAGGCTAGGTTTTTCTTTGAGTTTTCATAATTATCTATGGCAAATTGATAGTTGCTTTTTGCACTTGCCAAATCCAATTTAATCTGCTGTCTAGTTTGTTCAAAATCTGTTTTTGCTTGGTCTAATGCTATTTTGTGGCGTTGCGTGGCCGCACTTCGCAATCCGCTGCTAAAAATTGGAACAGTTAAATTAATTCCCAAAACCGATGATTGATACCATTTTTGGTCGCCATTAAAGAAAGTAAAATCTTCATTATTGGCTGAAGTTCCATAATTTATAAAAGCCGAAAGACGAGGAAGCGATTTGCTTTTCTGCAATTGCATTTCTAAGAATCTTTGCTCCACCAAATTACTAGCTATTTTAAAATCGACATTGTCCTCGATATTTAACGGCGCCTCCATTAATGATAGACTGATGTTTTGGTTGGTTAATTCGTCTAAGTCATCAGTTAAAATAACTTGTGTTTCAACGTCGATACCTAAAGCAAGATTGAACATTTGCTTGGCGATAGATTGACTTCTTCGAACATTGCTCAGCTGTATTTCAATATCTAAAAGGGTAATTTCAAGCTGCTCTACACTTTCTTCTTCGGTAAGTCCATTTTCAAAAATAGCCCTGATTTCGGTTAAGTTCTTTTCAAGATTTGTTTTATTCTTTTCAAAAATAGCTACGAGTTCTTGGGTTAAAAGCACACTTCCGTAGGCATTGATTACTCCTTTTCGAACTTCCAACCGGGTTTTTTCATTGGCGTTTTCAGAAAAACCTAAAAATGCTTTTGCTGCTTTTAAGCCCACTAAATAACTTCCATCAAAAATAAGCTGATTTAAGGTGGCCACAACATTGGCATTTTGTTTTGTTCCGAAGGTGAGCGGCATAAATGTTCCTGGCTCTCCACCCCCCAACTCGCCTGGAATAAGGGTTACAGGCTGCTTTAAATTGTTGTTATACGATACACTTCCATCTATTTGAGGTAAACCCGTAGCTGTAGTTTCCCATTTTTGCTTCAGGGCTTTGGCTATATCGCGTCGTGCATTCATAGAAACATAACTACTATCTAAGGCGAAAGTAATTGCTTCTTCCAAGGTAAAGGTGAGCGTTTCATTTTCCTGTGAAAAACCTAAGAAGGAAACAAGCAAGAGACTGAAAATTAATAATTTATTCTTCATCTATTCGATTTTCATTTATAAATCTATTGAGACTTAAGGCACCCTTTGTTGTAACGATGCCGCGCAGATGGTATTCTAAATATTCATCTGTTATATATTTTGCCGAATACTTATTTACAGGAAACAGCTTCTGATCTTTAGTCCCTATAATTCCCACAAAATAGAGACGTGCAATAAAATCGGGGTTTAGGTTTTTTCTATATAAACCTTGTTTAATGCCATTGACCAAATTGCGCTTTGTGCATTCCACCATTTTGTCAAACTGATCTTGATGCAAAGCTTTGCTTATTTCAGGATAATATTTTTCGAGCTGATAATGCGATGAAAATTGATCATCGTCTAGTTGATTCATCACAAATTTTTTAATTTCAAAAAGCTCATCAATTGGGTTTTGTTGTCGCGAACAAATGGCATCTATTCCGCTCAAGATATGGTCTTTTAACGCAAAAGTGCATTGCCGTATTAAAGCTTCCTTATTTATAAAGTGAATATAAATTGTTTTTTTAGAAATAGCCATTTCATCGGCAATATCATCCATGGTAACACTCTTAAAACCAAGTTTTAAAAAAAGTGCTGTTGCTTTTTCTATTATTTTTTGCTTCATAAGACGGCGCGAAGATACGTCGCGGAAACTGTTGAAACAAAAATAGTTTCCTAGGTTTTCGTTTTTTTAACGCTGGATTAACATTGCACGCTTTTTAGCATATTAATATGTGGACTTTAACTACGCTTGTTTTACTTTAGCCGAAATTTTTTGTGATGGAAGTTTTAAAAAAATACAATACGGTTCTTGCACAACATTTAGAAAAAGCTGTGAGCAAAGATGAACCGAAACAGCTTTACGACCCTATAAAATATATTTTGTCTATAGGCGGAAAACGAGTTAGACCCGCATTAACTTTATTGGTCTGCGACTTTTTTGATACCGATTTTAACAAAGCAATTCCAGCTGCGCTTGCTGTAGAATTATTTCATAATTTCTCTCTAATCCACGATGATATTATGGACGATTCGCCATTGCGACGAGGAAAACAAACCGTTCACGAAAAATGGGATGTAAACACAGGTATTCTCTCTGGCGATGCCATGTTGATTTTAGCATATCGCTTTTTTGAAGAATATGAACCCGCCATATTTAAAGAACTCGCTGAACTTTTTAGCGAGACCGCTCTTCAGGTTTGTGAGGGGCAGCAACTAGATATAGATTTTGAAACCCGAGATTCGGTTCAAATTTCTGAGTATCTTAAAATGATTGAGCAAAAAACTGCCGTTTTACTGGGTGCAGCTATGCAAATGGGGGCTATTGTAGCAAATGCATCTAAAAAAGACAAAGAAACCATGTATGAGTTTGGAAAAAACCTGGGCATTGCATTCCAACTTCAAGACGACTATCTCGATGTTTTTGGAAACCCTGAAACCTTCGGAAAACAAGTTGGTGGCGATATTATTTCGAACAAAAAAACCTTCTTATACTTAATGGCCGAAAAAAGAAGTACTCCGTCACAAGCTGAAGAACTCACACATCTTTTTAGCATAAATCCTACAGATCCTGCCGACAAGATTAAAACCGTAAGAGAGATTTTTATAGCTTCAAAAACAGCGGAAGACACCCGTTTAGAAATTGAAAAATATAGCAATCTCGCTTATTCGGTATTATACGAAGTAAATATTTCTGAAGATAAAAAGGAACTACTTCGCCAATTTGGTAAAAAACTAATGGAACGCGACGTTTAGAAATAAACTCTCACAAAAGGTACATAAGCATCTGCGTAAATACTCTTTTCCTTATCATAAAGTACGTCGTAACGAATGCCAATGGCAACATTGCCACTGTGAAACCCTACTCCAAAAAACAATCCAGGGTACCAATAGTGCTCTGTAGAATTTAAACCATCAAAGTCATACTTTCTAGATACGCTTAATTCTTCGAACTCTGCAGAAAGTTGAATTTCGGGAATTACATTATAAAGCGCAAGCACACTTCCACCCACGATAGTTGATTTATATCTGTTTTTTAAACTGCTATATGTTCCACTTAGCCCTACGCCCATTGCAAATTGATCGTTGAATTGATAAATAGCACTTGGAGCCAATGTTCCGCTGAAATAACCACTTCCAAAACTAAGTCCAATCCCCCCACCCAAACGAACTGGAGATCTAGGTTTATAGGCATCATTTTGACTCGAAGCTACATGTACTGTCAATAAAAACAATAGCGCTATAAAAAATTTGCCAAGACTCCTAAATACAGTCTTTTCCATTGTGAATACTTTAAGGTTTACAAAACATAAATATATGTTATCCATCCCAGTATTTAAGGTAATTATTGTACTTTTGTACCGTTTTATTAAATAAGTCTCATTTGTATATCAAACATGGATAAATTCTCATTCCTAAACGCGGTTCATCCTTCATACATCGCAGAACTTTACGAAAAATATTTACAATACCCAGATAGTATTGAGCCAAGCTGGAGAGCATTTTTCCAAGGTTACGACTTCGGATCTGAAGCTGGAAGCCAAGAGTTTTTTGCTCCTACCGAGTCTTCAACACAACCACAAGAGTATGACTTGGGGGCTATTTGTTCGGATGTAATCAAGGAGTTTCAAGTAATTCGCCTAATAGACGGATATCGTACACGTGGGCACTTTTTCACAAAAACAAATCCGGTTCGTGAACGCCGACAATACTCCCCCACTTTAGCACTAGAAAATTTCGGACTAACACAAGACGATTTAAAAGCTAAGTTTAGAGCAGGTGAAATTATTGGCCTTGGCGAAACTACTTTAGAAGAAATTATTAGGCATCTCGAAAAAATCTACTGCGATTCTATCGGGATTGAATATATGTTTATCCGAAATCCAGAAGAAATAGAGTGGATTCAAACTAAATTGAATGCAAACGACAATCAACCTGATTTTTCGTCTCAGCAAAAAAAGCACATTCTTAAAAAGTTAAACGAAGCTGTTTCTTTTGAAACATTTTTGCACACAAAATATGTTGGGCAAAAACGTTTTTCGTTAGAAGGTGGCGAAAGTTTAATTCCTGCATTAGACTCACTTATTGAAAATGCTGCTGAGAAAGGCGTCGAAGAATTTGTTATGGGAATGGCGCACCGAGGAAGGTTAAGCACCCTAACCAATATATTCGGAAAAAGCGCTAAAGATATTTTTAGTGAATTTGACGGCAAGGACTATGCCCTAGATATTTTTGATGGCGACGTAAAGTATCACCTAGGTTGGACTTCAAAACGAAAGACCGATTCGGGAAAAGAAATTAACTTGAATATTGCACCAAACCCATCGCACTTGGAAACTGTTGGAGCTGTAGTTCAAGGAATTACAAGAGCGAAACAAGACGATCATCATAAAGAAGAACCAAGTAAGGTACTACCAATAATAGTTCACGGTGATGCTGCAATAGCTGGTCAAGGTTTGGTTTATGAAATTGTGCAAATGGCACAACTAGACGGTTATAAAACTGGAGGTACAATCCATATTGTGGTAAACAACCAAATTGGTTTCACCACGAATTACTTAGACGCACGATCGTCAATTTACTGTACAGACGTGGGAAAAGTAACTTTTTCGCCAATTCTTCACGTAAATGCAGATGATGTAGAAGCAGTAGTACACGCAATGCTTTTTGCATTAGACTTTAGAATGACTTTTGGGCGGGATGTTTTTATAGATTTATTAGGTTATAGAAAATATGGTCATAACGAAGGGGATGAACCTCGCTTTACACAGCCAAAACTTTATAAAGCAATAGCTCGTCATAGCAATCCTCGCGATATTTATAGCAAAAAATTAGTTGCGCAAGGTGTTATTGATGAAAATTACACAAAACAACTAGAAGAAGAGTATAAGGCTAAATTAGAAGAAAATTTAGAAGATTCTAGAAAGGAAGATAAAACCACTGTTACTCCGTTTATGCAAGACGAATGGGAAGGTTATGAATATGTGAAAACGGAAACAATGATGGAGACCGTTGACACTAAAATAGACCTTAACAAGCTTGATGAAATAGCCGAAGTAATTACAAAACTTCCAAAAGAGAAAAAGTTCTTAAGCAAAATTAACAGGCTTATAGAAGCACGACACACCATGTACTTTAAAGATAATAAGTTAGACTGGGCAATGGGCGAGCTCCTTGCCTATGGTTCTCTTTTAAAGGAAGGCCACGATGTGCGAATGAGCGGTCAAGATGTTGAAAGAGGAACATTCTCTCACCGACACGCTGTAATTAAGGTAGAAGACAGTGAAGAAGAAGTGGTGCTTTTAAATGAATTGAAAGGCGATCAAGGCGATTTCTATATTTACAACTCATTACTTTCTGAATATGGCGTTGTTGGTTTCGATTACGGTTATGCAATGGCAAGCCCTAACACACTAACAATTTGGGAAGCGCAATTTGGTGACTTTAGCAATGGAGCCCAAATTATGATAGACCAATATATTTCGGCTGCAGAAGATAAATGGAAACTACAGAATGGTCTTGTAATGTTGTTACCGCACGGTTATGAAGGGCAAGGAGCAGAACACTCTTCAGCCAGAATGGAGCGCTACCTTCAACTTTGTGCTACCGACAATATGTTTGTGGCTAATGTTACAACTCCAGCCAACCTTTTTCATATTTTAAGAAGACAACTAAAAACAAACTATCGTAAGCCTTTAATTATATTTACACCTAAGAGCTTATTGCGCCATCCAAAAGTGGTTTCTACCAAGGAAGAAATGGCCAACGGAAGTTTCCAAATGGTTATAGATGATCCAAAAGCTAAAGCATCAAAAATTAAAACATTGGTTTTTGTTTCGGGTAAATTCTATTACGATTTAATTGAAAAGCGCGAAGAGTTAAAACGCGACGACGTTGCATTTATAAGGTTGGAACAATTATTTCCATTACCGAAAGACGAAATACGCAAAATGCTGAAAAAATACAAGAATGCCGATGATGTTGTTTGGGCTCAAGAAGAACCTAAAAACATGGGCGCTTACTCATATTTGTTGATGCATTTAGAAGAAGCTAAGGATTTTAGAATCTGCAGCAGAAAAATGTATGCCGCTCCAGCAGCTGGAAGTACAGTACGCTCTAAAGCGCGACATGCAAAAGTTATTGAGAATGTTTTTGACAAGAGTATGGATTAAGTATTCTGATATTTATTAATTTTAAACATCATTACGCTTAAAGTCAATAACAAAGTAAATAAAAGGATAATAAATTATTAAAGAATTAAACAGATAAAATTGTCTTCAGTGTTTCAATTCATTGAGGTTAAAAAATAAATACTATGGCATTAGAAATGAAAGTCCCTTCTCCGGGAGAGTCCATTACTGAAGTAGAAATAGCAGCTTGGTTAGTCTCTGATGGAGATTATGTTGAAAAAGATCAAGCTATCGCTGAAATAGATAGCGATAAAGCTACATTAGAACTTCCAGCAGAAGCTAGTGGAATAATAACGCTAAAAGCTGAAGAAGGTGACGCAGTTGCCGTTGGTGACGTTGTATGTTTAATTGATACCGACGCAGCAAAACCAGACGGAGCCAAAAAAGAAGCTGCTGAATCGCCTAAAAAAGAGGAGCCTAAAAAAGCTGAAGATAAGCCAAAAGCCGATGCTGAAAAGAAAGATGCCGAAACATACGCTACAGGTTCAGCTTCACCTGCTGCTAAGAAAATTCTACAAGAAAAGTCCATCATGTCCAAGGATGTAAAAGGCAGCGGACGCGATGGCCGAATTACCAAAGAAGATGCCGTAAATGCAGTGCCTTCTATGGGATCTCCTAGCTCTGGAAACAGAGGTAGTGAAAGAAAAAAATTGTCGATGTTGCGTCGTAAAGTGGCAGAGCGTTTGGTTTCTGCTAAAAATGAAACAGCAATGCTTACTACGTTCAACGAAGTAGACATGACGCCTATTTTTGAATTAAGAAGTAAGTACAAGGAGCAATTTAAAGAAAAACACGGCGTTGGTCTCGGTTTTATGTCGTTCTTCACGTTAGCTGTTGTACGTGCCCTTGAAATGTACCCTGACGTGAATTCTATGATCGATGGAGATTATATGATTTCTTATGACTTTAAGGATATTTCAATTGCCGTTTCTGGGCCAAAAGGCTTGATGGTTCCTGTAATTAGAAATGCTGAAAACTTAAGCTTTAGAGGTGTTGAAGAAGAAGTAAAAAGATTAGCACTTAGAGCACGCGATGGTCAAATAACCGTAGATGAAATGACAGGAGGAACCTTTACCATTTCTAATGGAGGTGTTTTTGGAAGTATGCTATCTACACCAATTATTAACCCACCACAGTCTGCCATTCTAGGAATGCACAATATTGTTGAGCGCCCAATAGTACGAGATGGGGGCATTGTAGTAGCCCCAATAATGTTTGTGGCACTATCTTACGACCATAGAATAATTGACGGAAAAGAGTCTGTAGGATTTTTAGTTGCTGTTAAAGAAGCACTAGAAAATCCGGAAGAGCTATTGATGGATAATAACGTGAAACGCGCGTTAGAACTATAACGAATTGTCTTTATAATACAAAAAATCCGGTCGATCGACCGGATTTTTTTGGTTAGTTAGGCTAACTCATTCTAAGACAACTTAACTTTTTTTATCAATTTTAATGAGTGCAGCTAGTTGACAACTCGACTCATTAAAACTTAAGTTTTACAATATCTTAGCCTGATGCATTTAAAACTTTACTACAAAAAGATATTACATCTTTCACATTGTAAAGATGCGATTCAAAAGTGAGCTTTAAAATACGTGGTAACACGTAATTTTATACTAACTAAAAACGGTTACGAACATTAAGTCAATTTACTTTGATGCTCTTTTGCCCAAATCAGCAGGCTGTTTGTTTTAGGTTCAAGGTCTAGTTTTGTAATGATGTTTGAACGGTGTTTTTCAACCGTACGATAAGAAATAAAAAGATGTGAAGCTATTTCCTTATTCGTTTTATCTTGGGCGATTAATTTTAGTATCTTTTTTTCTGAAGGAGTAAGCTTATTAAGTTCTGAATCTTCTACAAACACTACGCCTATTAATTCTTTAAGCTTTTCACTAAAAAAAGGCTCGCCTGTTTTTACGGTTTGAATGCACGTTTCAATTTCCTCCAGCGCAAATTCCTTTAAAATATATCCGTATATATTTAACTCTTTTGCCTTTTGGTATAATTCTTTTTCTTTATGAAGGGTTATTAAAACAATTTTAGTTTCGATATTTTGATTGGCACATTTTTGAGCAATTTCAATTCCTGACATATAAGGCATTTGTATGTCTAATATGGCAATGTCTGGTTTTTCGTGAACTATCAAGTTATAAGCTTCACGACCATCTTTTCCACTACCAATTAAATTATAGTCCTTTTCGACTAAAAAATCTCGCAATCCTTTTAATAAAAGGGGATGGTCGTCTGCAATAATTATCGAGGGATTTATCAAGTGTGTCATATCGGAAATTGAAATTCGATTAAAGTACCGCTATCTTTCTTAGTATTGACTTTCATTTGGCCATTTAAAACTTTGGTACGCTCTAATAACGTTTTAAGACCAAGGGACTTTGAATTTTTATATCGCTCACTAAAGTCAAAACCGCTACCATTATCTTCTATAGAGATAATGACATTTTTTTCTAATTTTTTAATCAATATTTTCCCCGCCCCAGCTTGGGCGTGTTTAAGAATGTTACTTAAGCTTTCCTGAACGATTCTGTAGATATTTACTTCATCTTCTTTAGAAAAAATATTGTCTATATTATCTATTTCAGAAGAAATAAACAGCGTAGTATTCTCATCAATTTGATCTAAAGTGTATTCAATAGCTTTGGTAATACCCAATTCTTGAAGTTGAAACGGATATAAATCTCGCGAAATGCCTCTCACTTCTTCAATCGTTTGGTTTACCATATCCTTGGTGTCTTCATCTCCCGCAAGCATCAATCTATTTTTAATGACAAGTAACTGCTGCCCAATTCCGTCGTGCAAATCCTTCGAAATTCGTCTTCTTTCATTTTCTTGAAAAACCAACAATTCCTGACTAAATTTCTCGTGAAGTAATTTGTTTTCTTTTAAATGAAGTTGGTTTCTGTATAATAAAATTACTCCAAAAAACAAGAGAATAGCAATCCCTCCAAAAAGAGCTGCCTTTTTAAACGATTCATTATCTTTTTCTAAAAGACTAATACTTGCATTTTTTTTAACTAGTTCTTTTTCTCGCTTCTCAGCTTCATATAAAGTTTGATAATAAAGCAAGGCATTGGTGTTACTTTTATTGTAGATAATATCTTTTAATTCTGCTGCGGCTTTAGAACTTTCAATACTTTCGAGTAAATCGCCTGCACAAAAATAAATGTCTGAAAGCAAATTATGACTCGCCATAATCTCATCTTCAATTCCTAGTTGCCGGGCTAGTTCGAGCTTTGTTTTTGCCAAAGTTAACGCCGATTCTAATTCGCCTGTAGCTTTTAGATAGGCTGCTTTTCCACTTAGATAGTTAATTTCGGATGCAATGTCGCCCGAAAAGTTGTAGTCTAAAGCTTCAATTAAATCCAAATGTCGTTTTGCCTCAACAAACTGATTGTTCTCGCAGTAGTAAACAATTAACATGGCGTGGATTCCTAGAAATGTAGATTTATTCGAAGGAGTTTTATCGTACAATTCTTCAGCTTTCAGCAGTGATTTGAATTCAAGTTCGCCCTCCCCCATTTTTCGATAATCAATTGCTTGATTGTAATATTCGCCCGCTAAATATGAATCCAATTCAAGTAATTTCATTTTGCTTATGAGTAGGTCCCGTTCTTTCTTGGCTTTATCATAAAAACCATTCATACTAAACATGTTAATTACGCCTTGTTGCGCATAAACCATGTAGGCGTATTCTTTTTTGTCTTCATATCGCGTATAAGCTTGAGTAAAGTTTTCACTAGCTTTTACAAATTTTCCCATGCTTGAATAGGCTTGCCCTCTAAAAAGATAAGCATCGGCTTTATTAAGTGTATCGTGTTTAGAAAAATTTACCAACGCAGTAGTATAGTCTTCAATAGCCCTTTCTAGGTTTCCTTTTGCGAGCGCTCTTCCTCTTTTAAGGTAGAGTCCTCCTAACAATAGACTGTCCTTAATTTTGTGTTTTTTTTCTAGAACTTTTTCGATTATTTCAACGGCCTTCATTGGGTCACCAGCAAAATTGGTTAGCGGACGTTGTAAATTCATTGCTTTTCTGGCAGCATCTTCAATGCTGTCCATTGATTCTGCAAGTTCAATATATTGAAGACTATACTCTATAAACGCTTTGGGGTTAGAGGAAAAAGTTCGGATTAATAAACTATCTAAAGCTACTAGCCTTTCCTCATCCGATTCGCTAGAGTTAGCGATTTTTTCGTAATGCAAAATATCCTGGCAATACCCGAAAAAAGGATAGAGCCCAATAATAAAGAATAAGGGGATAATTTTCTTCAAGCCGGTTTATTAAGTTCAATTTAAATATAAAAATACTTAAATTATTGAACATACTTAGGGCTAAAGACACTTTCTATTTCACATAAAAGCAATTTCTGCCATAATCTATCACCGCGCGATGATGTTTTAAGAAGTCAGCACCAATAATTCCGTGTACAGATTTTTCATCCACTTGCCTTAATGCTTCGTTTACGTGGGAAAGGTCAAACAACACAAAATCCATGTCTGAGATTTCCCATTCTTTAATGGCAAATGTGTTATTTCTAGACAACATTGTTTCCATATTGGTCGCCCCGGCACCAGCTGCTTTAATAAGACTGTCTTCACTTACTAATAAAAACCTTTCACTTTCGGTAAAACCAATACAACTTGTAGAAGCTCCTGTATCGAGAATAAAATTACCCTTAACGCCATTTATTTTTGCCGAAAACAAGTAATGTCCTGTAATAAGTTTTTTAAGAGGAATACGAAAGAAGCCGTGAGCCTCGATAAATTTACGTAATTGCATTGGCATTTTTCAGTAAAGATAGTAAACAAAATTGGTAGCTTTGTAGCTATGTTGACAGATACCCACACTCATTTATATAGTGAAGCTTTTAAAGACGATCGAGCCGAAATGATGAAGCGCGCCTTCGATCAAGGAATAGATCGGTTTTTTATTCCTGCGATAGATTCAAGCTATACAGACGCTATGTTCTCGTTAGAAAAAGAATATCCCACACAGGTGTTTTTGATGATGGGTCTACATCCTACATCTGTAAAGGAAAACTACGAATCAGAATTGAATTTGGTTGAAGCGCACTTTAAAAAAAGAAATTTTTATGCCGTTGGCGAAATAGGAATCGATTTGTATTGGGACACTTCTACTTTGGAAATTCAAAAAATCGCTTTTAAACGACAAATACAATTAGCTAAAAAGTACAAATTACCTATCGTTATTCATTGCCGTGATGCATTCGACGAAATATTTGAGGTATTGGAAACTGAAAAAGATGACAATCTCTTCGGAATTTTTCATTGCTTCACCGGAACTTTTGAACAAGCGCAGCAAGCTATTTCGTATAATATGAAACTCGGGATTGGCGGTGTGGTAACTTTTAAGAATGGAAAAATTGACACATTTTTAAATAAGATTCCGCTTAAACATATCGTTTTGGAAACAGATTCGCCCTATCTTGCTCCGGTGCCCTTTCGAGGAAAACGAAATGAAAGCAGTTATTTAACTTTAATATGTAAAAAGCTTTCTGAAATATACAATGTACCTGAAGCCGAAATAGCCCAAATAACCACCGAAAACTCCAAAGCCGTTTTTGGCATATAAATGTGTAAGCAATATGACTAAGAAACCAAATATACTCCTTATATATACTGGTGGAACCATTGGGATGATCAAAGATTTTGATACTGGCGCACTTCGCAACTTCAACTTTGACGAATTGCTCAATCACATTCCAGAGCTCAAGCTTCTTGATTGTAACATTAAAACCACAACCTTCGCAGAACCCATTGACAGTTCAAATATGGATCCTAAGTATTGGGTGGAAATTGCATCTATTATTGAGGAAAATTACGAATCGATGGATGGATTTGTCGTTCTTCACGGTAGCGACACCATGTCGTACACTGCATCTGCCTTAAGTTTTATGTTGGAAAACTTAGGAAAACCTGTGATTTTTACTGGATCACAACTTCCTATCGGAGATTTACGCACCGATGCCAAAGAAAACCTTATTACGTCTATTCAAATTGCTGCACTTAAAGAAAAAGGTGTATCTAAAATAGCTGAGGTATGCCTCTATTTTGAATATAAATTATACCGAGCAAACAGAACGACCAAGATTAACGCAGAACACTTTGAAGCCTTTGCTTCTCTTAATTATCCAGATTTAGTAATAAGCGGCGTAAACTTGGTTGTCAATGACAAAGCACTTTACAAACCAAATCGACGAAAAAAATTGATAGTTCACAAAACATTAGAAAGCAATATTATGCTAGTAAAAATGTTTCCTGGAATGGAAGAAGCCACATTAAAGCATCTGTTTTCTTATCCAGACCTGAAAGGATTAATCATAGAAACCTATGGAACTGGGAATGTAACTAACGTTAAGTGGTTTTTAGATTTACTTAAATCGGTTATAAAACGAGGAATTCCCGTAGTTAATATAACGCAATGTGCAGGTGGGAGCGTAAATATGGGATTATATGAAACAAGCACAGATTTAAAGAAAATTGGCATAATTAGCGGAAAAGATTGCACAACAGAAGCAGCATTGGCTAAATTAATGTATTTATTAGGACAAAATATATCGGCTACTAGTTTCAAAACCATATTTGAAACCTCCCTTCGCGGAGAAATGAGTTAAATTAACCTCCTAAATTATTTTATGGGTGGGATTTTTTTTTGATATTTGGCAATCGATTGGAAGAAATGCGTCTTCCTAGTGTATTTGAAATATTTTCTGGCCATTGATCCTGAAAATTCGAAAGGAACAAAATTAAATAGAGAGGTGGCCGAGTGGTCGAAGGCGCACGCCTGGAAAGTGTGTATACGCCAAAAGCGTATCGAGGGTTCGAATCCCTTCCTCTCTGCGAATACGTTTTCAAACTGTAAATTTATTGGCGCAAGCTTCAAATGAATTTATGAATAGTAAGCTATAATTGCCTTTGAATCAGTAATACGTCGTGAAATATTTTTAAATCGCTTTTATACTTACTGAGTAATTAAAGAACAAAAACTAAAACGCAACTTTTACAACAAGTTTTGCATTATAACGTTTAACGTTCAATAAGAAAAAACCTATCATGAAAACTTAATATTCTTATAACTTTGCAAATACTGCCAAATGCAGTGTAGATTATTATTCTTGTAGTTTAACTAATTTATTTTATATCTTTAAACCCTTAACTAAAAATCAAACCTTAAGTCGATAGCAATGAAAAAATTATTCTCTATTATGGCGGTTGCCGCAATGGTATTTGTGGGCTCGTTAAACGCAAACGCCGCAACGGCGCAAACAATGCCAAACAGTTCACAAGCTTTGCTCACAGCAGCTACAGTTACTTTTATTCAGGACGATGCAGCTACTGCAGCCAGTACTGAAACAAAAGGATTTCACCAAGAACTAAAAGAACGTTTTGTAGAAGGTGGACCTGCATTTATGGGGATTGTACTATTGTGTCTTATTCTTGGACTGGCAATCGCTATCGAAAGAATTATTTATCTTAATCTTTCAACAACAAACACTCAGAAGCTAGCTCAAGAAGTGGAGGATGCACTTAATAGCGGTGGAGTTGAAGCTGCTAAAGAAGTATGCCGAAACACAAAAGGCCCAGTTGCTTCTATCTACTATCAAGGTCTTGATCGTGCAGATGAAGGCGTTGATGTTGCTGAAAAAGCAGTTGTAGCTTACGGAGGTGTACAAATGGGACAACTTGAAAAGAACGTTTCTTGGATTTCTTTATTTATCGCAATTGCACCTATGCTTGGTTTCATGGGAACTGTAATTGGTATGATTGATGCATTCGATAAAATTCAGGCAGCAGGAGATATGAACCCGTCGTTGGTTGCAGGAGGTATTAAAGTAGCTCTTTTAACAACAGTATTCGGTTTGATCGTTGCAATTATCCTTCAAATTTTCTACAACTATATTATCGCAAAAATCGATAGTATTGTTAACAGTATGGAAGATGCTTCTATCACTTTAATCGATATGCTGTTCGACTATAAAGTAAAAAACAAAATCTAAACAAACCACAAGATGTCATTACATAAAATTTTAAAAATAGTAGCATTGCTTCTTAGCGTTGCAGGGATTATTTTTCTTGCAATGATCATCGTGAAAGGTGATCAAGAAGTAATCGACACAGGGGAAGGCTTAGATGGTTTCTTGTATGTGGCGTATATAACGCTTGCCATTACAGTAGCATTTGTACTTTTCTTTGTTATAAAAGGAGTTTTCTCTGGAAATATTAAGAACACATTAATCTCAATTGGAGCTTTTCTGCTAATTGTAATTGTTTCGTACGCTCTAGCAGATGGAACCCCAATGCAAATGCGCGATGTATCCCTTTCTGCCAGTGGCGCAAAATGGATAGACACTGGTCTATATGTATTTTACATATTGGGCATTTTAGCTATTGGAGCAATGGTTTTAAGCGGAGTTAAAAAAGTAATTAAATAAATTATGGCAAGAAGAGCAACACCAGAAGTAAACGCAGGGTCTATGGCAGACATCGCATTCCTGTTGCTTATCTTTTTCTTGGTTACAACAACCATCGAAAAGGATAAAGGTATTGCGAGACAATTGCCACCTAAGGAACCGCCAACAGATGAAAAGGTTATAATAAAGGAAAAAAACCTCTTTATTGTAAACGTAAACAGACAGGACCAATTATTGGTAGATGATAACCTAATGGAGCTTAAAGACCTTCGTAAGGCCGCTATCAACTTCCTAGATAATGGAGGCGCTCCAGCTGGAACTGCAGAATACTGTAATTATTGTAAGGGTGGTATGGCTGACAACCCAAACAAGCATAATCCAAAGTCATCGGACAATCCAGATAAGGCAGTAATATCAGTCCAAAATGACAGACTTACCTCATATAAAATGTATATCGCTGTTCAAAATGAATTGGTAGCAGCTTATAATTATTTAAGAGATAGAGAATCACAAAGACTTTATGGTTGGAAGTTTACAGAAATGAGTAAAGCTCTGGATGAAGGAAGCTATAAAGGCGATAAAGATTTGTTACAAGAAAAACTCGAGGTCGTTCAGAAACTGTTTCCTCAGAAATTATCAGAGGCAGAACCTAAAAAATCTGGATCCTAAAAATATTATCAATGGCTAAGTTTACAAAGAAAAAAGAAGGCGGATTGCCACCTGTTTCTACAGCATCCCTCCCGGATATTGTATTTATGTTACTATTCTTTTTTATGGTGGTAACAGTTTTGCGGGATGACAATTTGTTAGTTATGAACAAATTGCCAAAGGCAGATCAGGTAGAAAAACTGAAGAAAGACAGGTCAGTGTATATTTATGCAGGGAAACCTAGCGCGAGATACCAAGAAAAATTTGGAACTGAACCTAAAATACAAATCGGTGATAAGTACACAGACATTACAAATATTAAATTCGCATTGACAGAAGCGCGTCAAAAACTTCTTCCTGAATTACAGGACAAAGTGATGGTAGCTTTAAAAGTTGATGAAGAAACTAATACTGGAATGGTTACCGATATTAAACAAGAATTACGTGATTTAAACATGTTAAAAATAATCTACATTACCACTCCAGGGAATGAAGTAGAACAGTAAAATTACTTAATAATCTATCAAAACGCCTTGTTACAGAATTTGTAGACAAGGCGTTTTTTTATTCCGTAATACTGAAAATACACTTATCTTTAACCTATGGATACGCTTTTAAAGTTGCGAAATTTCTGGCTTATACTATTTCTTCCAGTAATGGTGTTTTCACAAGAGGAAGTAATAGACGGCACAAACGAATCGTATGCCGATTTAAAGTACAGAGAAGACCAGTTTTACTTTGGCATTACGTACAACCTAATCCCTAATTCCCCTCCTGGAATGAGTTCTAGAGGGCTTTCTGGCGGACTTCAGATAGGGTTTCTGAGGGACATGCCAATTAATGAAAGGCGCAATATAGCAGTTGCCGTGGGGTTAGGATTAACATATGATCAATTTGGGCAAAATTTATTTATAGGAGAGGACGCTGAAGGAAACACTATTTTCAATGTACTAGATAGTGATGTAGATTATACCCAAAACCGATTTGGCATGGCAATGGTAGAAATTCCATTAGAATTTAGATGGCGCACCTCCACTCCTACCGAATATAGATTTTGGCGAATTTATGCTGGAGCCCGGATCGGATATGCTTATTGGCATAAAGCTACTTTTAAACAACCTGGAAATAATGTGAACCAAACGAAAATATCTGAGTTTGACCCTGTTCGTGTTTCTGCAACACTAAGCTTCGGATACAATACCTTCAATTTTTTTGCTGCATACAGCCTGAGCCCGTTTTTTAAGGACGCTTATACCATCGAAGGCGACAAAATAGATCTTAGAAGCCTTAAGGTTGGCTTGATGTTTTATATTCTGTAATATGCATAGTTTTCACTTTTTCAGCTTACTAATTTTAAACAGAAGCCATTCAAAAGCCTCAACGGAACAAACATTTGAAAAATCAAAAATTTGAATACAGGGCAATCTACCAATTTCCATTCATTTAAATAAGAAGATCCTTACTCACTCTACTATAATTTCTTGATTTAATATTCAAAAAATACAGGCCGCTCGATAACTGCGAAACATCCAAGATGTACCCATTTTGGATAGTCAAATTTTGATTGGTTAAAAGTTTCCCTTCAACATTAAAAATTTGGACTTCGATAGTTTCAACAGCATTTTTTAAATTTAAAGTAAGTTGTTCGGCTGCTGATTTGGGTAAATAAGAAACTGTGGTTCTTTAAAGTTGTATTAACCAATATTTGGTTTCCATAAAAAACTTGATTTCCACTTGGTGAGGTTAAAATAGAATCGTCATTAATGGCATCAATTATCTCGTAAGAAAAAACACCCTGTTTTTAAGCCGTTTAAATCAAACGCGACACATAAAATTAGATAATTAATAACGATTCAACAAAACCGATGAAAACGAACTCTATTGTTATAGTAGCGATAAAATTTTTTTATTCGAAAAGTTTATAAGTTTCGAGCAAGATATGAAATAGCATGTGGCAGAGAGATTAATATTATTAAAAAGTCTGATTCATATAAAATGAAGGCATTAATCCAATTAGGTGTTCCCTCAAACTTCATGAAAGCTGCAACCCTAATTA
Organism: Aequorivita viscosa; assembly: GCF_900106795.1. Lineage (GTDB taxonomy): Bacteria > Bacteroidota > Bacteroidia > Flavobacteriales > Flavobacteriaceae > Aequorivita > Aequorivita viscosa. The sequence goes on along the minus strand of NZ_FNNS01000003.1, from coordinate 113,217 downwards.
TAGCCACATATTGAATAAAATAAGCTGAGGCAGCGCCCCAACCAGGAAACCTAATCCTAATTCCAAATAGCTATGTGCATTTGCTTGTAACCTAGAGGAAGCCACCCAGCCATTTACAAAGAAAAAGAAACTGATAGGTATCAAAAGGTTTATTTTGAAATGTGCGCTCAAACCGACTAAAAAAAGCAGTAAGCCCGCGACCCCTATTTGGTGAAGGCTTACTTTTACTTTAAATAACACCATCACCAAAGAAGCAAATGCCGAAAATAAAATTCCCACAAAAAAGAAATATAGCTCTGGATTATCATACGGATTAAAGACCATTTTAATGACCAGCAACAACAATACACACTGAATCATTAACGGATATTTGCGCTCCTTTACATTCCTTAAATAAATAGTTTCTACTTGTCTTAGTGTTTTGAGTAAAAAAAAGACAACTATTGGAATGATAACCGTAACAATTGTAAGCGCAAAGAGGTTTGCTGTTACTAGTTCATACTCTACAAATCGCGGCGTAATATAAAAGTATATTGCTGTACCCATTATAGGCATCAGCAATGGGTGAAAGAGAATAGATCCAAGTTTTAGAAATAACCTCATCAAATTTCTTTTCTGAGTCGGGCTACGGGAAGGTCTAGTTGCTCCCTGTATTTAGCGATAGTTCGCCGGGCAATTGGATATCCTTTTTCTAACAGAAGTTTTGCTAATTTATCATCGGTATAAGGTTTACGCTTGTCTTCGTCAGCAATAATCATTTCGAGAATTTTTTTAATTTCCCGCGTAGAAACGTCTTCGCCCATTTCGTTTTTCATGGATTCACTAAAAAACTCCTTAATTAGTTTAGTGCCATACGGTGTATCTACATATTTACTATTGGCCACACGAGAAACCGTAGAGACATCCATATTAATTTTATCGGCGATGTCTTTTAAAATCATTGGTTTAAGCTTTCGCTCATCTCCAGACAAAAAGTATTCCTTTTGATGATGCATAATAGCATTCATAGTAACAAACAAAGTCTGCTGACGTTGTTTTATGGCATCGATAAACCATTTAGCAGCGTCTAGTTTTTGTTTTATGAAAATCACCGCATCTTTCTGGGCCTTCGATTTCTCCTTAGATTCCTTATAGCCTTTCAGCATATTGGTGTAATCGTGAGAAATATGAAGTTCTGGTGCATTGCGGCCATTCAATGTTAAATCTAGTTCGCCATCCACAATTTTAATCGCAAAGTCAGGAACTACGTGTTCCACAATTCGGTTATTTCCTGCATAGGTTCCGCCTGGTTTCGGATTTAATCCTTCTATTTCCCGGATTGCTTCCCTAAGCTGATCTTCAGTAATATCGAATTTCTGGATAAGTTTTTTATAGTGTTTTTTACTAAAAGGTTCAAAAGCAGTTTCTATAATTTCAATTGCCAAAGAAACCGAAGGAGTTGGGTCTTTACGCTCTAATTGGAGTAGCAAACATTCTTGAAGATCGCGTGCAGCAACTCCCGGAGGATCTAATTCTTGCACGATTGTTAACACCTTTTCAACATTATCTTCAGAAGTATATACATTTTGCGTAAAGGCTAAATCGTCGACAATGTCTTCAATTTCCCTACGAATGTAGCCGCTTTCATCTACACTTCCGACGAGAAATTTTGCGATTTCCTTTTCGTCCTCATCCAATCGATAGGTATTGAGTTGTTGGAGTAGATATTGGTTAAAAGATGTTCCTGCAGCGTATGGAATTTGGCGATCTTCATCGTCGGCACTATAATTATTTGCTGAAAGTTTATAGCTAGGAACCTCGTCATCGCTTAAATAATCATCAACATTAATATCTGTTTCGATAACCTCATTGCCTTCATCGTAGTCGTCTTCAAATTTATCATTTTCAAATTCGCTGTCGTAGGTATCGCTATCATCCTTTCCACCTTCCAAAGCTGGATTTTCCTGCATTTCCTGCGAAATACGTTGCTCAAAAGCTTGTAAAGGAAGCTGTATCATCTTCATCAACTGAATTTGTTGCGGAGATAATTTCTGTGAGAGTTTTAGATTTAATTGCTGCTTTAACATAGTTTAATCAACACATCAATAGGTTGTGGAAATAATTGGTTTTGTTATAAAGTTACAAAAATAGATCCATCTTTAAATACAATAACTCGTGTCTAACTTTCTATTATGCTTACAAGGAACACCTCAACAGTAAAAATGAAAAGTTTAGAAACTTAAAAGTCTGCGTTGCCTGGAGTACGTGGATACGGTATTACGTCGCGAATGTTACCCATTCCTGTTGTAAACTGAACTAAACGCTCAAAACCAAGTCCGAAACCACTGTGCACTGCTGTTCCAAACTTACGTAGATCTAAGTACCAATATAGCTCTTTTTGGTCGATATTCATCGCTTTCATTTTCTCTAAAAGCACATCATATCGTTCTTCCCGCTGCGAGCCACCTACAATTTCCCCAATTCCAGGGAAAAGCACGTCCATTGCTCTAACTGTTTTTCCATCGTCGTTCAAGCGCATATAGAAAGCCTTGATTGTTGCAGGATAATCAAAAAGAATTACGGGAGATTTAAAGTGTTTTTCAACCAAAAAACGTTCGTGCTCACTCTGGAGATCAGCGCCCCATTCTTCAATAATATATTTGAACTTTTTCTTCTTGTTTGGTTTAGAATTTTTCAGAATATCAATCGCTTCTGTATAGCTTACGCGTTTAAAATTATTATCGAGTATAAAGTGAAGCTTTTCGCGGAGCTTCATTTCACTTCGCTGATCTTGAGCTTTTTTCTTTTCTTCTTCTAAAAGCCTGTTTTCAAGAAATTCTAAGTCGTCTGCACAATTGTCTAAAGCGAACTTAATTACATACTTTATAAAATCTTCAGCCAAATCCATGTTGGCGTCTAAGTCGTTGAAAGCAACCTCTGGCTCGATCATCCAAAATTCTGCTAAGTGGCGACTTGTATTTGAGTTTTCTGCCCTAAAAGTTGGCCCAAAAGTATAAACCTTCCCAAGTGCCATAGCATACGATTCGGCTTCTAATTGCCCACTTACTGTAAGATTGGTTTCCTTTCCAAAAAAGTCTTCTTTATGGTTTACATTTCCATTTTCATCTAACGGAATGTTTTTAGGGTCGAGGGTAGTAACGTTAAACATTTCACCAGCGCCTTCGGCATCACTTCCTGTAATAATAGGAGAATGCATATAGTAAAAACCGTTTTTATGAAAATATTCATTTATTGCAAACGCTAGTTTAGAGCGTGTACGCATTACTGCTCCAAAAGTATTGGTTCGAATTCGTAAATGCGCTTGTTCCCTGAGGGTTTCTAGGGTATGTCTTTTTGGGGAAAGAACAGTGAGCTTTACATCGTCTGGATGTGCTACTCCCAAAACTTTTAATGATGAAACCTGCACTTCAACTGTTTGACCTTGCCCTTGACTTTCCACGAGCATTCCTACAACTTCAATAGCGGCCCCAATTGTAACTTTTTTAAGGATTTCGTCGTCTATATTTTCAAAATCCACAACACATTGCAGTGTTTTAATTGTGGATCCATCACTTAAAGCTATAAAGCGGTTACTTCGAAAGGAGCGTACCCATCCACGGACTTTTACTTCGTGCAGCGTAGGCTCAGTTTTTAACAGTTGGTCTATAGTTCTATTTAACATTGGTATTATTTTGAGTTGTAAAGATACTTTTAAATAAAATTCAAAAAAAGTGAAATACACCCGATTCTACATTCGAACACATAATGAAAATGGCGCATATTCAATTATAAACTTATTGTTTTAAAATTGCTTAATTACTTTCTTCATCTTCGGCATCGGGCAATATTTCGATGGCTGGCTTTCGCATTGTTTCTTTATTGGCTATACTTCGCTCCAAGGACAATAATAAGGTGGGAAGAAGCAATAAATTAGAGAGCATCGCAAATAGAAGCGTTATTGAAACTAAGGCCCCTAAAGCAACTGTGCCTCCAAAACTCGAAATTGTAAATACTGAAAACCCAAAGAAAAGCACAATAGATGTATAAAACATACTTACGGTCGTTTCACGAAGCGCGGCAAAAACCGATTTCTTTATCTTCCAATTATTGGCAACGAGTTCCTGCCTGTATTTTGCCAAAAAGTGAATTGTGTCGTCCACAGAAATTCCGAAGGCAATGCTGAATACTAAAATAGTCGACGGTTTAATAGGAACACCAACAAAGCCCATTACTCCCGCCGTAATTATTAAAGGCAATAGGTTTGGAATAAGGGAGATTATTATCATTTTAAAGCTTCGGAACATCCAAGCCATAAAGGTGGCTATTAATAAAATGGCCAATGATAACGATAAAATTAAATTGTTGACTAAGTAATGTGTTCCTTTCTGAAACACCAACGCTTTTCCGGTTACTGAAACATTGTAACGATCTGATGGGAAAATCTTCTCAATTTTTGTGTTCAGATCTTCTTCAATACGTTTAAACCTATCGGGCTCGGTATCTTTCATAAACGTTGTAATACGCGCAAATTGCCCAGTAGTATCAACATAGCTACTCAATAAATTTGTATCTGTATTGCTGCTTTTAGCATACGAAAGAATAAAAGTTCTTTCTTGATTATTAGGAAGTTGATAATACTCAGGATTTCCGTTGTAATACGCTTGTTTAGAATATTTAACCAACTCGACTACGGAAATAGGGTTTGCAAATTCTGGGATCTCTTTTATGTGGTCTTGCAGTTCATCAATTCGTTTTAAGGTAGGTAGACTCATTACACCTTTTTTCTTCTTAGTGTCTACCATTATTTCTAGGGGCATAATGCCTTCGTATTCCTTTTCAAAAAAGCGTATATCTGAAAAGAAATCTGTGTTTTTGGGCATATCTTCAATGATGCTGCCCGAAATTTTAATGTTGTATATTCCTATAATACTAGCGCAAAGTACCAAAACAGCAGCAATGTAAATAGTAATTTGTCTTTCCTTCACCATACGCTCAATCCATCCTGAAAATTTGCTTATCCAGTTTTTATTAAGGTGTTTAAGGTGCTTGTATTTTGGCACCGCCATATAGCTGTAAACTATTGGGATAATTAGCAAACTTAAAAGGAAAATAGCAACGATGTTTATGGAAGCTACAATCCCGAATTCGCGCAACAATTCACTTTTGACTAATATAAATGTCGCAAAACCACAAGCGGTAGTAAGGTTAGTCATTAAAGTTGCATTCCCAACTTTAGTAATAACGCGTTGCAACGATTTTGCTTGATTTCCGTGCAGTTTTATTTCTTGTTGGTATTTATTAATCAAGAAAACACAATTTGGAATTCCGATTACAATTATCAACGGAGGAATTAATGCTGTAAGAACTGTTATTTCATATTGTAACAAGCCCAGTATTCCGAAAGCCCACATAACGCCGATGATTACGGTACACATTGAGATAAAAGTGGCACGCCAAGAGCGGAAAAAGAAAAAGAATATCAAGGAAGTAACGAGCAAAGCACCTCCAATAAAAAGACCGATTTCATCAATAATACTTTGTGAATTCAAGGTGCGGATGTAAGGCATACCCGAAGTGTGTACCTTAACCCCCGTTTCGTTTTCAAAATTTTTAACTAACGGAATCAGATCATTTACAACAAAATCTTTTCTATCAGCAGTGTTTACGATGTCCTTTTTAAGATAAATAGCAGAGCGGATAGACTTTTTGCTCGGACTGTAGATAAGTCCGTCGTAAAAGGGAAGTTTATTGAAAAGATCGTCTTTATATTGCGCCAAGCTGGCATCTGTAAAAACCGAATCTTTTATAAACGGTACTAATTCAAATCCAACGGTATCGGTTCGTTTTTGAAGTTGTTTTAAATTGCCTACTGAAAGGGTAAATTCAACCTCACTAAATTTTTCAATATCTTTTGAAAGCCGGTGCCACGCTTGGAATTTTTTAGGAGTGAAAATAGCAGAATCTTTCACACCCATTACTATAAGGTTTCCTTCTTCTCCAAAATGTTTTAAAAACACATCGTATTCTAGATTAACAGGGTGGTCATCGGGCAATAAATTGGCTTCTGTGTAGGTAAAGCGCATATTTTTCCATTGCATGGCGAGCAGCACGGTTAATAGCGCGATAACTATTAAAATCCCCGTACGATTCCGCAAAATAAAACGAGCTACAACGCCCCAAAATCCGATACTGAAAAGTTTGTTCAAAACATTTTTTTAAAGACCGCCCAAAGGTAAGGATTCCCGATAAGTAGTAGATTTATTTTAAGTGGTATTTTGGAAGCGGTGCGCAATGATCTGCTAAGCACTTTCGAAATTATAACCTCAAGAATATTTGAATGTATAATTATCTAAATCAAATAAAGTTATAAAAACAAGAATAATAGGCCAAACAGGCAGACTATCCACAGCACAATTTCTTTAAACCAATATTCTGCTACGTCACCTTTTTCATAGTTGCGTTTATCGCTACCCTCAATATAATTAGCACATAGAATGGCTGTTGGGGCAAATAGAAACAATAATTCAGAGCCGTTTTTTTCAGGAGTACAAACAGCTATCGCAACGCTAGCAACTACAACGGTAAAAAAGATCATATAGTTGGACTTCTCTTTTAATGAAACAGACCCCAATCGCAATATTCTAATAAGCCATGTAAATAATAATAGCGTCAACACTAATGTAGTGGGAATAAGTACTTCTGAAAAATTATACAATGAAAAATCTAACCCAATAGGTTGTTTAGATGAAAAGAACCAAATAAACGTATCATTTGCCAACAGCTGAAACGCAGCATTAGTGAGAAGGACAGCAAAAAAGCCAACAATTGGAATAAGCGTCTCCCTAGCAGTAAGGTTTGGTTTTCGGATAATTGCAATCCAAAGTGGAATAAAAAACAAAAAACTCCAAAAATTAAATATAGACGCCACTGTTACCCAAATTGCTCCGTCTAGAATTTTTTTCTTCGAATTTGAGTCCTTTCGCAAGCTTATTATTCTTCTAAAAGCTAATAACAAAAATACATTTGCCCAAATTATCTCCGGATTTTGAAAAATAACAGGAAACATTGCAATAAATAAGGCATAAAAAAAGATGGCATAAGCATTAGACTGTGTTAAATGATTTTTGCCTACAATAAAATCTAACAGAATGATGCTAAACACAATAGCACATAGAAGTAGTACTAATTGAATAAAAGTAATAACATCAAAATCGGGTGAGGAATTATTAAATGAAGTCCAAATAAACCCTAAGCCTATAATCCCTCCTATGATTAAAAGATGGACTGGCTTAGATTTTCCGAAAAAGCTTGTTAGCATGGGTGTTATTTTATATTTTTGCTATCTAAAGTTTAAAGATATGACTTGGAAAGGTTTTTGGGAAGGAATAGCTTCCCTTTTTGAAGATGTGCTTTTTATTCCTCATAAAGCAATCGTAGCGTTAGAACTAGACAATTGGTTCCTGGCAAATGCAGTTTCTTGGATTTTTGTTTTAATTGCCGCAGCTGCTTTTATATATTGGATGTTACAACTTAAAAAATTTGACGAAAACACCGAAAGCCAGTATACCTTTGACGAAAGCCTTTGATTTTTTTATAAATCAAAGCCAATATCGCCACGATAATTCATCCTATCAAAAGATATCTTCTCGATATTTTGATAGGATTTTTTTAGTGCTTTTCTGAAATCGACATCTAAAGAAGTAATTGCTATAACGCGCCCCCCGTTGGTAAGAACCTTGCCATTTTCCGATTTGGTTCCTGCATGAAATACAATGGAATCTGCTACATTCTCCAAGCCTGTAATTTCTTTTCCCTTTTCATAATTTTCTGGATAGCCTCCTGAAACTAACATTACAGTTGTTGCTGCTCTATTATCGATTTCAATATTTACTTTGTCTAAATTTTGATTGTAAGTAGCTTCAAACAAATCGATTAAATCAGTTTTTATTCGTGGTAAGACAACTTCTGTTTCAGGGTCGCCCATACGTACATTATACTCAATAACATAAGGCTCATTATTCACTTTTATTAAACCAATAAAAATAAAACCTTTGTAATCTATATTTTCTTTTGCAAGACCATTTACAGTTGGTTTAACAATCCTGTCTTCAATTTTTTTCATCAACTCCGCATCTGCAAAAGGTACTGGGGAAATTGCTCCCATTCCTCCCGTATTTAGTCCTGTATCACCTTCTCCAATTCGTTTGTAATCTTTGGCTGTTGGCAGAATTTTGTAATTTTTTCCATCGGTTAATACAAAAACACTTAACTCAATTCCATCTAAAAACTCTTCAATTACCACTTTAGCGCTCGCATCTCCAAATTTACTGTGGGCAAGCATGTTTTCAAGTTCTTGTTTAGCTTCGTTGAGGTCGTTTAAAATCAATACTCCTTTTCCTGCCGCTAATCCATCAGCTTTTAAAACATATGGCGGATTTAAGGTTTCTAAAAACAACTTACCTGCTTCCAAGGATTTAGCCGTAAAGCTTTCATAAGCTGCTGTAGGGATGCCGTGCTGCATCATAAACTCTTTTGCGCGCTGTTTACTACCTTCCAGCAGCGCCCCTCGCTTTGAGGGCCCTATGAGCATAACCTCTTTTAATTCATAAGTCTCAGCAAAATAATCGGCTATACCGTGAACTAATGGATCTTCTGGCCCTACCACTACCATTTTTATATTGTTGCTAACAACACAATTTTTAACAGCTTCAAAATCTGTACTATTTATCGCTACATTTGTTGCAATAGTTTCGGTGCCCGCATTCCCGGGAGCAACAAATAAATTTTGGCAACGATTGCTTTGAGAAATGTAATAGGCAAACGTATGTTCACGACCGCCAGAGCCTAGGATTAGTATGTTCATGGTATTATGTATTTAGACTTATATAAAAAATTACAGGTTAATAGTTAAATGATAAATGCTGCTACGCTATTCTTCGGCGCAAAAATAGGAGTTTTATAAAATGACATCCCGAATATCAGCTTCAATATGTAATTGGTTTTACATATTTTGGAACCAACACTATAAATACAACTTCAATTACTCCCTCTGTTTTCGGTAGCTTCTTCAATACCGACTTCAAAAATAATTCATTTTATTACGAAATCTACGTTTTAGCGTTAAAAGCATTTTTTTATATCTAATATCAACTTAATATAAGCTGTTTGGCCTATTTGACAAGTTTAGAAAAACGATTAATCTATTTCATGAATCTGCCGTTAGTCAATTATACGAAAGAGGTTTAAAAATGACGTGGCTTACATTCAGTTTCCCTATTTTTGCGAATTAAGACAAAATCCAACTCACGCTAATGGAAATAACAATTGTTGCTGGAGCAAGACCAAATTTTATGAAAATATCGCCAATTATCAAGGCGATAGAAAAGCTTAAGACCGAGCAAAAACCAATTAGCTATAGGCTCATTCATACCGGTCAACATTATAGCGCTGCACTGAGTGATACTTTTTTTGATGAGTTACAAATACCGAAGCCAAACAAAAACTTAGATGTTAAAAGTGGTACGCAAGCTGAGCAAACAGCAAGTATCATGATTGCTTTTGAAAAAGAATTGGCAGAAAACAGACCCGATTTTGTGCTCGTAGTTGGCGATGTAACCTCAACAATGGCTTGTGCTATTGTAACAAAAAAGGCTAACATTCCTTTAATACACGTAGAAGCTGGCATTAGAAGTGGCGACAGGACAATGCCTGAAGAAATAAACCGAATGGTCACCGACAGCATTACAGATTATTTCTTTACTACCTCGGAAAAAGCCAGTCAGAATTTAATTGATGAAGGCCATTCTAAAGAAAAGATATTTTTTGTCGGAAATGTAATGATTGACACTCTTTTGAAAAATTTAAATCGAATTGAAAAACCTACATTTTGGAGCGATTTTAATTTAAAGCCTAAAGGATACTTCTTACTAACATTACATAGACCGTCAAATGTTGATAAAGGATCTTCGTTTGCAGAGCTCTTACGTACAATTGTATCACATGCAGGAGATACTCCTATTATTTTTCCGGTTCACCCTAGAACGCAACAAGTTTTAGAAGCAATAACCAGTGAATTTAAAAACTTACATGTAGTTGAACCACAAGGGTATTTAAACTTTATTTACCTTTTAAAAAATGCTAAAGCCATATTAACAGATTCGGGAGGTATTACCGAAGAAGCGTCTATTTTAAACGTTCCGTGCCTTACGTTTAGAAACTCGACGGAACGACCAGAAACCTGTACTTTAGGAACAAATGTATTAGTTGCCAATAATATCGAAAAGATAACTGCTTCATTTCAAAGGTTAAATAACGACGAATGGCAACAAGCGCAAGAAATACCGCTGTGGGATGGAAAAGCTTCAGAAAGAATTATTGAAAATTTAGTAGAAATATATTATTCAAAAAAAGGCAACTAGAATCATTGCGAACGTGAATCTACATTTGAAATAGATTTTGCCAATACAGAATTACATGACAGCTTTAGTATCCATTATAACACCAACCTACAATTCTGAAAAATACATCAGGGAAACTATAGCTTCTGTACATAGCCAAACGTACTCAAACTGGGAACTTATTCTTGTTGACGATTGCTCTACAGACCAGACTATTTCAGTCATAAAACAAATACAAAAAACCGATGACCGGATTCATCTCATCAAATCTACCGTTAATTCCGGTCCCGCTGTTTCCAGAAACAAGGGTATTGCAAAGGCAACAGGAACGTATATGACTTTCTTAGACGCGGATGATATTTGGTTTTCTGACTTTATTGAAACCAGTATCAAAACAATTAAAAAAACAGGCGTGCATTTTGTTTTTTCTTCTTACAGGCGATCAAATGAAGCGTTAGAATTTGTCTATTCAGATTTTATCGTTCCTCAAAAAGTAACCTACACTGACATTCTTAAAACAAATTCAATAAGTTGCTTGACTGCTTTTTTAGATATTGAAACATTAGGGAAAAAGTTTATGCCCGAAGTGTATAAAAGACAAGACATGGGGTTATGGTTGCGGTATTTAAAAGAAATTCCTTTCGCTTATGGAATTCAAGAACCAAAAGCCATTTACCGAATTCGAGAAAACTCCTTGTCTCGAAAAAAATCTGCCCTCATTAAATACCAATGGCAGTTTTATAGAAAAGTAGAGAACTTAAGTGTTTTAGATTCCAGTTACTATATGATACAATGGGCTGTGCGTGGGTTCTTAAAGTATAAGAACTAAATTAACGACTCAAACTGCTTCAACTTCCCACTTTTTGATCTTGGAATAAAATCCTTCCGTGTAAAATTGAAGTTTAAGTTAGGCTCTAAGTAGGTTTTTGCTGCTGCTTTAATGTTTATAATTTGTATTGCAGTCAAAGGCTCATTACTCTTATAAAGCACTTCAAAAGTATCCCGTGCGATTTGTTTGATTACAAATTCTTGAATATTTCCATCATTTTGCATTACGGTTTTGGTAACATAATAAAATGTAAGACCAGATGCTTTTTTGCCGCTTGGTAGTACCACAAAGTCGTTTGTCCTTCCAGTAATATGCTTAAAAATTGGTTTTTTAAATGTTGACTTCTCGTCCAAAACACCCATATCTCCAATTTCATAACGAATAAACGGGTGTGCTTTGTTAAACAAGTTAGTAACAACCACCTTGCCTTCAGCACCTAAGGGAACAGGATTGTTATTTTCGTCCAAGATTTCTATGAAAGACAACTCTGAGCTTACTTGCCAGTCATCTTCAAGATTGGTAATTGCTAAAATTCCAGTTTCTGAAGCACCATACTCGTTCACAACCCGAACTCCAAATTGTTTTTCAAGTAAAGCTTTGTCTTTATCAAATAACATTTCTGCCGTAGTAATACATACCTTCAGTGTTGGACAAACTGCTCTAAGCACAATTCCTTTTGATTCCAAATAATTGGCAAATAACACTATAGAGCTCGTATACCCGTTGATATATTGAAATGGTGTCGATTTAAATTTCTTTAAAATCCTTTCGAGTGCGTCGTCGGTAAGATCAAAAATTGAAAAACGATACCTTTTTCCTAAAAAATCTTTCAACCTTTCTTTTCTATAACCAATAAAATCTTTTGGTATACCATAAAAACGGGCCTGATACGATGAGTTTAAGTCAATTCCATACCATCCATATTTATAGATTATGTTTGCCCAAGTCATGGCGTGGGCAAATTTGTCTATTGCAAAGAACATTGGGGTTCCAGTAGATCCTGATGTTTTGTTTGTATAAAGGTGTTTAGGATTATTATAACCAATAGACAGCTTCTGCTCTAAAGGCTTTTGATAATCGGCTTTGGTCATCACTGGTAACTGATGCCATTTATCTGGTAAGCTATTTCCTACTAGGTTTTTATAGAATGCATTATTTTCAAAATGAAAGGTTACAATTTCTTTCTTCTTTTGATTAATATAATCTTCATATTCTGCTTCAGGAATACTTAAGATCCTTTCATATTCCTCTTTGGCTTTCTTCATCGGAAAACCATTTAGTTTTTGAGACAAATCGAAAAGATTCAACATACTACTTCTTGTTCAAAATTAGTTACTATCCTTTACAGATTGGTTCCGAGAAAAACTAATCGTCTAATAAGCCTTTTCCTCCCCTCTCAGGGCGTTATATATAGTTTGAAACACGATTTTAATATCGAGGAAGAGGCTTCAGTTTTCTAAATAGAAAATGTCGTACTTCACTCTGTTAATTATGTGACTTTCGCTGTCTACCTCACCACGAAACCCACTTACTTGTGCCAAACCTGTAATTCCTGGTTTTATAAAATGGCGCACCATAAATTTATCTATTCGTTCAGCATACATATGCGTGTGACTCACCATATGCGGTCTTGGCCCAACAACCGACATATCTCCTTTAAGAACGTTGATAAACTGTGGCAATTCGTCAATACTTGTCTTTCGGATGATCCGTCCAATTCGGGTAACCCGAGTATCACCTTTTTTAATTTGATGCAAATCGGCCATAGGATTTGGAATCATTGATCGGAATTTATAACAGTAAAATTCCTTATAATCTAAACCATTACGCTTCTGTTTAAAGAATATTGGTCCTTTCGATTCTAACTTAATCAATAAACCTAACAAAGGTGTTAACCAAGATAATATACCAATAATTACCGCAAGCGAGAGGATAATATCGAACGCTCTTTTAATAAATTTATTTAGCGGTTCATCTATGGGGATTTTACGCATGGACAATATAGGAAGCACGCCGTAATACGAAAAATCAAGTCGTTTACTATATATTTCCTTATTGTCTGGTAGAAACTTTAGGATTTTTAAATTGTTATCTACAAACTCAATAAGTTTCAGCAGATCTTTATTACTCAGCTCTGCAACGGAAGCATAAATTTCGTCAATTTTTTCATCCATCACATATTTCATACATTCTTCTAGTGTGTCGCTTCCTGATTTTTTAAAATCGAAAGTTTTATAGAGTTTATAACCATAGACGGGGTTTGCAGTGAAAAATTTACGGAGGCGATCTGTTTTTTGGTTTAAGCCTAAAATGACGACTTTTCGAATATTACCTCCTAAGTGTAGCCGATATTTTTTTAGCAAATAATAGATTCCAAATTTTACGATGGCGATACACGACATCACTAATAGAACATATTTAAAAACAATTGCCGGCGGTATATCAAACTGGTTGTAGAAGCCAAAAAATGAAAACACAATAAGCACAAAAACAATCCCTTGTTTGCCCAATAACGACATTATGTTTGCGGCATGCGTAAAACGATAAATTTCATAAAATCCAGAGCGCAATGAAAGAACAAGCCAGGCTATTGTTAAATAAACAACGAAATTGAAGTATGGAAACGATGTTCCAAACATGCTAAATGCCAAAAAATGGATAAAGAAAAGATCTATTCCGTAAGAAATAGGCCTTAAAAACCCTGAATATCTTCCACTTTTAAACATCTATTCGTTATCTATTATGCTTTGAAAAATCTTTGTGTTCACTTTTAAATAGCTCTTCTTTTGTTAGGCTTTTAAAGTATTCGTAGGTTTTTTTCATTCCTTCTTCACGAGAAACTTTAGGTTCCCAACCTAATATTTTTTTTGCTTTTGAGATGTCTGGTTCTCGTTGTAATGGATCATCTTCAGGCAAAGGTTTGAATATGATTTTTTGATTAGTTCCTGTTAGTTTTACGATTTCCTTCGCAAAATCAAGAATGGTTATTTCGCCTGGATTACCAATGTTTACTGGTAAGTGGTAATCACTGAGCAAAAGATGGTAAAGTCCTTCAATTTGATCATCTACATAACAAAATGATCGTGTTTGCAATCCGTCGCCAAAAACTGTTAAATCTTCCCCACGAAGGGCTTGTCCAATAAACGCGGGAATAACACGCCCGTCATTTAGACGCATTCTGGGACCATAGGTATTGAATATACGGGCTATTCTGGTGTCTAAACCATGGGTTCGATGATAGGCCATGGTAATGGATTCTTGAAACCTTTTGGCCTCATCGTAAACGCCACGTGGGCCAATGGTGTTCACATTTCCAAAGTATTCCTCTGTTTGTGGGTGTACTAAAGGATCTCCATAAACCTCAGAGGTAGAGGCGATTAGAATACGAGCATTCTTTTCCTTTGCCAATCCTAACAGGTTGTGAGTGCCCAATGAGCCTACTTTTAAGGTCTGAATAGGTATTTTTAAATAATCTATAGGGCTTGCTGGCGAAGCAAAATGAAGAATATAATCCAACTTGCCTGGCACGAATACAAATTTTGTTACGTCGTGATGGTAAAATTCAAATGCTTCAAGCTTGAATAAATGTTCAATATTCTTGATATCGCCTGTAATAAGATTATCCATCCCAATTACTTGGAATCCTTCGGAAATAAACTTGTCGCAAAGGTGGGAGCCTAAAAACCCTGCAGCACCTGTTATGAGTACTCTTTTCAATTTTATTTTTTTATTAGGGGCAAAAATACAATTTGCATTCCTTTTAAGTCTCTTTTATATCGTTGTTTTCGAGAGCTGAAACACTCGTCATGATAATTATCAAAATAAAGCCAATATAATAAGCTCCAATTTGCCTGTGGAATACATTTTCGACCAAACAATACATTACTAAAATTGCTAGCATTGCGGTTGGAAGAAAGTGCTTTCGAACTGATAAAAAGGTTACAACAATAAAGCCTAAAAACAGCAGTAAAGCAATAAAACCAGCACTAAGATAAAAGTCTAAAAACTGGTTATGTGTATTGTATTCTTTGGCAATGAAAACATCTCTTTTCTCCAAATTTGGTATCTCCGCTTCATAGCAGGAAACAAGCTTATCGTTTGTAGTAGCAAATCCATTTCCTGTTAACGAAAAACCTTCATCATCTATTATTTTCGCAGCGCATTGCCAGACAATCGCCCTTAATTCAAATGTTCTTGTGTTTTCTATTATTGGTACAATGGTGTTGGCTTTTGCGTCAGAATTGTAAATGTTGTCACTTTCATTTTTCAAAAGAAAAAACATTCCGATAACAGCTATAATAGCGCCACTCGCTAAAACCATTTTCCAAATTTTCCGTTGCCCATAAAATTGTTTTAATAACAATAAAACAAGCAGCGAAATTCCTGCAATTTTTGATGCAATTAAAATAATAAACACCAAGTTGATTACGATATTCGCTAAATGATAATTATTGTTAGGATGATATTGCTTCTTAATAGATTGAAAAGAAACCAGAATACTAAATGTGCTAAGAAGCCCAAGATAAAGTCGGTCAATTAACAATGATTCAACAACTTGAGGTGAATCTCCAAGTGCAAAACTTCCAGTATTATGCGTTATTAGCACAAAGTTATAAACTGAAAAAATGATGGCTGCCAAGGATGATAAGATAATAGCTCCCTTAATTTTACCAATCTCATCTGCGGTTGGTTTTGCTTCTGAAACAGGAATATAGAGGATTGCTAATCCTACAGCTATCATTACTTTTTTAATGATGTTATAATCTTCTAAGAATCGGCCACCCAAGAATGAATTAATACAGAGATAGGCGAACAGCGCAAGGAAAACAGCAATTGGAAGCGATTTCATCTTTTTGAAATCCTCTTTTTTTACAATTAAAGGAAAAGCGACAACCAAAATTATTAAAAGGATGTTAGGCAATGCTCTAATGTAATTATCAAAAGGGATAATGAGGTAGAGTAGCAAAAAAGCGTAAGGGTATATGGCAGCGAGCAGTATCCTCATTGGGTTTAGGAAATCTTTTTAAATTGTAGGGGAAGATAGAAAACTCTGAGGAGATATTAGATATTAGATGTGAGATTTTAGAAGAGAGTTGTTCAGTGGGCAGTCGCAGTTTTCAGTTCACGTTGTTCAAAAGTTCGGAACTCATAGTCTTATCCGAATTATTTTTTAGAAAATTGCTCTTTTATGAAGCGGTCCCCCGAGGGGGAGGGCGATATGTTATCGTGAAAACCGCTCTTTTAACACCAAAAAGATAAATTTCGAATTTCCAACCAAATAGCGTTTCCACATCCGTTTAGGTTCTTGGAGGAAGCGATAAAACCACTCCAGCCCCGCGTTTTGCATCCAAACGGGAGCTCTTTTTACTTTCCCAGCAACTACGTCAAAGCTACCACCAACACCCATAATCAGGTTCACATTTTTAAGGATATCGCGATATTTGTATAAGAAGTTTTCTTTTATAGGTGATGAGATTGCCACAAATAACATTTGAGTACCGCTATCTGCAATTTGTTGAGCAATTTCTTCTTCTTCAGAAGAGGAAAAGTAACCATTTCTATAACCTGCTATAATATTTGGGCTATAGATTTTAGAATATTTATCTACGACTTCTTTAACTACTTCTTCTTTAGCTCCGAAAAGAAAAATCTTATTGTGGTTTTTATGCGCCATTTCAACCAAATTGGCCATCAAATCGATACCTGCAACGCGTTCTTTTAGTGGCTTTCCTAAAAATTTTGAAGCCCAAACTACTGCTTGTCCATCGGCATTGATTATATGACTTTCGTTTACACTTTTACGAAGCTCAGAATCTTTCTGCATGGCCACTACTTTGCCTGCATTCACCACAACATGATGGACTTGCTCCCCACTTCGGATTTTTTCCTGTACCAACGCGAGGGTTTCTTGCATGGAAAGGTTGTTTATAGCGGTGTTTAGGATGTGGATTTTATCCATTTAGACTATTCAAATTAGTAAAAAACAGTTTTATCAAGAAGCTTCTCTTTTAAAATTAATAGATAAATAGCGACAGAAGCATTCTCAAAAAAATTACCCGCCAAAAATACCATAAGCCCAAGACTTAAAATAATGTATATCCCACTTTTATCAATATGAAAAGTGACAAAAGATTTATAAAAAGTAAATAGGTAATACAAGCCACCTAAAATTCCCCAAAAAAGGAAAACATCTATAAAGCCCATTTGACTCCGAACACTAAGCTCTGAAATACCACCAAACAGATAATTGGCCCAGCTCCAGTTCTCTTTAATGAAAGGAAGGGTTTGCTCCATAAAAAGGTCGTCTCGATAGGATAAAATGGCAGATAAAAGTCCTTCGTTTTGCCTAATTTGATTGAAAATACCAAATTCAAAAAAGAAGAAATAGGCTATTGCAGCACAGGCGGCCATAATTACAAAGAAAATTAGCTTACGTTGCTGCTTGCTGAAATTGACAAAGCAAATCAAATAAATAAAAAGTGATGCAATTAAAGCAATATAAAGAATCTTAGTACCTGTAAATATTGCGCATGCAATCACGAAATAAGTTTTCCAACTTTTTAAAAAATCTCTTTTTAGTTTAAGAAGAAAATAAAATATCGCAACTGCATATACGTACGAGCTTGTCGCTGAAGTTATAAAAAGACCATTATAACCAAATCGCTCACCGAAATACGACCTGAACATGGGGATTTCCCAGATGAATCCTACAAAAATAAAAACACCGTTCAGTATTAAGAGCGCTTCAAAAACCTGAAACAACGATTTTCTCTCATTTTCCCCGATTGGATAGTGATTGAAATAGATAAGGAGAAAAATAGGGAAAAGCAATTTACTAAAGCTTACCACCATTTCCTGATTAAAGCCATTAGCAAGAAAAATTTGGCCCACACAAAATATAACTGCCAAGACAAGCGGAGCAATAAGGCTTTTGGTTTTTCTCCATAAACCGAAAGTAAGTACTATATACACCGCGAATTTGATATATCGCGGAATATCAGATTTTCCTCCTTCAACACGGATACCATATTTGCTGATGGCTTCGGAAACAAAAAAGAGCAACAGCATAATAGCCATCAAGTGCTGCTTCGACTTTTCTTGTATCCTAGTGGTCCACATAGCCATTCTTTTTTGAATTTGGCAAATTAGAAAAGAACAGAACAGTGCCAAACAGCGCAACAAAAGTAATAGCCGCATTGTTTTGAAGGTAACTTTCAAAACAACTAATTGCAGCAATCATAAAGAACAAAAAGAAGAACTCTAAGTCTCGAGCTCGTATGGCAAATAGTAGGTTTGAAATCAGGAAGAAGAGGAAAAGAGCAAGCCCTACAATTCCGTATTCTAGGGCAAAAGATAGATACAAATTGTGCGCATCATATCTGTTGTTATACGAAACCATTAGGTTGTTCTTAAGATAGAAATCGGCTAAAGTCTCTTTTTCCGTATAGGTTCCATAGCCAAAAATAGGGCGTTCTGAAATTGCTTGTAGTGCCGCATCCCATCTCGCAATACGGGAATCGGCAGCAATTTCTTTAGTGTTGTAAGAAGTGTTTACCTGATCGGTTAATTCCCACTTCAGTTCATTTGTAAGCCTTGAAAAAATAAAAGTATTTGAAAGCGCCCGAGCTCCAAAAAGAACTGTGGCTACAATAAACACCAAACTAAGTGAAAGCACAAAATATCGTTTCTGTTTAAAGCTTCGTATGGCTCCTAACACAACAGCTGAAATTACAATAAGTCCATATAGTAAGAAAATGATTCGAGCATTTATGAAAAGTACGCCAATGGAAAGAAATACGATTCCAGCCCAAATCAACAGGTTATTGGATTGTTGATTCTTAAACAGGTTGTGAAAGAGAAGTACAAGCGAAAACAGAACATAAGACCCTAAATAGGTAGGATACATATCGAAAGGTTCCGTAAAATAATGATAGGTGTAATAATAGTTTAAAATTTCATCATCAAACTTTAAGAAGGGGCGTGTGGCAAAGTAATTTAAAAGTGTGTTAACTAATAATATGCCAATAGAAATAATAGAACCGGCTACAATTCCTTTAAAAAGGCTTGTTTTGACACGTTGCAGCATTGTTTGGGAATAAAACAACAAAAGCAAAGGACAGAGTAAAAAAGCAATCGTTCGTCCCATCACTTTCGTACCAATAAAAGTTGGTTCGGAATAAAAAACTCCAATTACATAAAGCAAAAAGAAGGGTAGAAGTGTGTAAATAAGCAATGAAGGCTTCCGTTTGACATACTCTTTTTTGATAAACAAAAAATATCCTGACCCGACAAAAAACAGAATCAAAAACAAATTACTTAAGCCTATGTGCAATGGTAAAAAGAAAGCCATAAGTAATGCAGCTACAGTCAATATGCTAACCTCAGCTTTTTTAAAATACGTTCTTGGACTTACCATATCTATCAATAAATGTCTATTTGTGAAGCCACCAAGAAGTTAGCCAAGGTTTCTCCTATGTGATTTAGTGCTGTTTGATTATAATGCACTGGGTCTTGTAGCCAATTTCTTTGTTCAAAATATTCAGTTTCACTATAACCAATAAAAGTATAATTATCTTCATCGGCTACCTCACGTTGTACTTGCCTAACGATTTCAAAACCAGAATCGCATATTCTACAACTTACATTTCTACCTGTTTCAACAATAATGAACGGAAGTGCAGCTCCGTATTTGTTACGATAGTTATTTATTAGCTTTTGTAATGAACTTTTGTATTGCAAACGGGTTAATTTCCCTTTACCTATCGCTTCACCATCATTTTCACCTTGAGACCAAATAATAGCATTGAGTTTAGGTTGGCTATTTGAAGATTCGGCAATTTTTGACAATGCTCTGTCTATTTTTCTATAGCTGTTTGAGAGTAAACCACCTGTTTTACCCCAAACACCCCAATTATTTTGTTCGGCTAAAGGGTGTAATGCACTACCGCCCTTGGCACATTGGACAATTAATATTTCCTGATTGGTAATTTTCGAAAGGTTTAAGGCCAAAGAAGGAGATAAGCTTCCTGTAACAGCTTGTTCAAAACCTAAATCAACTTGACCCACTGGATCTTGAAGGGGTGTAATTGCATTGAGTATGGAGTTGTATTCAAAACAATTTTTAAGTCCAGTAGCTGATTCTGCCGCATTGCCGGCTCCTACAGCATTGCTTTGTCCCGCAACGACAATAATTATTGGGTCATCCAACTCGAGGTCTTGCGGAGTGCAAGCGAGTAAAAAGCTGAAAAGAAAAAGGACAAACCCAAATTTCATCTGTAAATACTATTAGTTTTTTAAAACACACAATGAGCATCCTGCTAGTTATTCCGCTGTGCGCACCTTAGTTAATCGCTGATATTTCAAATTACTTTCGAGACTTAATTAATTTAGCCGGAACACCCCCAACTACCGTAAATGGCGCTACATCTTTTGTTACAACGGCACCAGCGCCAACAATTGCTCCTTCCCCAATGGTAATTCCAGGCATAACAACCACATTTCTTCCCAACCAAACTCCATCTTTAATAATAGGTGGATTAGGCTCAGTGTCTCCCTGATCTACAATGGGTATTTCAAGATTTTCGTGATTGTGCGAAACACTTAGGATTGCCACATTCGGTGCAATTAATACATTGTTGCCGATAACTGCTTGTTGGATAAATACATTTTCATTAATCCTGCAATTATACCCTATTGAAATCCCGTTAGCATTTGAGAGATATACGTTGTATTCTATTTTGCTTCTTTTATCAAAAGGCATCAGTTTTAATACTTTGGAAACATACCAAACCCGCCAAGTACTTGTAAACGACAAGAATCGGGAGTGGGGCAGGTTATAGAATATGGCATAATAGCATGCCAGACCAAGTTTTTTTAACATAGTTCCAAAAGTTGCTGATACAAATTTGCGGATACTTTTTCACTATCATACTGAATTGCAGTAGAAATTGCATTTTTACGCATTGTGAGCTTATCTACATCTAATATTGAATTGTATTCTATAATTCGTTTTGTCAAACTTTCAACATTATTCGTTTCAAAAAGAAATCCGTTCACACCTTCATTTATATAGGCAGAAGGAGCACCAATATTACTCGCTATTACCGGCAAACCGCACGACATAGCTTCCAGGCCTACCAAGCCCAAACTTTCATTGAGTGCTGTGGGAAACACAAATAAATCTAGGTTTTTATAGTGCGAAACGATTTGGCTTTGAGACAGTAATCCCAAGAATGCTATTTCACTTTCAAGGTTCAGCTCTTTTCGCAATTGCAACATTTCGGCTTCTTTATTTCCTTGTCCAATAATAAATCCATTAACTGAATATCCTTTATTTTTCAATTCTGCTACAGCTTTTAGAAAAACATCCCAACCTTTATTGGCATCAATTCTAGAAGTCATCCCGATGTTAATAACTCCTTTTTCGGGTTGTTTATGATTTTCGAGCTTAAAAACATTTCTGTTTATACCACCAGAAGGATAAACAATGATATTATTGACCGCAACCTCTGGAAAAGCATCTTTAATGATTTCGACAAAATACTGAGAAGGCACCACTACCCTTTTAGCATACTTTAAAGCAAATGCATTTATCTTTTTTTGAAGCTTGGAACTATTGAATTGTGTTATATCGGAGCCGTGAATATTAACCACAATTTTCTTTCTGAAAACACCTCCTAATAGAATTATTATTGGAGTATGGTGCCATAAAAAATGTATATATATGAAGTCACTTTTGCTGAAAACCCCATAAAATAGTGAATTGATATAATGAAAAAGATATTTCAGGGCTTTAGTAATAGCACTAGGTGTTTTTCCTTTAATAACTGCCAAATGTGAAAAACGCGCACCTTGACGCTCTAGGTTTTCGACGAAATTTTTCACGAAAACGCCGAAAAGTCCATCCTTTGTGGAAGGGTACATATTGGAGATTAGGAGTATCTTCATCGGTGTTTCTTAATTTGGAATAGTGTATTTAATGCGCATAACAACTATTTTTAAAAATAGAATTACGAACAATAAGATAAAGAAAACGACATCAAAATAGCCTGTATGAATTAGCATTAAGGCATTTATAGTAACTAAAACATAAAGAGCAATTGAAAAAGGGTCCTTTTTAGCCTTCATAAGTTTTTTTAGATATTCTATAAAAACTCCTAAAACAAAGAAGCCAAAGAAAACACCAAAATAACCACCATCTACAAACAATGCTCCTTGTAGTGTAGGAGTAATACTCCAGGGTTTTCCATCAGGGAGCTTACGGGCCTCAACTATTTCACCAATAATGTTTCTAACCCCTAGTTGTTCACCAGGCAGAACAGTAAGAAAATTAGCTATAGCTAAATAACCGTAGTAATGGTTTCCTTCAGTCTTTTCAACCAATGTTTTCACCACTTCTTGATCATATCTAAACACGGCCAAAGTAGGCATAAATGGCATAAGATAACTATGATCATCCATATAGTCTAAATCGACATTCTTAAAGAATTTTCTTACGTCATATTGCCTACTAACTCTGTAGGACGAAATGGAGGACATCAAAACTAGAACTCCTAATACCACTAAGAGGTTTCTAAAAGTGAATACGTTTTTATAATTATTTTGAAAATCATTTCGAACAATTACAAAAATGAGTGCACATCCACCTGCTAAAATGATTAATGGAGATCTATATCCTAAAGAAAGAACCGAAACTGATTGAATCGCAATAAAAATTATATGCCACCATTTTACTTTTTTATTTGCCAATAATTCACTGCTGAAAAACAGTAAGGTTGTAACAATTCCTAAGTAAATGAAGATATTAGTATATGAAATTGTTTTAAATCGGGCTGCCCCCATTAAAATTATGATACCGCCATTCATAGCGTGCGTAGCAAGAATGAGAACAAAAGAAAAAATGTTTGAACCCCAGAATATAACCTTTAGGACGTGAGGTTTAAAAGATCCCTTACTGGGTGAAAATTTAATTTTAAGTATTCTTATTAATAAAGTTCCAGAAATAAATCCTATTAATCCTAAAAAAACTAATAAATAGAGTACTCCATTCTCCATTTTTTCCTTGTAAAAAGGAAAATTGATAATGCCAATTAAATTAATTAATAAAAAAACAATTACGAACAGCCGCAAATAAGGCAATGCGCGAATACTAATTTTCTCTAATAGTACTTTCATTCATTTATTAGTAATAATTAGCCTCACCAAAAAATGTCAAGCTAATATTTGAAGCGAATATAAGAACCTTAATACGTTAAGCAATATTGAGAATTAAACTAAAGCACTATTTAATTCAAATCGTAATAAAGTGTTGATAAATCTGAACGTTTAAAGAACCAAAAAATTACGCAAGAAAGAGTTTTTAGAATTTTGAATGTAAAGATACTATTAAACCACAGCAACGCTATTATAAATAATTCAGATAACTAAACTACGTGATAAAATGAGGCTATTTACGAGCATGATTCGATTATATGTTCTTGAAATTGGGCATAAGCACTTGCATTTAAAAGTGCAAATAAGGTAAATAATAATGGTTTCATAAGTTTAGTTTTTTTAAAAGACACTTCTTTATAATACACATAACAAATAGATGTGTCCTTAGTCAGAATTTCCTTTCAATTTAAGGAATTTCTCTGTAAAATACGATAGTCCTACTAAAAGTGCGAAGTATGTGAAGAAGTTAGTTGAAACCGCACCTATCAATCCATGTTTTGGAAGCAACATAAATACCAAGATAATATTGATAATCGCCACAATAAATACAATGTAGAATCTAAACTTTTGCTTATCAAGAATGATAAGAAGCATTTCATAATTGGCGAATACAAATCGGGTCAACGCTGTTACAAGAACTATAACAAAAGCCAAGAGCGTTATATCATTACTTGGCACTTTTATAAGCTGGAAAATAAAGTCTTTGAAAAAATATAACAGCAACAGAATTCCAAAACCTACCAGAAAACTATATAATTGGAGTTTCCTAAAGTTTTTGAGCAAGCTTTTTCCGCTTAGCTTTTTTAAATAAGACAACACTACCTGCGACATTGAAACTGTAATTAGATAGACGGGGGCTATTATCACAAATAAGGCTCTATAATAACCATAAGTCTCTGTATCAAGAAGATAAAAGAGGAGTATCATTCCTGATTGAGTGTATAGCGCAGTAACCATATCTTGATATCCAAAGTATTTTCTTTCTAAAAAACTTTGCTTTAAATTTTCTTTTGATAAGGATTGTTTGCGCGAGCTGTCTTTCAAAATAGACCGATCTAATAAAATAGAAAGGAGAAAGACAAAAAGATTAATAGCAATAAGAACCAAGAAAATGAAATGTAAATTAGATACTGGATTTTCCCAAAGGAATAAATACCCAATGAATAAAATCAATAATAAAAAGAAATAGATATATGCTTTTAGTTCTTTTAGAAAATCTCCTGCACCTTTGTAAAAAGAAAACAAAATGAGGTTAAGTGAGAGAACAAATCCTAAAACAATTCCATATATCAATAAATCCCAACCTTTTACAAATTCTAAAAAAGGAGTTAAAATAAAATATAAAGATAAGGTCGCAATAAAAATTAGCGACGTTATATAAATAGAGTTTAAAAAAGTCTTTTTACTTTTTTCAATCGTCTGAGTTTCATTAATTAAAAAAATGGGGCTTCCGAAAGGCATAAATGCCATCAGGATATTAGAAGCTGAATACACAAATGAAAAAATTGCATAGTCGTGAATGCTAAGGATATTGATGAGCGTAATATTAAACAACCACCTTGAGCCAAATTGAAGGCCTTGCGATGTGTTGTTAAGAAGAATGTTTTTTAAGAATAGTTTTGTGCTCATTATCTTTCCTTCTAAAAGGCAATATTTTTCAAAACAATTCTATTTCCGATTATAGTTCTGTATTTGTCTCGATCAAATAAATAAAAAACTAAGGTGTCAATTTGAGTATGTGGAACAGCTATGGTCTCTATAAAATATTTATGATTATTAAAGGTTTGAATTTTCGGATGTGGATTCCAAGCGACTTCTTCATTAAACAAATGTTGTTCATCTTGATATAAATACATTCCCAAACTATAGTTCTCAACAAGACTTGAATCAATTTGGTCATTCAGTTTTAAAACGATGCCAAGACTATCTTTATGTGCTTGAAAAAAAGCGGTTTTATTTACTTCAAAATTATTTACAAATGACTGATTGATATTTCTAATATGTCTATAATCTGACAAACCGTTATTGAGATTTTCTATGCCAAACTGATTCTGACAACTTAAAATAATAGAAGCTGTACTCAATATTAAAACTATTTTAAATAACCTGAAGTTCATCATTAATAAGTCTATGGATTTGCAATTCTATTTTTCATTCTTGAAATTATATAATCCAATTCCTTTTTTCGGTCATAATTAAAATTTAACTCTCTGATAGCAATGATATTATTAGCATCAGCATAAAATGATATTTTCACCTTTCTACCATTCAATGGTTCAAATATTTTGTAGTGTTCGATAAATGTTTCAAATTTCCCTGTTTCATTATAACCAGCAACCCTATCTTTTATATGTTTGGTGTCAAATTTTTGAACAAGACTCCATTCATTCGTATCACTATTAAAAGCAAAAATATCGAAGTTCACATTAACACTTTGAGCTGAAACATGATACAAGGTTACGCCGGAGATATTTTCTTTTTCATCTCCAAAATCCACGATTAAATCAGCTGGTTTATGTGCGCTCCAATAGTTTCCGTGAGCCCATAGCTCATCAGTTAAATTTTCTGGACCATGTTTTTCACAATCAATACAAAAACTTGCCTCCACATTGGTGATTTTTGGTTTATCTAACTTGTAAATACTTCGTGTCATAAAACCTCCTAAATCAGAATTTAGGAATATCTGAGCATATTTTTTAAAAATTTCATCCCCAGAAACTTCGTACAACCATAATAATTGAATTACATGACCCTCATGATAATTTTCTTGAGAAATTTCATTTTTCCAATCCGCCAAACTATAACGAGAAGTATATTTTGCATCATAATCTTCGAGATGATTCTTGATGGTTTCAACGCCTGATTCAAATATTTTTAGTGCTAATTGTGAGTTTAAATCCCTATAGACATTATACACCCCTTCTAAACCGTAAATAGTGCCGTTTAAAACCCTTGAAGGCCTTTCGGTTCCATATTCTTCAAACCACAGTTCGCCTTCGTCCCAACCCCTTAGAAAGCCTCCATTTTCGACTGGAACCATATATGCCTTAAGCCCTTTTTCGATTAATCTGGTATACTTTTTATCCCCCGTTAATCTATAAGCCTCTAAGGAAGCGTTTAACAACAACCCCTGACTAAATGCTGAAGTCCAACCAGGCTCTAAATGATATAAAGGGGCAGAAACCTCAAAATACCAAAAACCATAATTATCAGTTTCATAAAAGTTCTTCTCAGCCCATTTCATCTGATCTAAAAACACTTTTTTAGCTGCTTCCGATTTAGTTTTTTTGTAGTAGTTAATCGCTTTTAATGCAACTTTACCAATTACTGTTGGGTGATAATTACCGTCTAAAATAGCTACTCCATTACTGTCGGTTTCTAAATCTTCTATCGGCTCAATATTATCTCCAACAAAAAAAGTATGCGACACTTCCTTAATAGAATCAAATTGTAAGGGTTTGGAAATATCCATGGTAGTGCCATCGTTGAAAGTTACAATATGGTTGTCGTAGGTGTTTTTAAATCGTTTAGCTAAACTTTCGCTAAGACTTATTGTATCGCTCTTAGAGATAGCATCAACCTTCGTTTGGTCAGCTTGCTGTTTATTCTTATCGGAACAACTACTTATAACACTTACGAGTAATAAAACGATTGCAAATTTGGCACTATAACTATTCATCCTTTTGTATTTTAAATGTAATGTCGTTAATTACTATTCTATCACCAATAACACCATCGTACCCATCTTTATCAAACAGAAAGAGCTCAATTTTATTGATTCGCCTAATTTCAGTTTCCATATTAAAAACTATGGAGTTTTCTTGGCTTTTTAAACGTATGTTGGTTTGATCGTATTCGTTTTTTTTCAATTTACTGGCATTACTAAGTGAAGATATATCTTCTTTATCAGGATATATATGAACTCCCAAAATATAGTTGTTCAAAGTATTCAAATTGGTTTTATCCTTGTCAAGGTTAATATTGAATCTTAATTCTGTTTTACTGTTTCTTATTACTGAAACATCGTTAACGAAAACATCTTTACTTAAATAAGCGTTTATTGCAGCGCGAAAGGATTTCTTTTGAAACTCATAATAATCATACTCAAAGTACTCATATTCTCTCATTTCTTGCTTCCAAATGTCTTCATCCGATCTTTTAGGTAGCTCATAATTTTCCTTTACATATTGGGCTAACAATTGGGTGGCTTTTATGCTTCCAAAGGTGTTTAAATGAGATTTGTCTTTGAAATCTTCAATTTTTAAATCCATCTCCTCATAATACTCATTTAGGTTTAGGAAATCGATATTTAATGATTTACAATATTCACCAAGTTCGTCAAAGAATGAGTAATTGAATTCGGTGGTAGCACGTGGATCGGGCGATGAAACCACCAAAATTTTAGCTCCTGCATTTTTAGCGAGACTTACAAAGCTTTCAATATCGGCTTTATTTTGTTTATCAATAAATTTTCTAGAAGGTTCAAATTTTTTGGTTGCATTTTTAAAATCCTTATACTTTTCTTTATCCTCTTCTTTAAGAATATTTCTAGCGCCTAAAAAACCTCCGTAATAAAAATTTTCTTTACTGTTTATGTATCTTCTTCTAGAAAGATTAAGAAAATCCTGCTCATTCCAACTGGTGTGATTTCGAATTAGTGGAAAATAAACGCCAAAATATTCATTTTTATCAAATACTCTTACGGTTTTTTTCAACTTATTAATTGAAAAATTAGACACAAAATCCATTGCTCTTAAATGATATCCCTTGTCGGCATCAGTCTTTATCGGGGTCAGGGTAGGTGGATAAATTTCTAATATTATAAGTTTCGGTTTTGTGTACTTTAAAGATTCTTCTAAGACAATATCTGTAATTGGCATTTTTAGACCATCCGAGCCTAAATTATAACTAATAGTTTCACAAACATCATTAATTATTAACGGGTTATAAGCTGTATACGCGTGTGAACTTCCATAAACAATGACATCAATATTCGTTTTTTTTGCCAAAGCTTTAAAATCTTCGGTGGTGTTTACATAGTAATGCACAGAAGAAAACACCTTATTCAAATAGATAAATCCAGCCGTTAAAAACGCCAACAGAACAACTATAGAAATAATTCGTTTCTTCATCATTAAAACTGGAAATAGATAAATTCGGAAACACTGTCATTTCCATAAATACCAAATATTACGATACTGTAAACAATCAATGTATATACTAGGCTCTGAACAACAAAATTGGACTTATTAATAACGCGTAATGCATTATATTTTCTATGGAATGCATCAAAAATTAATAGTAAAATAATTACGATTACGGCAAAGTCGAATTCGTGGGAGGGTAGGCCTAAATTATAGATACTCCAATCCACAAAGTTGAAGTTAAATAGGTTTGTAACAATATACACACTGTCGGCAAAAGTATTGGCTCTAAAAAATATCCAAGCAAAGCAGACTATTCCGAAAGTAATGAAGGTAAATAGAACTGAAGGAATTAGCGGTTTTCTATTGACTTTTAAAGCAGTGTTGCTCAATGCTTTTTCAGCCACTATAATAATTCCGTGAATTGCGCCCCAAATTACAAAGTTTATTGCTGCCCCGTGCCAAAGTCCGCTAACCACAAAAACTATAAACAGGTTAAAATAAGTTCTGTAATCGCCATTTCTGCTACCTCCTAACGGTATATACACATAATCCCTAAACCAGGTGGACAGTGAAATGTGCCATCTTCTCCAAAACGCTGTAATTGAAGTTGAAAAATAAGGTGTATCGAAGTTTTTCATCAAATTGAAACCAAGCATTCTGGAAATCCCAATTGCAATATCTGAATACCCAGAAAAATCGCAATAAATTTGAAAGGCAAAGAAAACCGTTGCAATAATTAAATCTTGGCCACTGTGCCCCGTTGGATTGCCGTACACTTCATTTACCACAATAGCGAGCCTATCTGCTATGACCATTTTTTTAAAGAGTCCAAACGCCATTAAAAGCAATCCGCTTTTAAAAGCTTTATAATCGAAATTATAGGTTTTAAAAAACTGCGGTAATAAATGGGACGCGCGTTCAATAGGTCCCGCAACCAACTGCGGAAAGAAAGCTACAAAGGTGAAAAACGATAACCAATCCTTGGTAGGTTTAATTCTATCGCGATAAATATCAATGGTATAGCTAAGGGTTTGAAAAGTGTAAAAGCTAATCCCAACTGGAAGGATTATTTGTAAGGTGAACGAATCCATTTCGCCTCCAAAAAACCGGAATGAATTGATAAATGAATCAATGAAAAAGTTGGTGTATTTAAAGTAGCCTAAAAGTCCTAGATTAATTAGAAGGCTTACCAGCAAATAGTTCTTTCGAACCCTTTTGTTTGTAGCTGCGTAAATTTTCTTACCAATAGTAAAGTCAACAATTGAACTAAACAGTATAAGAAACAGAAAACGCCAGTCCCACCAACCATAAAACAGGTAACTAGAAGCTAATAGAAAAGCATTTCGAAGGGTTAGCTTTTTTGCGACAATCCAATAAACCACAAAGAATATTGGAAAAAATATGGCAAAATCTATAGAGTTAAAAAGCATTAGCTACTAAATATAATGATGCCCTTTATTGAAAGTGCTCAATTGCAGAATCGTCAGCGATTGTGTAAAAATGAACTTGCATCACACCTTAATCGGCTTTGGCGTATCGCTTTAAACTTTTTACAATATAAAGCGCGAAAAACACCATCGAAAACAAAAAGACAAATAGAATTGGATATTTAACCTTGTTTGAAATTGACAAAAATCTTTTAATTTCTAAATTGTAATCGGTACTTACAACCTTAATCGGCGCTGAAAAGTCAATTTCTTGCGTTTTAAGTTGAACAATGTTTTCTAACAATTCAGTTTTTTTCTCAATCAAGTTAAACAAGTCTGAGCTATTATTAATTGTTACATTTGAAGCTCTATCGTCTATTTTGGCACTAGCTTTTAAAATTGAATCTATTTGAGCAATCATGTTATAATGCTCCTTGATTTCAAACTTATTGTTTTCTACAAATACTTTTTGATAGGCTTCTAGATTTTCATTTCCGTTTAAATAAGTGAATAAATCAGCAACTATTTTTTCAGAAGAACGATCGCCAGAAACCGCGATTTTCATGCGGTGATATTTAAAATATTTACTTGTAGAAAGGTCTTCTATATATTCTGAAAAGTCTTGTTTTTCGGCGATAAGCCTTAATACATCAAAATTTCGTCTAGATTTAGATACAAAATTGTAGATATCGGCTATTGGTTCAATTTTAATATTTTTTAATTTCCGAAAATTAGTGTCGAGTATTTGTTTAAGATACAAAGTGTCGTTTCTGGAAATTTTGTTGTTGATAACCTCAACTTTGTCGTATAGATAATCGACACTTTCAAAATTTGGAATTACCAACGCCTCGTTAATATAGGTTTTCTTACTTGTTGCATCTTTATAGTAACCATAAGCAAAGCCTAAAATAATTAGCACAATTACTATTATAAAGTACCTTTTAAAAAAGTCTAGAATTTGGAAAAAACCTCTAACAATCTTCTTAATAAAGTCATTAGATTTTTTAAATAAATACCCTAAATCTATCTCTTCCGATGTATTCTGCTGTGCCATAAATAATTTTTATTAATCAATGACTGTGTTTTTTAATACAGATTGTAAGCTTTTAAGCCAATTTATCTGTTGTAAGTTTAATGCATTAGTTGCCTTTGCATTGTCCAACACACTATAGGCTGGGCGCTTGGCAAAAGTACGGTAATGGTTTGTTTTTGCAAGTTTTACGTCTTCTAATTTCCCTGTCTCTTGTAGTATTGCTTTCGCAAATCCATACCAAGTGGATTCGCCGCTGTTACTATAATGGTAGATACCGTAAGCTTCAATGTCTATAGCTATCGATTGTAATAATGCATTAGCCAAATCATTTGCATTTGTGGGTGTTCCTACTTGCTCTGTTGTAATGGTTAGCGATTTTCCTTCGTGCGCGTATTTTAAAATTGTTTTAAGGAAGTTATGTCCGTATTGTGAATAAAGCCAAGAAGTACGGAAAATGTAGAATTTATCACATACTTCTTGAATGTATTGTTCCCCTTTAAGCTTGGAACTGCCGTACACATTAATCGGATTGGTATCGTCCGTTTCTAAATAGGGTGATTGTTTTTTTCCGTCAAAAACATAATCTGTAGAAACATGAAGCAAAACAGTTTCATTTCTATTACAAATGGAAGCTAGGTTTTTAACTGCTTCAGCATTAATGGCAAAAGCTCTTTCTTTTTCACTTTCTGCCTTTTCAACATTGGTGTAGGCTGCGGTATTTATGCAATGTGAAAAGTTGTGTTTGTTGAAGAAGTGATTTAATGAATCGAGGTCTTCAATATTGAGTTCTTCCTTTGAAACAAAGACAAATTGAAAGTCAGGAAATCTGGACGAAGCATCTTTTATGCATCTTCCCAATTGTCCGTTTGCGCCAGTAACTAGTATTTTTTTCATTTAATAGCGTCGTGAAAACTAGGAAGTTCCAAATCTTTTTCTGAAACAATAAATTCTTCCTTTGGAAGATGCCAATCTAGGTTTAAGGTTGCGTCGTTGTATATAATTCCTCCTTCAGAAGCTTTATCGTAATAATTATCGCATTTGTACGTAAAAATAGATTCTTCTGAAAGTGTAATAAAGCCGTGCGCAAATCCTCTTGGCACAAACAACTGAAGTCGCTCAACATCGTCTAGCACAACAGAAAATGATTTTCCAAAAGTTTCGGAGTGCCTTCGAATATCGACAACTATGTCCAATACTTTTCCTTTGGCAACCTGCACAAGCTTGGCTTGAGCCCTATTTCCACGTTGAAAATGGAGCCCTCTCAATACTCCTTTTGAAGAAATTGAAAGGTTATCTTGAACAAATTTTGTTTCTATTCCAGTTAATTTTTCAAAAACATTTTGATTATAAGTCTCGTAAAACAGACCACGTTCATCTCGAAAAACCTTTGGTTTGAGAATAAAACAATCTTTTAGTGGGGATTTTTGTAATTCCAAATTTAATCTAGTTGAAGTAAATGTTTTCCGTACCCGCTTTTCAACAAAGGCTCTGCCATCGCTATTAATTCATCTTTTGAAATGTAGCCCATTTCATAAGCTGCTTCTTCAATAGAGCCAACCTTAAGGCCTTGTCTTTCCTCAATTACCTCAACAAACTGGGCTGCTTGCATCAAGGAAGCAAAAGTGCCTGTATCTAACCAAGCAGTACCTTTATCCAGTATGCTTACATTAAGTTTTCCTTGTTTTAAATACACGTTATTAACATCGGTAATTTCAAGCTCTCCACGGCCACTAGGTTTAATGTTTGAGGCTATATCTATTACGTTGTTATCGTAGAAATAAATTCCCGGCACGGCATAATTAGATTTTGGTTTTAAAGGCTTTTCTTCAATAGAAAGCGCTCTTCCTTCCTTATCAAATTCAACAACACCGTAACGCTCTGGATCTAGCACATGGTACGCATAGATAACGCCTCCATCGGGATCGTTATTGGATTGTAATAATTCTTTTAAACCAGAGCCGTAAAAAATATTATCGCCTAATATTAAAGCAACCTTGTCGTTTCCTATAAATTCTTTACCAATTATGAAAGCTTCGGCAAGGCCATTCGGGTTGGCTTGTTCGGCATACTGAAAATTACACCCTAATTTTGAACCATTACCTAAAAGTTGTTTGAAAAGCGGCAGATCTTGAGGTGTAGAAATGATTAAAATATCCTTAATACCCGCATACATAAGAGTGGACAATGGGTAATAAATCATTGGTTTATCATAAACAGGCATCAACTGCTTGCTAACTGCTAGTGTAATAGGATGCAAACGTGTACCTGAGCCTCCTGCTAAAATTATTCCTTTCATATAATATATTTGTTGTTTTAAAATATAGTGTCTTAATGGCTAATTTTATACCTACAAGGTTCCCTCCTTCGTCGGGGAAACCTTGCAGGAACGCTTCCTTGGTCTTTGGGGAAACCTTATCAGATTATCAAATAAGCCTAATAAAAAGTTACTGCTTTACCGTGCGTACCTCTTTCTGTTTTCTAAGATTTTAAACCCATTAAAATTATTTTTCACGGTTTATTATTGTGAATTTAAGGTCGATTACTATTCAAACAGCTCTGAATACGAACCAATCCGAATCAATTTTATGGTCTTGGGCGATTCTATTTGAAACCAAATAATCAGAAGGTCGGGTTTTATATGACATTCCCAATCTCCTTCATATTTTCCCTTCAATTTATGCGTTGTCATAGTTGGAGGAATGCCTTTAACTCCATTAGCCCGAAGAATATCTAAAACAGCAACAGCCAAATTAACATCTGTCATATTTCGCTTCTGAAGCTTTTTAAAATCCTTCTTAAATTTGGTGGTAAAAATAAAATTATACATCGAACTCACCACTTAGTAACGAGTCCCTCCATTTGTTAAAATCTTCAATTTTTGTAAGATTTATATCATTATGAGCTTCATAAATCGCTTGTTGCGTTTCTGCATTGGGAATGTTGCCCACTTCACGATAGAGCAAATACTCTATATAATTGTTTAGACTTCGCTTTTCGGCTTTTGCTTTTTCCTTTACGAGTTCTAACAAATCTTTGTCAAAACGAAATGCGGTCTGTACTTTCATGCTTTTAGTCTTATTTTATACTCCAGACAAATTTAACTAATAACAACCTGTTATACAAATGTTATTTCAACCGTATAACTTTAAAAAGATAGATTTATAACCTATCTCTCTTATCTAAATACCAAGCAATTGTTTTCTGAATCCCTGTTTCAAAATTCTCGTTAGCTTTCCAGCCTAGTTCATTTTCAATTTTTGTTGCATCTATAGCATATCTAAAATCGTGACCAGGACGATCCTTCACAAAGGTTATTTGCTCTTTATACGATGCGTTTTTCGGAAGCATTTCATCGAGCAATTCACAAATTACATTTGCTATGTATAAATTTTCACGTTCATTGCGACCCCCGATATTATAGGTTTCGCCTAACTTTCCTTTTTCTAACGCCAAGAAAATACCACTGCAATGATCCATTACGTAAAGCCAATCGCGAACGTTTTTTCCGTCGCCATAAATAGGAATAGAATCTCCGGAAATTGCTTTGCGAATAATTGTTGGAATCAATTTTTCTTTATGTTGATTGGGGCCATAATTATTTGAACAATTGGTTGTAACAACAGGCAATCCAAAAGTGTGAAAATAACTCCGCACAATAAAATCTGAAGATGCTTTTGAAGCGCTATACGGACTATTGGGCGCGTAGCTGGTTTTTTCGGTAAAAAGTCCAGTTTCTCCTAAAGTGCCATAAACCTCATCGGTTGAAATATGTAAAAAACGTGCGTTCTTGAATTCCTTTTTTAAATCGTTCGGGCTATTCATCCAAGTTTTATAAGCTGTATGAACTAGATTAAAAGTACCTACAATATTTGTTTGAATAAACTCTGAAGGACCCGAAATAGAATTATCTACATGGCTTTCTGCAGCAAAGTGAACAACCTTATTAAATTGATGTTCAGCGAAGAGTTTTTTGATTAATTCTTCGTCACAAATATCACCTTCAACAAAGGTGAATTTATCTGAAACAGCTTCTAAATTTTTAAGATCTCCTGCATACGTTAGCTTGTCTAACACAAAAATTTCATCATTCGAGTTTTCAGCAACATAGGCAACGTAATTGGAACCAATGAAACCTGCGCCTCCAGTAATCAGTACTTTATCATTCATTTAAATTATTTTTTAGATGAGTCTAATATTTGTTTTAACATTTTTTCGGTGATTAAATACGTAGGTTTTACCCCTGTTGTTCCCAATCCACCAGATGCTAAAGTGCTTCCTGTTTCGAGAGGGTTATCTGAAGCGTAATACGCATATCGAACCTTCACTTTTGGACTGATGCTACGCCGTATTTTTGATGCAGATTGAATTGCTTTTTGGTAATGTGCGCCTTCCATTTCTAACCCAATTACATTCCAAGTAGAGTTGTGGAAAAACTTTAAAACATCTCTATTTTGAAGTGAAGTTCCTAAAACTGAAATCATCGTTCCTTCAAAAACCTTAACGTCATCATCTTTAAATAACGTCTTCGAAATTTCATTTTTAAACGGATAATTATCTGCTGTACCTTCAAAAACATGTGCAGATGGAATCATTATATCGCCTTTTCCACCTTCCAAAATACCCGCCTTTCCCATAATAGAAACGGAAGCAACATTTAAAAATTTATGTTTTTGATTGGTCTTTGGATATGGCTTTAACAATTCGTCCATAGTTTCGTATGCTTGTTCCCCGAAAGCATAATCCATTACAATAATTACGGGTTTTTTCGATTCTTCAATATCTTTTAAACCTTCTGTATAAGAATTGTTTTTAATTTTGGAAGTATCTATTATTTGCACATCGATATTGGTTCCGCTTTCGTCTTCTAAAAAGACCATACCTTGGCTTAGGGCTGTCTTCATCACTTTCTCGCGAAGCATTTTACTTGTTGGGCTGCTTAAAGCTTCGAAAACCTGCATTGCTTTCTTTTTCGCAAACTCAGAGGGCAGTGCTTTTTCAGCATACAATGTATTCATTACACTATGCATATTGGCACTAATTATATGAAGCGGACGCTCCAATAATCCTTGTTCTTCTAAAGTTTGTTTTATGCGGTATGCCCATCGTTCGCCATGGATATGATGGCCTAATCTTTCGCGAAGTACTGGACTAAATGTTATAATACGTTTATTGTCTTCTACCACCTCAGACATGGCCAATTTGCCCATAAAATAGATGATATTGAAAAAACGATTTTCATCTTTCTCTGTAGCGAAATACGGAAAAGCATTTTTTATTTCTTGAAAAGTTCTTCCCAAAAAGTTGGCCGTATGGGTAAGTGCTATTTCTTTTTCTTCTAGGGTGAGTTCACCTTTCTTTAAAACAACTTCTTCCAATTTTTTCCAATCTCGAATAACATCTCCGTTCTCGTTGATAAGAACTTGCTTCATAATTTTATGAGATTCGATAAAAAGAAATGTTAGGTGTGTAAGAATATCATAAATTTCTGAGCGTCCTCGGGTAATTTCGATATTCATTTGTTCAGCATCTATACGATAGCAATTTCTTCGGCGTTTAAGCGGAATTATCGTCTCGAAGTGCGAATCTTTATAGCCTTCGTCGCTTGTTAAGTTTATATACCTACATTCTTCAATTCCGTGTGGTAAACGATCCATGATATACAGCAATCCTTGAAGCTCAATTTTTTCTTCTGTAATGGATCCGTAAATTTCTGGCCGCAATGTTAACAATGCCTCGCGCAAGGATTCGCCCGAAACCCCCATGGGTTTATAGAAGCCTCGATTTAATAGGTGGCGCATTGTAATGTAAAGCCTCTCTATGGCTCCTGTGCTCTCTTGGGCACGTGTTCTGGTGTGTGATTTCAAATTATTCATATAAATACAAATATACTACTAATTTTAAGGCTGAATCTTAATCAATGCATCTGCAATTTTTCGATCGTTAGAAAGCCTAGGAACTTTGTTTTGTCCTCCAAGTTTACCTTCCGATTTCATATACTCTCGAAAGCTCTCTCTTTTTAAACTCCTCAATTGTAATGGCCCGAGCACTTTTCCTTCAATTAAATCGAAATAATACGAGTTTTGTTGTTTCATTTCGGCATCTAGAAACGCAGCTACTTCTTGCAGGTTTTCGGGTGGCTTTTCAAATTCAATAAGCCATTCGTGATGCGGTAAATCTCCTTCAGAAGGAGTTACTTGCGGGGCAACAGTAAATTCAGTAATCGAAAACCCGAATTTTGTCATCGCTTTATTCATAGACTCTTCCACTTCTTTTCCGATTACGTGTTCGCCAAAAGCAGAAATAAAATGTTTAATTCGTCCTGAAACAATTACGCGATACGGTTTTGTTGACGTAAATTGAATGGTATCGCCTAAATTGTAACCCCACAAGCCGGCATTTGTTGAAATTATCATTACATAATCAATACCTGTCATAACTTCACCGATGGTTAATCGCTTTGGGTTTTCTTGAAAAAACGATGCTGCTTCAACAAATTCATAGAAAATTCCTGAATTGAGAAGCAATAACATCCCCTTATCTTTCTGACTATCTTGAAACGCGAAAAAACCTTCGCTAGCAGGAAATAGCTCAATACTGTCAACTTTTCTGCCGATTAGGCTTTCAAACTTCGCGCGATATGGTTCATAATTTACGCCACCATAAATAAACAGATTAAAGTTTTTGAAAAGGTCGCCAATTTTTTGATTGGTGGTTTCCTGAAGTTTTTCAAAATACATTTGTACCCACGGTGGAATTCCGCTAATAACCGTCATATCCTGATTTTTGGTTTCTTCGACGATGGCATCTACTTTCGATTCCCAATCGTCAATACAATTGGTTTCCCAGCTAGGTAAACGGTTTTTTTGTAAATATGAAGGCACATAATGCGCCACAATTCCTGATAGTCTTCCGGTTTTAATGCCGTTTTTTTCTTCGACCTCGGGGCTGCCTTGTAGAAAAATCATTTTGCCATCTACAAAGTCTGCTTTACCCGTTTCGTTGATGTAACACAAAATGGCATTTCGGGCGGCTTCCACGTGGTAGGGCATAGATTCTTTTGTAAGTGGGATAAACTTGGCCCCCGAAGTAGTTCCTGAAGTTTTGGCAAAATAGAGCGGTTTTCTTGGCCAAAGCACGTTTTCCTCACCCTTAACGACACGCTCTACGTAAGGTTTTAATTCTTCGTAATCCCTGATGGGAACACGTGTTGCAAAATCGTTAAACGACTTAATGTTTTTGAAATCGTGATCTTTTCCGAAAGCTGTATTTTGTGCTTCGGAAATTAATTTAATAAAAACGCGTTGTTGTGTTTCAACAGGGTTTTGCGCCCATTGCTGCATTTTTTTTAGAACGATTTTTGCGAAAATTTTTGCCGCGAAGGATTTTATAGACATAGGCTTTTAATCAAAATCAATATAGCTTGTTGGGTTTACTGGAATTCCGTCCCGCCACAGCTCAAAATGAAGGTGTGGGCCAGTTGTAAGCTCGCCAGTGCTGCCAACGGTTGCAATTACTTCCCCTGCTCTTACACGTTCTCCTTGTCCTTTGGTAAGCATCGCATTATGTTTATAAACCGAGATAATATCGCTGTTATGCTTTACAATAATAACATTTCCTGTTTGAGCGGTCCATTCGGCAAAAATCACGGTTCCATCGGCGATGGATTTTACCGGTGCATCTTTAGCTGTAACAATATCTACAGCGTAGTGCTTTTTTTTGCTATCATAGTTTTCAGAAATAGTTCCGTTTACGGGTGCAAATAAGGTGTATTGATATTCGCGATTATCGACTAACGGATTGTATTTGTCTTCTTGTCCTACCTTTTCTCTTAAAAGTGAATCTTTTCTTGAGGTTCGAATAAGTACAGACGGATCTGTTTTTGCGACTTCAATAATAGAATCTTTGTTGAATTCTACGGTTTTTACGTCTCCAGTAAGCACTTTTTTAATTGAAGCAAGGTACTGCTCGTTCAGGTTGATTATTTTCTGTAATGAATCTGTTTTATACACCAAGACAGATGCCTGACGCTTTAAAGTAGTTGATGAATACCCAGGAATATACTCTCTAAGTGGCGTAAATGCTATGATTATGGTTGTTGTTAATATAAGAAGCAACGCAAATAGCGTACTAAAAATAAAAACGTTTAACCTATTAAGCTTAAATGAAAACCGCTCCTCAAAAGTTTCCTCATTGAGAATTACGAGTCTGTATTTATGCAGTAGTTTCTTTTTGAACCTCTTGGCGCGTTTTTCCTTCTTAACCATTGGTTTACTAGCTTTTTTACAAATATAAAATAAACTCGAGCCTAAACGCTAAAGTTACCTTCAAAACGTTCTATCTAAACATTTCTTGTTACCTTTGCTTCATAAAATTTTTAAAATTATGAGTGCATTATTTCTTCCTTTAGCTATAGGTCCTTGGCAGATTGCTTTAATCGTTATTATTGTACTGCTGTTATTTGGCGGAAAGAAAATTCCTGAGCTTATGCGTGGTTTAGGTAGTGGCCTTAAGGAGTTTAAAGATGCTTCTAAAGAAGAAGATACTACCGATAAAAAATTAGATGAGAATAAATAAATGTGTTCTTTCTAACTAAAGAAAATCCTCGTTCAAAGTGATATTTGAACGAGGATTTTTTAATTTACGCCGTTTAGCTACTTCTTTTCTAATTTTTCAACCTTCGCCAACTCTAAAATTGATTCTAACTCGAATTGAAGGTCTCGTTTTCTGGCCGCTGGAGCGTATGAAAACCCTTCTAATATCAAGTAGCGGTTGTTTTTTTCGTCTTTTACGGCGAAATTTATAAAAGGACCGCCCATCCAAGCGCCTTTTACTTCCCAAGTACCTTTGGTTTCGTATGCAAAAAGGCCATCAATAGTAGTTTTAAACAAATATGGGGCATAAGCGCCTTCTGTAACGAAAAGCCCATCGTCTTCTACTGGTAATAACTTACTGCCTATGGAATCTCTTATTTTAATAATATCGCCTATTGCTGTACTATCGTTTTCAATAAAACTTAAAGGCGCTTCGTACACAAGAATATTTGTAGTACCATCATCAAGATCTTTTCTATACCAAAAAAACGAATCGGTTGCTTTCGCCAATCGATACGCTGAAGGAATTTCTAAACGTACGCCCATTACCTTTGCCAACGTATCTGTTTTAAGCAGCGAGAGCTTTGTTCTACGTTGTCTTTCGGAAATTTCACTTTTGTAGAAATTCTCAATTATTTTCTGGGCATTTTCATTTATTAACTCAACTAATTTCTCTTCTGAAGTAGCCTTAATTATGGCTCCGGTTTGAGGTTTAGCGTATTCGTTTGTAGCAAGTTTTACAGTATTATCTTCACTTAAAACTACGTATAAGAAGAGTCTGTTGCTTCGTGCAAATCCTGTAAAAATTTCAGGTTGCATCTGGTTTATAGAGAAAAGTGGTTCGTCTTGTGGAAGGCCGTCTGTGGGTGCTGCAAAATTGTTTCGAATGGACTCTCCGACGGTGCCATTCCATAAATCATTGGGAATTACAACTTGAAGTGCATTAATGTTTCCAACAGAATCAGGAACAAGGGATTTATCTCTCTTTCCGCTCCCACTGCAAGCGGATAGTACGACTAGAAACGAAAGCAGGGCAATATAAAATGGCCTCATGTAGAAGGTTGTTTAAAGAAACTATCCTTTATAGATTTTAAGTTTAGTTCCGGGTTTAATGTTACTACCACTAATATCGTTCCATTTTTTGATATTTTGCACCGAAACTCCAGGAAACTTTCTAGATATGCTCCACAATGAGTCGCCATTGCGCACAGTATATGTTTTTTCGGAGGATGAATTTGATTTTGATTGCGTATTACTAGCAATATCTTGCCCCATTTTTCGTGGATAAATTATAAGATTTTGCCCAACCCTTAAGTTGGAGCTTCGCATTCCATTCCAGTTTTTTATCTGGCTTACGCCTACACCGTATCTTTCTGCAAT
Source organism: Aequorivita viscosa (assembly GCF_900106795.1). Classification (GTDB taxonomy): domain Bacteria; phylum Bacteroidota; class Bacteroidia; order Flavobacteriales; family Flavobacteriaceae; genus Aequorivita; species Aequorivita viscosa. Next base: position 72,221 of record NZ_FNNS01000003.1, on the reverse strand, counting down.
TCGTCCTAAAAAATCTCCACTCTTAACGCGGTATCTAATTTTTTCTGGCTGTTCGTATAATTCTGGTGCGGCTTTCTCAGCCTCTTCCTGCTCTTCTTGTACAAAGGTGTAAATGGCTTCTTCGTTGTTTACAAAAGTTCCTACTGCTGTAATTGGAAGTCGAAGTACATAGTTTTCATCTTTAATTACGGGGATAATTCCCAGTTTATATGACGGATTTAAAAACTCAAGCTCCTCCATATCGAGGTTTGTGAGTTTTGCAACTTGCTCTAAGGTAATTTGTTGCTTTACCTTTATAGTATCTGTTGCTACATACGGAATTCGCGCTACTTGCTTTTCAAACCCGTGTTCTGTAGCGTATTCAAAAATATACATAGTTGCTAAAAACGCCGGAACGTAACCAGCTGTTTCCCTTGGCAGATATCTTCGTAAATCCCAATAATTCGTTTTTCCTCCCGAACGACGGATTGCTTTCGAAACATTTCCTGGCCCAGAATTGTATGCAGCGAGTGCCAAATCCCAATCGTTAAAACTTTCATTTAAGCTTTTTAGGTATTTACTAGCAGCTTCGGTAGCCATAATTGGATCTGAGCGTTCATCAACATAGGAGCTTACATCTAATCCAAACATTTTTCCGGTAGCAAACATAAACTGCCAGAGTCCTGTAGCGCCTACTCTAGAGCGGGCTCTCGGATTTAATGCCGATTCTACAACAGCCAAATATTTTAATTCTAAAGGAAGGTGATGCTTATCTAGTTCTGCTTCGAACATTGGGAAATAATATTCGCTGAGCCCCATTAAACGTTCAAATGAGCGTCTTCTATTTTTTAAATAATGCTTTATTACGCTTTCCAAAGATGTGTTGTACTCTACGTTAAATGGGGTACGTGCATCTAATTCCTTTAAGCGTTGTTTTAAAAGCTCGGTAGGCAATTCGGAATAATCTACTTCTTCAAATTCTTGATTTACTACACTGCTATAGATATCGTCAAACAAATCGGATTTGTAAACTTCTTTTAACCACAAACTATCCTTCTCCCTAGCTATTGCAATATCTTGTAAGTTGTAAATAACACTATCTTTTACAACCGTTGCCACTACTGTTGAAGGTAATTCATCAGAAATTTTGGTAATTCTAATTGAATCCACAACTTTAACTTCCTTGGTTTGAAGTGGCTTCTTCGATTTTTTATCTTTTTGCGCAATACCAATACTACTAACAGCCATAAGTAGCATTAGAGGAAGAATTTTGGATAATTTCATCAGCTTTTTATTGTGTTTTAGGATAACAATTGAATTCGCCTTAATCTGTTTGTTTATCAAGTCTAATCCGCAATATGTATGGATATAAACTGCTATTTGACAAATAAATTATATCAAAAATAATAATTCTTCGAAAGTATACAAATTATCGTATCAAACAACCTGTGTTACAGAATTTTATAACAATTAAGACAACGCTTTGATTCCTGGTAACGTTTTTCCTTCTAACATCTCCAACATAGCTCCTCCGCCAGTTGAAACATAGCTTACTTTATCGGTCAAATTAAACTGTTGAACAGCCGATACAGAATCGCCACCACCTACTAGCGAAAACGCTCCATTTTTTGTTGCTTTTGCAATGCTAAGTCCTAACGATTTTGTGCCTTCTGCAAATTTTTCCATTTCAAAAACGCCTACAGGGCCATTCCACAGTATAGTCTTCGATTTGTCTATAACTTCACTAAAAAGATCATTGGTTTCAGGTCCTGCATCCAAGCCCATCCATCCGTCTGGAATATTATTTATCGCTGAAATTTTTGTATTTGCCGTTGCCGAAAAACTATCGGCTATTACGGCATCAACAGGAAGATGAACTGAAACGCCTTTCTGTTTTGCCTTTTCTAATATTTCGAGTGCTAAGTCTTGTTTATCTTCTTCAACTAACGAATCTCCAATAGCTCCGCCTTGCGCTTTAATAAAAGTAAAAGCCATTCCTCCACCGATAATTAAATGGTCTATTTTATCAAGAATATTTTCAATAATGGTGATTTTTGAAGAAACTTTAGCTCCGCCTATAATTGCCGTAACAGGCTTTTCGTTGTTTTCTAATACCTTTTTAACGCTTTCTATTTCTGAGGCCAACAGCAATCCAAAACATTTGTTTTCAGGAAAAAAATCGGCTATAACAGCTGTAGAAGCGTGTGCTCTATGGGCTGTTCCGAAGGCATCATTTACATATACATCACCAAATTTTGAAAGTTTTTCAGCAAACGCTACATCTCCTTGCGTTTCTTCGGGATGGTAACGCAAATTTTCTAATAATAAAATCTCACCCGATTGAAGATTCGAAACAACCTTTTCTACATCAACGCCAACACAGTCGTCAATAAATTTCACTTGAATGCCAAGAATATCAGATAACGGACTGATAATGTGCTTTAAAGAGAATTCGTTTTCTCTGTTTTTCGGACGTCCAAGGTGCGACATTAAAACACAACTCCCGCCATCTTCCATAATTTTCAAAATGGTTGGTTTTGCAGCTCTAATTCTGGTATCATCGGTTACATTCAGCTCTTCATCTAGTGGAACATTAAAATCTACTCGAATAAGTGCTGTTTTACCTTTAAAATCTATGTCATTTACTGTTTTCATGGTGATTGTTTTATAGTACAAATATAGTCCTTTAGCAATAATGAAGGTTTAAAATCATTTCGCAAAAATATTTAACAATTATTACGTAGCCACCGAGGGATGGAATAAGCTTAGCTGTATTATGTAGAGTTAAAAATTGTTTAGATTTGCGTATGGATTTTTCAGAAGTAATCGGCAATCAGCATTTAAAAGCCCACCTATCAACTACAGTTGAAAACGGTCGAATTCCGCATGCACAACTTTTTTGTGGAATTAATGGCAGTGGATTATTACCAATGGCGTTGGCGTATGCTTCAGAATTATTGTCTCGCCAGTTTGAAAAAGGAAGTCCAGAATATATTCAATCAAAAAATAAGGTTTCCCGACTAGCGCATCCCGATTTGCATTTTGTATATCCGGTAAATACAAGTGATATTGTAAAAAAGAATGCCATTTCAGACAATTATGCCGATCAATGGAGAAAGTTCGTGTTGGAAAACCCGTACGCTTCACTTTTTGAATGGTTACAAAACCTTGGGATTGAAAAGAAGCAAGGAAACATTAGTAAGTATGAAGCCGAACAGATTTCAAAAAAGCTGTCGTTAAAGGCGTTTGAAGGCGGTTATAAAGTGATGATTATTTGGATGGCAGAAAACATGAACAGTGAATGTTCGAATAAAATCCTGAAGCTCATTGAAGAACCCTCAAACAAAACCGTACTGCTATTACTTACTGAAAATGAAGGTAAAATACTAACAACCATACATTCGCGTTGCCAAAAACTTCATTTTCCACTACTTTCTGAAGCCGATATTGCCGAAGGATTAGTAAAAAACCTTAAAGTTCAAGAAACCATTGCGCTCCAAACTTCAAGAAGGGCTCGCGGAGATTACAATAAGGCGTTACAGTTATTACAAGAATCTGGAGAAGACCAAATTTTTGAAAAATGGTTTATAAGTTGGGTGAGAACAGCATTTAGAGCAAAAGGAAATAAAGGTGCCATAAATAATTTACTCGATTGGAGCGATGAACTCGCCAGTCAGGGACGAGAAACACAGAAGAAGTTTCTAGCGTATTGTCTTGAAGTTTTTAGACAGGCAATGTTACAAAACTATCAAGCAGACAGTTTAACTTTTTTCATAGCGAGCGATCAAAGTTTTTCTTTGTCAAAATTTTCACCATTCGTACATCAAAACAATATTTTTGAGATCACCGCAGCTTTAGAAGAAGCTTCTTATCACATAGAGCGAAATGGAAATGGAAAAATTATATTCACAGACCTCTCTATTAAATTAACGCGTCTCATTCACACTCGCGAATTAGTATAAGTTAATTTTATCTGTATTTTAAAATTCATAAGAATTGTTGATTAAAAAGAAGCTGATTAGCTTGTTTTATTTGAAATAAATTAAAATCAGCGATGCGAAACACCATACACGTAACAAAAACGCCTGAAATCGCTTTAAAACAGCTTATTTCACTTTTCGTAGACAATAAATGTGCGAAGAATACTCTTTTGATGTATTTCCCTTCAAATTTGATTTAAGGCCGATCCAAAATGCTTTTAAAGAAAAAGACTTTCCTGTCTTATATTTTTCTGAAAGTAAGCTCACGTAAAAGGAATCGAAAACCATTGGCTTTATTTTTTCCATTTTAAAATTTACGGAAAATAACTCTTCAATTGCTATTTTCGAAAAATGCCATAAGTGTCTTGGCACATCATAGGCAGCCCAAAAATTACCATAATAGGTTGCGTCAAAACTTTTGTAATTTGGAACAGCGATAATTAAGCTTCCACCTGGTTTTACCAAATCGGTCAAAATGGAAATAGTTTCGTCTAAGTTTGGAATATGCTCCAATACATGCCAGAGGGTGACTACATCAAATTGTTCACCTTTAAATTCATCAAGGGAATTCTTTAAAACAATTCCTTTTTCCAAAGCTAAAGATCTTGCTTTTGTATTGGGTTCCATTCCTTGCACTTTCCATGCACTTTCCTTAGCAACCTTCAAGAAATCTCCTGTTCCCGCACCCACATCTAGTAAAGAACCCACTCCTGAATTTTGAGTGAAAATCAATTTAGTTTTATTTCGAAGCGACCACTTCTTTACTAATTGATATACGCTAGAAAGTAAGCCTTTCTTCTCGTCGGTGTGTGAAATGTAATCTTCACTTTCGTAATATCGCCCAAGTTCCTTCAATTTTGGTTGGGGAACGGTTTTTAATAGATCTAGTTCCTTATCATAAACCAAATCGAATGATTCGCCAGAGACTAAAAAATCTTTTGTTTTTAAATAGTTATCAAAATGATTCACTAATAAATTTTAGATTGAATATAGTTATGAATTATAATTGTTTCACGTGGAACAACGCGTTTAACGACCCATATACACTAAAAGGACTGATACATCATTTGGGGAAACGCCGCTAATTCGCGAAGCTTGTGAAACAGTGACAGGTCTAATTTTAGAAAGTTTTTCACGCGCTTCGTACGAAAGTGATTTTAATTTTGAATAATCAAAATTCTCAGGAATTTTTAAACCCTCTAAACGATGTAATTTATCGGCATTGTTTTTTTCCTTTTCAATATAGCCAGAGTACTTAACTTGTACTTCTGCTTGTTGAATTATTTCAGAATCCAATTCATGTTGTTCAATGTAATCTGCAACCGATGGAATTGTTTTCATATCCTCCATTGTAACTTCTGGACGCGAAAAAAACTTAAACATTTTATCACTTTGAGAAACCAAAGCAGAGTTTCTTCGTTCAAAAATCTGATTGATCTCTTCAGGTGAAACACTCGTTTCTTTAAAAAAGTTGACGAATCCAACAGACTTATTCTTCTTGTTTTCCATCTTTCGCATACGCTCTTCTGTAGCCAATCCAATTTCAAACGACTTTGGAGTAAGACGGAAATCGGCATTGTCTTGGCGCAACAAAGTTCTATATTCCGCCCTTGAAGTAAACATTCGATACGGCTCTTCGGTACCTTTAGTAATTAAATCATCGATTAAAACACCAATATACGCTTCATCTCTCCGAAGAATAAACGGATCCTTTTCACGAATTTTTAAATGCGCATTAAATCCAGCCATTAATCCTTGTGAAGCTGCTTCTTCATAGCCAGTAGTTCCATTAATCTGACCAGCGAAATACAATCCAGAAACCAACTTAGTTTCGAGTGTATGTTTTAATTGTGTAGGTGGGAAAAAATCATATTCAATAGCATATCCCGGACGGAAAAACTTAACATTTTCAAATCCCGCAACACGACTCAAAGCCTTAAATTGAACATCTTCGGGCAAGGAAGTAGAAAAGCCATTTACATAACACTCTACCGTATCCCAACCTTCTGGTTCAACAAAAATTTGATGTCTATCCTTATCTGCAAAACGATTTATTTTATCTTCAATTGACGGACAATATCTCGGACCTAAACTTTGAATAGCCCCATTAAACATTGGCGACCTATCAAAACCTTCGCGTAAAAGATCATGAACTTCCAAACTTGTATGCGTAATGTAACAAGATCTTTGTTTTGTGAGTGGTTTAGTCGCATCCAGAAAAGAGAACTTTTCAGGAACTTCATCTCCTGGTTGTTCAATCATTTTAGAAAAATCTAAAGAACGACCATCAACACGAGGAGGCGTACCAGTCTTCATTCTGCCAGCTTCAAAACCTAAATCGGTTAAATCCTTGGTAATTCCAGTAGAAGCAGATTCGCCAGCTCTACCCCCACCAAATTGTTTATCGCCAATATGAATCAAGCCATTTAAAAAAGTTCCATTAGTAAGCACAACAGCTTTGGCACGGATTTCTAATCCAAGCGAAGTTCTAACTCCTTTTACCACTCTATTTTCAACAATAATACCCGAAATCATTTCTTGATAGAAATCAAGATTAGGCAAACTTTCCAATTGCAATCGCCAAGCTTCAGCAAACCGCATTCGGTCGCTTTGAACTCTTGGGCTCCACATAGCAGGCCCTTTAGACTTATTAAGCATTTTAAACTGAATGGCTGTTTTATCTGAAACAATACCGCTATAACCGCCTAAGGCATCAATTTCGCGAACAATCTGGCCTTTGGCTATACCACCCATAGCGGGATTACAGCTCATTTGAGCAATAGACTGTAAGTTCATGGTAACCAATAATGTTTTTGAACTCAAGTTAGCTGCAGCTGCTGCTGCTTCGGAACCTGCGTGACCACCACCTACTACAATTACATCATATTCTTTGGAAAACATCGGTATAAATTTAAATTGTTCCACGTGGAACAATTAATTCCACTAGGATGATAAAAAAAGGACACAAAAGTACGATAATTATCTGGAGATAAACAAGTTTAACACAAATCTAAGAATAGTCAAACCCCAATTTAGACATTGCTTTGTCTTCTAAAAAACGCATATTATTCTCCTCGTCACTGGTTTTATCCTTATAACCACAATAATGAAGAATGCCGTGAATAATTACTCTATGAAGTTCCTTTTCAAAAGGGACATTATAAGTTATTGCATTTTCAGCAACACGCTCAACCGAAATAAAAATTTCACCATTCACCTGTCTACCCATTCCATAATCAAAACTAATGATGTCTGTTAAGGTATCGTGTCCGAGAAACTCTACATTCAATTTATGAAGGTAATCATCATCACAAAACACATAACTAATTTCCCCGAGTTCGAGACCCTCAGAATTAATTGTGTTAGCTATCCAATCTTTTAAGCGATCTTGCTCTTGAAGTTCGAATTCGGTATCGAAAGAAAAATCAATCATTTGCGTTTTTAAAATAATCTTGAACCTTAATCTTATAGTCCTGGCGCAAAGGTAAAGCCTCGCGATTTAAAATTTCAGTAGTATTAAAATAATTTTTAATTTCCTCAGGGCTCAAGGTTGCATCGTTTCTAAACGATTTTCTATTGGTTTGAGCCTCTCTTCTACTTTCCTGTCCTTGCTCCAAAACAGCTTCATCTAACTTTAAAAGTTCGTGCTTTAGATTTAACATATCCTGTAGCGTATTTTTATTGAAACCTTTGTCTAACAATTGTTGCTCGATTCCTTCCATCTTTTTAAGAAGTTCGGCACCGATTCCTTTAACACCACTTTGATTCAGCCTGTCTTGCAATTGCTGACGAAGTAATTGTTGCTGTTTATAAATTTCAAATAATTCGCCATTCATGCCCTCGTTATCTCCACTGACACCTTCACCCTCTTTACCTCCTTGTTGCTGGCCGTTTTTGCCATCCTTGCCATCCTTGCCATCACCCCCTTCGCCTTCACTTCCTTCACCTTGACCTTCACCTGGACCTTCTCCTTCACCTTGACCTTCTCCTTGACCTTCTCCTTCACCCTTGCCTTTCTCACCTTTTTGCAAACCTTCCTCCATTTTTTCACTTAAGCTTTCCTGTTTCTTAATAATGTCAGGGAGTTGAAACCCTCCTCCACTTCCAGAACCCGGACTAGGCGGACCTTCACCAGAACCAGAACCAGAACCTGAGGCCATTTGCATCTGCATTTGCATATTTCCTAATAGCTCATCAAGAAGTACAGCTAAATCATTGGAACCCATCATTGTATATTGTTGATTACCAACACCTTGCCTTGTATTGTTTTGAGCCAACCGGTCTAAAGACTTTTCAATATTATACTGTATATCAGTAAGTTTTGAATTGATTTCATCTCCCAATAACGGTTGACGTAGTGATAGGGCGAACAAACTGTCGTCAACATGTTCAAAGTTGACTTTTAATTCATTCTGAACATTAAGCAACTTACCAAAAACTGGATTCCCGTAGTTAATCGATTTAAATTTTTCCATTAAATCTTCCTGACGGGAAGAGAATACCACGAGATTATCGAGGATCTGTCTAAGCATTTTAACGTCCTCATCTAATGTTTCCATTTGGCCAGACATCATTTGCTGTTGCATTTTTTGACTCATTTGCTTCATCTTCTTTCCAGCCTTCTTTTGACTTTCAGAAGCTCCCTTGGCGTCTTGCTCTTCTAATTTATCAGTAGCTTTTTCCTGCTCCTCATCAACCTCTTCTTCGGCAGGCTTGTCTTGTGGAATATCGAGAGGCTTTTTTAAAGTTTCATTTTCCTCTTGTAATTCTTTCATCTGCTCTTTGTACTCTTCAAAAGCTTGGTTGAGTTCTTCTTGAGCTTCCTTGGTGTTTTCTTCTTCAGACTTCTCAGAAAGTTTTTCCTGCTTCTCACCCAACTTGAATAACTCCTCAGCAAGTTTTTCAGCTTTCTTTTCTACGTAATAACGTTTGGTAAGTTCAAGTAACTGCTCAAGATTTCTTTCTTGATTTTTATTTTGTTTCGATAGCTTCTCAAGTTTTTCAGTCAGTTCTTCCATTTGAATTTTATCCTGAAGTTTTTCGAGCTCATCAAGTAGTTTTTCATTCTCCTTAAGCCGCTCTTCATTTTCATCCAAACGTTTCTCAAGTTGTTCTTTAAACGGGTCTTGATCTTTATTTTCGGGTTGAAAGTTTTTAAGGTCTTCTTTTAGCTTCTTTGAAAAATCCTTCATCATCTCCTCTTGCTGCTGTTGCCTTTGGATAAAGTTCTCAAGTTTTATTCTATCGTTGAAATTCAATTCATTCTTCTCCTTCTGATTTCTAGAAATTTCGTCCAAAACCTTTTGATCCTGTTTCATTTCCTCCAAAGACTTATCCATGCCTTGAATGGCCTTGTGTTGGTTTTGAAGTTGTTCGTTTTCAATCTCATCTGTAGTTAACTTTCGAAAAGAATAAATTCCAGATTTAGACGATTTAAAATTATGAATAGCATCATTGTCAAACACCTGAAAATAATATTCATACGAAACCCCATCTTCCAATTCGAGATTTCCTGGGAAAACAAAAGTGAATTGATCAAAATTAGTTCTACTTCCAGGTAACGATTCAAACATCGCATTTTTTTCGTCACCTTCAGGATAATATACAACTCGAAGTTTTGTAAGCCCATAGTCATCAGAAACACGACCTAGAAAAAAGATGCGTTGGCTATTGGTACTGTCGGTTTTTGATTGCACGTCAATTTCAGGAAATTGATCCTTGATTACATTAAGCGTAAATGCTAAATTTTCGTAATCCACCAAGTTTTCATTTGAAGTAGTAATTGCATAATCTAGTTTCGTATAGATTCCCTTTTCAAAATTGAAGTCCGTTCCATTCGAAGTGAATAAAAAGGAAGTATCGGCTGTTTTCAAATTAACCGCATTTGTATTTTTGGTCGCGATTTTCCACTTCACCTTTGTTCCTTCGGGCACTACTGCGTTTCCATTTCCTTTTAAAACTTCGTCTGCTTTATTGGTATAGCTCGGATAATCGAGCAACATTTCAAAATTCAAAAGCGAAGGCGTTTTTACAACATCCAGGATATAGTTTCTTGAATTCACTTTATTGGCTTTAAATCTAAAGTCGATAGGTTCGTCGGGCTGTTGAAAGGTATATTCAAACAAACCTGGCCCATTTTGCTGCATATAATAGGTTTCGCCATTAAAAAGGATACTAGCGCTTTCTGGAACTGTGGTGCCATCGGTTCGTACTTGTAATTTGAAAGGTTTTCCCTCTATAGCGTGTAATTCGTCATTCATTACGATAAACGAAAATGGCGCGGGAGGTTCAAAAGCGGTGTCGTATTGCACAACACGGGTATAACTTGAGGAAAAAATGTTAACATCGCCTAAGGTGCTAAAAAGTATAAATATAAAAACAGGAATAGCCGCATATTTTAAATACTTGGCATTCTTTTTAAAGTTTACAGCACTTTGAAAAGGCACTGGTTGAAGTTCAACAGCTTTCTGGTCAATACTGGCCGCAAGCAGTTCACTTTGATGCGGGTTTTGATTTAATTGAATAACATTCAGCAGCTTATCGCTTACCTGCGGAAAATGATTACCAATTATTCGAGAAGCATCTTCATAATTTATTCCCTTTCGGAATTTGAACAGTTTCGCCAGCGGAAAAACAATAAACCGAAGAAATAGGGCTAGTTCAACAATCACGAAAGTCCAAAACAACAATCGCCTTCCGGATGGGCTGAGCCAGAGGAAATATTCAACGAGCAGCGTCATCAAAAAATACAACAACCCGATGGCGAAAAAAAGGATAGCTCCTTTGATAAGCTCATTGGTATAGTACTTTCTAATAAACGCTTCCAGTTTTTGCTGGATGACACTAAAGTTGCTCATAAATATTTTCAAGCACAGGAAGTTAAACCTGCAAAATTTTCAAGTTAATCATTATTCCACAAGGTGAATAAATCCTAAAGGCCTATTTTAAAGGGAGCTAAAAATACAATAAATATCCCTTCTTACAACGTTGCAAAAATCGTCCCAAATATGATAGGAAGCCTGAAAAGGAATTACTTTAAAAAGCGCACATAGAATTGTACCTTTGCAACAAGTTTAACCATTCAAAAACACGCCTGTTTGCGCAGGAAATAGTTATGCCACAAAAAGTTAGAGTACGTTTTGCCCCAAGCCCCACAGGACCGTTGCATATTGGAGGTGTCCGAACCGCATTGTTCAATTACTTGTTTGCAAAAAAACACGGAGGTGATTTTCTATTGCGAATTGAAGATACAGACCAAAATCGTTTTGTTGAAGGCGCAGAAGAATACATCGTAGAGGCTTTAAATTGGTTGAACATACCTTTCGATGAAGGCCCTAAGACTTCCCATTTCGCAGGAGGTGGAGACTATGGCCCCTATCGACAAAGTGAGCGGAAAGAGCTTTACAAGCAGTACGCCGATAAGCTACTTGAATCTGGAGATGCGTATTATGCCTTTGACACGGCAGAAGAGTTAGATGCACATAGAGCTGATCACGAAGCCAAAGGAAAAACTTTTATCTACAATTGGCACAACCGATTAAAATTGAAAAACTCCTTGGTGTTTTCAGAAACAGAAACACAGCAAAAAATTGCCAATGGCGAGGAATATGTAATTCGGTTTAAATCGCCTGAAAACGAAACGCTATTTTTAAAAGATATGATTCGTGGCGGAATGCAGGTAGAAACCAACATTCTTGACGATAAAGTGCTTTTTAAAAGCGACGGTATGCCAACCTACCACTTAGCAAATATTGTGGACGACCATTTAATGAAAATCACCCACGTAATTCGAGGCGAAGAATGGTTGCCTTCATTGGCATTACACGTTTTATTGTATCGCGCTTTTGGTTGGGACGCTCCTAAATTTGCGCACTTACCATTAATTTTAAAACCTACGGGCAACGGAAAATTAAGCAAACGAGACGGCGATAAAATGGGCTTCCCAGTATTCCCGCTTCAATGGAAAACTAGCGATGGAGACGTGTTTTCTGGTTATCGCGAAGACGGCTATTTGCCAGAAGCAGTTATAAATATGCTTGCCTTCTTGGGTTGGAATCCAGGAACCGAAAAAGAAATTTTCAGTTTAGACCAATTGATTCAGGAATTCGATTTAAGTCGCGTAAATAAAGCAGGTGCTAAATTTGATCCAGAGAAAACAAAATGGTTCCAGAATCAGTATTTTCAGCAGTTGGATGATGCTCAGCTAGCTGCGGATTTTTCAAGGTTGTTAGAAGAAAAAAAGATTTCGACCGAACTTGTGCTAAGCGGAGTCGAAGGTCCTAATCTAACTACAATAGTTTCACTTTTAAAAGAGCGCGCGAGCTTTGTAAGTGATTTGTGGGAACAAGGAAGTTTCTTTTTTGAAGCCCCACAAAATTATGATGATAAAGCTGCTGCTAAAGCATTTAAACCCGAAACTCCTGAATTGCTTCATAAAGTGATTGATATACTCTCGGAAACCGATGATTTTTCAAGCGTAAAGCTATCTGAAGCTGTAAAAGGTTGGATTACTTCAGAAAATATTGGCTTTGGAAAAGTTATGATGCCATTGCGATTGGCGTTAGTAGGCGAAATGAAAGGTCCAGACGTGTTTGATATTCTAGCTATTTTAGGGAAAGAAGAAGGTATTTCACGTATTGAAAAGGCCATTGAAACAATAGGGTAATAATTACTTAGTTTTTGTATCTTAATCAACTTATAATTATCATTAAAAATTAAGTGTATGGGTTATGTCATTTTAGTGCCACTATTACTACTTGGATTGTTTATTCTGCTAGGTGCATTTTTCACAGTAAAGCAACAAACTGCGGCTATTATAGAACGATTTGGGAAATTTCAGAGTATGAGAAACTCTGGATTACAGTTTAAAATTCCTTTAATTGACAGAATTGCAGGACGTATAAACCTGAAAATTCAGCAGTTAGATGTAATTGTTGAAACGAAAACAAAAGATGATGTTTTTGTGCGACTCAAGATTTCTGTTCAATTTCAAGTATTGAGAATGAAGGTTTATGATGCTTTCTATAAGCTTGAAAATCCGCACGATCAGATTACTTCTTATGTATTTGATGTGGTGCGTGCCGAAGTTCCAAAAATGAAATTGGACGATGTTTTTGAGCGAAAAGATGATATCGCCATCGCGGTTAAGTCGGAACTCAACGAGGCAATGAGCGAATATGGATACGATATTATCAAAACGCTAGTAACAGATATTGACCCAGACATTCAAGTAAAAGCAGCGATGAATCGAATTAACGCTGCAGAACGTGAAAAGGTTGCAGCAGAATATGAAGCCGAAGCGGAACGAATTAAAATTGTAGCCAAAGCACGCGCCGAGGCTGAAAGCAAGCGATTACAAGGTCAAGGTATTGCAGACCAACGTCGCGAAATTGCACGTGGACTAGAAGAAAGTGTCGATGTATTAAACAACGTTGGTATTAATTCTCAAGAAGCCTCTGCCCTGATTGTAGTGACACAACATTACGACACTTTACAGTCTATTGGAGAAGAGACCAACACCAACCTAATTCTGTTGCCAAACTCCCCACAAGCGGGTAGCAATATGCTAAACGATATGATTGCTTCTTTTGTAGCGAGTAATCAAATTGGCGAGGAAATGAAAAAGCAAAACGCCAAAAAAGGCATCGAAGCCAAAAAGCGACCCAAGCGTCAAGCACCTCCAAGGCCTGAAGAAGGTGAAGACCTTACCTATTAAGGATTCAAAAACATAATTAAATACAGCCGCCTCGAATGAAAATTGAGGCGGTTTTTTTATGTTTTAAAATGGATTGACTGCAGAGAATTTAAGGTAAGTACATACCAATATTATCAAAAATAGCGCACTTTTCCCTGCTGGACTAAAAGAATAAAAAAGCTGAATATTCTTGCACAGGCCTTGATGGTATTATGAAAAAACAATAGGTTTTAGGATTGTTTTGAAGATTGTGGTACATTTAACGAGTAGAACACTAAAATAGTAGGGCGTTTAAGATGTATATATAAGACATTATGCTTTTTAGAACTACGTTTATGACTATGTTGGCAACAATTTAAAAAAAGGTGCATAAAAGATAAAGTCGATAAAAATCTGATTCTGAATGGTATAATAAATTATGGAATTTTGGCAAATGTTATTTCAAAAAAAACGAAAATCAAACTGACAAGGAAATAATCCCCCCTCGAAATTTTTATTTATTTGTTAGGTGCTTAAACCGTTTACCAACACAAGCAAAACGTATTAATTTTAACAAAATCAAGCAAGTAAAACAAAAAAATGAATCAATCTGAATTAATAATTTTAAATTTCTCAGAAATACGAAGACGAAGCATAAAACTTTGGAATGGATTACCTGAGAAGTTCTATAATTGGAAACCAGACAAAAAAGCAATGAGTTCATCAGAAATTATTAGACACGTTTTAGAAGCTGATTATGGCTGGAATATTATTATTAATCAAGGAGATATGTCTAATTACAAAACACCGTGGAAAAATCGACCGTTCATAAGTGTTGCAGACGAAATTAAATTTGCTGAACCTTATAGAAATACATTTTTAGAAAGTATTAAACAATTTTCTGATACAGAATTACAACAAACTACAATTGTTCATCCTGGAAATGGTAATAAAAAAGTTCTTGTAAATTATTTATTACGAATTGGATATCACGAATCGGTTCACGCTGGGCAATTCCTGTCGTATTTAAGAGCAATGAAAATTGAAAGACCAAACATTTGGGAATAATAAAACTTTGCTGAGTTCAAGACACAAATTATTATAGGAATAAACTTTCGTTTTAAAAACCGGTAGAGCTGAATTTTGAATAATAAAAGTAAGCGCTAAGTTCTCCACACATTATGTACTTGTAGAGTTTAAAAAATAGAGGCTGCTTTATTGGAAAAGTATATTTTTTCAAGTGTTACTAACAAATTGTTATCAGTAATTTTACTGTTGAGTACTAAAATAAGCCCCAATATAGATTTTATATGAAAACCCTGCTTCTAGTTTTACAGTTGCTTTTTACAGTAAATATTTATGCTCAAGACTTTACTCAAAATGAATTCGATAAAATCAATAATGATGTTAGTCGTGCAGTATACTCACTGGCCCAACCTTTAAATGCAGCAAAATTTTCTGAAAAATTCAACATAGCCGATACTGATTTTCAAATTCTGGAACAGCTTAATGCTGGTGAAAAATTAACGTTTAATGACCTAATTTCTGAAAACCACATACTCCCTATCTTTTTCCCTGCAGATAAACCGGACGAATTACAATTGACGCTATTTGCCTTTAAAGCATTGCCAAAAAGAACTAATGAAGACTTTAATCGAGCCAATTACTACTTTGTGTTAACTACAATTATTACCCTAAAAGATGGTAACCCTTTCTACAGCAACACAAAACTTATATATAAATCTAAATCAATAATAGATTGGTTTTTAAGTGGGTATAGATCGTATTTAGAAAAAACTGATCCTGTATTCAGAAAATATAAGTTTATTCCACCACCACCTAATGACTTAAAGTAAACCCTTTTTAATAAATGAAAAACTTCTTATGCTTTCTTGGATTGTTGATTGGGGTTAATGTTTCCCTGTTCGCTCAAAACGTAAAATTGACCGAGTCGGAAGTAGCAACCGTTTTAAGCAAGCAATGGGAAATTGAATTTGGAATGATGGGTTCTGAGAAAATAGTACAAATGCCCGGAGCCAAAGATTTTGACCTTTTATTCAAAGAAAATGGTAGTTTAGCAATAATTGAAGATGACGGTACAGTACGAACAGGGTTTTGGAAATATCAACCTGAAGATAAGTATATAGAATTATCAGTTGATGGGAAAATTACTTCAAGAATTACATCTCTGAACAACAGTAAATTGTTATTGATATTAGTCTCCGGAAAAAGCGAATCAACCAGACTACCAAATGTCGAAATTCATTTTAAACCATTGTAAATTTTATAAAACAGAGTAGTGAACAATTTTTCTGAAATATCAGTCCATTTTCTAACCAGTTTACTCTACTGTATTCATTCGAATTTAGCTGCTTAAGCTTCGCTCACCGTACAAGGAAATTGAATAACAACAATTAAAACAATAGAGATGAAATCGAGAAAACTATTAATGATTCCAGGTCCCATAGAATTTGAAAGTGAAGTTATGCTATCCATGGCTGTTCCCACTCCGAGCCACGTTAACCCCGACTTTATAAGTGTTTTTTCGAATAGTCTCAAATTGTTGAAAGCGGTTTGTCAAAGTGAATCTGGACAAGCCTTCATCGTAGCAGGCACAGGAACACTGGCAATGGATATGGCAGCGGCAAACCTTATTGAAACTGGCGATAAAGCGCTTGTAATCTCTACAGGATACTTCGGACTTCGCTTTGCTGAAATCCTAAAACGATACGGCGCCGATGTCGATATACTTGAAGCACAAGTGGGCGACATTGTCCCTATGGATCTCATCGAAGAACAACTGAAATCCAAAAAGTATAAACTTTTAACCTTCACTCATGTTGATACTTCAACAGCCGTTTTAAACAATGCAAAAAGCATAGGCGCCTTAGGTAAAAAACACAATGTGCTCACGGTTCTCGATGGAGTTTGTTCTGTTGCTGGTGAAGAAATTAAACAAGAAGCCTGGGGAATTGATGTGGTAGTCACCGCCTCGCAAAAAGCAGTTGGCGTGCCTCCTGGCTTGGCTCTTTTAGTTGCCTCACAAAATGCAATGAAAACCTTTGAACAGCGCAAAAATCCCGTTGCTAATTACTATGGCGATTGGGCTAATTGGCTGCCGATAATGAAGGCTTATGAAAACAAACAAGCTTCGTATTTTGGTACGCCACCCGTTAATCTGATAATGGCTTTAGAGAAAAGTTTACAGCTTATTGTCAACTAAGGCTTAAACAATCGCTTTGCCCGACACCAAAGAGCTGGCAAAGCGATGCGTGCGGCAATTAGAGCCCTTGGACTGGAGTTATTGTCTAAAAATGAAGCAGTAGCTTCAAACACCTTGACAGCACCCTTATATCCGAGTAAAATAGACGCAGCTACTTTTCTAAAAGAAACAAATCAGCAAGGCATTATATTCGCAGGAGGTCTGTTGCCCGAACTAAAAACCAAATACTTTAGAATTTGACATATGGGATCCGTAAACAAAGCGGATTTACTCGCAACTATAGGTGCAATTGAAACCGTTTTGAAGAACAACGGCTCTAAACACGAATTAGGCGTTGGAACAGCCGAAATTTTAAAACGTTTCTGATTCAATAAAAAATCATATCTATTTAAATCCTATCAAATACCCTTCAATTTCTATTAAAAATAGTCAAATAAAGGTTAAATCAAAGTAGAGTTTAGACAATACTTAAAAGCAGTCGTATCTTTACCAACTTACGAAAAATCAGGGTTTTCGACTATCAGAATTATTTTAATGATGGAGTTAATTCGGTTAGAAACTGGTAAGAATAAAAAGTTAATTCAATAAATAAAACAACAATGGAAAACAAAATGAAAGTAGAAATTTGGAGCGATGTAATGTGCCCATTTTGCTATATCGGAAAAAGAAATTTTGAAACTGCACTTGAACAATTTGAATATAAAAAGCATATTGACGTAGTTTGGAAAAGCTTCTTGTTAGACCCTTCCATTCCTGAAATAGCAGAAGAAAGCTATCACGATTATCTGGTGACGCGTAAAAATATGAGTCCAGAACAAGTAAAAGGAATGCTTGAAAATGTTACTCAATCTGCAAAACAAGTGGGTTTAGAATATAATTTTGACAAGGCGGTAATGGTAAATTCGCTAAATGCCCACAAACTAATACAGCTTGCAAAAACAAAAGCTTTAGGCAACGAAGCCGAAGAAAGGTTATTCCGTGCGTTTTTCACTGAAGGAAAAAACATTGCCGATAAAGCTACCTTAGTTCAATTAGGAAAAGATATTGGATTAGATGAAGCAGAAATTAATACAATTTTTTCGGATGAAAAATATGCAACCTTAGTTAATCAAGACATTCAAGAAGCCCAGCGAGTTGGAGTGCAAGGAGTTCCATTTTTTGTAATAGATAGAAAATATGGAGTTTCTGGAGCACAACCTGCACAAGCCTTTTTAGAAAATTTAAAAGTAGCTTTTGCTGAATGGAGAAAGCAAAATCCAGAAACAAAATTAGAGGTTACCCAAGGACAAAGCTGTACAACAGACGGCATTTGCGAATAATCTTAAAATAATAAACCGTCTTGAATTTTATTCAAGACGGTTTGGTTTTGATTCGGGAAAGATCTGGTAATTCTTGTGGTAAACCAATTAAGGTTTAATGTTATTTCCTCTTCATTGTACTGCCTATCAAGACATCTACAACTTTAAGCACAAAGGCTTTTTTCACAATAGACCCTACGACGTTAGCTACAATATTTACAGGGGAAAGAGTTTCTTTAATCATTTCTCGACTTTGTTTCACACCGAGTTTAACTTCCTCTCTATCAATCTTCTTTTTAAGTCGAAGATATTTTAAATCCCTTTCGATTTCTTCAAAAGTGCTATATCGTTTCATCCGTATTTAAATTTATTTTTAAAAGTAAAGTGGAACAATTCATTTATTTCAAAAATTATCTTGAAACAGTTTCCTCCTCTAATGTATCATTCAATATTGTTTCCTCTTTTCTCCTTGCTACAAAATCGGCAATTTCTCGCTGTGCTGCTTCTTTAGGATCTATATCGTCTTCATCATAAAACAGTCCAGAAGATTTTTGAAGCATTTTTCTTTCAATAATTTTCCTTCCAAAAACAAACATACAGATTAGGGCTACTCCGTAAAGTGCACCAATCAATAGGAAACCAACATAACCTTCTTCAAAAAATGTCCCTAACCACATTGCAGCGCCAATGGAAAGGAAGAGCAAAACAAACAGTGACAAACTACCAAAAACAAGTAGATTGACCAATGAAATAGCTCCTTTCATTGACGATTTAAACAAGCGGAGTTTGTAATACTCAACAGTACTCAGCCCGAAATCTTCAATTTTATCTGTTACATCGTGTAAACTTTTTGTAAGGTCGTCGAACATTATTATGCTGTGGTTTTCCCTTTAGAAGAATCTATTTGAAGTTTAGCGTTTTGCTTTCTTAACGCTTCCAATTTATCTTCCATTGCCAATAAAATTTCATCGGCTTTATAGCTTGCAGAAGAAAGTGTTTCATTCAATTTTTCCTCAAAACTAACGCGAGCAGTTTGTGCTTTTTCACTAAGGTTGTGCGTAGTTTCTTTTAGCTGCTGGTTTAATTTTTTTTGAGTTTTCTTAGCTTCTTTACTAAGTTTATCGCGGGTGTTTGACCCTTTATCTGGCGCATAAAGAATTCCGATTCCTGCTCCAATTATTGCTCCTGTTAATAAGGCTACTAAAGTCTGTCCTGTATTTGATGTCATAGTTTCAATTATATTTAGTTAATAATGTCAAAGATACATAACGAAGCTTCCTGTTGTTGTTAATAAGTGGTTAATAATCTATTACCTTACCCAAGATAATCATAAAAAATAGAAATAAAGGTCAATTCTAATCGATAAAACGATAAATATATTATTTGATAGAAGTGGTTACGAGATAATCATCAATAAATAGAAACCAAAAATCATCAAAATGATAGTAACTTTGATTTTTCCAATTCATCAAAAGTTTGAAAATCATCAAAACACTTTTTAGAAACTTCGGTTTCATACTTTTTTATCCGCTCGTAGTTGTAACAATTGCAGGCTGGTTCTTAATTCCGTATTTCAAACCATTTTTAAAAGAAGTGATAGCTTTTGGGCTCTTTTCAGCTATTGTATTTTGTACGTACATCCTAATATCGAACACCCGGATTCAAAAGTGGTTTTTGATAATTGCAAGCTTTTTACTTTCTGCCTTAGCGTTTATAAAACTCACCTTCTATTATCATTATGGCGTAAAGTTAAGCGGATCTGCATTGTTTGTAATTTTTGAAACAAACACAGAAGAGTCGAAAGAGTTTTTGAGTTATTACTTAGATACCCCAGTATTACTTCTTGCAGGAATATTATTTATTCCTTGGATTGTAGTGCTACCATTTGTGTTAAAACGAAAAATAAATCCACTGCTGATAGAACGAGTGAAAGACATAAAATGGAAGTTTCTTTTAATCTTTACTATAATATTGGCGGCCTTTGTGATACATAAGAAGTTTAGCGAGCATAATATTATTTACACTAGCGTCGCTTCCTATTCAGATTATCAAGCCACAAAAGCTATTTTAAAAAAGACATTAGCGAAAAGTGAAAGTGAAATTTTAGAAGTCACTTCTACGCTAGAAACTCCGCAAACCTATGTTGTAATTATAGGCGAATCGACCTCCCGATTGCATATGCAACTTTATGGATACGAACGTGAAACCAACCCCCTACTAACCGAAATACAAGACGAATTAATTGTTTTTAACGACGTTATAACACCCAATGTTCACACAATCCTGGCACTCGATAAAATTCTGACCCTTTCAGATTATACTGAACCAAATAAAGAGGAAAATGCCTCGGTTGTTCAGCTGGCAAATCAGGCAGGATTTACAACCTATTGGTTATCGAATCAACGCCCTGTGGGGCTTCACGAAAGCATGTCAACCTTAATTGGGAATGCAGCAGATCAAAAGTTCTTATTAGCCACAGACGATTATACTAGCAATATTTATGACGAAAATATATTCCCAAAACTTGAAAGTATTTTGAATCAAAAAGAGTCTAAAAAGATGATTTTTATTCACCTTATCGGAACGCATAGCGACTACAAAAAGAGATATCCCGAACAGTTTGCTTATTTTAATGGAAAACCTGTTGAAACGGCGTTCTCAAATGCATCTAATAAAAACATTATTAATGAATACGACAATGCCATCCGCTACAATGATTTTGTAGTAAGGGAAATAATTGAAACGGTGCGAAAAGAAAACAAACCGAGCTATGTTGTTTATTTTTCAGATCACGGCGATGAAGTGTACGACACGATGGATTTAATGGGCCATAACGAATACTTTGCGACTCCCCCAATGCACGAAATCCCGTTTATAGTCTGGTTATCATCTGAATACAAGAACCAAATTTCAACATTTTCAGAAGTAAAAAGCTATTCAAACAGAAGGTATAATTTGGAAGATTTTATCCATAGTTTTTCAGAATTGAGCAACATACAATTTAACTTAATAGATAGCACTCGAAGTGTTTTTAATCAAGGTTTTCAAGAACGAACCAGGTGGATAAATAGACATAAAAAGCAGGAGGATTATGATAACAGGTAAAAGAATTATTGTTCTTGTTATTGTATTTCTTTCCGTACTGCTATTGGGAACGTTATATCGTTATTCCCCTTACAAAATAGAATATCTTGGTTATTACGACAAAATTTGGGCTCATCGGGTAAATAGCACTGAAAAGTTGGAAAGTGCATTAAAATATTTTAAAGGCGTTGAGTTGGATTTAGTTTACGATGCTCAAAAAAATATTCTGGACGTAACCCATCCGCCAGCTCCTTCAATTAATTTGAATTTAGAAAAATACCTGTCCTTTATAAATTCTAAAGAAAAGCCCTATATGTGGTTGGATATAAAGAATTTGAATTTTGATAATAAAGAAGAAATACTTCAAAAACTGACTAAATTATTTTTAGAAAAAAAATATCCTCTGGAGAAAGTGCTTGTTGAAACACGTTATCCAGAGGCATTATCAATATTCTCTGCTGCGGGATTTAGAACGAGTTATTATTTGCCATATGGCTTAACAGAAATGACTGCAGAAAAACGAAATATCGTACTTGAAAAAATAGCGAAAATCCTTGAAGAACAGCCTAATTTGGCTATTTCATCAAATTATACAGATTACGATATAATGCACAAATCGTTTCCTACCAAAGACAAGTATTTTTGGATAAGTTCATCGGTTAGAACCCATGGATTTTCAACCCCACGACGAATACTGAAAGATCACACCGTAAAAGCCGTTTTAACTAGTTTTAAAGCGAAAAAAGGAAATAGATAATACTTATATTACTACGAAAGTTTCGCCCAAGAGTCGCGTAAAGGCACTGTACGATTAAATACAATATTATCGGCAGTAGTATCTCTATCTACTACAAAATAGCCCAAACGTTGAAATTGGAATTTATCTTCAGGTTGCGAATCTTTAATACTCGGTTCTGCATAACCCGTAATAACCTCTAACGAATTTGGATTTACAAATTCCATAAAATCCTTTTCTTTATTGGTATCTGGCGATGCTTCAGTAAAAAGTCGGTCGTACAAACGAACTTCAACAGGCAAGGCGTGTGCTGCAGACACCCAATGCAAAGTTCCCTTTACTTTTCTAAGTGAAGCTTCAGAACCGCTTCCACTTTTACTATCTGGATCGTAGGTACAGTGAATTTCAGTGATGTTACCGTTGGCATCTTTCACTACACTTTCGCCTTTAATAATATAGGCATTTTTAAGACGAACCTCTTTTCCGATAGTCAATCTAAAAAACTTGCGATTTGCTTCTGCTTTAAAGTCTTCTCTTTCAATCAACAATTCTTTTGAAAAAGGAACTTCCCTGTTTCCTGCGCTTTCATCTTCTTGATTGTTTTCGGCTTCAAGCATTTCAGTTTGTCCTTCTGGATAATTATCTATTATTAGCTTTACAGGATCTAGAACAACCATAATACGTGGGACTTTCTTATTTAAATCTTCACGCACATTAAATTCTAAATGCGAAACATCAATCAAGTTTTCACGCTTTCCAACGCCAATACTATCTGCGAAGTTTTTAATAGATTCTGGAGTATAACCTCTTCTACGCAAACCAGAAATTGTAGGCATACGCGGATCATCCCAGCCAGTTACGATTCCTGCCGATACTAATTGGGCCAGTTTTCGTTTGCTCACTACTGTATGACTTAAGTTTCTTCGAGCAAATTCGCGCTGTTTAGGGCGCAATTTATCCTTATCGACCACTTGGTCTAAAAACCAATCGTAAAGCTCTCTGTGCGGCAGGAATTCGAGCGTACAAAAGGAATGTGATACTTGTTCGATATAATCGCTTTCGCCGTGTGTCCAATCATACATCGGGAATATTTTCCATTCTGTTCCTGTACGGTGGTGCGATTTGTTTACGGTTCGATACATAACAGGATCGCGCATTAACATATTTGGCGATTCCATATTTATTTTTGCGCGAAGCACGTGTTCTCCTTCTTTGGTTTCGCCGTTCTTCATTTTTTCAAACAAATCGAGGTTTTCTTCAACAGAACGATCTCTAAACGGACTTGGTTTTCCGGGCGTATTTGGAGTTCCCTTTTGTTCTGCAATGGCTTCAGAAGTTTGTGAATCTACATAGGCTTTTCCGTCTTTAACCATCGCTACAGCCCAGTCGTACAACTGTTGAAAATAATCTGAAGCATAACATTCGGTTGCCCATTCATAGCCCAACCAAGAAATGTCGCGTTTTATGGCATCAACAAATTCTTGCTCCTCTTTTGCAGGATTGGTATCGTCAAAACGAAGATTTACGGGAGCGTTATATTTTTCACCCAAACCAAAATTTAAGCAAATTGAGGATGCATGGCCTATGTGCAAGTAACCATTTGGTTCTGGCGGAAAACGGAAACATAATTGTTCTTTTTTATATCCATTTCGCAAGTCATCTTCTATAATATGCTCAATAAAATTGAGTGGTGCAGCTTCTTTTTCCATATGTGAATTTATGAGAGCGCAAATTTACCAAAAAATACCATGCAATGGATTTCATTATAAACAAATAAGCGCTTTATGCAAAGTGAACAATTACTACTTCTGAATTTGAAGGAATTTGAAAGAATCGATACCTGTAGCGTGCATTTATATTACTTTTGTCTTCGGAAACCAACACATAAAAAATTGGACAGTATAAAATTAAAGAACATACGTGTTTATGCCTTTCACGGATGTTTAGTAGAAGAAAGCAAAATTGGCTCCGATTACATAGTTAATTTAGAAGTAAAAGCCGATTTATCGCACGCTTCAAAAAGCGATTCGCTCCATGACACGGTAGATTATGTGCAATTGCAAACTATTGTAAAAGACGAAATGGCTACTCGATCTAAATTATTAGAACACGTAGCACGACGGATAATGACTTCGGTATTACAAAAAATTGAGAGGGTAAGCGAAGTGAAAGTATCTGTAGCAAAAGTTAACCCACCTATTGGTGGTGATGTAGCAGAAGTTAGCGTTAGCATGAAGATGAAACGCTAAATTTCAATAAAAATGGTTCAATTCAACTTAAAATTTTATATTTGCACTCTCATTAAAGAAAATCTTTGATGAGAATTTAGGGCATCGTGGCCGAGTGGCTAGGCTCAGCTCTGCAAAAGCTGCTACAGCGGTTCGAGTCCGCTCGATGCCTCAACCATTACTTAACCTAACAGGTTTTAGAAACTTGTTAGGTTTTTTTATTGTGGAACTTCAACAGGTGGAATTGGTTTTTCCAAAGGTTGTTCTTGCCCCGGAATTCGTTCAAGACCAGCTTCCATTCCTTTTGGGAAAATACCTTGAAACAGTAGTAAAACGCCGAAAGCTAGTATTAAAATACTTACCCACTTTTTTGTTTTGAAGATAAAACGTGGCGTCATTTTATTTTTAAGTCGTTTGGCCAGAACCATTTTTAATAAATCGGTTACAAAAAGAGCTATTAAAACAGTTGAAACAAATACAAAAATACCATTGTCTGAAGTAGTAAGTGCATTTGCCATAATAAGCACTCCAATCCATCCAGCTAAGACACCAAAATTTACAAAATTTAGAAGAAATCCTTTTAAAAATAATCCGCCAAGATTCTTTTTAACGTTAACCGCATAGTGTTCGCGAACTATTTTAAAGATAGATTTATTGGTACGGATGTACGAAATAATACCATACGCTATAAGTATTGCACCGCCAAATATTAAAAGTCCGGGGTCGTTTTTAACCTGTTCTAATATTCTACTTGTACTGTAAAACGCAATGAGAATGAAAACAATATCTGCAAATAATGCTCCCAGATCAAAGAAAATAGCCGCTCTAATACCCTTTGTAATAGCTGTTTCTATTAAGGTAAAAAAGACTGGTCCTACAGCAAAGGCTAATAGAAATCCGTAAAATGCTGCGTAGAGTAATCCGTCAAACATAGTCGGGTAAAAGTACAAAGTTTTTAAAGATAATGTAGTTGTAGGGGAGAGATTGTGGGAATAAGCGCTTTTAGTCTCAAATTGAAAATTATGCTAAGCATCATCTAGTAAATTGGACGGTTAAAACACCACGCAAAAAAAGTACAAAGCTTTTTAAGTTTTGTACTTTTTAGAAATTCGTAATTGTAATTAAAAATTATGCTTCTTCACGATGCCCTAACATCGAAAAATCTAGGTGTTTCTTCACTAAATCGGCATTTTTTACTCTTACATATACTTCATCGCCGAGTGTATATACTTTTTTGGTACGTTGCCCAATAACGGCGTATTCGTCCCTGTCAAAGTCATAGCGGTCGTCCTGCATATCTTGTAAGCGGACCATTCCTTCACATTTGTTTGAAATAATTTCAATATAAATTCCCCATTCAGTTACACCAGAAATTACACCCAAGAAATCTTCGTCTTGATGATCTTGCATGTATTTGATTTGCATATATTTAATGCTATCACGCTCTGCACTTGTAGCAAGGTTTTCCATATCGCTACTGTGTGAACATCTTTCTTCGTAATCTTCTTGATTAGCAGATTTTCCTTCGTCTAAATAATGCTGCAACAATCGATGCACCATAATATCTGGATAACGACGAATTGGTGAAGTAAAATGTGTGTAATAATCAAACGCCAAACCGTAATGGCCTATATTATTAGTAGTATATAGAGCCTTACTCATACTTCTAATAGTAAGGGTATCGATTAAATTCTGTTCTTTTTTACCGTGAACATCTTTTAAAAGTTTGTTCATTGAAGTTGCTGTAGAATGACGGTCTTTGGTATCTAGTTTATAACCAAAACGTCTGATAATATTTTCCAAAGCCGCAATTTTTTCATCATCTGGTTCATCGTGAACTCGATAGACGAATGTCTTTTTAGGATTTTGTTTTCCGATAAATTCAGCTACACTTCTATTTGCTAAAAGCATAAATTCCTCAATCAATTTATTGGCATCTTTACTTTCTTTGAAGTAAACACCTGTAGGATTGCTTTTTTCGTCCAAAATAAACTTCACTTCCACTTTATCAAAAGAGATAGCACCCGCTCGCATTCGTCTTGAACGTAACTTTTTAGCAAGCCTATCCATTTCTAAAACAGCATCGGCAATTTCAGGTTGAACCGTGTATTCGGTATCTGTGATTGAAATGTCTGAAGGAATAGTGAGGTTCAAAGACTTCTCGACTGCGCTCGAAGTGACATTTGTTTCAATGATGTGTTGGGCTTCTTCATACGCAAAACGAGTATCGCTAAGCGTCACCGTTTTCCCAAACCATTGCTTTACAATTTCAGCTTTCTGATTCATTTCAAAAACAGCTGAAAAAGTATATTTTTCTTCGTGTGGTCGTAGCGAACAAGCGTTATTTGAAAGAATTTCCGGAAGCATCGGCACCACTCTATCTACTAAGTAAACTGAGGTTGCGCGTTCATACGCTTCGTCATCGAGTTCGTTTCCGGGAGTAACGTAATGTGAAACATCGGCAATGTGAATTCCAATTTCGACATTTCCATTTTCTAATTTTTGAAAAGAAAGGGCATCGTCAAAATCTTTCGCATCTTTTGGATCTATCGTAAAAGTAAGAATATCGCGCATATCGCGACGTTTCTTTATTTCCGAAGCCTTTATGGAAGTATCGATTTTGTTTGCATAGTCTTCAACTTCAGCAGGAAACTCATACGGAAGTCCATATTGTGCGAGGATTGAGTGGATTTCGGTATTGTGTTCACCTGGCATTCCCAACACTTTAATAACTTTACCTAGAGGAGAATCGGCTTTGGCTGGCCATTCTTCCATTAGCACCAATACTTTTTCTCCGTTTTTGGCACCATTTATATTGTTTTTCGGTACAAAAATATCGGTGTACATTTTATAATCGGTTACGTCGACAAATGCAAAATTTTCTTGTACTTGAATGGTTCCAACAAATTCGGTTCGTTTTCGTTCAATAATTTTAGTTACTTCACCTTCGGTCTTACCACCTTTTTTGCGTTTAAATACGTAAACCTCAACTATATCACCGTTTAAGGCTTTGTTTAAATTTTTACTGCTAACGTAAATGTCATCTTCTAAATCTTCAACAATAATATATCCTTGGCCACGTCCAGCTATATCGACTTTACCGGTGTAATAATTTTGTGAAGGCGTAAGAATGTATTTGCCTCTTTCAATTTCTTGAATACTGCCTTTTCCTTGAAGATCCTTAAGTTTTTTTATAATTTGATTTCTGCTACTAGGGTCGTCCAATTGAAGTTTAGCAGCAATTTGTTTGTAGGTATAAGGTTTAGAATGGTCTTTCCGAAGAATATTTAATATGGTTTGGGAAAGATTTGCAATTTTATTGTTTTTTTTTCTTTTATGTTTTGGCATAGTTTATTTTGTAATAATCGTAAAAGTACTACTTCTCAAGCAATAGCATGTTTATATTAGCAAAGATTTAGTACCTTAGTAAGCCTTCTCAGCCTGTTTTAATATTTATATTATGAATAATTTCGAAACCATTGCCATATTTCAATATCCAGCAGAATACGCGGTGTTGCAATTGCTTTTTGATCAAGAAGGTATTCGTTATGTATTTTTGAATGAAACAATGATTAGCGTTTTTCCCTTCTACTCTAACGCTATTGGTGGTATTCGACTACAAGTTCATATAGCAGACATCGATGCTGCTAAAGAAATTATTAAAAGTTTGGATCATCCTTCGAATTTAAAAATAGTGTAGGCCAACGCGTAAAAACACTTTTCGTACAAAGTAGTCGTACATCTTAAATCCTTTTGTCCTGAATCATTTTTTTATAGTTGTCAACATATATAATTTCATTATTTGTTTTTTTATAAATTTTAAAAAGAAAAATGATGTTTATTATAGCTTGTTAATATCTGGGATAACTTTTTGATGTTTTATTTTGAAATCAACTTATTGGTGATTTAATAGTAGGTTATCAACATTGATAGACCGATTAAACATATTGAAAATAAACGTATAATGAAAGTAATTAACAACTGTGAACAACATAAACCTACAAGTTAACTATGACAAGTTTTTATTAAAATCATGTTTGTAACGGTTAAAATTTTGGTCACAATTGAACGGTAAAAAATGATTGAAATATTTTGTTTTTAAATAAACTTAAGCCTATTGTAATAATTTTTGACATCTGCAATTTTACTTGTTGTAATTCAGCAAACAAATATCAACAGTCTTGTTAACTAAATAATGAACGCTGGGTTAAGAAATGGTTATCAAATAGTTTCCTAGTTCCAAATTTAGTGTGTATTTATAAATACTTTGGAAAGAAATAATTATTCCCACTTTATTATTGATAAAATCAGTAGTCTTAATATTGCTGTTTTCTAAATTATTACCTTTGATAAAAATTTTAAGTTATGAAAATTTCCATCGGCAACGACCACGCAGGTACAGAATACAAATTCGAAATTATTTCTTTTTTAGAAAAGGAAGGACACACTGTTATTAACCACGGAACCGATTCTGACGCTAGTGTTGATTATCCAGATTTTGTGCATCCAGTAGCTAGCGATGTTGAAAACGGAACAGTCGATATTGGAATTATAATTTGTGGCAGCGGCAATGGTGCTAATATGACTGCTAATAAACATCAGCAAGTTCGTTCTGCCTTGTGTTGGACCAAAGAAATTGCAGCTTTGGCGCGTCAACATAACGATGCTAACATTTTAAGTATTCCTGCGCGTTTCACGAGTAAACCGCAAGCTCTTGAAATGGTAAAAACCTTTCTTACTACCGAGTTTGAAGGCGGTCGCCACAAAAATCGAGTAGAGAAGATTGCTTGTTCATAACTTCAAATAATGCCTCATAACTACGCAGATAACCACAACCATTCACATCCTGATTTGAAAGGCAGGAAGCTTCTGCTTTCTATTTTTTTGAATATTATTATCACGGTTGCGCAGGTTATTGGCGGAATTGTTTCTGGGAGTTTGTCATTACTTTCAGATGCGCTTCACAATTTTAGCGATGTGCTTTCGCTTATGGTAAGTTATGTGGCTGATAGATTTTCGAAAAAAGATGCTTCGGTTACAAAAACATTCGGTTATAAACGTGCCGAAATAATTGCTGCATTTGTCAATTCGGCTTCGTTAATAATTGTTGCTGTGTATCTTATTTATGAAGCGATTATTCGTTTTATGAATCCTACGGCCATTGAAG
Source organism: Aequorivita viscosa (assembly GCF_900106795.1). GTDB lineage: Bacteria > Bacteroidota > Bacteroidia > Flavobacteriales > Flavobacteriaceae > Aequorivita > Aequorivita viscosa. The sequence continues at coordinate 42,853 of NZ_FNNS01000003.1, read as the reverse complement.
GTAAATTGGTAATCTGGTTGGCTATTTTAGGAATTTTAGTCAATGGATTTAGCGTACTTCTCCTTTCGAAAGATTCAAAAAGCAATATGAATATGCGCTCGGCATATTTGCATTTGTTTACCGATATGGCGGCTTCGGTGGCTGTCTTGGTTGGAGGTTTACTGATGTTGTATTTTGAATGGTTTTGGGTAGACAGTATATTAACGGTTCTTATCGCCATTTACCTATTATTTATGGGGTACGATTTGTTGAAAAGCTCTTTCAAAGTGTTGATGCTTTTTACTCCAGATGAATTAAGTTTGGAACAAGTTAGCGAAGCAATTTGTAGGTTCCCTGAAATAAAAAATGTGCATCATATGCATATATGGCAACTTAATGAGCAGGAAACACATTTAGAAGCACATCTCGATTTTTATGAAGATGTAACCCTTACAGAATTTGATACCGTTCTTACAAAGGTTGAAGAGGTACTTTATAATGAATTCGGAATTAACCACGTAACCATTCAGCCCGAACACCAAAAAGACGATCCAAAAGATATTATTGTTCAAGATTGATTTAATAAACAACTATGGAAATTGAAGTAAAAACTTACGACGAATTAACTAAGAGGGAATTATATGAATTATTGCGACTTCGGAGTGCTGTTTTTGTAGTAGAACAAGATTGTGTTTATCCAGATATAGATGGTAAAGACGAACGTGCGTTACATATTTTAGGTTGGGAAGATGATATTCTAGTTGCCTATGCCCGTTGTTTTAAAGCTAGCGATTATTTTGACGAAGCCGCTATTGGTAGGGTTTTGGTGCGTGAGAATTATCGTAAATTCGGTTATGGCCACCAAATAACCAAAGCAGCGATTAAAGCGATAAAAACAAAATATAAAGCCGATAAAATAAAAATATCGGCTCAAACATATTTAGTAATTTTTTACGAAAGCCACGGTTTTAAAACTATTGGCGATCGTTATTTGGAGGATGGAATCCCTCACATTGCTATGGTTAAAGCTTTATAAGGTTTTTTTCCAAATTAAGGTCTTTCAGCATTTCATCTGTAAACTTGTAATGCCCGCGACGTGTTATAATTTTAAAACGCTGATTTCTCATTCGCGTTAAGGTATCTAAGAACTGCCATTTTGATTTCAGCAATCGCGGTTCTTCCGATTTTAAACTGATTTCAAAATAATGTTTAACGCCCGCTCTATCAGCAACAATATCGGGAGTAATTACTACATCGCTATCTTTTTTATGATAGGATTTTGGGACTTCATAACCTTCCACATCGGCCTGGATGTGTTCAAAACCCCGGTTCTCTAAATAGGCCACAGATTCTGCTAGAATCTCCTTGTTTTCGTCTCTATCTGATTTTACCATAACGGCTAAAGTACGAAAAGATTGATAAACAAGCAGTTAACATTATGTTAACTATTATAATTTATTTTTGTAATGTATTGTTTTGTTGAAAGGAAGCTTAAGTTGACCCAAAATATCTTCGTCATTTGTGTGGTCTGTAATATCTAAACCATATTTAATTTTTGAAGTATCGGCATAAACGAATGTTCCAAAAAGTCGATCCCATATAGCGAACATATTTCCAAAGTTTTTATCGGTCCAAGGCATTTGATAATGATGATGAAATTTATGCATATTCGGAGTTACGAATAAAAAACTAAGTGTTTTGTCAAATTTCTTTGGAAGTGCAATATTGGCGTGGGTGAAATAGGTAAATAGTACACTTAAAATTCTGTAAAAAAGGTAGAATCCAATTGGCATTCCTAAGATAACAACTGCAATAAGCGCAAAGGTTTCACGGATAATAAAATCGAAAGGATGATGCCGTGTGCCTGTGGTTACATCTACATTTTTATCGGAATGATGCACAGTGTGAAGCCGCCACATCCATTGTACTTTGTGAAGCAGATAATGCACAAAATACTGAGCTATTAAATCTAAAACGAGAAGTGAAAACAGCAATTCTAACCAAACTGGTACATCGATAAGTTGTAATAAACCGAAGTTCGAATTGTCTAACCACAAAAAAATTCCAGCTGTTGCAATCCCAAAAAACAAGTTGATTAACATCACAAATGCTAAGAGAATAAGATTAGTTTTTGCGTGTTTCCATTTATTGTATTTCGTAAAAACGAGTTTGTAATATCCTTCCAGAATCCAGAAAACAGTAAGGACAAAGAAAACCCAACCCGCTTTCATCCAAACGGGCATAGTTTCAAAGAATATTAGGAAGGAATGCATTTATTACTTCAAAATCTTCGTATATCGCTTTTCATCATTCAGCACAGAAACAGCTTCCATAATCTCTGGATTGTGCTCAATTTGATAATTATACAACCCTTCTTTGTAGAAATAACGCTTCAGGATTTCCGCACTTAATAAGGCTTCTATTTCAACCTTTTTATCTTCAATTTCCTTGTCTTTCGCAGCGTTTATCGCTTTTGTAAGTTGGTTGTAACTATCCTTAATATCTTCACTTATTTCGTCGTTTTCTGCCATTCTTAAACCTTCAGCAAATTTCTTTTCTGTTTCAGTTTCGTAATTAAAATTGTTTTGCTTTAAAAACTTCTGGAAATCTTGAAAGTCGCTGTTTGTAAACTTAAAATTCTTCCAGTCGGTCATTTGATGACTGTAATAATACTTTGTAGCGTAGTCAAAAATGGCGTCATCTTTTAGTAAAGCAGTAGTTATGGGACTGAAAACTGCTGAGGCCATTTCTATATCTGGAAGGATTCCGCCACCGTCGTAAACAGTTCTGCCTCCTTTGGTTTTAAACTCATTATATTCTTTTGGATCTTTTCTAATTGGATCGCCATTTTCATCCCTGTGCCAATAATCAAGCGCCTGGATACCACGTCCGCTAGGTGTATAATAGCGGGAAATTGTTACTTTCAACTGTGTGCCATAAGTTAGTTTTTTTGGACGTTGCACAAGTCCTTTTCCAAAGCTACGTGCGCCTACAATCACCGCTCTATCTAAATCTTGCAATCCTCCTGCAACAATTTCACTGGCAGAAGCGCTTCGGCCATTTATTAAAACAACCAAAGGTATTTCAGTATCAACGGGTTCAACTCTAGTTAGGTACGTTTGGTTATACTTTGAAATTACAGATTTTGTAGTGGTAATAACTTGTCCCTTTTCCACAAATAGGTTTACAATACTAATTGCTTCATTTAAAAGTCCTCCAGGGTTTCCTCGTAAATCTAAAATCAACTTTGTAGCCCCTTGAGATTTTAAATCTATCAGTGCTTCTTTGGTTTCCTTCGTTGTTTTTCTGTTGAATTGCGAAAGAACGATATAGCCAATATTGTTATCAATCAATTTGTAGAATGGAACTGCTTTTAGTTCAACCGCATTTCGTTCAATGGTTGTTGTATTTGTTTTTCCTTGCCGTACATAAGTAACTTCCACGGTAGTTCCTGGGGCTCCTTTAAGTAATTCGCCAGCATCATCTTCGACATCGGATATTTTAATGTTTCCAATTTTAATAATTTCATCACCAGCTTTCAAACCAGCTTTATCTGCCGGATAATCTTTATAAGGCTCAACGATTATAATTTTATCCTTTTTGCTTTTGGCTGTTGCTCCAATGCCAGTATAAACACCAGATTGGTTGATTTTAGCGTCCTCTACCTGCTGTTCATTCCAATAGACGGTATAAGGATCTAAATCATCCAACATTCCCTTAATAGCCTTGTCCATAAGCGTAGCTGGCGTAACCTCGTCCACGTAGTTCATGTTCAATTCCTTGAAAAGTGTTGTAAAGATTTCAATCTGTTTCGCAATTTCGAAAAAATCACTTTTGAAACTTACAGTGGTAAAAAATATACCAACGGCAATAATGGGAATTAAGATTCTTTTTTTCATCCTTTTAAATTGATCTTGTTCGTATGGTTTTTCTCCATATTTAATCGTCTAAATTTCTTTAAATTTAAGCAATAAAGGTTAAAGAAGATATATAAACGTTGAAGGTAATTATTCCTGCTATTTTCATTCGCTATATTTCTTAGGCTTTTTGTACACTTCTTTTTTAAAAAAAGTGAAAGAAACTAACCTTTTGTTAGTGTAACGAAAAATAGCGTCTAAAGATATAAACTACTTAAGAATAACATTTACTTCTCATTGAAATGTCAGCTTTCATCTTGAATCATTTCACCGTGTAATTTCTTTAAAAGTTTTTCCATTGCTTTTTCAAGTGCGGCATATTGCGGTTTAGTTTTTCCTAAATAGAGAAAAAGCATCACAAATTTCCTGCCGTTAACCGCTTCAATTATATTTTTATTGAGTCGGTAGGCTTCTCGAAGTTGCCGTTTAACGCGATTTCTATCTACAGCCAATTTGAAATTTCGTTTGGGAACGGCAAATGCTGCAAGGTTTGTCCCGATATTTTGCTTTGGAAGAAAGAAAACTTTTATTGGATATTTAGAATAGCTTTTTCCGTCCGCAAACAATGATTCAATTGTTTTGGAACTTTTTAGTTTTTCAGATTTTGGGAAACGGTAATCCATCGAGTAAAAGTAATGAATAAAGCTTATTTTTACTTTAATGATTTTTAAATGAATCTAAACAAAGACACACATTACAAACTATATGTTCGATTAGGGGAGTCAATTATTTTTGATGCTGCCTTAAAAGAAGCTAATATTGATTTTTTAAAAGAAGAAAACCCGCTTGGCGAATATATTAGATATTATTTTAAAAATGCGGATTCTCAGAAAGTTGATGAAATAAATAGAAATTTAGAATTGAGTATTTCAACGGAAACAATACCTTCATTAGACTATAAAATTTCCAAGAAATATTTAATTATTATCCTAATTGTTATCGTCCTTGTGTGGATAATAACGTTGTTTTAAAAAGAAAGACCCCAAAGGATTCAAAAGTCTTTGGGGTCTAATTTGTTCTTTAACGCATCAAATTAAGGCGCTTCCCAAACGTTATTCTCAGGATTTACATCTGCCATTCTCTTAGTGGCGTCTATCATCATGCTTTTCACCTTTTTACCGTTTTTAATTTCAAAAGTAAAAGTTGGATATGCCCAAGCCCAATCTTCTAAAACAGTTCGTTTAAGCTCGGTGAACGGATTTGGTTTTTTACCCCACATCTGTCGTAACGGAATGTAAAAAAGCTCTTGCGAACCGTCTTCATAGATAACATAAAGATCTATAGGCATTGGCATTAACCCAATTCGTTCCAAAGTTATCTCAGTTTTAGCTGCTTTAGTCTCCACTGATTTGATAGCGTAATCAATAGTGTTTGTGGTCTTTATCCAATCGGTTAAATACCAATCTAATTCAAATCCAGAAACTTTTTCCGCAGTGCGAATAAAATCGTTTGGTGTTGGATGGGTGAATTTAAAATCGGCATAAAAACGCTTTAAAGTATTGGCAAGATTCACCGGCCCAATAACGTATCCCAATTGCGAAAGGAAAACAGAGCCTTTACTATATGCGCTAATGCCATACGTTCGATTTGTAGCATATCTATCGGCTTGGGTTGTTAACGGTTGTTGTTGGCCGCTATTCGCCAAATACAAGTAATTTCTATACGATCCTGCATGCGGATTTGGCTTTTTTTCATCCATTACATAATTCATAGCCTCGTCCGAAATATAGGTCGTAAAACCTTCATCCATCCATTCGTGGTTATTTTCGTTGATTGCCAGCACAAACTGAAACCAAGAGTGTGCTACTTCGTGTGCAGTCACGCCTACAAGACTTCCAAATTCGCGTTCGCCAGTAATCATAGTACACATTCCGTATTCCATACCACCGTCACCACCTTGCATTACCGAATATTGCTTATACGGATAAGGACCTACGTTCTCATTGAAAAACTCAAAAAGAGCCGCAGTTTTTGGCTGTAGTTTTTTCCAGTTTTCGGCAATTTCAGGATTGTTTTTGTAGAAAAAGTGAAGTGTCATTCCGTTTGGCCCTGGATAAGTATCGTGAATGTATTCAGGATCTGCAGCCCAAGCAAAATCGTGAACGTTAGGAGCTAAAAAACGCCACGTGTATTTTCCATCTACTGGAGGCATTGGCTTTTGGCCAGGAGGAGTATAACCGTGACCAACAGAAACAGGATTTTGAAGATAGCCTGTACCTCCTACTGTATAACTTGCATCTATGGTGATGGTAACGTCATAATTCCCCCAAACCCCGTGAAACTCACGACCGATATACGGATGTGCGTGCCATCCTTCAAAGTCATATTCAGCAAGTTTTGGGTACCATTGCGTCATTGTTAAGGCTACTCCTTCAGAACTGTCTCTTCCTGAACGACGAACCTGTAAAGGCACTTGCGCATCCCAATCCATATTAAATACAGTAGTGGCTCCGGGAACTAAAGGCGTATTTAGCTTCACTTCCATCACAGTACCTTTAATCGTGTAATTGGCAGTTTTACCGTCCTGCGTAAATGATGTGGGCTTAATATATCCAATTTCTTCCGGTGTAAGCTTTGAAATTCGGTCGCCAACACGTCTATCGGGGTCTACTATTGTTCTAGAGCGCACGTCCATTTCGCTTCCTGGCTGAAACGCATTAAAGTAAAGATGGTAAAAAACTTTGTTCAATGTATCAGGAGAATTGTTCGTGTATGTAATTTCCTGCTTTCCTTTGTACTGATGTTTTTCTGCATCCATTTGGATGTCCATCTTATAGTCTGCATTTTGTTGCCAATAGGAAGTATTTCCCTGAGCAATTAAAGTGCTAGAACTTATTGAAAGTGAAAAAAATGTGACAGCAAAAAAAAAGCTGTTTACTAATTGTTTCATTGTCTTGACATTTTATCTGCCATTATAAAGGCGTTGTATAAATTAACCATTTTTCCAGATTTGGAGATATTGGCGAATAATTCAGTATTTGAGGGGTCTCCGCCTAAAACTACTTTAATATTTGGAGAAATCCCACTATCCATTATAATTCGCTTCACCTGGGGTGCCGTAAGTTTTGGATAATACGAACGAATTACAGCAGCCACTCCAGCCACGTTTGGTGCCGCCATAGAGGTTCCTTGTAAAAATTCGTACGTATTTAATGGTGTTGTAGCCCAAATTTTTACTCCGGGAGCAAAAACATCTACGTTTATTTTTCCGTAGTTAGAGAAATTAGCCACCATTTTGTCTCCAAATTCAAAATTTAAAGCACCAACTGTTAGGAATGAATCAGCTATTTCATCACTGTTATCAAATTGATCGTTAGGATATACATTAACGGTGTCTAAATCCAATCCGTCGTTACCTGCAGCATTCACTATTAAAACATCTTTTGAGGCAGCATATTTAATTGCGTCATAAACCCATTCTGAGTGTGGAGAGTAGTACTTTCCGAAACTTGTGTTTAACACTTTTGCGCCGTTATCTACTGCATAGCGAATTGCCAATGCGATATCTTTATCGTACTCATCGCCGTCTGGTACAGCACGAACAGCCATTAGTTGAACGTTGTTTGCAACGCCATCCATTCCAATACCATTATTTCTTTCGGCCCCTATAATTCCAGCTACGTGTGTACCGTGTTTTGCGTTTTCACGGGATTCTTCTGAACTCGCTACATTACCATCACCGTAAATATTATCTGTAATATCATCCGGATCATCACCTAACACACTTCGAAAATCTGTGGTAGTATTAAAATGACCATCCAACCTACTTTGAAAGTACGCTATTCCTCTATTCATCTGCGTTAGCACTTCTGGAACCGTATCGCCAAAATTCAACATTTGGTTCAACATGCCTATTTGTTGTTGTTCTTCAGGAGTAGCATTTTTTATTCCAGCTAAATCTTCTTGAGTGTAATCTTCTTTACCCAATTTCGCAGCAATAGCTTCATGAGCTGGTTTTAATTGGGAAACCATTAGCTGATAACGATCGTGATTCATCGTTGTTTCGGCCAGTTCCTTTTCAAATTCTGCTTTTGCTTTTTGATATAGCGCAAACTCTGTTCTGTCTGCTGCACTTATGGAAGCTTCATCTTTTCCTTCATATTTCGGACCTAATTTTCTTACAATACGCACAAACTCCATATTTTCAGCAATTATTTCGCCTATAAAATTCCAGCCGTGAACATCGTCTATAAACCCGTTGTTATCATCGTCTATACCGTTATTAGGAATTTCTCCTGGGTTTGTCCAAAGTACATTTACTAAATCTTCGTGATCTATATCTACGCCGCTATCAATAACCCCAACGATTACTGTTTCACCTTTTCTATTTTTTATCAATTCGCTATACGCTCTGTCAACACTCATTCCAGGAACTGTGTCTTTCACAATATCCATTGCGCTCCATTGCTTTAGTTTTGCATCAGTGAGTGCTGCATTTTTAGTTAACGTAGGATTTATTGGAAGAATGGGAGTGGCTACAATAGGTGCGGAGGTTCCACAACTGGCCATAATTGCTACAATAGCAACTGCAGATAAAGTGGTTTTTAATGTTCTCATTTTTTGAAAAAAGCGTTAATTAATAAATTCATTGAAGGATAAGGTTTTGTCTAAACGAACACCTTTATCAGTATTTTTAACTGTAATTATAGGATTGTGTGCATCGTGCTCCAAAAACAGATAGTAGTTGTTATCTGCTGCCTGTTTAAGAAATTTTTCCTTTTCTGGCAGTGTTAATAATGGACGCGTATCGTACCCCATTACAAAAGGTAACGGTAGGTGGCCTGCTGTTGGCAATAAGTCTGCCATAAAAACTAAGGTTTTGCCCTTATAGTTTATGTGTGGTAACATTTGTTTGTCGGTGTGGCCGTCGACGAAGAGAATTCCAAAATCCATTTCGTTGGCTTTGGCAAAATCGGAAGATGGTTGCTCTATAAATTTTAGTTGCCCACTTTCTTGAATAGGCAAAATGTTTTCTTTTAAAAATGAAGCTACTTCTCTACGATTAGGTTCGGTAGCCCATTTCCAGTGGTCTTTATTACTCCAGTAGTTGGCATTTTTGAATGTTGGTTCATAACCTGTTCTGTCTTTGTTCCACTGAATTGCTCCTCCACAATGATCAAAATGTAAGTGAGTTAAAAACACATCGGTAACATCGTTGGGATGAAACCCTTTATTTTTTAAGGAACTTTCAAGGTTAAAATCGCCCCATTGATAATAATATCCAAAGAATTTTTCATCTTGTTTATTACCCATTCCTGTATCTATAAGGGTAAGTCGATTGCCGTTTTCAATGAGAAGACATCGGGCTGCAATATCAATCATATTATTTTGATCTGCTGGATTGGTTCGTGTCCATAACGATTTTGGGACAACGCCAAACATAGCACCGCCATCAAGCTTAAAATTACCGGCTTCAATTGGAAATAACTGCATAATTTTGAGGAATTGGACGCAAAATAGCAAAAGCGACGCACTCGGCTAGCTAAGTCTAATTTAATTATACTAATTTTAACAATTCATTAGTATTCGGTCGAAATGAAAAATCTTTAATTTACCGAAATCCCCTTTTTGATGGTAGAACTTGCAGGAATTATAATTTTAGGAATCTTAGCACAATGGGTAGCATGGAAGTTGAAAATTCCCGCCATTTTACCATTAATACTAATCGGACTTTTAGTCGGCCCGCTTTCTACACTTATGTCTTCAGACGGAAAGCAGTGGTTACTACCTATTTGGAACGGCGAGTACGGGCTGTTTCCTGGTGAAAATCTTTTCTATTTTGTTTCCTTAGCAGTCGGAATTATACTTTTTGAAGGAGGACTTACCCTTAAACGAAATGAAATTTCAAAGGTTGGAGGTTCTATCGGAAAGCTAATTAGTATCGGTGCTATAATTACATTTGCCGGAGCAGGAATCGCTGGTCATTATATTTTTGGCTTAGATTGGCGTATTGCATTTCTATTTTCTGCCTTAATTATTGTTACCGGACCAACGGTTATTTCTCCAATTTTAAGAAATATTCCATTAAAAAAAGATGTGGCAGCTGTTTTGCGTTGGGAAGGAATTCTTATCGATCCAATCGGTGCGCTTGTAGCGGTTCTTGTTTATGAGTTTATTAGCGTTGGAGGCGATTCAGGATATACCAAACAAGCACTGCTCGACTTCGGAAAAATAATTTTAATAGGAATGGCGTTTGGAATTTCTGCTGGATATGCCTTGTATTTTGCCATTAAACGAAAATTTATTCCGCATTACTTGGCAAATGTTGTTTCGCTTTCGTTAGTACTCGCAATTTTTGTTTTAAGCGATCTTTTTGCACACGAATCGGGGCTGCTAGCCGTGGTTGTAATGGGTATGTATTTAGGAAATAGCGACTTACCAAGCTTAAAGGAACTTTTGTATTTTAAAGAATCCCTCAGCGTATTATTAGTTTCTATTTTATTTATTCTCTTAGCGGCAAATATTAGCATCGAAGACCTTTTGCTGGTTTATAATTGGAAAACCGCGATATTGTTAGCGGTAATAATCTTTATATTAAGGCCACTTTCAGTTTTTATGAGTACCATAGGCTCATCCTTAAAAACCAATGAAAAACTATTTATAAGTTGGGTTGGTCCTAGAGGTATTGTTGCAGCTGGTATCTCTTCCTTATTCGGGTCTAAATTGGTTTCAAAAGGAGTTGTGGGTGCCGAATATATAACACCCCTGGTTTTTGCAGTGGTTTTGGTTACCGTTATTTTAAACGCTACAACAGCAAGAATCGTTGCGCGATGGTTGGGTGTATTTTTAACTAAGTCTGAAGGCGTATTAATGGTTGGCGCTTCAAAAGTTTCACGCTTAATAGCCACTTATTTACACAAGAATAACCGACATGTAGTTTTAATAGATTCAAATAAACTAAACATTAATAGAGCAAAAGAATTAGGACTAGAAGCGTTTAATGCAGATATTTATGCTGACGATCTTTCGGATAACATAGAACTCATCGATGTGGGTTATCTTTTAGCAATGACGGGTAGCGACGAAATTAATAAACAAGCAATTGATCGCTTCGGAAAACACTTTGGAGAAAATGGAACTTTTAGGTTGATGACTTCCGAAGAAATGCGTCATCGCAATGAGATTTCTATAAAAGAATTATTTTCATTCACACACGATTATACAAGGTTTACCGAAGTGGCACAGGATTTCCCTTCTATTCAGGAAATTCCAGTTGAAAACCACAATCAGTTTCTAAGGGTAATGAGCATTATTGGCGATAATGAAGATGCCATTCCGCTATTTTTAAAACGTCCCGACGGATTTTTAGAATTAATAACTGCGCCTAGCGAATTGGAAATTGAATCGGGTTGTGAGTTAGTCTATTTAGGAAAACCAATGGATTTTGAAGATGTTGTTAATGCGACTCGTTCTATGAATGAAGGAAAATCTAAAAAATAATCTAGGCCAAAAGCCGTTGTGATAAAAACCTTTTCTGATGAAAAAATCTTCCCTTATTATTGGACTCTTTTTTAGCTTGTTGATTTTTTCTTGTAAAAAAGACGACGCTGTAACGTGCACAACCTGCTCTTCACCTGAAACAACCAACAGCTTTGAAGTTTGTAGGGAAGGGGATGGAAATGCCTCTGTGAGTGGCCAAAATACAGGCACTCCGTATGATGTGTATATGGAAGGACTTCGTGAAGCTGGCGCGCAATGTGATGATTAATTGGTTAGTTTAAGTAGGCTTAAATACTTCCATTTAGCGATTCTTGCTACACCCTTACTTTCACGTCATTTCATTGTTACACATTGTCTACATCTTCAAAAGTGGCTTCTTGAGCCTTTGTAGCGAGAACTTAGTAATTGTAACTTATTCATACTGTATCACGCAAGTCTTTATCGAGTTTTAAAATGGTTATTTTGGAACTCGATAAAAAAAATAGTTGCCCCCATCAACGAAGCAACTATTTGTAGTATTAAGTGTAAATTTTATAAAATTAGCTGGTGTAATCTACTTGTTTAAGTGTATGTTCTACAACACTTTAGTCGTTCAACTTAAGCACCGCCATAAATGCTTCTTGTGGAATTTCTACGTTTCCAACTTGTCGCATTTTCTTCTTTCCTTTTTTCTGCTTTTCCAATAGTTTACGCTTTCGGGAAATATCACCCCCGTAACATTTGGCGGTAACATCCTTACGAAGTGCTTTTACAGTTTCACGCGCAATTACCTTTGCACCAATCGCCGCTTGAATAGGAATATCAAATTGTTGTCGTGGAATAAGTTGTCTTAGTTTTTCGCAAATTTTCTTTCCAATATCATAGGCATTATCAGCGTGAAGTAGGGCAGAAAGGGCATCTACAATGTTCCCGTTAAGCAGTAAATCAACCTTTACCAATTTAGAAGTTCGCATCCCGATTGGAGAATAATCGAACGATGCATATCCTTTCGAAATGGTTTTTAACCTATCATAGAAGTCGAAAACAATTTCAGCCAATGGCATATCGAAGGTAAGCTCAACACGTTCGGTAGTTAGATACGTCTGGTTTACTATTTCACCTCTTTTTTCAATACAGAGCGACATTACAGGGCCAACAAAATCAGATTTAGTAATAATGGTAGCCTTAATATATGGCTCTTCCACACGATTCAGTTTGGAAGGATCTGGAAGGTCTGACGGGTTATTAACCAAGATTGGAGTGTCTGGTTCCTTGTTGGTATATGCGTGATACGATACGTTTGGAACAGTAGTAATTACCGTCATATCAAACTCTCTTTCAAGCCGTTCTTGAATAATTTCAAGGTGAAGCATTCCTAAGAAGCCACATCGAAATCCGAAACCAAGTGCCGCAGAACTTTCAGGAACAAAAACCAAAGAAGCATCGTTTAACTGAAGCTTTTCCATTGAGTTTCGTAGCTCTTCGTAATCTTCGGTATCTACTGGATAAATTCCCGCAAAGACCATTGGTTTCACATCTTCGAAACCAGCAATCATATTTTTTGTTGGGTTTTTAGAATCGGTAATGGTATCACCTACCTTTACCTCTTTAGCCTCCTTAATTCCTGTGATCAAGTAACCTACATCGCCAGTTTTAATCACTTCTCTAGGAAATTGTTTCAGTCGCAAGGTTCCCACTTCGTCAGCAAAATAAGATTTACCAGTAGCCATAAATTTAATGTGCTGTCCTTTTCGGATTTCGCCATTCAAAACACGGAAATACGTTTCAACACCGCGAAACGGGTTATAAACCGAATCGAATATTAACGCTTGTAACGATTCTTCAGGATTGCCTTTTGGTGGTGGAATTCGTTCAATAATCGCGCTTAAAATATCAAAAACTCCGAGTCCTGTTTTTCCACTCGCCGGAATAATTTCATCGGCATTACACCCTAATAAATCAACAATATCGTCAGAAACTTCTTCTGGATTTGCCGACGGAAGGTCAATCTTGTTCATTACAGGAATAATTTCAAGATCGTTTTCAAGAGCCAAATATAGATTGGAAATAGTCTGTGCCTGAATGCTTTGAGCAGCATCAACAATTAATAACGCTCCTTCACAAGCCGCAATGGAACGGGATACTTCGTACGAGAAATCTACGTGGCCAGGCGTATCGATTAAGTTTAAGATATAATCTTCGCCTTTATAATGGTATTCCATTTGTATGGCGTGACTCTTAATTGTAATACCACGTTCGCGTTCCAAATCCATACTATCTAGTAGTTGTTCCTGTTTTTCGCGGGAAGTTACAGTGCCAGTAGCATCCAAAAGTCTGTCGGCTAAGGTACTCTTTCCGTGGTCTATGTGTGCAATAATGCAGAAATTGCGAATGTTTTTCATATAAATCCTTTCTCAGGGTTTAATCTGCAAATATAGATTATTTGAGGGATTATTTAGGGTACGAACTATGAGATAATCAAATAGCTGAAAGCAATTCATTAAATCGAAAATTATGTAAATTTAAACCTGAAACGAATATTATTAATACACCAAGTCGTTTAAAAACTAACAGCTAATAAAATCAACCAATATGAAAACAAAGTTGATGTACTTTAAAAGATACGCCACACATTCACTTCTTCTTATAATATTCCTTTCGCTACTTTATAGTTGTGGCAGCAGGCCTCCGTATGAAAAGGGAAATTTTAAAACGTCTGATTTAGTTGAATTAATTGCGCTAGATTCTACACTTCGTTTAGATATACGCTATGCGACAGAAAACAATTTTGCAGGTCAACCAGTTTACGAAGAAGCAAGAGCATTTTTACAACGTCCAGCGGCTGAAGCTGTAGTTCAAGTAAATAAAGAATTAAAACCGCTTGGATACGGCCTAGTGATTTTTGATGGGTATCGACCTTGGAGTGTAACTAAATTATTTTGGGATATTACACCCGATGAGGATAAAAAATTCGTCGCAAATCCGAAAGATGGTTCCAGACATAACAGAGGGTGTGCAGTAGATTTAACGCTGTATGAGCTCGATACCGGGAAAGTAGTCGAAATGACGGGAGAATATGATGAAATGAGCGAACGCTCGTATCCTGATTATAAAGGCGGAACATTTGAACAACGCAAGATGAGAGATTTACTAATAAGCAAAATGGAAGCTCACGGCTTTAAAGTGTATGAATATGAATGGTGGCATTTTGATTATAATGGTTGGCAAGAATATAGAATTCAGAACATTCAATTTTCTGAAATAGAGTGAGTTGGATATATCATTAGCACTTTTTGGTAAAAAATAAAGTGGAAAAATGAAAACTTTGTTGGTATGCGTGTTCCACCCGTACCTCCACAACGGTGAACGCAACAAAAACTACTAGTATACCACCAACTCCCCAGACTCAAAATACCACGTTTCCGCACTAGAAGCGGAGAATAAAAAGTATGTATGCGTTTCTCGACAACGATGAGCGCAACTAAAACTATTCGGTAAGATTACAGTACCAGACTTTTTCCCGCGATACAATTAAAACACTTAAAATCAATTTGACAATGTAAACTAATTAGTTAACTTTGTGCTGTAAAAAGAAAGATAATTTCATATCGAGAATATTTTCGCGACTTTTTAAAAGCTCAAGAAGATAAGGTCCAGGAAAAAATTTTTCAAGGCACTTGAAAATACTGACGGAATTTATGAAGTTAGAGTTATCACTACCTTTAAAAGCATTCGGATTTTATGCTTTTTTGATGATGGTAATTTAGTTGTACTCGTAAATAGTTTTGTAAAGAAAACACAAAAGACACCGCGACGGGAAATAAAACTTGCTGAAAAACTAAAGAAAGAATATTTAAAAGAAAAAAATGGCTGATATGAATAATATAACCGATTTCGAGGATATACTGATAGAAAAATACGGAGATAAAGGAACGGCAAAACGTGACAAATATGACGCCGACTCTCTTGCCTTCCGTCTTGGGGTAATGCTAAAACAAGCCCGGAAAGACGCCAACTTGACCCAAGAGGAGCTCGCTGAAAGAACGGGCACAAAAAAAAGCTACATTTCCCGAATTGAACGCGGCTTAAGCGATATTCAAATTTCTACTTTTCACAAACTAATTGAAACTGGACTTGGAAGAAGCCTGAATATTAGTATTGGTTAATTTTCTTATACCTCACTCTAACCTCCAGAACAGCGAGCAGAACCTAAAACCACCCTACAAAAACGCGCCTCTCACTTCCAATCTGTTACCACCTAGTTAATTCTGCCGTTCCTTTTACTGATATTCACTACTTTTGCAATCTCAAAAAGAAACAAATTGCCAAAAATAGGAAACATACAACTGCCGGAGTTCCCGCTTTTGCTCGCCCCAATGGAGGATGTGAGCGATCCACCTTTCCGCGCCCTGTGCAAAGAACAAGGTGCAGACGTGGTTTATACCGAGTTTATCTCTTCGGAAGGCTTGATACGCGATGCCGCAAAAAGCGTGATGAAGTTGGATATATACGAAAAAGAACGCCCAGTAGGCATTCAGATTTTTGGAGCCGTCTTGGAGTCCATGTTGCGAACTGTGGAAATAGTTGAAGCAAGTGGCCCAGATATTATCGACATTAACTTTGGATGCCCTGTAAAAAAGGTGGTTTCCAAAGGTGCAGGCGCAGGAATTTTAAAGGATATAGATTTAATGGTTAGCCTTACCGAAGCCATGGTAAAGCACACCAAACTTCCCGTTACCGTAAAAACCCGTTTAGGTTGGGATCACGATTCCATTCGAATTCTGGAAGTAGCCGAGCGTTTACAAGATGTAGGCTGCCAAGCTATTTCTATTCACGGTCGTACGCGCGCCCAGATGTATAAAGGCGATGCCGATTGGAGACCGATTGCAGATGTAAAAAACAACCCGCGGATGCACATTCCTGTTTTTGGAAATGGCGATGTAGACACGCCCGAAAAAGCGACGCAAATGCGCGATAAATACGGATTGGACGGCGCAATGATTGGTCGTGCAAGCATTGGTTATCCGTGGTTTTTTAAGGAAGTAAAGCACTATTTTAAAACAGGTGAGCATCTAGCGCCTCCTACGATTATAGAGCGAGTTGACGCCGCCAGACGCCACCTTCAAATGGCAATTGATTGGAAAGGTGAAAAACTCGGTGTTTTTGAAACCCGCCGTCATTACACCAACTATTTTAAAGGAATCCCAGATTTTAAGCCATACCGAATGAAAATGGTTACTAGCGATGATTCAGCTTCAGTATTTGAAGCGTTTGATGAGGTTTTGCAAGTGTTTGGGGATTATGAGTTTGTTTAAGCGAAGACATCTCTTACTATTTCATATTTACTTTTACTGAAAAAATACGCGCGCCTCAAGTGAGTAAGGAATTTTTATAAGCAGTCTACCTAAACACGTGGTTTATCTTAAAAATCATTTCTACCTTTATACCTTAAATTAAGGCAATGCAGAGATTAAAAATAATCAACACCCATTATATTACGCACGATGTAAAGCGTTTTGTGCTCGAAAAGCCAGAAGGTTTTGAATATTCACCAGGACAATCGGCAAGTATTTCATTAGACCTTCCAGGTTGGGAAAATAAGGTACGCGCCTATACATTTACTTCCCTTCAACATTGGGATCATTTGGAGTTTATCATTAAAATATACGAAGATAATAATAGTGTGACTTCGCAATTGGCTAATCTAAAAGTAGGAGCAGAGCTTTTACTTCACGATGTTTTTGGCACCATTAAGTACAAAGGCCCTGGAGTGTTTATTGCTGGCGGAACTGGAATTACACCTTTTATTGCAATCTTTAGAGCACTTTTTGAAAGTGAAAATATGCGAAAGGTTGCGTTATTGTATTCCAACAAAACCACAGATGATATCATTCTACACGATGATTTGATGAAAATGTTGGGCCCAGCTTATAAAAATGTATTTACCAAGGAAGGCCTGATTGGGTTTCGTGAACGTAGAATTGATCGTAAATTTTTAATCGAAAACATTGGTCATTTCGAGCATCGATTTTATGTGTGCGGCCCGAAAAAATTCACAGAAGAAATTTGTGAAGCTTTGGTGAGTCTAGGTGCAAAACCCGAATCGTTGATTATCTAATAACTAGCGGCAGAAGAACAAGGGCTTAAGCAATCAATTTTTCCCGAACTCTACTCGCAGCAATCCACGATGCGATAATTCCTAAAAAACCTATGGTTCCAAAAACCAGAAATAGGTTTATAGGCTTTAGTTTTACGGGATAAGGCATGGTACTCGTTATGCTAACAAACCCATACCTAAGTTGCAGCCATACAGCGATAACTCCGAGAAAAATACCAAGCAAACCTCCTAAAACAGTCATTAAGGTTCCTTGCAGGAAAAATATACGGCGAATTTCCACCAAGGAAGCTCCCATATTATATAGGGTTTTAATGTTTTTCTGTTTGTCCAAAATCATCATAATTATAGAACCAACTACATTGAAAAGCGCAATAATCAAAACAAGTGTGAAGATTAAGTAAACCGCAATATTCTCCGTATTCAACATCTTATAAAGTGCGTCGTTTTGCTGAATGCGGTTCTTTATTACGATTTCTTGAGAAAATATCTTTTTAATTTCTTCACGCACTTCTTTTTCCGCAGTATCTGGCATTAATTTTATTTCAACAGAAGAAACTTTAGAATCTTCGAGAGAGAGTAAGTTTCTAGCGAAATCGATATCGGTAAAAGCGTATTTTCCGTCCAATTCCTCATTAACTTGATACACGCCAGAAGCCACTACTTTTTCCTTATTGAAGGCCTGAGAAGGATCTAATGCGCTTATTTGTCCTTTTCCGGGTTTTGGGACGTAAATTTCCAGAAGTTCAGAGTAATCACGAACGCCCATAGAAAGTTTCGAAACAATTGAATATCCTACTACAACTTCGTGTTCGTTAGGCACCAACCAATCGCCGTAAAAGATAATGCTATCAAGCTGAGTAACTTTTCCATAAACTGAATCTACTCCTTTTATATAAGCAATATGGTTTTTTCCTTTATAATGAAGAAAAATTCGCTCCTCGATTATTTCAGAAAATGCTTCAATACCTTTTATAGATTTCAGCTGTTGTTTTTGGGCTTCAGAAAATTCAATTGTTTTTCCGCTTTCGGGAAGAATTTTTAAATCACTATCAAAAACCGTGGTAAATTGAAGGCTAAAATCTTTCAACCCCGAAAACCCCGAAAGCACGATAAATAACGAAAAAGCTCCAACCACCACTCCAATCGCCGCAATACCAGTAATAATGTTGATGGCATTGTTACTGCTCTTTGAGAACAGATAGCGCTTGGCGATGTAGAGCGAAAAATTCAAACTACGATTTTTTGCGTTTTGGAAGCAAATCTGGGTTTTTTAACGGGTCGTCTGTACCTTTTACAGCTTTGTCTATCTTGTCCATATATTCCAACGAATCGTCGTTATAAAAGCTCAAGTCAGGCATTTTTCGAAGCTGATTTTTAGTAAGCTGCGCAATTTGGTGCTTGATATTCGGCTTCACTTTGTTTAGTTCGCTCACTATAGCTTGGGCTTTATCGGCGGGAAAAATACTCACATAGACCTTCGCGATTGAAAGGTCTGTAGTTACCGTCACCTTACTTACTGAGATTATAATTCCCATTTGCCCTGCTTCACGAAGCATATTTTGGAGCACGTTTGCCAAGTCGCTTTGCAAAACGCTGGCAATTTTCTTTTGTCTGTTACTTTCTTCCATACTGCAAAAATAGAACATTATACCATACCGATAGACAATAGAACCTTATGTAAGTTGAAATACAATAGGATTAAGTTTGTATTTTTGAAAATAATTCAAGAACCTTAAATAAATAATTCCCGTATGCTCGGGCACGTTATGAAAAAAATTGAACACATTGGTATAGCAGTAAAGAGTATTTTAGAAGCAAATAAAATATATGAAGCCTTACTTGGCGTTGCACCATATAAGAGTGAAAAGGTCGAAAGTGAAGGGGTTGAAACTTCATTTTTTAAATGTGGAGAAAGTAAAATTGAACTACTAGAAGCTACAAATCCGGATAGTCCAATTGCAAAATTTATTGAAAAACGGGGAGAGGGCATCCATCATATTGCTTTCGCTGTAGAAAATATTGAATCGGAAATGGCTAGACTTCAAAAAGAAGGATTTGTTTTATTAAATGAAAAACCTAAGAAAGGTGCTGATAACAAGCTTGTTGCGTTCTTACATCCTAAGTCTGCAAATGGTGTTTTAGTAGAGCTTTGCCAAGAAATTCATAATAATTGAAAATTGTTTTGTGGTAACTATAAAGTGTTTTACCTTTGCAATCCTTTTTTTTATCACTTTGCTTGATATTTAAAAGGAATATTTGAAATAATCTAATTAGCACTCCGTTAGACGACGGAAACTATTTAAAATAGTTTTTTGCAAATAGTTAGATGAATGAAAATTTAAATGGTCCCATAGCTCAGCTGGTTAGAGCACCTGACTCATAATCAGGGGGTCGATGGTTCGAGCCCATCTGGGACCACTTTTTTGAAGATAAAATTTGAGTTTTCAACAAAAAAATTTTAATGTGACGGTCATTTTTTTAATGAAGTAAAAGAGTTTCAATAAGATACACTCGAAACATCAAATAGCAAAGAGTGTTGATATTGTTGAAAAGTAATAGAACTATTCTTATGCTAAAATGAGTTAAATTAGTTCTAAATAAAGATTTTTTAAGAAAAAAATCGATTTTTCCATTTGATAACAGGAAAAAAATGTTAATTTAGTCGCCTAAAGTGTTCACAAGTCACTAATAATTAAATATGGTATTATTTATTTATAATTTTATTATGCTGGGTCTGCAGAGTCCATCAGGATCTACACCTCCGCCGCCAGCGCGTCCAGGAAATACTGTAAATGGTCCGCAATTACCTATAGATGATAATATTTGGGTTTTAATTGCGATTGGTGTTATTGTTGGTATTTATTTTATTTATACCCGAAACCGCGCTATAAATAAGGCTTCATAAGGTTTTTTACATATTTTCCGATTATATCAAATTCTAAATTTACCCAATCTCCTATTTTTATTTCCTTAAAATTTGTATGCTCATACGTGTAAGGAATTATTGCAACACTAAATTCATTTTCTTTAGAGTTTACCACTGTTAAGCTAACTCCATTTACCGTAATTGAACCTTTTTCCACAGTACTAAATTCCAAATTGTTATATTTAAATGTAAAAATCCAACTTCCGTTGGCATCCTGAATATTACTACAAGTGGCCACGCCGTCAACATGTCCTTGAACAATATGACCATCAAGTCTATCTCCCAGTTTCATAGCACGTTCTAAATTTACCAACGATCCTTTTTTTAAACTTTTCAAATTCGTTTTATCCAAAGTTTCTTTAATAGCTGTTACTATATAAGCTCCGTCTTTAATATTTACTACTGTTAAACAAACCCCATTGTGTGAAACACTTTGGTCTATTTTCAGTTCTTGAGCCATTTGGTTCTTCACTTCAATATGAAGATTTTCGTCTTTCTGCGTAAGTTGGCTTATTTCACCAACGGTTTCAATAATTCCTGTAAACATTGTAGCATTTAATTACATTTGCAAAGCAAAAGTAACAATTAAAAAACCCAAACATGAGTAAGGAAGATAAAATAGTTGTAGGCATTTCTGTTGGTGATATAAATGGGATTGGGGGAGAAATCATCCTTAAAACATTTGAAGATTCGCGAATGCTTGAGTTTTGTACGCCTGTGGTTTTTGCATCTGTAAGATTAATGTCTTTTTATAAAAAACACTTAGGCCTCGATGTTAATTTTCACGGAATTGATAAACTAGAAGACATTGTTCCTAAACGAGTTAATATTTTGAATGTTTGGAAAGAACAAGTGGAAGTTAATTTTGGAGAGGAAAACCAAACTGGAGGCGAATATGCTATTAAATCTTTAAAGAAGGCTGTTTCGGCCTTAAAAGATGAAAAGATAGATGTACTTGTTACAGCACCAATAAACAAGTCGAATGTACAGTCAGAAAGTTTTAACTTCCCGGGACACACAGATTATTTGGCTCAAGAACTTGAAGGCGATAGCTTAATGCTAATGATATCTGAAGAGTTACGTGTTGGGCTTATAACCGATCATGTTGCTATAAAAGATATAGTTAAGTCTATAACTCGAGATCGAATCGATAAAAAAATCAATACAATTTATCACAGCTTAGTTGAAGATTTTGGATTAAATAAACCGAAAATTGCTGTATTAGGAATCAATCCTCATACAGGAGACAACGGCGTTATTGGTTCTGAAGACGATACTATTTTACGACCTGCTTTAGATAATATTCGGAAAAATGGCAAAATGGTTTTTGGTCCTTATGCTGCCGATAGTTTTTTTGGGTCTGGAAATTATAAAAATTTTGATGCTATAATCGCTTCTTATCACGATCAAGGATTAATACCATTTAAAACATTGGCTTTCGGAAAAGGTGTAAATTACACGGCAGGCCTTAACCGGATTAGAACATCACCAGATCACGGTACAGCCTTTGATCTTGCTGGAAAAAATGAAGCCCACTTCGAGTCATTTCGCGAGGCTGTATTTAGTGCCATTTCTATATATGAAAGACGGGAGGAGTACAAAAAACTTTCTAAAAATCCACTTAAAATAGGACGAAAAAAGGCTTATCCAAAAAAGAAATCATAAAACTAATTTGCTATTAGATAATTTTTTTATCTTTGCACCCGCCTTATTCGTAAGGCGAGTGTAATAAAGAGGTGTGAAAATGAAGGAATTGAAAGAATTTACAATCCCGTTTAGGGGGCTGAAATTAGGAAAACACCAGTTTGAATTTGAATTGAACAACGCGTTCTTTGAGCATTTTGAGTATGATGAATTTAATGGCGCTGCTATTAAACTCGATGTACTGCTGGAAAAAATGAGTACGTTGATGGAGTTTACTTTAGATTTTAACGGCACAGTAAATGTTGCCTGCGATTTAAGCAATGAACTCTATGATCAGCCCATTTCAGGATCCTATCAGTTTGTAGTTAAATTTGGCGAAGAGTTTAATGACGAAAATGAAGATTTACTTATTCTGCCTCACGGGAGTTATGAAGTAAATATACAGCAATACATTTTTGAATCTATCGTTTTGGCCTTGCCATTACGAAGAGTTCATCCAGGAGTTACCGATGGCACATTAAAAAGCGACATACTTGATAAACTTGAAGAATTGAGTCCAGAAGCCGATTTTGAACAAGAGGATGAGGACACAAATACAGATCCCAGATGGGATTCATTAAAAAAACTATTAACGGATAAATAAAAAATAGCAATGGCACATCCTAAGAGAAAAATCTCGAAAACAAGAAGGGATAAAAGAAGAACCCACTATAAGGCTACAGCTCCAACTCTTGGAATTGACCCTACAACTGGCGAGTCGCATCTTTACCACAGAGCACATTGGCACGAAGGCAAAATGTACTACAGAGGTCAAGTTGTAATTGACGCAACTGAGGAGGTAGAAGCCTAATCATTTCAAATTTTCATGAAAAATGCCCCCTTTTTCGAGGGGCTTTTTTGTTTTTTAACTTTGTCAAAAATTAAAATCAATTTATTTTTTAGCGGGTTTTGGGTAAAATTTCGTAATTTCATCCCTTTTAAACAAATTTAATTTTTTTGTGAATTTTAATTCAGCTTATGAATAACATCACGGCAGCCATTACCGCTGTAGGTGGATATGTTCCAGACTACGTTCTTACCAACGACATACTGGAAACCATGGTCGATACAAACGATGAATGGATAACCGCCCGTACGGGAATTAAAGAACGGAGAATACTAAAAGACAAGGACAAAGGCACCTCCTATCTAGCTATTCAAGCCGCTAAAGACTTACTCGAAAAAAGCAATACAGACCCGGCAGATATCGATATGGTGATTATGGCTACTGCCACACCAGACATGCCAGTTGCCGCAACAGGTGTTTATGTTGCTACTCAAATCGGTGCTGTTAACGCATTCTCATTCGATCTTGTAGCTGCCTGTTCTAGCTTTCTATTTGGAATATCAACAGCGGCTCGCTATATAGAATCTGGAAAATACAAAAAAGTATTGCTAATTGGAGCAGACAAAATGTCCTCCATCATAGATTATACAGACAGAGCAACTTGCATTATCTTTGGAGATGGAGCAGGTGCCGTACTTTTTGAACCAAACTCAGAAGGTTTGGGTGTGCAAGACGAATACCTTCGTACAGATGGAGGTGGAAGACCGTTTTTGAAAATTGATGCCGGAGGTTCTTTACTTCCAGCTTCTCACGAAACAGTTGAAAACAAACAACATTTCGTTTTTCAAGAAGGTAAAACAGTGTTTAAATTCGCCGTTTCCAACATGGCCGATGTATGTGAAAAAGTAATGTTGCGAAATGAGTTAACAGGAGAGGATGTTAATTGGCTCGTTCCTCACCAAGCAAACAAACGAATTATTGATGCAGCAGCCAATAGGATGAATTTACCTCCAGAAAAAGTAATGCTTAATATTCATAAATATGGCAATACAACGTCGGCTACCCTACCACTGTGTTTGTCCGATTATGAAAAGCAATTAAAAAAAGGAGATAACCTAATTTTTGCTTCCTTTGGAGGAGGCTTTACCTGGGGCGCCGTTTATTTGAAATGGGCCTATGATTCAAAATAATTTATAACCAACGCAAAAGATTAAACTCTCTCAATATGGATTTAAAAGACATTCAAAATTTAATCAAGTTTGTGGCAAAAAGCGGTGCCAGTGAAGTAAAACTTGAAACAGAAGACATTAAGATTACCATAAAAACAGGATCTGACGAAGGTAAAGGGGAAACTACTTACATTCAACAAATACCAACAATGGCAGCGCAACCCCAAATGCCTGTTCAACAACAAGCAGCTGCAGCCGCTCCTCCTGTTCAACAAGAGGCAAAAGCCGAAGATGCTAATTCAAAATATGTGACAATTAAATCACCTATCATTGGAACTTTTTACAGAAAACCAGCTCCAGATAAAGATGTTTTTGTTGAAGTTGGCGATACCATAAAACAAGGAGATGTGCTTTGCGTTATTGAAGCAATGAAACTTTTTAACGAAATTGAAAGTGAAATCTCTGGAAAAATCGTAAAGGTATTGGTAGATGATTCATCTCCAGTAGAATTTGACCAACCATTATTTTTGGTAGACCCATCGTAGTATAAACTCCAAATATCAAATAACAAATTCTATATTTTTAGCAATTTGTTATTTGCTATTTGTTATTTGAGAAAAGTTATGTTCAAAAAAATATTGATTGCTAATAGGGGCGAAATTGCGTTGCGAATTATTCGAACCTGTCGTGAGATGGGCATTAAGTCCGTAGCTGTTTATTCTACGGCCGACGAAGAAAGTTTACACGTTCGTTTTGCAGATGAAGCTGTTTGTATTGGTCCAGCACAAAGTAACTTGAGTTATCTCAAAATGTCCAATATAATTGCCGCTGCAGAAATTACGAATGCAGACGCTATTCACCCAGGATACGGATTTCTTTCAGAAAACTCGAAATTCTCGAAGATTTGTCAGGAACACAATATAAAATTTATTGGAGCTTCTCCTGAAATGATAGACCGAATGGGCGACAAAGCTTCGGCTAAGGCAACCATGAAAGCAGCAGGAGTACCAACGGTTCCAGGAAGTGATGGTCTTATTGAGTCGTTTGAGCAATGCGAAAAAATTGCAGCTGAAATAGGCTATCCTGTAATGTTAAAAGCTACCGCAGGTGGTGGTGGTAAAGGAATGCGTGAGGTTTGGAAGAAAGAAGATCTTCGAAAAGCTTGGGATAGTGCTCGACAAGAAGCCGCTGCAGCATTTGGAAACGACGGTATGTATATGGAAAAACTCATTGAAGAGCCACGCCATATCGAAATACAAATAGTGGGCGATAGTACAGGTAGAGCCTGTCATTTAAGTGAACGAGATTGTTCAATCCAACGCCGCCATCAAAAACTTACCGAAGAAACGCCAAGTCCGTTTATGACGAAAAAACTGCGTACAGAAATGGGTAATGCAGCGGTAAAGGCAGCAGAGTATATAAAGTATGAAGGTGCAGGAACCATAGAATTTTTGGTAGATAAACACCGAAATTTCTACTTTATGGAAATGAACACACGAATTCAAGTAGAACACCCAATTACCGAACAAGTAATTGACTACGATTTAATACGCGAACAAATATTGGTTGCAGCAGGAATCCCTATTTCTGGTAAAAACTATACCCCAAACCTTCACTCTATTGAATGTAGAATTAATGCCGAAGATCCGTATAACGATTTTCGTCCATCTCCAGGAAAAATCACAGTGCTTCACGCACCAGGAGGTCACGGAGTGCGCTTAGACACACACGTTTATGCAGGTTATACAATTGTGCCGTATTACGATTCTATGATAGCCAAGCTTATTACAACCGCTCAAACAAGAGAGGAGGCCATTAACAAAATGAAGCGTGCTTTAGATGAATTTGTAATTGAAGGAATTAAAACAACAATTCCATTTCATCGTCAATTAATGGATCATCCAGATTATATCGCAGGAAATTATACCACCGCCTTTATGAATACTTTTAAAATGAAAGATCCAGAGGAGATGGAGTAAAAAACTAGTACAATACCACGTCGTTGAACACGACAAAGTGTAAAGAACACTAAATTCTGAAGTTAATTTGCTTTGAATTTAGTGTTTTTTTATGTCCAAAAATTCTATTTTATCAAAGTTGCGTGCATTGGTTTCCTAAGTATATTTGCTATTAAATTTAGATTGAATGAACTTCAGTTTTTGGGAAAATAGAACGTGGCTTGCCAACATCGACTTCGCTGTAATAGGAAGCGGTATTGTTGGTTTGAACTGTGCTTTATCGCTTCGAAAACGACATCCTAAAAGTAAAATTGTAGTATTTGAACGAGGCCTGCTTCCTAGTGGCGCAAGCACAAAAAACGCTGGATTTGCCTGTTATGGAAGTATTTCAGAAATTTTAGATGACTTAAATAGCCATTCTGAAGCAGAAGTCGTGCAGTTAGTTAAAGATCGAGTATCTGGGTTACAACTACTGCGAACCACCTTGGGCGACGAACAGCTCGACTATCGTGAATACGGTGGGTATGAGCTTTTTACTACTAAGGATCAAGGTTTATACGAAAACTGTAAATCGAAAATAGCTTATGTAAATCAATTGCTGAAACCTATTTTCAACCAAGACATTTTTTCTGAAAATGAAAACCATTTCAGTTTTAAAAACATTCAACCAAAATTGATTTTCAGCAAATTTGAAGGACAGATAGACACAGGAAAAATGATGCTTGGCCTTATTAAAAAAGCGTCAAACGAGAATATTCAGATTTTGAATTCGTGTGAAATAAGCAATATTTCAGATAATGGAAATGCTGTTTCACTTCAAATTAATTCATTCCGCCACAGCGGACAGGCGAAAGAAATTTCGGTTAAAAAAGTTTTTATAGCGACTAACGGTTTCGCAAAGCAATTTTTAAAAGAAGATGTAACCCCTGCTCGGGCTCAGGTTTTGGTTACAAAGCCCATTGAAAACTTAAAGATAAAGGGCACTTTTCATCTCGATAAAGGGTTTTATTATTTTAGAAATATCGAGAACAGAATACTTTTTGGCGGTGGAAGAAATCTGGACTTCAACACAGAAGAAACTACTGAAATGGACTTGACGGAATTAATTCAGAACAAATTAGAGGAATTACTCAAAACAGTAATTTTACCTAATCAACCTTTCGAAGTTGAGCAACGTTGGAGCGGAATTATGGGCATCGGAAAAACCAAAAAACCAATTGTAAAGGCAATTTCAAAAAATGTTTTTTGTGGTGTAAGGCTAGGAGGGATGGGCGTTGCCATTGGAAGCTCTATTGGGAAACAACTTTCAGAACTCACATAACTTGGTGCCCTCCGTGCGGCTGTGGTTATTTCTTACCACAATGGCACAGTGAACACTGAGCAATATAGAATTTATGATAAAAAAACTACTCAAATTTATATTCAAGTTTTTCCTTTGGTTTATGGGGTTGACCGTGCTTTGGGTGTTGGTCTATAAATTTGTGCCAGTACCATACACAGCTTTAATGGCGATTCGTTCAATTGAAGGAGATTCAAAATATGAAACACGCCACGATTGGATTCCTATTGAAGAAATTTCCCAAAATCTGCAGCTCGCAGTTATCTGTTCCGAAGATCAATCATTCTTAAGCCACAATGGTTTTGATCGAAAGGCAATAGAGAAAGCCTTGGAAAGCAATCAAAAAGGAAAAAAACTAAGAGGCGGTAGTACTATTTCTCAACAAACAGCAAAAAATGTTTTTTTATGGCCACAAAGAACATGGTTGAGGAAAGGTTTGGAAGCATATTTCACACTTTTAATTGAAACGCTCTGGAGTAAGGAGCGAATTTTGGAAGTTTATTTAAATAGTATCGAAATGGGAAATGGTGTATTTGGCGCCGAAGCTGCATCGCAATATTGGTTTAAGAAACCAGCACGAAACCTATCGTCTCAAAATGCTGCTGCCATTGCCGCTATTTTGCCAAGTCCGCAACGTTATAGCGCAAATCCACCAGGGCCTTACGTGGCACGGCGAACGCAATGGATTATGAAACAAATGCGTTATTATGGCCCATTCACTTTAAAAAAGCAAGATGCTAACGAAACTAAAAAGAAAAAGAAATAATGACTGCGATAGAGCTTAAAACCCAACTATTAGAACACTGTCAGAAACAAGTTGATTTGCGTTATTCTAAAATAAAGCAAACCATTGCAGATATTGAAGAATCGCTTTTGGAAGAATCTAAAAGCAGTAGTGGCGATAAGCATGAAACAGGGCGTGCTATGCTCCAGATAGATCGTGAAAACGCAGGAAAACAATTACTGGAAATAGAAAAGTTAGCCCAACTTCTCAAAAAAATTGATGTTAAGTCTACGTCAGATTACGCACGGTTGGGAAGTCTTGTTTATACAGATAAATTCAAGTATTTTATTAGTATTTCTGTGGGTGCAATTTCAGTAGAAAACAAAGATTTTCTCTGTGTAGCTTTAAATTCGCCCGTGGGTTTATTGCTTTCAGGAAAGAAAAAGGATGAAACTTTTGTTCTTAATGGGAATAGTTATAAAATCACCAAAGTTGTTTAATCATCTTATTCAAAATCTATTTTTCGAAGGAGCTTCGGCATTTTTTCACTCATAGCCAATAACCATTTTAATTGTTCACGGACTAAATGAGCTTCTTCAACTTTTACGAGGAAATCTTCAGACTGTGGCTGGGTTTTTTCTTCTTCAGAAAGATATAAAGACCTTCCGAAAGTGGAATCAAAAATATTCTCAATATCCTGATTTTCGATAACTGAATCGGCTGGAATTTGTTTTTCCAAAATTGCTTCAGCAGTCTGTAAGTTGTCGATAATTCGTGTCGCTACCTTGTTAAAATTATCTGATGCTGGCGTTGTAGGGTGATTCAGAATATATGTACTTAACGACGCCAAGGACGATAAAAAAGTATGGTTTAAAACTGCAATTTCATATACTTTATCAAGGCTCTTTTGTTGCGATTTCGGTTCCTGCGTCATTCGTTGAAATGCTGAACTTAAATCAGACATCGCCAAAAACGATTTTTTTCGTGCAACTTTATAATGAGCAGAAACCTGCCCTTTTTTATTGTAGTAACCAATTATTTCTTCTAAATAAACGCGGTGCGCCTTAATGGTTTCTAATAAAGTATTTTGAATTCCTTGCACTTCCCACGCCGGCCAGAGCAATAAGTTTCCTAAAGTAGCGAGTCCCGCACCAATTATAGTATCTAAAACTCGATATTGAATTACACTAAAAATATCTGGTTGTAGAAGAGCATATATAAAAACGACAAACAGCGTAACAAAGGTGGCAGCAGCCTTAAAATTTCGCTGAATCATAGAAAAAGCGATTACGAGCGAAACTATTGCTAAAATAGCATAGATAGTTGTGTTTTGTGTTATAAGTACAATTCCAACAGCTAGAACGGCACCAATCAAGGTGCCAATGGTTCGTTGCCTGGATCGCGTTTTTGTAAGCCCGAATGTAGGCCTCATTATAACGATTAGCGTTAGTAAAATCCAATACGGATTTTGTACTGAAAATAAAATTCCTGCGCCAAAACCAATCATCGTAACAACTCCAAGTCGGAGTGAATGTTTGAAAATAGGAGATCGAAGTGTAAAATTTTCTACTAAAGTTTCGAGGTCGTAGTTTTGCTTGGTTAAGAATTTTCGAGAATCTTTTCTATTAATTGATGAAATTTCCTGGCGTGCTGGGTTTTTCAACAACCATTCTATTTTTTCTATTTTGTTTGCTTGTTTGTTTTGATACTTCAGAAGGTTTCTAAGCATTAACCAGTTTTCGTTAAACTTATCGGCAGTATCTGAGTTTAACTCTTCAATACCGTCATGGATACTTTTCAAGCAACGATCAATTTCTTGGCTACGTTGAAGTTTTTTAGGAGTTGAAAGGTTATCGGAAACTGCAATTAATTGGTCGCTCATTGCAAAAAGCAATTTTTGAAAATCGGCTAATTTCCCTGGTTTCTTTTCGAAGAGTTTATCAGTTTTGGAATAATCGACTGGGTTGGCCATTGCCAATTCTAGCATATCAATCAACTGAGCAAAAATGAGAACACGCTTGCCTTCATAATCAGATTTTCCAGAGCCCGTTCGGCTCGAAATTAAAATGTCCCTAAGTGTTTCGTGAGTTTCGGTTAATTCAATTTGAACAGTGAGCAGCTTTTTAAGTAATTCACTTCTATTGTTTTTTTCAGCTACTAATTGCCCGCGAATTCGTAAATATTCTGCGGTTAACTTCAGTGTTTTTGAAAGATAAAATTCTGTTGGTCCTTTTGGGAAAATGTAATGCCAAGTTATTGCCAATAAAGCATACCAAATTCCCCCAACTCCAATAAGCAAAACGCTTTTGTACGTTTCCATTTCCGCTGCGACATTCGAGAAGCTAAGTACCAAGGCGAAAAGTCCAGAAAAACTAATAAGCGAGGCACGGAAGCCATAAATAGAAATATATGAAATCCCGAACATCAAAATTCCTAGAACTGGAATCAATAACCATAGTGAAATATGCAGGAATGCACCTATAAAACTTACAATCATCGCCAATAATGTGGCGAGTAAAATACCTGTTATTTTGTGCCTAATACTTCCGCTTACATCACTTGGAGACGCCAACATGGCCCCTACTGTAATAGTGATTCCTATTTGAAGCGCCCCCAGTTTCAACCCTACGATAATGGGTATTGTAAGCGCGATTCCTAAGAGAATTGCCTTAGAAAAATCAGTGCTTTTAAAGAAATCCGATAAATCTTTAAACGAGGTTGCTATGATGTTTTTCGTAACTTTCAAAAAGGTAGATTATAATTGCGCAAAGATATCGAGTGCGTTCCCTAAGTCCGTTAATCTTTTCAGAAAAGTATTTTAGTTTTTCTGATTAAAAAAACCGGAAAAAATAGTCGTTTTTTATAGTAAGTCAGCTTTACATCAACGGAGAAAGCAATCCGGCTATTTTTTCTAAGAGTTGAATTCTGGTAGGTCGGGCTTTCCATTTTTGTGGGTCTATTTTTGTGGCGAATTTTAAATCGTCATAAAAAGCTTGTCGAAGTTCATTAGCAATTTCGTCATCATAAACAATGGCATTAATCTCAAAATTCAGATCGAAACTTCGAATATCCATATTGGCTGTTCCTACAATTGCTAATTGCTGATCGACCACCATAGTTTTAGCGTGAATAAATCCTTTTTGATAGCAATAAATTTCGGCGCCAGCTTTTAATAACCGGCCGTAGTATGATCGAGCTGCAAAATCTACCAATCTGGAATCCGAAACCCCAGGAACCAATATTTTTATTTTCGTACCACTAAAAGCGGCTAGCTTTAAACTCGATAACAAGCTTTCACCCGGAATAAAATAAGGCGTTGTTATAAGAATTTCTTCCTTAGCTAAGTTTATACATTGCATTAAGGTCTGCTTTATTAATGGCGTATCAGAATCTGGACCGCTGGCAGCCATTTGAACTATTTTATTAGCTTTTGTTGTTGGAATAATATCTTCTGGAAAAAAATTATTGTCAGGAATTAAACGTGTGCCAGAGCAATAATTCCAATCGCCCATAAAAACATATTGCAGCGTTCGCACGGCAGGACCTTGGATCATTAAATGGGTGTCGCGCCAATACAGCTTGTTTTTTTCTTCGGAAGAATTAATATACTTATCGCTAACATTGATGCCACCTACAAACCCTACAATTCCGTCAATTACTATTATTTTTCTGTGATTTCGATAATTAAGTCTATTGGCAAGACTAATAAGTTTTATTTTATAAAACGGAAATGCTTCAACACCTCCCGCCTTTAATCTCGCTACCTGTTTTTTGCGAATTTCCCTACTTCCAAAATCGTCGTAGATAAATCGCACTTTTACGCCTTCTTGCGCCTTTTCTATGAGAAGATCGATAAATTGACATCCAATTATATCTGCATTAAAAATATAATATTCAACGTGAATGTGATTTTTAGCATCTTTTAACGCTTCAAAAACTTTTGGAAATTTCTTCTCTCCATTTAGTAAAAGTTTCACTTCATTATTACTCGAAATAGGACTTAAAGTTTGGTTAAGAATAAGCAATGCTAGTTTTCGGTAGCTTTTAAGCGATTCTATTCCAGTTGAAAAAATAGTGTCGGAATCCTTCAGAATTTGTTTTTGTATTTCATTCTTCTGGTCTAAATCATCAAAAATCTTTTTACTGTAAATTTTTCGCTTTCTATAATTAATACCTACAGAAAAGTAGATAATGATGCCAATAAATGGTAGAAACACAACAGCCAAAAGATACGCAAGCGTTTTGGTGGTGCTTTGTGTGTCGTAAATTACACGAACACAAACAGCAATAACCAATAGCATGTAAAGTATTTCAAAAAGTAGAATCCAGTTCATCTAATATTGGCTTAGAGCTTTGGTGTAAATTTAAAGTTTTAAAATACACTATTTTAATTTTTTGAAGTATTGTAAGTCCATAATTCCAACTTTTTAAGGTGTCAATAAAATACTTTAAACGTATGCTATAAACTACATTTTCATATATTTATAATAACTTTGACTTTATGAAAAACTACTCCCTTCTTCTTGTAACAACTATTATTATGTTTGGTTGTGACTACAATTCGGCTAAAATTTCAGAAACTGCTACAAATTCTGAAGTTGCAATAAAAACCTTCGCAGCTCCCGAATTTACTTTGGCTGAAGCGAATAAACTCATTGAGTTGCCATTGCATTGCGTAAATACGCCATATCCATACAAGCCAGGAGAAACATTAGAAAGCAAAGCAGATTTGGTAGAGCCAGTTTTGGTTCATCCTATTTTTTACGGTTGTTTTGACTGGCATAGCGCTGTACACGGATATTGGTCAATGGTAACGCTTTTGCAACAATTTCCAGCAATGAATAGGGCAGACGAAGTGCGTACTATTCTGAAGGAAAAGATTACTGCTGAAAATGTAGCAATTGAAGTGGCGTTTTTCGAAAAACCAATCAATAAGTCGTTTGAGCGAACTTATGGCTGGGCTTGGCTTTTGAAACTATCCGAAACGCTTCATAATTGGGACGACCCAATGGCGAATGAATTGGAGCAAAACCTAAAGCCTTTGGCAGATATTATGGTGTTGCGCTACAAAGAATTTCTTCCAAAGTTGAATTACCCAATCCGAGTAGGCGAACACGCAAACACAGCTTTCGGACTAACTATGGCGTACGATTATGCCAAAACAATGGGCGATACCGAACTTAAATTACTAATAGAAAACCGTGCAAGAAATTTTTATTCTAAAGATGAAAATTGTCCGATAGGATGGGAGCCTGGTGGTTACGATTTTCTTTCGCCTTGTTTAGAAGAAATAGATATAATGAGACGCGTACTTTCTGCAGAAGAATTTCAAAATTGGTTGAATACCTTTTTTCCCGAATTGGCTGAAAATACATATCATTTAAAAGTTGGAGAAGTAAGCGATCGTACCGACGGAAAACTTGTGCATCTAGATGGTTTAAACTTTAGTAGGGCTTGGGTTTTTTATGGTTTGGCGAAGCAGTTTCCAAAATATAAACATCTTGAAAACCTCGCAAACGAGCACCTTGCTTATTCATATCCAAACCTAGTGGGCGATAGTTACGAAGGCGGCCACTGGCTTGGAAGTTTTGCTATTTATGCTTTAAATTCGTTACACGATAAATAGCTACTTGATATTATGTTGCTCAACTTTAGCAAACAACACAAAGCCTTAAAAGGCAAGGGTTTTTAACTCAGCAGGGAGACCCCACAGGTCTCAAAGACCTGTGGGGTCTGGGCTTATAATTAGCTATTAAACACTAAATCACGCAACCTTAGTACACAACACTTAACTTAAAAGGACAAGAGGTATTTAACGCAGCAGGAAAAGCTGACGGATCTTTTAGTCCTGAAAAAAATCAAGCTTTTCGATCTATTCTCAAAATCTACGAATAACTTCATTAACTATTATTCTAGAAAATCTAAGTAATTACGCTACACCCCCACGCTTCTCTAAGGTAATTTTTGTATCATCTAAAGCTATTCAACGATAGTTTTAAAGTTGATTGTCTATGTGGTTAAAAGTTCTATTTGATGTATATTTGTAGCCTAATTTAGAATTAGTCTATATTATGATAAAAGTAAGTGAAGGCGCAAAATCACGTATTTCTCAGCTAATGGCGGAGAGCGGTTTCGAAATTTCTCAGGATTTTGTTAGAGTAGGAGTCAAGAGCGGTGGATGTTCTGGCCTCAGCTATGAACTTAATTTTGATAAAGAATTGAAGGAAGATGACAAAGTGTTTGAAGATCTTGGCGTTAAAATCGCTGTAGACAAAAAGAGTTTCTTGTATTTGGTAGGCACCACCTTAGAATACAGTGGAGGCCTCAACGGAAAAGGCTTTGTGTTCTCAAATCCGAACGCCAACCGAACTTGTGGTTGTGGAGAATCTTTTTCACTTTAAAAATGTAGCATTTTAATATCCAATTTAGAAAAGAATTATGAAATATACAGAAGACGATTTAAAGAAAGAATTGGAAACCAAGGAATACGAGTATGGTTTCTTTACCGATATAGAATCCGATACCTTTCCTGTGGGCTTGGATGAAGACGTGGTGCGAGCCATTTCTAAACGAAAGGAAGAACCCGAATGGATGACCGAATGGCGTTTAGAAGCATTCCGATATTGGCAAACCATGGAGGAACCAGAATGGGCAAATGTGAATTACGAAAAGCCAGATTTTCAAAGCATTTCGTATTATTCAGCACCTACAAATAAACCAAAATACGGTAGCCTTGACGAAGTAGATCCAGAATTATTGGATACTTTCAAAAAACTTGGAATCTCAATTGAAGAGCAAAAAAGACTGACTGGCGTTGCAGTAGATGTTGTAATTGACTCTGTGTCGGTAGCAACATCATTTAAGAAAAGCTTGAATGAAATGGGCATCATTTTCTGTTCAATTTCTGAAGCCATTAAAGAGCATCCAGAATTGGTTAAAAAATACATAGGAACAGTTGTACCACCACGCGATAATTTCTACGCGGCCTTAAACAGTGCTGTTTTTAGTGATGGTTCGTTCTGCTACATTCCAAAAGGCGTGCGTTGCCCAATGGAACTCTCTACTTACTTCCGAATAAATCAAGGAGGAACAGGACAATTTGAAAGAACACTTCTTATTGCCGATGAAGGAAGTTATGTGAGTTACCTTGAAGGATGTACTGCCCCTAGCCGTGATGAAAACCAATTGCACGCAGCAGTTGTTGAATTAATCGCAATGGACGATGCCGAAATAAAATATTCTACCGTTCAAAACTGGTATCCTGGTAATAAAGAAGGTAAAGGCGGTGTTTTTAACTTCGTTACTAAAAGAGGAATTTGCGAAAAGAACGCTAAAATATCTTGGACACAAGTAGAAACTGGAAGTGCTGTAACTTGGAAGTATCCAAGCTGTATTCTAAAAGGCGATAATTCTATTGGCGAATTTTATTCTGTAGCTGTTACAAACAATTTTCAGCAAGCCGATACAGGAACAAAGATGATCCACGTTGGTAAAAACACAAGAAGTACTATTATTTCTAAAGGAATTTCTGCTGGAAACTCACAAAACAGCTACCGTGGTTTGGTGAAAATAATGCCAGGTGCAGATAAAGCTCGAAATTTCTCAGAGTGCGATTCATTGCTAATGGGTAATAAATGTGGCGCACACACCTTCCCGTATATCGAAGTGAAGAATAAAACGGCAATGGTGGAGCACGAAGCAACCACCAGTAAAATTGGCGAAGACCAGATATTTTATTGTAACCAACGAGGTATTAGTACCGAAAAAGCAATTGCACTTATTGTAAATGGTTTCAGTAAAGATGTTTTAAATAAACTTCCAATGGAATTTGCGGTAGAAGCCCAAAAACTATTAGAAATTAGTCTAGAAGGAAGCGTTGGTTAAATCGGAAATCCAAAATTATTTTACAACAATGAAAAGAATACTGTTATTATTAATGTTTAGCACCTTGCTTTATTCGTGCAATAACACTAAAACAGAAAACGAAGCACTTCAAACTGAAAATACTGAAGCTCCAAAAGCTACAGTCAAGACGTATGAAGGAGAATTTATTTACACTCCGGAAGCGGCTGTTTTTAAAGGAAATTCATTCGTGTATGGAGTCCAGATAAATGACAAAGCAAAAGACCTAGCCGAAAAAGTAGCAGCTGTTAAAAAAGGGGAATTTGATATGGTTCCTGTTGTCGTTCGTGGAGAGGTAACGCCAAAACCAGAAGGAACTGATGGTTGGGACGAAATTATCACAATAACTGAAATAATAAACGTCAGTGAAACTTCCACAAAAGCTGACGTCGAATTGAAAGCAAACTAAAGTTAATTATGTTAGAAATTAAAAATTTATACGCCGGTTTGGATGGGAAAGACATTCTACAAGGCATCGACTTAAAAGTAAATGCAGGTGAAGTACACGCCATAATGGGACCGAATGGTTCTGGGAAAAGCACCTTGGCATCTGTTATTGCTGGAAAAGATGAATATGAAGTTACACAAGGCGAAATTCTCTTTGAAAATAATTCAATTGTTGATTTAGACCCTGAAGAAAGAGCTCATAAAGGCGTTTTCTTGTCGTTTCAATATCCAGTGGAAATTCCAGGAGTTTCAGTGACCAACTTTATAAAAACTGCAATCAATGAAACCCGAAAGGCTCAGAAGCTAGGTGATATGCCTGCAGCTGAAATGTTGAAATTGATCAAGGAAAAAGCAGACATGCTCGAAATTGATCGTAAGTTTCTTTCAAGATCTTTAAACGAAGGTTTCTCTGGAGGTGAAAAGAAACGAAACGAAATTTTCCAACTAGCAATGTTGAATCCTAAATTGGCAATTCTTGATGAAACAGATTCTGGATTAGATATTGATGCTCTTAAAGTAGTATCTAACGGAGTCAATAAAATAAGAAATAAAGACAACGCCATTGTTCTAATT
Source organism: Aequorivita viscosa (assembly GCF_900106795.1). Classification (GTDB taxonomy): domain Bacteria; phylum Bacteroidota; class Bacteroidia; order Flavobacteriales; family Flavobacteriaceae; genus Aequorivita; species Aequorivita viscosa. The sequence continues at coordinate 5,912 of NZ_FNNS01000003.1, read as the reverse complement.
ACGCACTATCAGCGATTGTTAGACCACATTGTACCTGATTTTGTTCACGTATTGATGAATGGAAGAATTGTAAAATCCGGAACCAAAGAACTTGCTTACGAGCTTGAAGAAAAAGGTTACGACTGGATTAAAGAAGAATTGGTTTAGGAAAATGTTTTCTGGTTTCTCGTTTAGTGTTTGTAGTTAAATCGGTTTAAACGCTAACTACCACTCAAATTTGAAAAACGAGATGTAAAATTCAGACATTTTTAAGCGGAAGAAGGGTCGCAGTTTAATCGTACCCAATTAAATTAGAATGACTTTAAAGGTAACAAGTTCAAAACTTGAAACCTGAAACTTTAAACAAGAAACTCATCATGAGCTTTAAAGATAAATTACTTACATCATACATTGCCCTTGAGGATTACCTAGAATTTGATTCGCCTATTCACGATGTGCGAAACAAGGCTATAAAAATTTTCGAGGAAAAAGGGTTCCCAACCAAGAAGGAGGAAGCTTGGAAATATACATCGCTCAACAAGCTGTTAAAACAGGATTACAGCATTATTTCCAACAAGGAAAATAATGTAGAATGGAAAAAAGTACGCCCCTATTTTCTTCACGAAATAGACACATACAAGATTGTTTTTATAGATGGCGTTTACAGTTCTTTTCTGTCTGAAACCACACACGACGACGTAGATGTGTGTTTAATGTCTGCAGCACTTACCAAGAGCAAGTTTAAGCCCGTAATTGAAACATATTTTAATAAAATTGCTAAAAAAGACGGTATAACTTCGCTTAATACAGCGTTCACAAAGGACGGAGCATATATTAATATTCCTGCCCATAAAGAAGTTCAAAAACCTATTGAGATAATCAATTTCTCGACTGGGAGTGAAGCAGCTATGTTCCTTCAGCCTCGAAACCTTATCGTAGTTGGTGAAAACGCACACGTTCAAATCATCGAGCGCCATCAAAGTCTTTCGGAAAATAAAGTATTGACAAATTCTGTAACCGAAATTTTTGCTGAAAAGCGCGCTTACGTAGACTACTACAAAATCCAGAACGACACCGATACTTCTTCGTTGATAGACAATACTTATATTTCACAAGAACATCAAAGTATTTGTCACGTGCACACTTTCGCATTTGGAGGAGATTTGGTTCGAAATAACTTGAATTTCTATCAAAAAGGAGAGCGCTGCGATTCCACATTAAAAGGGGTTACTATTTTAGAAGGAAATCAGCACGTAGACCACAATACGTTGGTGCATCATACAGCACCAAATTGTGAAAGTCACCAAGATTACAAAGGTATTTTTGCAGAAAGTTCTACGGGAGTTTTTAATGGAAAAATATTGGTGGACAAAATTGCGCAGAAGATTGATGCGTTTCAGCAGAACAACAACATTCTAATTGATGACAAAGCTACAATCAACGCAAAACCACAATTAGAGATTTTTGCAGATGACGTAAAGTGTTCTCACGGGTGTACTATCGGGCAGTTTGACGAGGACGCACTCTTTTATCTACGCAGCCGAGGAATTGGTGTAAAAGAAAGTCAAGCACTTTTAATGTACGCTTTCGCAAATACCGTTTTGGAAAGTGTAAAAATTCCAGAGCTTAAAATGCGAATCAACAAATTGATTGCCAATAAAATTGGAGTGAGTTTGGGGTTTGAGCTGTAAAAGGCCACCACGAATTCACGAATAATAAAGATTTGCGAACCTATCCGTGCGGCAGGTGGGTTCGTGGTAAAACATTAAATGAGTAAAACAAATTCATTAAACTTCTCAAATGTCTTTCAACATCCAAAAAATACGCAATGATTTTCCAATCCTTTCTCGAAAGGTAAATGGGTATCCATTGGTGTATTTGGACAATGCTGCGACATTACAAAAACCACAACTGGTAATAGATGCCATCGTTGATTATTACAGTAATTACAATGCAAATATTCATCGCGGTGTGCACACGCTGTCGCAAGAAGCAACAGATGCTTATGAGGCTGCAAGGCAAAAAATTCAAAAGCATTTTAACGCGAAAGAATCTCACGAAATACTTTTTACACCAGGAACTACCTACGGAATAAACCTAGTGGCACACGTTTTTACAAGCGAACTTAAAAAGGGAGATGAAATCATTGTTTCAGCAATGGAACATCATTCCAATATAGTTCCGTGGCAAATGCTATGCGAACGCACGGGTGCGATTTTAAAAGTGATTCCGATGAATGAAGAAGGCGCATTGATTTTTTCTGAATACGAAAAGCTGCTTTCTGAAAAAACGAAATTGGTCTTTGTAAACCACATTTCAAACGCATTAGGAACTATAAATCCAATTGCGAAAATCATTGAATACGCCCATAAAGTAAATGCCGCCGTTCTTATTGACGGAGCACAATCTTGTTCGCATATAAAACCAAATTTTCAAGAGTTGGATGTCGACTTTTACGTTACCTCTGCGCATAAAATGTGTGGCCCAACAGGAATCGGAATTCTATATATGAAAGAAGAATGGGGCAACAAACTTCCGCCTTACCAAGGAGGTGGAGAAATGATAGATCAAGTAACCTTTGAAAAGACTACCTACGCGGGATTACCGTTTAAATTTGAAGCGGGAACGCCAAATATTTGTGGAGGAATCGCTTTTGGAGCTGCAATTGACTACTTAAATAATATCGGTTTTGATGCAATTGTGGCGCACGAGGATGAACTGCTTGAATATGCTACCAAAAAGTTGCTTGAAATCGAAGGACTTAGAATATACGGAACGGGTCCAGATAAAACTTCCGTAGTTTCATTCAATATTGAAGGAATTCACCCTTATGATATCGGAACCATTCTCGATAAACTTGGTGTAGCAGTTCGGACGGGGCATCACTGTGCACAGCCTATTATGGATTTTTATAAAATTCCTGGTACTGTGAGAGCTTCATTTGCCTTTTACAATACTTTGGAAGAAGTTGATATATTGGTTGAAGCTGTGAAAAAAGCTAAAATGATGTTGAGTTAGGTTGAGATGAATCTTATAGCAAGATTTTCGACGAACCAAGCTTCCTGCAAGGTTTTCAACTGACACAACTTCCTGCAAGGTTTTCAAAACCTTGTAGGTATTTTAAAATAAAATTTATGACAATAGAAGAAGTACAAGAGGAATTAGTAGACGAATTTTCAATGTTCGACGACTGGATGCAGCGATACGAATATATGATTGAGCTAGGTAAATCTCTTGATATTATTGATCCAAAATACAAAACCGATGACAGAATCATTAATGGCTGTCAAAGTAAAGTGTGGTTACATTCTGAATTAAACGACGGTAAAGTTATTTTTACTGCAGATAGCGATGCTATTATAACCAAAGGTATTGTGGCTATTTTAGTTCGTGTATTTTCAGGGCAAACTCCACAAGCTATCTTAAATTCGGACGCAAAATTTATTGACGAAATCGGTCTCAAAGAACATCTTTCCCCAACAAGGGCCAACGGATTGGTTTCGATGATTAAACAAATGAAACTGGATGCTATGGCATACCAAGCTAAACTTAATTCTTAATACAATGGAAGCAGAAATAAACATGGCCGAGCTAGGCGAAAAAATAGTAGAAGTAATAAAAACAATTTACGACCCAGAAATTCCTGTAGATATATACGAATTAGGGCTTATCTACGATGTTTTTATCAATGAAGACCAAGAGGTTAAAATACTTATGACGTTAACTTCACCTAACTGTCCTGTAGCAGAAAGTTTACCTTTAGAAGTTGAAGAAAAAGTAAAGACTTTAAAAGAAGTAAAAGATGCTGAGGTTGAAATTACCTTCGACCCACCGTGGGGGCAAGAATTGATGAGCGATGTTGCAAAACTTGAACTTGGAATGCTTTAATTCCCAAATAGTCCTGAAATACTTTTAAATTACTTACCAAAAACCAGTCTGTCAGATAATATTTGACAGACTGGAATAATAGATACTAAACTCATAATTTCACCTATTTACCGTGTCTGAAGAAATAATTAATCGCGTAGCGAACAGCAAATTGGTCACTTTCGATCTTGAGGATTTTTATCCAAAAGGAGAACGTATTCATTTCGATATTTCGGAATGGTTAATGGAAGGAATTGTACTGCGCGAAAAGGATTTTAGAGAGCAAGCCAACTCGCACGACTGGTCACGCTACTCTGGTTCTTATGTCGCACTTTATTGCAGTACCGACGCTATTGTTCCCGGATGGGCTTATATCCTTCTATCGCTTCATTTAGCCCCTTTTGCAGCCAAAGTAACGGTTGGAAGCTTAGAAGATTTAGAAAGTATTCTTTACACCGAAATCCTTCAAAATTTAGATTTTTCAGAATACGCAGATAAGCCAATTATCATTAAAGGCTGCAATCACAAGCCCATTCCTCAAAGTGCATACGTTCTCTTGGCACAAAAACTTCAGCCAATAGCAAAAAGCATTATGTATGGCGAAGCTTGCTCCTCGGTTCCTTTGTTCAAAAGGAAATAAATCTCTTTATCGGCTTTAGTAAATATTAACCAATTTTTGAAACTATTTTAGTGTTTCAATTAATTAATCGAGTTTATATTTGCAAAAAATTAAAATTATTAGAAATGATTAAAAAATTACTACTTCTTACAATTCTTATAGGAGCACCTTTCGTTCTTTCTGCACAAGATAAAAAGGTAAAAGACTCTATCGAAAACGGATGGAAAACTTCGGGAAATGTTTCATTGCTATTTAATCAAGCTGCTTTTAATCACGAATGGACAGGTGGTGGAACTTCCAACTATTCGGGAAATATTTCGTTAACGTACGATTTTAATTATCGTAAAGACAAAATAAGCTGGGATAACAGGTTTTTATTAGATTATGGTATTTCTAAAAACAAAGACGATAAATATTCGAAAAAAACCAACGACCGTTTGGAGCTTAACTCTATATTAGGTAGACAAATGAAAGAGTCGGAGTGGTACTACTCGTTATTCTTCAATTTTAAAACACAAATGGCCAAAGGATATGATTTTAATAAAGATCTTGACCAATCAGATCCTGCTTATCGTACAGAGAAAACACATTTTATGTCTCCAGGGTATCTTCAGTTTGGTCCAGGTTTACTGTGGAAGAAGAATGACAACCTTTATGTGAATATAGCACCGGCTACTGCTAAATTTATTTTTGTAGATGATAAATTTACTGCCGTAGATGAAAACATTCCAGGCGCGTTAGAAGCGTATAACAAAAAGAAATATTACGGAGTAGATGCAAACGAATCTATGCGTTTTGAACTAGGAGCCTCTATTTCTGGTTATGCCAAATTTAAAGTTATGGATAATGTTTCTGTAGAGAATATCCTGAATTTATATTCAAACTATTTGGACGAACCCAAAAACGTTGATATTGACTACACAATGAATTTAGTTATGAGTGTAAACAAATTTATTACAACAAACTTTACATTCCAAGCTATATATGACGACAACGCCGCAAATGGTTTCCAGATTCGTGAAGCTTTAGGAGTTGGGGTAACTTTCGCATTCTAAATTATAGACTACAAAAGGTTACTTGTTAATAACAGTAACCCGTTGTGCATTATGATTTAAAAGAAAAAAGTTGTCCATATTACTGATAATCAGTATCTTGTTTTAGCTATAAAACATTATATATGAACAACTTAAGTGCAAATTACGAAAGAATATTGGAAGTTTTAAGAAAAATATCAAAAGATCAACTTTTACCCTATCAAAGGCGTGAACCAAAGCTCTGTGACTTGGAACTGATAAGTTTGAGTTTAACGGCTGAGTTTATGGGCATAGATAGTGAAAACGATCTTTTCAGAAAGCTTCCCACAACAATTTCTTCAAAAATTGAGCGAAGTGTATATAACCGAAGAAGGCGTGGGTTGGCTGACCATATAGATGGCATTCGATTAAAG
>NZ_FNNS01000044.1 GCF_900106795.1 Aequorivita viscosa | reverse complement strand
CGGCACTTACAACTATTCAATATATCAACAAGTTTATCTTTGGCAGAAACATCAACAATATTAAAATCAGCATTATTTAAAATGCACAACGGGTTATTATACAATGAAGTATCGAGCCACAGCCATCCCATTTGTTACAATGTGCGCCCTTGTTTTTTGCTGTAAAGAAAACACAAAGTCGACTCCCCAAATAACGACGGCTACTCCTAACCTAATCCATCTATCTTCGGAAGAAGGAACAAAATGGGATGTTTTAGGGTCAAGAATTACAGGGAAGATTTTAAGTGAAGACACCCGTGGCGAATACGCTGTAATAATAACTGAAACCCCGCCCAATGGTGGTCCACCAAAACACATTCACACGCACGAAGATGAATTGTTTTATGTAATTCAGGGCAATTATGAGTTTACGTATAGCGACACGCTAATTAATGCAAAGCAGGGCGATATTGTGCATTTACCCAAAGGCAAACCGCACTCATTTAAGAATATAGATACCATTGCGGGCATTACAATGAATACCATAACTCCTGGCGGTTTTGAAGGTTTTTTCGCCGACATCTCTTCACTTGCTGACCGAAACTTACTCGGTAAAAAACAAATAGATTCACTTTCTGAGGTGTATGGAGTTCGGTTTGTGAAGCCGAAAGGGAAATAGTTTACTAAAGCTTTTTTACCTTCAGCTGTCACTAGGGAACATAAAAGCTTTGCGACTTTGCGTGAAAACCATTCAAAATAGACGCTATTGCTAATAACAATTTAATCCATCATTGCCACAACCCTTGCAGGGGCAGCAGAAGCACCGACAATTTTTAACGGAAAAACTGCAATTTTAAACCCTGTGTATGGCAGCGCATCTAGGTTTACCAATTGTTCTATATGGCAGTATTCTTTTCTTTGTCCCACTAAATGAGCTTCCCAAAACAATTCTGAATCATTGGTTTCTTTCGCCTTTTTGATCATATAAGGCAGCGGCAAATCCCATCCCCAAGAGTCTATACCCATCACCTTAACTCCCTGATTTATTAACCATTCGGTGGCTTCGGCGCTCATTCCTGTTCCTATCTTATGAAAATCCTGAGTGCCGTTAAATTTATCTCTTCCGGTTTTAATGAGTACAATCATTCTTGGCCTAATTGTTAACTCATTTTCTTTCAAAAAAGCTTCAATATCGGCAGTGGTAATTGGGTCAAAATCGGCTTTGTGTTTCATATCAATTACGATTCCTTCACCAAAACACCATTCTAATGGTATTTCATCAATTGTTTTCGATTTTTTACCGTTTGTTGTGGCAGAATAGTGCCACGGAGCATCAATATGTGTGGTGGAATGCACGCCCATTTTTTTAATAGTGTCATCTGCCCAACCTTCAAAACCCTTAGGATATAATCTCCGTGGCAACCCAAAAGCCCTCAAAATCCATTTGGCTTTTTTATGTGGTTTATGCTTTATTTTAACGCGCATAAACCAAGGGTCGGATTTATTATATTTTATTGGTTTTGATAAATCTATTATTTTCATAATAAGAAGTTTAGCAACTAAATTTCTATTGTGGTATTCTCAAATGGCATCTTCAAAAGTAAGATATTCAAGCTTTACGCAAAATAGGTAGACCTACGTATTAAATATTTATTCACGATTTTAGTGGATTACAATCTTCCTACAATAAAAAGCTCCGCGCTTTTTTATCCAGCAAATTTAGGTGTTAAAAAGCTCTGGATGTTTTTGTACCCAAAGCAACAAACCGTTTTGAGTAGGCGGAATTTCAAGTTTTTTGATGATGTTGCTACGGTGCTTTTCAACCGTGCGTCTGGATATAAAAAGTTCTTCAGCAATTTGTGAAGACGAAAAGTTTTTAGCGAGATACCGCAATATTTTAGATTCGGCAACAGTAAGATTATTAAGTGCTTCAGAATCTTTTGCAAAATGAATTCCTGCTTCAATGTTCTTGCTCACATACGTATTTCCGGCTACAACTTCTTTGATACAGTCTTCAATTTCCTGAAGGGCATCTTCTTTTAGTAGATAGCCTTGAATGGTTTTTCCCACTTGTTGCAAAATGGCTTCTTCTTTAAAAAGCGTTAGTATAATTATTTTGGTTTCAATTCCTTTGTATTGGCAAGAAGAGGCCACTTCAAGACCGTTGAGCTTAGGCATGTCAAAATCTAAAATTGTAATATTTGGAATGTGTTTAACAATTAAATTATATGCCTCGTTTCCATTCATAGCCGTTGCCACAATATTGTAACCTTTACTCTCCAAAAATGTTTTGGTACCAGTTAAAAGAATGGGATGATCGTCTGCAATAAGTATGGTCGGTTTCATTTTTTGGGTATTTTAATGATAATAGTTGTTCCTTTTCCTAGCGTCGATTTAATTGTTAAATCGGCTTTAATAAACTGTGCTCGCTCGTGCAAGGTTTTCATTCCAAGACCCTTAAAATTTGTGGTATCTTTCGGAATTTCAAAACCTTTACCATTGTCTTTCAGAATAAAAACAAGCTCCTTCTTTCGTTCTTCTGAAGAAAGGTTACAGGCGGTTGCTTCGGCGTGTTTTTCAACGTTAGTTAAAGCTTCTTGAAGCATTCGGAATACATAGATTTCCTTTTCTTTAGGAATTAAGCCGTCTTGGGTTTTAATATCTTCAGAGTAAAACACATTGGAGTTTTTCTGAAACGTCTCAATCATATTTTTTAAAGAAGTTGTAAGACCTAATTTCTCAAATTGAAAAGGGTGTAAATTGTGCGACATTTCGCGTACTTCCATGATGGTTTCTCCAACTAAATCTATTTCATTTCCCTCTTTTTTATCCGTGCTCAATAATGAGTTTTTAATAATTAATAACTTTTGGCCAATACTGTCGTGGAGTTCTGTTGCAATGCGAGATCGCTCATTTTCTTGAGTTTTTAGAAGGTCTTGAGTGAAGGATTCTTGCATTTTGTGTTTTCGTCTGGCAAAATTGCGTGAGCGGATAATATATACAAACCCAAACAATGCCAAAGCTCCGAGACCACCAAATAAAAGCCATTGGTTTTTTACTTTGTTCTTTTCGTCCAATAATGCGATATCAGATTTTTGAGCAGAAATGGTTAGATCGCGTTTTTCAGTTTCGTACAAGGTTTGGTAGTAAGAAAGAACCCTTACTTTTTGTGCAGCTTCTACAGAGTCTTTAATGGTTCTGTAATTTTCAAAATGTGTTAGCGCTAGATCATTTTCCCCCAATGCTTTATAAACTTTATACAAAAATTTTTCTCCATTTTGCCTTTCTTCGTATTGATCTCCTTGTTTTTTTAAATTAAGATATTCTTTTCCTAAACGAACCGCTTCCGCATAATTCTGTTTTGCAAAAGCTAGGTTTTTAATCGCGGTTAAGTAGTATGGCCTATATAGTCCTTTAGTGTTTTTTTCGGTATTTTTATATATTTCAACCAATAGTTTTTCTGCTTCCGCAATGCTGTCATTTTCGGCATAAGCGCCTATTAGTCCAAACAGCATTATAGGTTTATAATAATCTGCGTATTCTGAAAGTCGCGCAAATTCAATTGATGCTTTCAAGTTTTCAATACGTTTGTTTTGTAGTCCTAGCTTGTTATAATCGGTAGCGGCATTATAATATATTATAGATAAATAGTTATAGGATTTTCTAATTTTTTCCAGAGCAATAATCTCCTCTCTTTCTTTTCTTGCTTCTTCATAAAATCCGTTTTTACTATATAATATGGTGAGTGAGTTTCGCACACCTACGATGTTTGCGGTGTCTTTTTCGTTTTGAAACATTTTAAGAGCCTCTTGGAATGTCAAAGAAGCTTTTCCAAAATCGCCCATATCTGTATAAACTTGTCCCTGCACTTGCCTTGACAGCCCCATAAACTTATAATCGGCGTCTAGTTGGGCATAATGATATGCGCTATCGAGGAACTGTAGAGATTTATCAAATTGATTTAAATAGAAATACGAATTTCCAGCTTCGTAGTAATATTTGCCTAAAATTTCACGATTTGAAACCTTAGAAGCCCATTTTTGGTTTTCTAAAAAAACGGCTATTCCCGATTTAGGATCTGAATTTTTGTTGTTTTCAAAGTAGATTAGATTGGCTGCGTGCCATACAACAACATTTGCAGAGTCCAATTTCTTGGCATACTGAATCGTCTCCTTTACAATAGAATCGTTATCGAAATTACTACCATAAGCAATGACGTTAGAAAGACTGTCTAGAAGTATTAACTTTTTAACTCCTTCGTTTTTTGAAATTTCTTCTTTTAAGTGGTTAATAACTTCTTCCTCTCCCCTTTGTTGCGAATGCGAAACGGAGAAAATCATAAGGAAGAACAGCACAAAAGGATACCTCATCTACGTAAGTTTTTGTAAATATACTTTTTAATGTTTTTTCACAAAACCCAAAATATTAAGACTGTGTTTTATATTTATACAAAAATGTAATACAAATTGAAATATTATTGAAAATTATACAATTTAAATATCGCAAATTGTAAGAAATAATATAAAAATGGCGGCTAAATTGCTTTCAGCTTAAAGAGAAAAGGGCAATATAGTTTATCAATAAAAGCAATTAACTGAAGAAATGTTATAAAAAAAGGGCGCAAATTAATGCGCCCTTCCTAAACAACCTAACCAATTAAATAATAGAATATTTCACTTTTTCATAGCAATTAAATACTCAATTATTTAATACAAAAGTAAGCTTCATTTTCTATTCAAAACGTTAACGGCATCCGCAAAGTTTTGTTAAAGTTTAAACGTATTTCTTGTAATTGTTAATTTGAACCTCTGCCCCTAAGTCATTCATCAAATTATAAAGTCCAAAAAAGGTTCTGTTTATATACAAGAAGTGTTTGGAACCTCTATTTCCATTCATCTTTCTTAGTTCGGTATCTTTAGAGTATTTATTACTTAACTCGGCGATTTTCCCAAAAAACTCTTCATCTGAAAAGTCGAATGTTTCACTGTGGAATGGTTTTGTAAACAAACTAAGCATCTCGTGAAATAGTTCTGAAAAGAATCGAGTTTCTTCTGGGGTATCTTCTTTTTTCAAAATTTCTAAAGCATACATTTTTTCTGAAAACACTCTAGGATTGTTGATATTCTCAGGTTGAGCCAACTCAAAGTAAGGAGCATAAAACTCCTCTGGCACGGTTTTGACACAACCAAAATCTATTGCTATTAGATTTGCATCAGAATCTACCATAAAGTTCCCGGGGTGGGGATCGGCGTGAACTCGTTTTAATTGATGCATTTGGAACATATAAAAATCCCACAACGTCTGCCCCACTTTGTTGGAGTATTCAGGGTTTAAATTTGTTTTTACAAACTCAGACAAATGCTGCCCTTCCATCCAATCCATAGTTATAATTCGCTCGTTAGAAAGCTCTTCATAATATTTTGGAAACCTCAGATTCGGAATTTTGCTACACGCCTGTGTAATTTCTTTACTTTGAACGACTTCGAAAATATAATTGGTTTCTTCCAAAAGCTTCCCTTCCACTTCTTGAAAGTATTTGTCGCTGTCCTCGCCTTTTATATTAAACATCTTCATAGCAACTGGCTTTACCATTGCTAAATCGCTACTTATGCTTTCGGCAATTCCAGGATACTGAATCTTTACAGCTAAATTTTTTCCATCTTTAGTTGCTTTATGGACTTGTCCGATACTCGCAGCCGCCACAGATTCGGCATTAAATGAATCGTAAATATTCTCTGGAGTATCGCCAAAATACTTTTTAAAAGTCTTACGCACTAAAGGTGCAGAAATTGGAGGTACTTGAAACTGAGCCAATGAAAATTTTTCAACATATGCCTTTGGCATAATGTTTTTTTCCATACTCAGCATTTGGGCGACTTTTAAAGCACTTCCTTTTAGGTTTTTTAGGCTGTCATAAATATCTTCAGCATTGCTTTCATTTAACTCATCTTTTGAATGTTGTGGGTTCACGAGTTTTTTACTGTAATATTTTAAATAATTTCCGCCGACTTTTGCACCAGTAGTCATTAACTTGGAAGCACGTTGAATTTTGTTTGTTGGAATTTTATCTATTGTCTTCATTATACCATCTTTTCTTTCCACAAAAATTTTCCAAAATCTAAAACACTTTCTAACGGCTGTGTATCGAATACATCAAAAATGGCTCTTACCGACTTTTCAATTGCAACATCTGTATTTTCAAACCCAGCAGAATTGTCCTCCATCCAATATTTCAACAGAAACAAGGTTTGTAACCAAGCGCCTTCAGAAAAAATTGTGACAGATTGTTTTAAAACTTTTAGCTTTTTGTCTTCATTATTATCTCGAATTAATTCGGCCGCAAAGTGTTTTACATCTTTTCGAAGTCCCTTTAACTGACTCAAATTTTTCAACATACTTTGATGTTCCTTTAGCGAGAAAAGAACGTAACTCCTATTGAGTGTAAGTAACTCAAAGAAGGTAAAGAAGAAGGTTAGCATTTTATCTTGATTTGAGTAACCTTGAAATGCTTCGTCATTATTTGCTAATGAAATTGTTTGTTCATAAAATGAACTCCAAATTTCCATTTGTAAACCTTCAAAAGAACCAAAGTGCTCGTAAAATTGAGTTTCTTCAAAATTATTTTCCTTACAAAATTTAAAAACGCTTTTCGGAGTTTTTTCATTTGTAAGAACTGATTCCATATACAAGGAAATAATTTTCTCCTTACTCATTTTAGTATTCGAATTTGATTTTTTTGAAGCAGGGGAATTCGTTTTTGCAGTCGCCATAGTACGTCTCGTATTTAATATTGAAAAAGGTGTAAATCTACCTCGGTAAGCAAAGATAGCTACTGTTTAACATTTTAAGCTAACTGCTAAACAAAATATTGTGTTAAAGTTTATTCCTTCAATAGAATGACAAGGTGTCAGCATTGTAACCCTTGGTATTTTTTTTGACTATGAAATGATACTGAATACAATTACAAATTATATAAAATATAAAAAAATGAGCAAAGGAACTATTAATGTATCAGTGGATAATATTTTTCCGCTAATTAAGAAGTTTTTATACAGCGACCACGAGATATTTCTTCGTGAATTAATTTCGAACGCGACAGATGCAACTTTAAAACTCAAACACCTTGCTAATATAGGAGAGGCTGACGGAGTTGAGTACGGTAATCCAATAATTGAAGTAAAGCTTGATAAAGAAAAAAAACAACTACGCATTATAGACCAAGGTATTGGAATGACTGCGGAAGAAGTTGAAAAATACATCAACCAAATTGCATTTTCTGGAGCTGAGGAATTTATTGAGAAGTACAAAGACAAAGATGGGAAGGATGCTGGAATTATCGGGCATTTCGGACTTGGTTTTTATTCAGCTTTTATGGTTGCCGAAAAAGTTGAGATTATTACCAAAAGTTTTAAAGATGAACCTGCCGTACATTGGACTTGCGACGGTTCGCCAGAATTCACTTTAGAAAAAGCCGATAAAAAAGATAGAGGAACAGAGATTATTCTTCATATTGCTGAAGACTCTACAGAGTTTTTAGAGGAGTCACGTATCAGTGAACTATTGGTGAAGTATAACAAGTTTATGCCTATTCCAATTAAATTTGGAACTCGTACTGAAACACTTCCAAAACCAGAAGACGCAAAAGAAGACGATCCAGCTCCAACTAAGGAAGTTGATAATATAATCAACAATCCTAATCCAGCTTGGACAAAAGCACCTACTGAACTTGAGGATAAAGATTATAATGAGTTCTATCGCGAAATGTACCCAATGCAATTCGAGGAACCTCTTTTCCATATTCACCTAAATGTTGACTATCCGTTTAATCTTACAGGAATTCTTTACTTCCCTAAGATGACGAATGATATGAGCATTCAGAAGGATAAAATTCAACTTTACCAAAATCAGGTTTTCGTGACTGATAATGTAGAGGGAATTGTTCCTGAATTCCTAACAATGTTACGCGGAGTGATTGATAGTCCAGATATTCCACTTAACGTATCTAGAAGCTACTTACAAGCAGATGGAGCAGTTAAAAAGATATCTAGCTACATTACAAGAAAAGTTGCAGACAAGCTTAAGAGCTTATTTAACAACGACCGTGAAGGCTTTGAGAAGAAATGGAACGATATTAAAATCGTTATTGAATACGGTATGCTTACTGAAGATAAATTCTTCGATAAAGCAAAAGACTTTGCTCTTTACCCAACTGTAGATAACGCTTTCTATACGTTCTCTGAATTAAAAGACAAAATAAAAGACTCTCAGACTGATAAGGATGACAAGCTTGTAATTCTTTATGCTTCAAACAAAGAAGAACAACACAGTTATATTCAGGCTGCAAAAGACAAAGGATACGAAGTTTTACTATTAGACTCTCCTATTGTTACTCATCTACTTCAAAAAATTGAAGGCAGCGAAGAAAAAGTTTCTTTTGTACGAGTAGATAGTGATCACGTTGAAAACCTTATTAAGAAAGACGACGAGCAGATTTCTAAACTTTCTGATGAAGAAAAGGAAACGCTAAAAACTTTCTTAGACGGGGTTATACCAAAAGAAAAATTCACTGTTCAATTAGAGGCAATGGATAGCAATGCAAATCCATTTATTATTACCGAGCCAGAATTTATGCGTAGAATGAAAGATATGCAGAAAACCGGAGGCGGTGGTATGTTTGGAATGGGTGGTTTCCCAGAAATGTACAATCTAATTGTAAACACAAACCACGAATTGGTAAGTGAAATACTAAATACTAAAACCGATAAGAAAAAGGAGCGTCTAGTTAATCAAGCTTTAGACTTAGCAAGATTGAGTAAAAACTTATTAAAAGGTGAAGAGCTTACTGCTTTTATAAAGCGTAGCTACGAAATGATTAAGTAACATTTCTTTCTTACAATAATTCAAAAGCCATTTCCTTATTTTCGGAAATGGCTTTTATTTTTTTATATCATCTTGTTGAAAAATGACGAAAGATTTTTGAAAAACAACGACTATCGCGGAATTATATTTGTAAGCTTCCCTTTAAACCGAACTGTTTAAAAGTAGAATAATTATCTTAATTTTAAACAGTATTATGAGACGAAGTAAATTTTCACCACAACAGATTGCAAAGATTTTAAAAGAGTTCGACAATGGAAAGAGTGTCGACCAGATCAGTCGTGAGCATGGGGTCAGCCCCGCCACTTTCTATAAGTGGCGTTCTAGATATGCTGGAATGAACTCCAAGGAGCTCAAGCGCCTCAAGGAGCTAGAGGAAGAGAATCGCAAGCTCAAGCAGATGTATGCCACTCTGGCCCTTGACCACCAGATGGCCAAGGAGATCATCGAAAAAAAGCTTT
>NZ_FNNS01000037.1 GCF_900106795.1 Aequorivita viscosa | reverse complement strand
CCAGAGTGGCATACATCTGCTTGAGCTTGCGATTCTCTTCCTCTAGCTCCTTGAGGCGCTTGAGCTCCTTGGAGTTCATTCCAGCATATCTAGAACGCCACTTATAGAAAGTGGCGGGGCTGACCCCATGCTCACGACTGATCTGGTCGACACTCTTTCCATTGTCGAACTCTTTTAAAATCTTTGCAATCTGTTGTGGTGAAAATTTACTTCGTCTCATAATACTGTTTAAAATTAAGATAATTATTCTACTTTTAAACAGTTCGGTTTAAAGGGAAGCTTACATTCCGCCTTCGGCGGAGGCCACCTACATTGTTTTGTGATACAGGTTTTGAATACTTCTTTGTGAGCTTTGTTATCTGTTTATATTATTATTCTATTACTCCTATTGTATAGGGGGTTTCTGTTTTTATTACTGCCAAGGTCCGGCTCAACAATTTACGCGCCACCTTGATTATTATTGATTTGACGTCCTTTCCCAAATGTTTGCGGTAATAGGCCTGCATTATTGGATCCGTCCTGATGGCCTGCCACGCTGCTTCGATAAAATAACTGCGCATCAATCTATGGGCACGCATTGTAATACCGGTGCTCTTTTGGTTGTCGCCACTTTGGTGGATACCCGGTGCCAGGCCAACATAACCCGCCAAATGTTTTATGCTTTTAAAGCGTCGCAGATCGCCAAGCTCGCAGATGATACCGCTGGCCACGATCCCACCTACTCCCGGAATACTTTTTAAGAGATAATAATCCTTCTTGTAATGATTGCGGCAATAGGCACGGATCTTTGAGGACACATCCCGTAGTTCTTGATCGATAAACCTAAAGCTGCGCATCCTGCTATCGAGGGTCTCACGTGCCGATGGATAGACAAATGACAGATCGTCAATCCAGCCACGAAATTTATGGCTCCAGTGGTCGTTATCAAACTCCTCGGGAATAGCAACACCGAAATAAAGCAACTGCATCTTGATATGGCTCTTGATGCGCCTAAAATCCTTTACAAGATCATTGCGCCTTCTAAAGAGACTGCGCAGTTGTTCCCGTTCAATTTCAGGTACATGGATACTTTCCAGCCTGCCATCTTTCAGTTCCCGGCTTATGAGCTGTGCATCGATCTTATCGGTCTTGGTAAAGCGCTCCTTTCCCTTCCGATGAATATCAGCAGGGTTGACCACAAGGGAGGTCCATCCGTACTGTCTAAAACTACGATGGGCATAATAGCCGCAACAGCCAGCTTCATAAGCCGTGGTAACCTCATGGTTAGGAAAATGTTTAGAAACATACTGCTGTAAGACTTCAGGCTTTGGAGGAATGGTAAACGACTTGCCAGCAAAGAGATCTGTAGCACAATGAACTTTCCAGCTCCGCTTGTGAATATCGATGCCAATGTATAACTTTGGTTGGGCAGTGGGTTCAGTTTTCATATCTTATTGTTTTGATGAACTTTAAAGATACGAGACTCGCTGCTTTTTCATAGATGCTAAACGCAATAGCGGGTAAGTGTAAAACTCGATAGTAATTTTATAAACTTAAGGTCAGTTATAAACCGAAAGGCTCGTGCGCCAATCCCGCTACTGCGCTTATACTTGACCGTTGTGCATAATTATGAAAAAACGAATTCTAATAATATTTATCCTGCTGATTTCAATGAAATCTTTCGCTTGTTCTTGCGAATGCAATTGGAATTGTAGATTCGGAGCGATTTCAGATAATCAGGAATTTGTTGCATTAATCAAAGTAATCGAATATTCGGACTTTTTAGAAGACGAAAATTACGACTATGATGGAAAAATGCCTTATTCAATGACTGTAGAAGTAATCAAAAAATATAAAGGCTCTGAAACCCGAAAACGTTTCAAAATTTGGGGCGATAATGGAATGTTATGCCGACCTTATATTGCGGAATTTAAAGTAGGAAAGTACTATTTAATTGCACCTTCCAAAATCGAAAGTGATTCTGACGACGAACAAAACGGAGATTACGTTTTTTTCTCTTGCTGGAATGACTATTTAGAAGTGGATTATGACAAGAAAATTGCTTACGGAGAATACTCTTGGTGGCGGAAAGAAATAACGCTCGAAAAATTTGAAAAAAAACTCGAAAAATAACTATGCACAACAACGGCTATAGTTCATTACGGCTGAAATTCCTATCGGAATTTCATTGCAATTCACTATCTTTCGGCTACGACGGAAAGAATCCTGCGGATTTTTCCGCAACAAATCATAGCCAAACACGTTGTGAGCAATTAATTTGACTCTAGTTTAGCAAAACCAACTGTCTTACGATAAATATCAGGTGATACTCCTACCTTCTTTTTAAAAAAACGACTGAAATAGAATTCATCGTCATAACCTAAAAAAGCAGCAACTTGTTTCACTGGTTTAGAAGTTAGATAAAGTTCTCGTTTCGCCTCAATAATAATCCTATTTGAAATTAAGGATGAAGTCGTTTGATTGAGGTATTTCTTGACGATACCGGCTAAAGTTTTAGGACTTACACATAGTTCATCTGCGTATTCTTGGGGAGAATGGAGTTTGCAATAATTACTCTCTATTGCATCGACTAAATTTTGTAAAATTTCTGTTTTTGAATCTGACGTTCTGGGAGTTAATTGTTGATCAAATTGTTTCTTATGTCTGACCGCTTCAATTAAAAACACTTTTAAAAATGCCACAAGAACTTCATGCTGAGCGATTGAGTCTTTGTCCATCTCTTTCGAAATTTGATCAATCAAATTAAGAAACAGGCTTTGCTCGTTTACAGTAAAATAGGGTAAACCATGGAAATTATTAAAAAGGAATCCCTCGGTCTCTATTTCGTTTTGATGTCTATGTGTACAAAAAAAATCGGGATGAAAATTCAATAAATAACCATGACACTTTTCTTCAGAACGTATCATGAAAGGTTGATACGGAGCCAAACAAATCATTTGATTTCCTTGCAATTCAAAACTTTGAAAATCAACGCTTAGTTCATAGCTAATTCCACATAACAAAACGATAGAATAATAATTTCTTCTTTGTAAATGATCAAACTGGTTTAGGCCGTTGAACTCTTCTAATCTAAACGCAAGTTCCCCGTTTTGTTTGTCTATAATTATTTGGGCCATACTAAATTTATGTTTTAGCTCATTCAAATTTAAAAAAAAAAGGAGTGCTTTTGGCACTCCTTTCTTAAATCAAATATTTATTTTGAAGCTAGAATGTTAATTTTTTGAATTGCTGAAGCATCAAAGTCTTTCAAAATTACAGGCGCATTCTCCATCAACGCTGCTGCTACTTTCCCTGTTAAATGAGCATCTCTGCCAGCGTCATCTGCAAACGTATCGAAAATGGCATAGGTTTCTTCATTGATTTTAAAAGCATACCATGATAAAGTTGCAGGCTCAGAACTTACCAATGACTTGCCCGCTTGTAAGAAATCCTCCACTGCAGATGTCTTTCCTTCTTTGGCTTTCATAATCACCAACAATCCCTTATTCTGATCATCCACTTTATGATTACTTGCTTGAACATCAACAGTCTTAATGTCTCTACTAGGATCAAAACCTTCTAAAAGTTCTTTAGCATTGGCCAATAAGGCTTTTGCCACTTCTCCTTTTAAGTGTGCCTGTCTGCCCTCTTCAGCTTCAAATGTGTCATAAATTCCGAAAGTTTGTTCATCTATTTGAAATGCAAACCAAGATTCAGTTTTTGGTTCTGCATTTACCAATGATAAACCACCTAGAAGAAACTCTTTCACTTCTTGCTCCTTACCTTCTTTCGCTTTCATGATTACTAATAATCCGATGTTTTCATTTTTTGTGTTGTCCATAATATTACTTTTTTTAGATTGAGAAAATGTTTGAATTGTTATCCCTAGAATTAGAACTAAGCTACTTAATTTGATTAAATTTTTAAATTTCATTTTGACTTATTCTTGTTACACTACAAATGTAAAACTAAATAAGAGGCCTTGGAATGGAGATAAGAGACTTAGACATGGACAATTTTCCAGTGACAATGAAGAATGTAAAAAAGCTCATAACACTGTATATGAAATCAAAGCTCCCATTGGGGCGCTACGCTTCATATACTAAACGTTGTACGCAAGCCTATATATGTACTTTCCTGAAATAGGTTGACTAAAAATTAATCATTTAATTACAGTCACTTATGAAAACACAAAAAGAACACTGGCTAAAAAAAAGCTATCAAAAAGCAACCTTAGAGACTAAACTTTTAGTCGTTGATCAAATCTTAAACGGGCAGATTTCTACAAACGCTGCTTCCAAGAAGTACGATGTTCCCAGAACCACCATTACCTATTGGTTAAAAAAATACAGTACCTTAGTGCAACAAAACACAGGTATGAGTAAACAAGATGAGATTAAAAAACTAAAGGAACGCATTGAAGAACTGGAGTTTGTAAAAGTGTACTTTCCTGAAATAGGTTGACTAAAAATTAATCAATTAATTACAGTCACTTATGAAAACAAAAAAAGAACATTGGCTAAAAAAAGCTACATTTTTGGGGAAGGCTACAAAACAACCTATTCATGAAGCACTAAGAAAGGAACTTCTGTGTGGTAATCAATCTTTCCTGAACTGGGTCGCAACATTAAACGCTGTATAAAGTTTAAGTTTTTTGCAACAATAGCAACCATACTTATTTCCCACGTATCGACAAAATCTTGAATACCTGTTTCAATATTCTTATTTTCTAAAAAGTGGAAACTGTGTTTAATTTCCTTAAAGAAATAATGTAAAAACCCTTTATTATCTGTTTGAGCTGCGTTTAAACTAGAATGTTTCGATCTAATATTAAGCACACGCAATGGGGAACTATGTAAATGCAACGCTTCTGAAAGTGTTGTAATTACTCGGTTACGGTAAATACAATTATAATCGGTTGCAAACGCAATGTTCTTAATTC
The DNA here is from genome assembly GCF_900106795.1 of Aequorivita viscosa. GTDB lineage: Bacteria > Bacteroidota > Bacteroidia > Flavobacteriales > Flavobacteriaceae > Aequorivita > Aequorivita viscosa. The sequence goes on along the minus strand of NZ_FNNS01000037.1, from coordinate 15,427 downwards.
CGGTAAATCTGGCATTTTCGGGTATTACAATAATCGGACATTTTACTTTGGTAATAACATCATATGTATGGCTTCCCATTTCACCTTGATTCGATTGCGAATCGCCTTTGGTCCCCATCAAAATTGTATCAATTTCCTTTTCTACAACCTGCTTTCGGATTGCTTCAATTAAAAGCTTGTCGTCGGTTATAGAATAAAATTTATGATAGGGGTTTTTCGTCAATAATTGACAAGATTCTATTTCTTCCTTTAAAAGTGAAGTTGGATTATACTCTAATTCCTTTCGACTTGAAGATTCAAAAAATGATCTTGAAACTTCAGCCGTTGTAGATTGATTATGCTGTGAAACGTGAAGAAGGTAAAAATTCACCGGAATAGCCGCAAAGTAATCCAACGCATACCGAATGGCATTATGTGAATTCTCCGAGAAATCCGTCGGAATTAATATATTTTTCATCTTTCTTTTTTATTCGCTTGATTAAACAACAGCATTGACCTTTTATATAAAAAACCAATTCGCTTAAGAAAACAAAAGCATCTCTTACTTAAATCTAACCCCTAGATTAAAAGCTGATACTGAAATGCTTAATAACAACAAAAACGTAAAGACAAAGCTATCGGTATAATGCAATACAGAAAATGACAATAATCAGGTTTAAAATAAAAATTCTGATAAAGCTTATAATCAAATGATAATCAGATAAATGAACAATTTCTATTCCATTTCACGTAGACCCTCTGGATTAAGTATATGAATACTCCGACCTTCAATTTCGATGAGTCCATCCTTCTTAAAATCGGATAGGGTTCTAATTAAGCTTTCGGTAGCAATTCCTGCTGTGGTAGCTAAATCACTTCGCGAAATTCGTATTGGAACATTGGGCTTTAAGTTCATTATATCTACAAACTGAAGAATTGTGGCTGCGGTTTTCTTTTTAACCGAACTATAAGCCATACGCAATAACTGTTGTTTAACATCAGATAAATTATCCGATAATAAATTCATCAACTCCAATGATACATCTTGACTTTTTTTCAGTATTTCTACCAAATGGGATTTTGAAATACCAACAATTTCAGAATCTTCCACAGCTGTTGCTGTTTCTTCATACGGATTATTATTATCGAAAGTGGTAAAGCCTAAAAAATCATCGGCTTTATACAGGCCAGTAATAAGTTCTTTGGCGTTTGTATCCATCGTGTGGGTTTTTACAACGCCACGTAGAATTAGGTAAAGGTTATTAGAATGATCGCCTTTTCGGTAAATATTTTCACCTTTTTTGTAGTTCGACTCCTCCCCTTCATCACAAAATAGATTTTTTAATTGGTGTAAATTTTTTGGAGTGTCATCACTTGTTACAACATTCGATTTTTCATTTTCAGCAGTTAAACTTGCTTTTGCCAAACGACTTTCAACAGCACTCATCAACTCATCCTCATCAAAAGGTTTTGTTAGGTAATCGTCGGCACCCAAATCCATTCCTTTTCTAATTTCCTTGTGTTCGGTTTTTGCCGAAAGAAATATAAATGGAATGTGGCGCGTTGTTTCATCTGCCGTAATTGCTTCTAAAACTCCATAACCATCCACTTCGGGCATCATAATATCGCAAATAATAATATTTGGCAAATGTTGTTTCGCTTTTTCTATTCCGCTTCTACCGTTTGGTGCGGTACTTACTTTATAACCGGAAAGTTCTAAAAGTTCAGCAGTGTTTTCGCGAAGTGCCGTATCATCTTCAATCAGCAATATTGTTTTCATCTAACTATTTTTGATTTTTATATGGTATAAAAATGGTGAAGGTACTTCCTTTATTTTCGGTGCTTTCAAAGGTAACATCACCTCCAAGACTTTCTAAATGACTTTTAACTATGTTTAATCCAATACCAGTTCCTTGGTTCAACAAAGCGTTCTCCGCTCTAAAATACCTGTTAAAAATGTGCTTTTGATCCCTTTCAGGAATTCCTATCCCTTCGTCTTTTATTTTGATGGCAAGCTTCTCGTTATTCTCAGATACTGCTACATCAATAGTCGTAAATTCTGAAGAATACTTAATAGCATTGTTAATTAAATTTGTCAAAGAAAGCTCTAGTATTTTCTCATCAAAATTCAAATCAATATCATCAATATTTTCAGGGTAATTTATCCGTTGGCCATCTTTCAACAGCATATTTGAACTGTATATAACCTCATTAATAACTTTACTTAACGGAAAGACATCAAACTTATACGTGGTTTTTCCAGATTCAAGTCTTTCAATAGAAAGAAAATCGTTTAAAATATTGTTTAAGTATTTTACCTTACTTTTTATTGTTTTTAGGTGTTTATCACGTTTATCTTGTTGTTCACTCTCGGTATATTTTGCCGCAAGGGTTGCCGAGGTAAGAATTCCGCTTAACGGTGTTTTAAATTCGTGCGAAACCAGCGAAAGGAACTTAGTTTTCAATTCTCCAAGCTCTCGTTCTTTTCGTAATGACTCTGTAATTTTATGTTCTGCCTTTTCACGTCGCGACACTTCCTCCCTAAGTTCTATTACACTATTCTGAAGCGCAGCCGTACGCTCCACAATTTTCTCTTCTAAAAGGTTATTTAGTTCTACAATTTCCATTTCCTGCTTTTTTCGGACAGAAATATCGGTAACCAATGCCATTACATATCGCGAATCGTCAATAACAAAAGGGTTTAGCCCCGCCTCTACAGGAAATGTACTGCCATCTTTACGGCGGCCATACAAATCGCGACCGTGCCCCATTTGGCGTGGGTCATTTTTCTTTAAATATTCTTTCGCTTTACCCGAGTGTGTTCCGCGGTATTCTCTCGGGATCAACACATTAAGACTTGCTCCAAGCAACTCCCCATTTTCATAACCAAACATCCTGTCGGCTACGTCATTAGAAGCAACAATCTCTTGCGATTGATTCACAATAACGATGCCTTCAGAAATTGCTTCTGAAAGAATTTTAAATATATTTCCTTTTTTATCTTCTAAAACCTTCACCCCCCAAAAGTAAGGTTTTTAAACATTTTAAGCGAACTGATTAATGTCATAAAATACTTCTGAAAATCTCCCTAGCTTTGTAAACGTAAAAATCTGCTTAACAGTTACTTTATGAACACATCAGAGAAACCGCAATTACTTTTTTATCAAAAAATGGGAGAGCTCTTTTATGCAATAGCGGCTGCTGACAATGTAGTGAGAGAAGCAGAGTTCGACGCTTTGAAGAAAATTGTAGCTGAAAAATGGAAAGACTTAGACGATTATGAAGATCCATTTCATACAGACGCAGCACACCAGATTGAAGTGGTTTTTGATTGGTTTGATTATGAAGAATTAGATGCTAGCGATTGCTTTGATAGCTTTGCCGACTATAAAAAAGAACATCCGCAGCTTTTTACAGAAGAAAGAAATCGGTTAATTTGGGAAACAGCAAATGTTATTGCCGGAGCTTTTGCAGATAAAAACAAAAGTGAACTAATTATGCTAGCGAAACTAAAAATAACGCTTGCAGAATAATTGCCATTAAAGAAAAAAACACTTTATTGCATTAAGTTTGTTTTCTTAATTTTATGTTCTAAAATCAAATAAATTTGAAGTCATTTTTACCGCTATTCATTCTTCTGCTATTTATAGGATGCAAAAACGATCCTAAAAAAAACGAAATCGAATCTGAAGTACTACCCACTTCGGAAGAGAAAATAGATTCGTTACAGGTTTCCGACATAGATCTTAAAAACCAAGAACAAAAGCTCATCCTAAAACGAAGAGAGCTTCTCGAGAAAAAAGACCAACGAGCGGAATTAGAAAGCTTAGTAATTTCGAAATCCTTTAGTAAAGAAGGTGAAGGTTTTACGATGGATTTTCAATATCCTTACCTCAATGAGAACATAAATTCTTCGTTTGAAATTTTCAATGAATATATTCAGAAGCATTTTTTAAATACAAAAGAAGTAGAAAAACAAATAAAGGAAGAAAAGCGCCTCTGTGATGCTATGGGAATTCCACACGAAAATGAAAAACGACTTGTGGAGTACAAAATATTTAATCTGAATAATAGATTAATCAGTGTGCTTTTTTACAAAGAAAATCACTATGCGGGAGCTGCTCATGCCAGTTACACTTTTGAAACATTAAATTTTGATTTAGAGCGGTCTTCTTTTATGAATTATGAAGATTTTTTTAACCCAGGAACTGAAGAAGAGCTTCGCGATATTCTGAATGCTTTGCTTACTGAAAAAATAAATTCAGGCGAAATGTATTATGATTGCTGGAGCATTACAGACGACGCATTTTTTGATGCGAAAAACAACTTTGTCGTTACCGATGAAGCTATAGAGTTTTATTTCGACGATTGTGTTATCTGTCCTTCGTATACAGGAACATACTCCATAGAAATACCTTTAGAAATGCTAATGCCCGTTTTACGAAAAAATAAGAAAAATCCAATATACAACTAAGATTCAGGATGCGAGCGTATCCTAATAATCTTCTAACCCCAGAAAGTATATAAAATGAAATACCACGAAATAATTAATTCCGACACGCCTGTACTTGTAGATTTTTTCACCGATTGGTACGGCCCCTGTAAACTTTTATCCCCAATACTTACAGAAGTTAAAAATGAGATTGGCGATATTGTTAAATTTGTAAAAGTCGACGTTTATAAAGATCAATCTTTAGCCACTAAGCTCGAAGTTTGCTCGGTGCCTTCCATGATTTTATTTAAAAACGGAAAACAGGTTTGGAAACGTTGTGGTGCATTACAGAAAAACGAAATAATAGCCCTTATTAACGAACACACCAACAATGAAACTGAATCGGTTTATAGACCAGACTTTACTTAAGGCAACTGCCACATCAGAAGAAATTACCCAACTTTGCAAAGAAGCGATTGCACACAAGTTCTACGCTGTTTGTATAAACGCTTGCTATGTACCATTGGCAAAACAAGAACTAAAAAACTCTGATGTTAAAATAGCTACTGTAATCGGATTTCCTTTAGGTGCCTCCTCTTCAAAATCAAAAGTGGAAGAAGCTGCTGTAGCCATAAATAATGGAGCTGATGAAATTGATATGGTTTTGAATATAGGTTTTTTAAAAAATCAATGGAATGATTTGGTAACGAATGAAATTGAAGAAGTTAAAAAGACAATTGGCTCAAAAATATTAAAAGTAATTCTTGAAACTTGTTACCTAACCGATGATGAAATTAAAATAGCCTGCCAATTGGCTAAAAAAGCAGGAGCCGACTTTGTAAAAACATCTACAGGCTTCGGAACTGCAGGTGCAACAATAAACCACGTAAAATTAATGGCAGATGAAGTGGGTGATAGCTTAAAAATAAAAGCCTCTGGCGGAATAAAAAACGCTGAAACGGCATTACAATATATTGAATTGGGCGTAAGCCGAATAGGAACATCTTCTGGAATTGAAATTGTTTCAAGAACTCTAAAAAATAATAACAATGAGCACACATATTGAAGCTAACCAAGGCGAAATAGCCGAATCGGTTTTATTACCAGGCGATCCATTACGCGCTAAGTGGATAGCTGAAACTTTTCTGGAAGACGCCAAATGTTATAATGAAGTACGGGGTATGTTGGGCTATACAGGAACATTCCGCGGAAAACGGGTTTCTGTACAAGGAACAGGAATGGGAATTCCATCTGCGCTTATATATTGTCACGAACTCATTAACGATTATGGCGTAAAAAACCTAATACGTGTAGGCTCCGCAGGAAGTTATCGTAAAGACATTGACCTTCGCGATATTGTAATTGCAATGGCTGCTTCTTCAACTTCTGGAATTAATAATACACGTTTTGTAAACTCCGACTACTCCCCTACTGCCAATTACGAACTTTTTATGAAGGCGGCTTTATATGCCAGAGAAAACAACATTCCTATAAAAGCAGGAAACGTGCTTTCTAGCGATCAGTTTTACGAAGACAATTTTGACAATTACAAAAAGTGGGCAGAATTTGGTGTGCTTTGTGTTGAAATGGAAGCAGCAGGAATATATACCATCGCGGCTAAATACAACGTGAAAGCACTTGCTATACTCACAATTTCCGACTCTCTTGTTACTGGAGAAGCCACGACCGCCGATGAACGCGAAGGCAGCTTTTCACAAATGATTGAAATTGCTTTAAATACAATATAAACAAGCATTATTATTATTTAAGGAAGACTTATGAATTTCATTTAAAGTGAAAATAAAATCACTTTAATAATGATTTAAAAGCACTATATTTTTCAAGTATAATTCAATAAAAAAGCAGGAATCAAAAAGGATGATTCCTGCTTTTTCTCGTTAATTGAAGTCGATAGCCAATTAACTATGCTTTTTAATTATACTTTAAAAGTCATAACCGGTAAATCGGAGTGGTTTACAACATCTTCCCCAATACTTCCTGAGAAGAAATGAGCTAACCCTTGTCTTCCCTGAGTTGGTAAGGCAATAATATCGGCATTTGCCACTTGACTATATGCAAAAATTCCAGCTTCTACAGAATAATCGTTGTATTGAACAACTTTATTTAAAGTGCTTAATGGATTAGGGTCATTTGCATCTGTTAAAAACTTTAGAATTCTTCGTTCAATTTCTCGGGTACTTCTAAAATCTCCTGCTAGGTTGATGTAGAGCAACTGCATATCAATTCCAAGCATATCAAAAATACGTTTAGCACGCTTGTAAGGTCCAATTGAATTTTCTAAAAAGTCGCAAGCGAAAATACCAGATTTTGGGGCGAAATTTTCGGATCGATGCTTAATCACTAGCACTGGAATTTCAGATGTACGAACAACTTTTTCGGTATTACTACCCACAAAAACCTCCTTCATTCCTGTAGTACCGTGCGACCCCATAACAATAAGGTCGATATCCATTTCTTTAGCAACCGTGTTTATTTCATTAAACTTGGTGTAGTTATGGACTGTGTCGGTAACTTTTATATCTTTTAAATAATCTTTATCTAATAACTCGGCAAATTGCTTTTCGGCCAATCTCATGTAGTACATAGCCTCAAAAACTTCCTTAGATTGATTTCGAGTTACAACAGCATCACTAAGCCCCATCATATGCAGGGCTACAATTTCAGAACCTTGTTCTTTAGCAATTGCAGCTGCCACCTCTAAAGCGTGTTCAGAATGTTTTGAGAAATCTACGGGGACTAATATTTTTTTCATCATTTCTAGGTTTTAATGAGTTGTCATTTTTGCTTTTCTTTTTTTCAATTGCCTTTCTAAATCGAGAATGGTCTCTTTGGCAGCAGCTTCAAACGTAGCATCTGTTGTAGCGGCAAATAATTTTGGTCCAGGAATACTAAGTTCAATTTCGCAAATATTGCCTTTACCATATACGTTATTCTCCATTTTAAAACTAACCTCAGCACGAATAATCCAATCATACTTTTCGGCTAATTTTTGAAGTTTTTTTTCTACATATTCGCTCATTGCCTCACTCGTAGGCATTTTTATATACTGAATATTTATAGTCATACCATTCTTTTTTTATGATTACTTGTCCAAAGATACCTAATATTTCAACGAATGGAAATGACTAAAGTCATATAATATTTAGGTGTACGTTGTGATCTAATTATGAGAATTAGAACAGTTTTAATAAAAAAATCCCGCTAACAATTTCTTGCAGCGGGAATTATATAGAATAACCAGTACAATTAAATACTACAACTATCGCCTCCTTCTCTAACTCCTAACTTTTTAAGAAATTTTTCCATTAAACACCACTGCGTAAAGGATGATTGAAGCAAATTGGCTCCCACAAAGGCCGTAAACCATAAAAAGTTAATGTTTACATAAACAGCTAATAAAACGCTGATTATAACAAATGTTCCCGCTATCGCTCTAATATATCTGTTAATCATAATATTTATAATTTTAAATTTAAACTTAATAACACTTTATTTTAAAAAGAAGTTAAGCCGCTTTCAAAACGTTAGTTAACTACTGGTTTTGCTAAACTATAAGGTGAATTAGTTTTTACATTCGGCTACACCTTCAGTTTAAGTTTCAACTTCTCCTATGCTTTGATTTCTATTTCACCAATTAAATGCTTCGTTCTATCGGAACAACAACCGCATGAATGGGATTATTTGTTTCCAATTTCTCATTGAATTGTATTACCAATGAAAAAAAGACGTCTATCTTTTCATCTTCTGTGAACGAAAAAAACATACTGCTGTCTGCTCCACTTTTTTGAGAAGGAAACCAGCTAGTGTTCATCATAAAGGAGGAAGCATTTTTATATCCTTCAATATCAGAACCGCTGAAGCTCTCGATATTCGATTTTTTAAAAAGTTGTAGTACATCCTTCTCAAACTGGTCTACAACGGTTACGATTAGTAGTTTCATCGGATTATTATTTAATTTTTTAATGTTCTTAATTGATATTTAGAGTTGTGTTTTTACACTACACTCTATATTAAAACCCTATTCGTGGTTTTTGCGTTCAATCATATAATATACCAATGGCACTACCAGCAACGTAAGTACAGTAGAAACAATGGTTCCTCCCATTAGCGAAATTGCTAGACCTTGGAAAATTGGATCAAATAGAATTACGAATGCTCCAATTACAACTGTTCCTGCTGTCAACAAAATTGGAGTCGTTCTAACAGCTCCTGCTTCAATTACGGCCTGTTTTAACGGGATTCCATCTGCTAATCGAAGGTTTACGAAGTCAATCAACAAGACCGAATTTCGTACCATTATTCCGGCTAAGGCAATCATTCCGATGAAGGAAGTAGCGGTGAAAAACGCGCTCAAAAGCCAATGACCAAGCACAATTCCTATTAACGATAACGGTATGGCTACCATCATTACTATGGGTGTTTTAAAGTTTTGGAACCAACCTACAATCAAGATGTAGATAATGATAATTACTCCTAAGAAAGCAATTCCTAAATCACGGAACACTTCTAATGTAATTTGCCATTCGCCATCCCATTTCACTGTAAAGTCATCTTCATATTCTGGTTGCTGCAAGTATAATTCGTTCATTTTATATCCAGCAGGCAAGGCTATCTCATTAAGTTTGTCTGTCATTCCTAAAATAGCATAAACAGGACTTTCCAGTTCACCGGCCATATCGGCTAATACATAAACAACTCGTTTTTGGTTTTTCCTAAATATACTTTTATCACGGATGGTTTCTTCAATATTTACTAAGTCACCTACCGAAACCATATTCCCATTTTTCGAAGCAATTTTTAGCTGAGAAATATCTTGAATAGTAGATTTTTCTTTTTCATCTAGCGCAAGCAATATGCCTACTTGATTGGTAACGTTTTCATCATAAAGATTGGTTACCGGTCTGTTTGAAAGCGCCAAATTCATTGTATACACAATTTGTTGCGGTGCCACGCCGTAGCGCATTGCTTTTTCTTTGTCTATTATAAATTCGTATTCAATTTGATCGTCTTCAACCATCCAATCTACGTCTACAACATCTTGGGTTTCTCTCAAAATGTTTTTGACTTCCTTAGCAACTGCAATTTGTTGGTCGTAATCAGGACCATAAACCTCAGCCACAATTGTTGACATTACTGGTGGCCCAGGTGGAACTTCCACAATTTTCACGTTTGCACCAAACTTCTCCCCTATTTCTTGAATCTGCGGCCGCAATAGTCTAGCGATATCGTGACTTTGAAGTTTTCTATCATCTTTACTTACCAAATTCACTTGAATATCGGCCACATTACTGCCACCACGAAGGTCGTAGTGACGTACCAATCCGTTAAAAGTTATCGGCGCGGAAGTACCTATGTAATTTTGATAATTAACTACCAAAGGTTGCGTTGAAAGATATTGTCCAATCTCCTGAGCTACGACTGCTGTGCGTTCCAAAGTTGTTCCTTCAGGCATGTCTATTACCACTTGCATTTCGTTCTTATTGTCGAAAGGCAGCATTTTTACCGCAACAGATTTTGTAAAGAACATCATCACCGAACCTACAAGCATCAAAACCGTTACTCCTAAAAACACATAACGTATTTTTTTGTTCTCAATAAGCGGAGTTTCAAACTTTGAATATATTCTATAAATCAGCGTTTCTTCCAAAGGCTTTTCCACTTTCGGGGCTTGGCCTTTCCCACCTCGGCGGGCAGGCTTATCTTTTTCACGAAGGAAAATATACCCTAAATAAGGTGTCACGGTTAAAGCCACAAACAACGATAGTATCATTGCTATAGACGCTCCAATTGGCATGGGCGACATATACGGCCCCATCAATCCAGAAACAAACGCCATTGGCAATACTGAAGCAATTACAGTAAACGTTGCAAGTATCGTAGGGTTTCCTACTTCATTAATCGCATAGATAGCAGCTTGCTTAAACGGCAAGCGTTTCATCTTGAAATGTCGGTGCATGTTTTCCGCAATAATAATGGAGTCATCGACGACAATTCCGGTAACGAATACTAATGCGAAAAGTGTAATTCTATTCAGCGTGTAATCGAGTAAATAGTAACTCAGTAATGTAAGTGCAAACGTAATTGGTACCGATAAAAACACTACCAAACCTCCACGCCAGCCCATTGCAAGCATTACAATTAGGGTAACTGCAAAGATAGCTCCCAGCAGGTGCATCAACAGCTCCGAAACTTTTTGCGAAGCAGTTTCACCGTAATTCCGCGTAACTTCCACGTGAACATCGTCTGGAATTAAGTTACTTCGTAAATGATCCACTTTATCCAGTATTACGTCTGCAATTTTCATTGCATCGGCTCCTTTTCTTTTTGCCACGGAAATTGTTACCGCTGGATATTCTGCAGGATACTTTGAAACATTATCGGTAGCACCCCCAAATCCGAAAGAAACGTAGTTCTGTGGAAGTTCAGGTCCGTCAAGAATATTCGCAACTTGTTTTAAATATATTGGTTGATTCTGTTGAACGCCAACGACCAAATTTTCAACATCGGCTAGCGATTTCAGGAAATTTCCTGTTGTAACCAAAAATTCCGTATCATTCTTGTCAAAGCTACCAGAATTTAATTGCTGGTGGTTGGCTTTTATCATTTCGGCAACACCTAAAAAGTCTAAACCACTGGCTGCCAATTTATCTTTATCTAAAACTACGCGTAACTGTCTGTTTCTACCTCCAATTTTGTTTGTAGTGGAAACTTCCTCTACTTTTTCAATTTCTTGCGTAAGCTCGTCTGCAATTTGCTTTAGTTGAAAATCGTCATACGTTTCACTCCAAAGCGTTAGCCCAAGCATTGGTACATCGTCGATAGCTCGTGGTTTAACAAGTGGCATGGTAACACCTGGAGGCATTTGGTCCATATTCTTGTTCATTTCGTTATAAAGTTTCACGAATGAACGCTCAATATCCTCACCTACAAAAAACTGTACGCTCACCATTGCCCCTTCATTAAATGAAGTTGAATACACATATTCTACTCCAGGAATATTTGAAGTTAACTTTTCTAACGGCTTTACGACCCTCGATTCTACTTCGGTAGGGTTTGCGCCAGGATATCCCACAAATATATCGGCCATAGCCACATCTATCTGCGGCTCTTCCTCGCGTGGTATCAAAAACGAGGCCCACACTCCAACGACCATAAACACGATCATCAACAGTACCGTAAGCTTCGAACTTATAAACAACTTGGCAATTTTGCCTGCTAATCCGTCTTTCATTTGTAGAAATTATTTATTATTTTAAGAAGCTTGAATGCCTTAACATTCCCTTTTCTCTTAAATTTATTAGTTAAAACTAGGAACCGTATTCTTATTGCGTAATATTTAATTTGGCGCCGTTGTATAATTTTGAATCCGCAGTAGTTATAAAACGTTCATCTGCAGACAAGCCAGAAAGCACCTCTACCCTATCACCGAAAGTACGACCTAATCGCAACCAACGTAGAATTGCTGTATTGCTTTGGCTTACTGTATAAATACCTGTTAATTGTCCTTGTTTTACCAAAGCTTCCTTTGGAACCATAACAGTAGTGACATCAGTTTTCTTTTCTATTGGAAACTGAACTGTGGCATACATTCCTGAAAGAATATTTGCATCGGTTTTATCCAAAACTACTTTCACCAAATATTGCCCTCCTGTATTTCTAGCGGAAGTGCTTACTTCTGTTACTGTTCCAGGAAGTGTTTTATCTGAAGACTTTACAATCACTTGCACTTCGGATCCAGATTTTATTTTTGAAATCTCACTTTCAGGAACTGAAGCAGTTACTTCAAAATTACCGGGCCCTTCTACCGAAACCAATGGCATTCCAGGATTTGCCATATCGCCAGCCTCAATGAACTTATTGGTTACAATTCCGCTGAAAGGAGCGCGAAGATTCACATAGGCAAATTGCGATTGTACCTCATTTCGCATTTGCTTAGCACCTTCTAATCTAGCTTTTGCCATTTCGTATCGGGCGCGTTGATCGTCAAGTTCTTTCTGACTAGCACTGTTCTCAGCAAATAAATTTTGGAAACGTTGGTAATCCTTTTCAGCATTGTTGAACGCTGCTTGTGCCTCACTAATCCCAGCACTTGTCTGCGCTTGTTTTGCAGAAAGATCAGAGTTATTTATACTTACTAAAAGTTCTCCTTTAGTAACATTTTGTCCCACATTAACGTGGACTTTATCTACAAAGCCCATCATTCGGGTGCTTAACGTGGCGCTGTTTGCAGCTTCTATCTTTCCACTGGCTGTTAAAAACGGACTGTTGTTTTCGGCTGCCACAGAACTAACGGTGACAGAAACGGGCGGTGTTTGATCGAAATTCTTTTCTTCCGAAGAATTACCACAACTAGTAAAGGCTAAAACTGCTGAAAAAAGTATGGATGTATATATAAGTTTCATAGTGATATGTTTGTGTTTATTGCAATTAGTTTTTGTTTTCGTTGGTCCCCCGAATCCCCAAAGGAGAAAGGAGATTTAGTTAAAGGATTTTACTTTTTCGATTTCGACCTGCCTTGTCGGCAGGCAGGTTTCGATTTCGATTTCAATTTCAAAGTTTTATACCTACAAAATCTTGAAGACCTTGCAGGATAGATATATTTAGTTTTTTGTTAGAAATTGCAAGTAAGCTAACGCGTAATTATGTTGAAAAACGGTGTTGAAATACTCCAACTGTTTTTGTGAAAACTGAGTTTCGGCCATTAGCAAATCGGTTGTTCTTTCAAGTCCTTCCTTAAATCTGTTCTTTCGGATTCGCAAAGCTTCTTCAGATTGTTCAAGTGCCATTTCGGTCAGTCTCAGATTGTTTTTGGCATCTGTAAACATTCGCTCGGCTTTGTGGATTTCCAACTTACTTTCCGATTTATATTGTTCCAACTCAAAACTTGCCTTGTTATATTCGGCTTTACTTTTCTGCATTTTCCCGAAGCGTTTGGAACCTTCAAAAATATTCCAGGTCAATGCTGCACCAAACAAGTATCCGTTGGCATCACCTTGAAATATTTGGTCGTCATAGAGTTCGTAACTTCCAAAGGCATTCAGTCGTGGCAAAAAAGTCATTTTATCGGCGTTGTGGTTTTGCCTATACGCTTCCGCAGCAAATTCCATTGCTTTAATATCGGCTCTAGAATCTAGAGAATTTTCGATGGTGACCAATTCCGAAGCAATCGTTAACGAATCCGTTGGCTTCAACACCCCTTCTACATCTTCATTCATAAGCACCTCAAGATATTCTGAAGCATTTATCACATTACTCTTCGCATATTGCAATTGATTTTCTATTTCGGTTACGCGAACTTGCACGGCCAAAACATCACTTTGTTGCAGATAGCCCTGTTTGAAACTATTATTTGCCAAGCGAAAGTTTTCTTCGGCAGCATTCAACGCGGTTTCTAGAACAGCCACGCTTTTGTAAGCAAGTTGTAACTGCATATAGGCTTTTTCGGTTTCAAGAGAAAGATAGTCGCCAGTGCGCGCCAATTGCATTTGTGTTGCTTCCCATTTCGCTTTGGCGGCTTTTCGCTGGTAAATTCCATCCACATTGATAATAGGTTGCTGCACCTCAAATTTGGTTGCATACATGTTTATCTGGGAAGGATTGTTCAGTTTGCTTGGATCAAAATCTGCTGGTGTTACTGTTTCTTGGTTCAACTTGAAGCCAAAAGCCATTAACGGATTGGTTGTGCCCATAGCAGAATGAGAGGCATTGATGTTTGGCAGAAAAACCGCACGAGTCTGATTAAAATCGCCTCTTGCAGAAAGCATTTCCTGCTCCCCTATCTTCAATTTCCTGTTTTGTTGCGACACTTTTTCCAATACTTCCGTTTTGGAAATGGGGACAGTCTGCTGCGCAAAGGCAAATGCAGGTAAAAAACAGAGTAAGGTTAAAAATTTGTTGATTTTCATCTGGCTATATTATTTGTTTTTAGATTTTATACTAAACATCAAATCACTTATTTAACTATTACTTTAAAAGTTAATCGTGGATGTTTCTGTTTTTCTTACTTATTTTGATGCAAACATACTTCTAATATTACGTACAAGTCAGTAACCAATGTTACCAAAGAAATGTCTATTGAAAGATATAGAAAAAGCACCCCTAAGAGTGCTTTTCAAAAACCAAATAAACTATAATCTAGAAACGAACCAACCAAGAAAACGTTCCTAAATATTTTGAATAACTTTGGTTAATTTCTCTCTAACATCTATGGCTATTCCAGCCAAGGAGTCGTTTTGTACCGCCATCATTGAAGCGGCTGGATCTACTGCGGAGATTTCCACAATTCCTGATTCCCGTTCCTGAACAATTACATTGCAAGGCAACATGGTTCCAATTTTATTTTCTGCCTGTAAGGCTTCATATGCCATTCCAGGATTGCATGCCCCGAGGATGGTGTAATTGTAAAAGTCGGCATCCAGCTTCTTTTTCAGCGTAGCTTTGATGTCTATCTCGGTCAATACACCGAACCCCTCTTCTTTCAACGCCGCCACAGTTTTCTCGATGGCATCGGAGAAGTCGGTGTTTTTTAGTGTGGTACTGATGTAATAACTCATGATTTTATTTTTAAATGATTCTACTTAAATGCTTTGATACAAAGATAAGGCTCTTATATGGATAGTTCTGTAACAAAGATTACACAAGAAAAAATTCTTCATAATCATGTAATAAGGCAGCAAAAGTGTAAGCTTCCCCTATTTAGAACTGTTAGTTTTTCCAAATATATAATTTTTTACGTTTTAAAATAGAATGGCTTTCTCTTCATATTGTTTCTTTAAAGCCATTTTATTTTAAAAGGAGCCTAGCGGCAGCGACACGTTTGTTTTCAGCATATTTTACTGGTGGTATTTTCCCTAAGCTATCGTGTGGTCTTTTATGGTTATAATCATCCATCCAAATTTGAGTTTGTTCACGCACTTGGTGTAGGTCTTCAAAAATATATTTGTTTAGCACCCCACGCCTATATGAGCCGTTGAAACGTTCTATAAAAGCATTTTG
>NZ_FNNS01000002.1 GCF_900106795.1 Aequorivita viscosa | reverse complement strand
TTGATTGGCGACAAGGGCTACCTATCGGCAGAAATACAGCTCAACCTTTTTGACAGCTATAACATAAAATTGAGCACGCCGATGAGGAGTAACCAAAAAGAATATAAAAAACAACCTTATGTCTTCAGGAAAAAAAGGAAAAGAATTGAAACCCTTTTCTCGCAACTATGTGACCAATTTATGATAAGACGTAATTACGCCAAAACCTTTAGAGGTTTTAAAACCAGAATAATATCCAAGATTGCTGCACTGACAACTGTTCAATATATCAATAAGTTCATCTTCGGGAGAAACATCAACAACATTAAAATCAGCATTATTTAAAATGCACAACGGGTGAGCTTTGTTTGTTTATACATGTTTCTGACCAGTTGTAAAACAACTAGATTTTAAAAGTAACTATGGGCATGTTGGCATGATTTACGATATCTTCACTAACACTCCCATTAAAAAAGTGCGATATACCTTTACGCCCGTGCGTTCCCATGCCTATTAATTGCGCATTTATGTGTTTTGCAAAGTTTAAGATGCCTTTTTCTACAGAAACATCATTGTAGATGTTAAGGGTATAGTTTTGCAAATTCATTCCTTTAACAAACTCTTCCATTTGGAGGTAACCTTCCGCCGATGTTTTAAAGTTTGCTGGAGTATTTACCATTAATAAATGGGCTTTAGCGTCTATTTTTTCGGCAAATTCTTGTGCTTTTTTAAGTGCTCCTTGTCCAGATAACGAAAAATCTGAAGCAAAAACAAAATCTTTTACCTCGAATATAGGATGATTATTCTTAATTACTAAAACAGGGGTTTTGGAAGTTCGAACAACTTTTTCGGTATTACTTCCTACAAACATCTCCTTAAATCCACTTGCGCCAGTAGAACCCATAACAATAAGGTCAATGTCGTTTTTTTCACAAGCCTCTTCAATATCTTCATAGATTTCGCCACGGCCAATAGCTTCGTTTATGACAATACCGTCTAAATAATCTTTTTCGCGGAGGTCGCTAAAATGCTTTTCAGCAAGTTTTATAAAAAAAAGCGATTCAGGAAGACTTCCTGAGTTGCCTGATGTAGCAAGGTGTAACGGCATTTCCATAGAATGAATAACGAATATCTCGCTATCAAACTTTTTAGCAATTTGTATTGCAACTTTTAAGGCGTTTTCTGCTTGTTCAGAAAAATCGGTTGGGACTAATAAGCGTTTCATAAAAGAGGTTTTAAGGTTGTTTTATTACGAGACTTCAAAATACAAAAATAAATCGTTCCTCATTGGTTTTTATAGTTTTAAAAAAATGTAGTATATTTGCAGCGAATTTGATACGAATACTATCTGAGGGGACTAAAGTCCCCTCTTTTTATAGAATGAATTGATGCGTGAAAAAGTAGAACAACTCCTGGAGAACGCACTGGAAAAAAACAAATCCCTGTTTTTGATTGATTTGGACATTTCAGCAGATAACCAAATACGTGTAACTCTAGATGGCGATAAAGGCGTCACTGTTGAGGACTGTATTGAGGTTAGTCGCGAAATAGAACATAATTTGGATAGAGAGGAATTTGATTTTTCCTTGGAAGTTATGTCGGCCGGCGTTTCTGAGCCGTTAACCTTTCCTAGACAGTACAAAAAGAATATTGGGAGAAACCTAAAAATTAAAACCACATCTGGCAAAACTATTGAAGGCGAATTAATTAGCGCTAACGATGAAAGCTGCACCTTAAAGTGGTCCGAACGGGAACCAAAACCCGTGGGCAAAGGGAAAGTTACTGTCAAAAAAGAGGCTCTCCTGCCTTACAATGAAATTATGGAAGCAAAAGTTATGATAAAATTTTAATGAATTGATATGGAAAACTTAGCACTAATCGATTCTTTTTCGGAATTTAAAGACGACAAACTTATAGATAGAGTAACGCTAATGGCAATACTCGAAGAGGTATTTCGAAATGCACTCAAGAAAAAATTTGGGAGCGACGATAACTTCGATATTATTATTAACCCGGATAAGGGCGATTTAGAAATTTGGAGAAACCGTGTTGTTGTTGCAGATGGAGAAGTAGAAGATCCTAATGAAGAAATCTCATTGTCGGCTGCTCAGAAAATTGAACCCGATTTTGAAATCGGAGAAGATGTTTCTGAAGAAGTAAAGTTGATCGATTTGGGTCGACGTTCTATTTTGGCATTACGTCAAAACCTGATTGCAAAAATTCACGAACACGATAACACAAATATCTATAAACACTTTAAAGATCTTGAAGGCGAAATTTATACTGCAGAAGTGCATCATATTCGTCATCGTGCTGTAATTTTGCTAGATGATGATGGAAATGAAATAATCCTTCCAAAGGAAAAACAAATTCCTTCAGATTTTTTTAGAAAAGGTGATAACGTCCGCGGAATTATCGAGAGTGTTGACTTAAAAGGAAATAAGCCAACAATAATAATGTCTCGTGCGAATCCGATTTTCCTTGAGAAATTGTTTGAACAAGAAATTCCAGAAGTTTTCGATGGCCTAATTACGGTTAAAAAAGTAGTTCGTATACCAGGAGAAAAAGCGAAAGTAGCTGTAGATTCATATGATGATCGTATAGACCCAGTAGGGGCTTGCGTTGGAATGAAAGGTTCGCGTATTCACGGTATTGTAAGGGAATTAGGTAATGAAAACATCGATGTTATAAATTATACCAGTAACCTTAATCTTTATATCTCTCGTGCCTTAAGCCCAGCAAAGGTTACGTCTATTAAGATAAATGAGGAAACAAAACGCGCTGAGGTTATTCTTCGTCCAGAAGAAGTAAGCAAAGCAATTGGCCGTGGTGGTCATAACATCCGATTGGCGGGTCAGTTAACTGGCTACGAGATAGATGTGCTTCGTGAAGGCGCTGAAGAAGATGTAGAATTAAGCGAATTCTCAGATGAAATAGAAGCTTGGGTTATTCAAGAATTTCATAAAATTGGCCTCGACACTGCAAAGAGCGTGTTGGAGCACGACATCAACGATTTGGTAAAACGAACCGATTTGGAAGAGGAAACCATCCGCGATGTAATTAATATATTAAAAGAAGAATTTGAAGAGTAGTTAAAACTTTGGTTACTTTTATACAAATTTTTTAAAAAGACAAAATAGGAAAAAGCATTTATGGCTGAAGTAAAAAAGAAAAGACTAAGTCAGGTATTACGTGAGTTCAATATCTCGTTGGATCGTGCCGTGGAATTTTTAGGTTCTAAAGGATTCGAGGTGGATGCAAGTCCAAATACTAAAATAACGGGAGAGGAATATGAAGTTCTTTTTGAAGAGTTTGAAACCGACAAGAGTAAGAAAATTGAATCCAAGGAAGTAGGAGAAGAAAAACGTAAAGAAAAAGAAGAACTTCGTCTTGAACGTGAGCGTGAGCTTGAAGAAAGACAAAAGAAGAAAGAAGCTTCTCGCGTTATTAGATCTGAAGTTAAACTTGAAGGTCCAAAACAAGTTGGAAAAATTGACTTAAGTGGTGGCTCCAAGGGTAAACCTGAAACTGCTGCTCCAGTTAAAGAGACCGAAAAGGTTGAAAAAACTGAAGAAAAACCTGTCGAAAACAAGGAAGAGGTGAAGGTTGAAAAGCCAGAGGTTAAGCCCGAAACTCCTAAAGTTGAAAAGACTGAGCCAAAACCAGAAAAGCCAAAAGAGGAGGAAAAGCCAGTTGAAAAAGCTGAAAAATCTGAAAAACCTAAGGTAGTTAAAGAAGCTGCCAAAGTTGAAAAGGTTGAGGAAACTAAGGTTCCTGAAACACCAAAAGAAGCTCCTGCTGCTGAGGTTGAAAAACCAAAGGAAACTATCGCAGATTCAGATACAGTAACTACACAATACAGAAAATTAGAAGGACCTAGTTTTACTGGCCAAAAAATCGATCTTACTCAGTTTAAAAAACCTGAGAAAAAGAAAGATGCTAAATCCGACGATAAAAAAGATAAAAGAGGCAAGCGTCGCCGTATAAGCAAAGAGTCTCCAAAACCAGGGTCAACTGGCGTAGGAAAATCACGCGACACACGTGGGCGTAAAAAAGCAACAAGCAGTGTTCCTAAAGAGGAGCCAAGCGAAGAAGAAGTACAAAGACAAGTGCGTGAAACCTTGGAGAAACTTCAAGGAAAGTCCTCAAAAGGGAAAGGCGCAAAATACAGAAGGGAAAAACGAGACTTCCACCGTCAAAAAACGGAGGACGATGCTGCGCAGCAAGAAGCAGACAGTAAACTGCTAAAGGTTACTGAGTTTGTTACCGCTAGCGAAATGGCTACGATGATGGATGTGCCAGTTACTAAAATTATCTCAGCTTGTATGTCATTAGGTATGATGGTGACAATGAATCAGCGTTTGGATGCTGAAACATTGAGTATCGTTGCTGATGAATTCGGTTATGAAGTTGAGTTTGTAACAGCAGATCTTGAAGAGTCTATTGAGCGTGAAGTTGATGCTCCCGAGGATCTTGTTTCAAGAGCTCCAATCGTTACCGTAATGGGTCACGTTGACCACGGTAAAACATCGCTTTTAGATTATATACGAAAAGAAAATGTGATTGCCGGAGAATCTGGAGGAATCACCCAACATATTGGTGCATATGGAGTAGAATTAGAAGGAGGTCAAAAAATGGCATTCCTTGATACTCCTGGTCACGAGGCGTTTACCGCGATGCGTGCCCGTGGTGCTCAGGTTACCGACCTTGCAATTATTGTAGTTGCAGCAGATGACGCTATTATGCCACAAACGAAAGAAGCAATAAGCCACGCACAAGCTGCGGGAGTGCCAATTGTTTTTGCGATTAACAAAATAGATAAGCCAACCGCTAACCCTGAAAAAATCAAGGAAGGTTTGGCTCAAATGAACCTTTTAGTAGAAGATTGGGGAGGTAAAATACAATCGCAAGATATCTCTGCGAAAACTGGTTTAGGTGTTAAAGAATTACTCGAAAAAGTACTGCTAGAAGCCGAGCTTTTAGAGCTTACCGCAAATCCAAATCGCCGTGCAAACGGAACCGTTGTAGAGGCATTCTTAGATAAAGGTCGTGGATATGTTTCAACCGTATTAGTGCAAGGTGGAACCCTTAAAGTAGGTGATTACGTTCTTGCCGGTCAGCACAGCGGAAAAGTAAGAGCTATGCAAGATGAACGTGGCAAAAATGTGAAAACAGCCGGCCCATCAACTCCAGTTTCTGTTTTAGGACTGGATGGCGCTCCACAAGCAGGTGATAAATTCAATGTATTTGACGACGAAAGAGAAGCGAAAACGATTGCAACCAAGCGTACACAGTTACAAAGAGAGCAGTCGGTTAGAACACAACGTCATATTACACTTGATGAAATAGGAAGACGTATCGCGCTAGGAGATTTCAAAGAGTTGAACATTATTCTTAAAGGTGATGTGGATGGTTCTGTAGAAGCGTTAATAGATTCGTTCCAAAAGCTATCTACTGAAGAAATTCAGGTGAACATTATACATAAGGCAGTTGGACCTATTACCGAGAGCGACGTGTTATTAGCTTCGGCTTCAGATGCTATTATTATTGGTTTCAACGTTCGTCCGATGGGTAACGCACGTCAAATCGCCGACAAGGAAGAAATTGATATCCGTACATACTCTATTATTTACGACGCTATCAACGACTTAAAAGACGCGATGGAAGGTATGCTTTCACCAGTAATGAAAGAAGAGATTACAGGAACTGCAGAAATTCGAGAAACTTTCAAAATCTCTAAAGTTGGAACTATTGCAGGTTGTATGGTGCTAACTGGGAAGATATTCAGAAATTCTGGTATCCGTCTAATACGAGAGGGAGTGGTGGTTTACACAGGTGAATTGGCCTCGTTAAAACGATTCAAAGATGATGTTAAAGAAGTATCTAAAGGATATGATTGTGGTATTCAAATTAAAAACTACAACGATATCTATGAGAATGATATAATTGAGGCTTTCCAAGAAGTGGCAGTTAAGAAAAAACTGAAATAAATCAACAGCTTACTAAATTTAAAAACGACTCGAGAAATATTTTTTTCGGGTCGTTTTTTTTAAAACTAAGCTTGCATTTCAGAGTATACTAGATTCTAGAATGGCTATTGCTTTTCTCAAAATATATTCTGTATTTGATTTATTTAGTGTTGTAGCGACGTGTTGTAGTTATTTAGTTGGAAGAACTTATATCCCAAAGCTTCGATTCTTTTAGGGGATTAATACGTTTGTATAGTTAATTAATTTGTGCTCATGCTGTTTGAAAGATGATTGTATTCGTGTTTTCATTTCGGTTGTAAAATGAAAATGTTGCAACTAAAACTATGATTACATGCCATTGGTTAAGTAATTATCGGAATAGTTTCCGTAGAATTTGCTTGTGGTTTAAGATGAAATAATGGGTTGATAATCAAAATGTTTCAGCCTTTTGATATACGTTAAGAATTGTGAATTTTGCCTTTATTCAGACATGTTTAAAGA
This sequence comes from Aequorivita viscosa, assembly GCF_900106795.1. Classification (GTDB taxonomy): domain Bacteria; phylum Bacteroidota; class Bacteroidia; order Flavobacteriales; family Flavobacteriaceae; genus Aequorivita; species Aequorivita viscosa. The sequence continues at coordinate 210,236 of NZ_FNNS01000002.1, read as the reverse complement.
CTGAAAATCAATTCGATTTTTATGTTTTTGACTTTTAAAAAATTTGGAAAGCTTGTTTACAATTAATGCAGCTTATACAAGAAGTAAAATGTGGGCATTTTAACGATCGAAGACGTTTCAGAAGAGCAACGTTAAATTTTGTGTGGATAGCTTTTTAGCCTAAAAAACACCTTTTTATTTATAAAATCAGCTTAGTTTACAAAAATGAAAACCAAGCTGATTTTTGGTGTGTTTTAATAATTTGGGATTGGTTTATTTTCGTCGTTCAGGTTTTAAAATAAATGCAGACGAAAAGTTTTTATGGATTTCTAAAAGTGCTCTTTCAGCCTCAATTCGTGTAGAGAAATTTCCGGCCCATACTTTATAATTTGGGGTTTCATATTCAATTGAAGCTGGCCAGTCCGCATAACCTGATCTATATTTTAGCAAAATTTGACTCGCTTTGTCCAATTCTCCATAGTAAAGCTGAATCGTGTACCCGTCAAAAAGCTTATTTTCTTTTTCTAAATTCTTTTTTGTCTTTAATAATTCAGTGATTTTTGGGTCTTCATGAACAGTAAGCGTTGCGCTTTGAGCAAACCCCTTTCCGAAGGCAAAAATCAATAAAATACTGGCTATAAAAAGTTTGGGAGCATTTTGTGGTTTCATATAAACAATTCTTTTTGCAAATGTAAAACTTAATAACGTCGCGAAGCTTAAAATTGTTATTTAGAACAAGTATAAATTAATCGTTAACACTTTGTTTGCATTTTCAAAATCGACTTTATAATGTATTTTTGTCCCTCAAATTACGGTTCAAAATCTGGTTTAATCAAAGTTTTGTATGTTCGCAGATTCTGTACCTAAAATATCGACCATAATTTTTAACCCATAGTATGAAAAAGGTGAATTTTTTATATCTACGCTCACAATTATCATTTCTCCTGTTAGTGTTTCTACTAACTTTTTCAACTAATTTACACTCTCAGGAAGAATCTGCGGATTCTGTAGGTGATGTTGCAGCTGGAGAAGCCTTGTTTAAATCTAATTGTGCTGCTTGTCACAAAATGGATGCTAAAGCAGTTGGACCTGCTTTAAGAGGGGTTGCGGATAAATTTGAGAGAGAGTGGCTTTACGATTGGATACGCAATAGCCAAGCAATGGTTGCTGCTGGTGACCCTATCGCTGTAAAGCTGTTTGAAGAAAACAACAAAATGATCATGACTCCATTTCCGGCGCTATCTGATGCGGACATTGATAACATCCTAGCGTATACTAGTCAGCCTAAAGCGCAACCAGTGGCTAGTGCAGCTGGCGCAGAAGGTGTTGCTGCTAGTGGGGGCGGTGACTCAGTTTCTAACGATTTGGTTCTTGGTGCCTTGGCATTGATTTTCATTCTTTTGGTGATTATGCTCTTCCTTGTTTACGGAACGTTAAAAAGAATTGCCGCAGCAAATGGAGTTGATACGGTTACCGATCCTAACAAAGTTCCATTATGGAAAGCATTTGCGCAAAACCAGTTTTTGGTAATTGTAGTATCTGTGTTTTTCTTATTGGCTGGAAGTTACTTCGCTTTCGGCTACTTGATGCAGGTAGGTGTGGATCAAGGATACCAACCTGTGCAGCCTATACACTTCTCGCATAAAATTCACGCAGGAGATAATGGGGTAGACTGTAATTTCTGTCATAGCTCTGCTAGAAAGAGTAAAACTTCGGGGATTCCTTCTTTGAATGTATGTATGAGCTGTCATAAAAATATTTCGGAAGTGGCTGAAGAAACTGCGACTGATGAATATTCAAAAGAGTTTTACGATGGCGAAATAGCTAAATTATACCAAGCTGTTGGTTGGGATGTGGACGAGCAACAATATACAGGCGAAACCGAGCCGGTTAAGTGGGTTCGTATTCATAACCTTCCTGATTTTGCTTACTTTAATCACTCGCAACACGTTTCTGTTGCCGGAATTTCGTGTCAAACTTGTCACGGTGAAGTTCAGGAAATGGAAGTTGTTGAGCAGTTCTCTCCACTTACAATGGGCTGGTGTATCGACTGTCATAGAGAAACTAATGTGAATTTGGCCTCTAATGAATATTATGCAAAAATTCACGAAGAGCTCTCCAAAAAATATGGAGTGGAAAAATTAACCATCGCAGAAATGGGTGGGTTGGAATGTGGCAAATGCCATTATTAAAATTGAAATAGTCTTAGTTGTTTAAGGCTTAGTACAAAAGATTAATTATCCTAAAAAAGTAAATTTTAGAAGCACGGTTTTCGATGTACGATTGAATGCTTGTTTTGTAATCGTAAATCTAAAATCTAAAATCGCAAATAAGCAATATGGCATCAAACAAGAAATACTGGAAAAGTTTTGAAGAGCTTAACCCAGATAGCAAAATTGTTCAGGCGCTCGAGCAGAAGGAGTTTGTAACGGAAATCCCTACAGACGAATTTCTTGGTGATAAGAAGGCTTTGGAGTCTTCTTCAACCACTCGTCGCGATTTCTTAAAATACGTTGGCTTTTCAACTGCTGCTGCTACTTTGGTGGCTTGTGAAGGCCCTGTTATTAAGTCAATTCCTTATGTTAACCTTCCTGATGAAATAGTTCCTGGAGTTGCAAATTATTATGCGTCGACAATGGCCGATGGATTCGATTTTGCTAATGTTCTGGTGAAAACAAGAGAAGGTCGACCAATTAAAGTTCAACCTAACGACCTTGCTGAAAACGGTGGAAGTGTTAATGCTAGAGTACAAGCGTCGGTGCTTTCATTGTATGATAAAAATAGACTTGCAGGACCGCAGATAGGCGGCGCAGATGTTTCTTGGTCTGAGTTGGATGGAGCTGTTGCGCAAAAACTAGATGAAATGGCTGGGAAAGAAGTTGTTCTTCTTACCCGAACTTTCGCTAGTCCTTCTACTTCTAAATTAATTTCTGAATTTGTAACCAAGTATCCTAATGTACGCCATGTGGTGTACGATGCTGTTTCTAGTTCCGAAGCATTGGATGCTTTCCAAAATAAATACGGAACGCGTGCGCTTCCTGATTATGATTTTTCAAAAGCTGAAGTTATTGTTTCTGTTGGTGCCGATTTCTTAGGGGATTGGCAAGGTGGAGGATATGCTAAGGGTTATGCAAAAAGTCGTATTCCTAAGGAGGGTAAAATTTCGCGTCACATTCAGTTTGAGGCTAACCTTACACTAAGTGGTGCAAAAGCGGATAAAAGAATTCCAGCTACTCCATCGCAGCAAATGCATATTTTGAAAGCTTTGACTAGCGGAAGTACTTCTGGTCTTCCTGACAACATGGTTGATGCTGTAAATAAGGCTAAAGCGCAACTTCAAAAAGCTGGGAGTAAAGCTTTGTTGATTACTGATCTTCCAACTGTTGAAGCTCAGTCAATTGCTTTGAATTTCAATGCTAATAGTGAGGCTGCTGATGTTGCTAAACCACGACTCATTAGACAAGGAAGTAATTCTGAAGTAATGGCAGTGGTTAACGGTGTTATTTCAGGAAATGTTAAAGGGTTGATAACAGTTGATGTAGATCCTGTGTATTCATTGCCCAACAGTAATGAGTTTGCTGAAGCGTATCAAAACCTTGAATTTACGCTTGCTTTTGATATGAGAAAAGAGGCAACTGCTTCTTTGGCTAAAATGGTAGCCGCAACTCCTCATTATCTGGAATCCTGGAACGATATTGAGATGAAGAAAGGAAATTATAGTCTGATGCAGCCTACAATTCGTCCTTTATTCAATACACGACAATTTCAAGACTGTTTGTTAAAGTGGACTCGCTCGAACAAAAGTTATTACGATTATATTAAAGAAAATTGGTCTAGTACTATCTTAACTGGAAAGACTTGGAATCAAGCACTTCACGATGGTTGCATTGTTAGTGATTCAGAAGTTTGGTCAACAGGTGTTCCTGTCGTTGCAGCTGGTACAGGCGCAATGGAGAGTAGCTCTGCCGATGGAGCCTTGTTTAATTCCAATGAAGGTTCTGGATTAGAATTAACTTTATACACAAAAACAGGTATGGGTGATGGTCGTCAGGCTAATAACCCATGGCTGCAAGAATTTCCAGATCCTCTTACAAGGGCGTCTTGGGATAACTACATTACGGTTTCTGCTGTTGATGCTGAAGAATTAGGACTTGTTAACAAGCATGTTTCTAACGGAGCTTTAAATGGTAGTTACGTGAATGTGAAAATGGGTGATGTTGTCGTAGAAAACGTACCCGTAATTATTCAGCCAGGTCAAGCCAAAGGTTCAGTTGGTATGGCTGTTGGTTATGGCAAGACTGCTTCAATTCAGGCCGAAATGCAGACTGGTGTTAATGCATATCCGCTGTATCAGAACTTTTCTTCTGTTCAAAATGTTACGCTTGAGAAAGTAAGCGGAACGCATGAATTCGCGTGTGTGCAGCTTCAGAGCACTATGGCTGGTCGTAGCGAAGATATAATTAGGGAAACAACTATTGAAATTTTCAATACAAAGGACAAGAAGTTTTTCAATCCTGTTCCTGCTGTAGAATATGATCACCAATTTGTAGATGTTACAGATCCTAATGTGGATATCTGGAGTCCGTTTGATACTTCTATCGGGCATCATTTTAACCTATCTATAGATTTAAATGCTTGTACGGGTTGTGGTGCTTGTGTAATTGCTTGTCACGCTGAAAATAACGTGCCGGTTGTTGGTAAAGATGAAGTACGAAAATTCCGCGATATGCACTGGTTGCGTATTGATAGATACTACTCGGCAGGAGATTCGTTCAAAGAGGAAATCGAGATGTCTGATAACTTAGGCGCATTTGAAACTTATAAATCTATTGAGACGCCAAGTTACGAGAACCCACAGGTTGCTTTTCAACCTTTAATGTGTCAGCATTGTAATCACGCTCCTTGTGAAACCGTTTGTCCTGTGGCAGCTACTTCGCACGGACGTCAGGGTCAGAACCACATGGCTTATAACCGTTGTGTGGGTACAAGATATTGTGCAAACAACTGTCCGTATAAGGTGCGTCGCTTCAACTGGTTCTTATATAGCGAGAATGATGAATTCGACTATAATATGAACAATGATCTTGGGCGAATGGTAATCAATCCTGATGTAGTAGTACGTTCTAGAGGGGTCATGGAGAAATGTTCTATGTGTATTCAAATGACACAGAAAACAATCCTTGACGCCAAACGTGACGGACGGGCAATAAAAGATGGTGAATTCCAAACAGCTTGTTCTATTGCTTGTGATACTGGAGCGATCGCCTTTGGAGATGTCAATGATGAGGATTCTGAAATCCGTAAGTTGAAAGATGGAGATCGCATGTATCGTGTGCTAGAAAGCTTGGGTACAAGGCCGAACGTGATGTACCAAATGTTGGTTAGAAACACTTCGGAAGAATAATAAATATTAATCAAGAACCAATTATTTAAGAAATAAATATGTCGTCACACTACGAAGCACCTATTAGAGAGCCTTTGGTTCTGGGAGAAAAGTCCTATCATGACATTAGCATGGAAGTTGGGGCACCCGTTTTTGGGAAGGCCAATAAATCTTGGTGGATAAGTTTTACTATCGCCTTAGTTGCATTTTTATGGGGATTGGGATGTATAATCTATACAGTCTCTACAGGAATTGGAACTTGGGGATTAAATAAGACCATTGGATGGGCTTGGGATATTACTAACTTTGTTTGGTGGGTTGGTATTGGCCACGCTGGAACGCTAATTTCGGCTGTACTTTTACTTTTCCGCCAAAAATGGAGAATGGCAGTTAACCGATCGGCCGAGGCGATGACGATTTTTGCCGTGGTTCAAGCAGGTCTTTTTCCAATTATCCACATGGGGCGCCCTTGGTTGGCATACTGGGTATTACCACTTCCTAACCAATTTGGATCGTTATGGGTAAACTTTAACTCACCGTTACTTTGGGACGTATTCGCTATTTCTACCTATTTATCTATCTCACTTGTATTCTGGTGGACAGGGCTGTTGCCTGATTTCGCGATGATCCGTGATAGAACAGAAAAACCTTTCCAAAAGAAAATTTACGGAATTCTAAGTTTTGGATGGAGTGGCCGTGTAAAGGACTGGCAACGTTTTGAAGAAGTTTCTTTGGTTTTAGCTGGTTTAGCTACACCCCTTGTACTTTCTGTACACACCATTGTATCTTTTGACTTTGCTACTTCGGTAGTTCCTGGATGGCATAGTACAATCTATCCTCCTTATTTCGTAGCTGGTGCGATTTTCTCTGGATTTGCAATGGTTCAAACCTTGCTTATTATAATGAGAAAGGTTTTGCATCTAGAAGACTATATTACCGTGCTTCATATAGAATACATGAATAAAGTAATTCTATTAACTGGAGGTATTGTTGGGGTTGCTTATCTTATTGAGTTCTTTATTGGATGGTACTCTGGTGTTCCTTATGAAAACTATGTTTACTTGTCATTCGGTGCTGCTACAGGACCTTACTGGTGGGCATTCTGGGCGTTGATTATTTGTAATATGATTGTGCCGCTTAGTTTATGGGTTAAGAAATTGAGAAGAAGCATTCGATGGACATTCTTCGTAGCGCTAGTTATCAATATTGGAATGTGGTTTGAGCGATTTGATATTATCGTTATCGACCTTAGTAAAGACAGGCTTACATCTTCTTGGGCAATGTTCCAACCTACGTTTATAGACATTGGTACATTTATCGGAACAATTGGTTTCTTCTTTGTACTTTTCTTGTTGTATGCTCGTACCTTCCCTGTTATTGCACAAGCCGAGGTTAAAACAATTTTAAAAACATCTGGGGCGGGCTTTAAAAGACTTAGAGCCGAACACGGAGATCACGTAAGCCATGACATTATGCAGTTCGAAAAAGAGCCGGGTAGATCAGCTTTTGTTAATCCAAATGCAGTGCCTATTAGTGCAGCAAACGACGAGAAGGTTACCCGTGTTGATGTTAAAACACAGCAAGTAAAAATCAATAGTCTTTTAGCGGCAGTAGGTACTTTTAATCCTGATGTTCAAACTCAAGATAATCTTCAGCGCATTAACGGAATTGGTCCTGTGATGGAACAAAAACTTCACCAGATTGGAATATTTACTTTCGGTCAGGTAAGTAAAATGACAGAAAGAGAATATGAGCTATTGGATGAAATAATTAGTGAATTCCCTGGAAGAGCTCGTAGAGATGACTGGGCAGGACAGGCGCTAACGTTTATAAACGAATAATTATGGCAGCAAATACAATACACGCAATTTATACAGACGATGATGTGCTTATGAACGCGGTTAAACAAACTCGCGCTGAGAACTATCGTATTTCTGAGATATATACACCATTTCCTGTTCACGGCCTCGATGAAGCGGTTGGATTGGCTCCTACACGTCTTGCTATAACTGCCTTTTTATATGGGTTGGTAGGATTTACAGTTGCGGTTGCAATGATGAATTACATAATGATTCAAGATTGGCCGCAAAACATTGGGGGTAAGCCAAGTTTTACCTTTTACCAGAATATGCCTGCATTCATTCCTATTATGTTTGAATTAACAGTGTTTTTCGCAGGGCACCTTATGGTAATTACCTTTTATATGAGAAGTCGACTTTGGCCATTTAAAAAAGCCGAAAATCCTGATTTACGTACTACCGATGACCACTTTTTAATGGAAGTTGATGCCGAAAATCACGACGTTGAGAAGCTAACACAGTTTTTGTATAAAACAGGGGCTTCAGAGATTAATCTAATTCAAATCGAACAAGATCATTAATATGAAAAGCTTATTCAAAATAACTCTGGTTTTAGCCTCTTCGGCAGTTTTGGTTTCTTGCTTTGATAGCAGTAAGCCTAACTTCCAGTTTTTTCCAGATATGTACGAACCGGTAGGTTATGAAACCTACGGTGCTTATGAGATTTTTCCTAATGAGCAATCAGCAATGAAGCCTGCAGAGAATTCAGTTCCAAGAGGTTTTCAGCCGTATGATTACGAAGATAGTACCGAAGGTTTGTTAAAAGCTAAAGCTGAACTTAAAAACCCATTAGAGGTTAATGAGAAAAATTTAGCTGCTGGAAGTCAACTTTATACTTTTTACTGTGCTGTTTGTCATGGTGATAAAGGTGACGGGCAAGGAATATTGGTTAAACGTGAAAAGTTTTTAGGTATTCCTAGTTATGCCGATGCAGGTAGAAATATTGTACCTGGAGGAATTTACCACGTACAGTATTACGGTCTTAATGCGATGGGATCGTTTACATCTCAAACTACTGAAAAGGAACGTTGGCAAATCGCAATGCACGTTATGGATTTAAAAGCAGCTTTATTAGGTGAGCCTGGAATTTTGGAAACTACTGCTAAAGATTTGAGTGCTGAAACAGTTGAGGACACTAATGAAATTACAGATGCCAATACAGCTGGCCTCTAGTTGAACATAAATAAAGAAACAAAAAGTAATGGCTACTAACTATATGTATACGCTACCAAGTAAATTGAAATTGTTTTCCATAATTCTTGTGGTAGCTGGGCTAATTGGGATTGTCTATGGTTTTATGACAACTCCCAAAACCGTAGAGGATGTAAAACACATTTTGTCTGCGCAAGAAGACCATCATTCAGCCAATGGAGCGTCTGCTGAAGCAACTAACTTTGTTGATACGGCTAGAGGTGAAATTGGATATTCTGAGGCAGCCTTAAAACAATCTAAAGACCTTGGCGAAGATAGCCACGGATCTTCTTCTCACGAAGAACACGTTTTACACCAAATGCAAACTAGACCTTGGTCTGCAACATTTGTTTCTGCCTTCTTCTTTTTGATGATAGGACTTGGTATCCTTGTGTTTTATGCAATTCAGGTTGTGTCGCAAGCAGGTTGGTCACCAGTTTTGTATCGTATAATGCATGGTATGACTGCCTTTGTATTACCAGGTTCGATTATAGTATTTCTGTTAGTTGTATTTGCTGGAACGCATTTCTTCCCTTGGCAGAATGATGAACTAGTTGCAGGAGATAAAATTCTTCAAATTAAATCTGGATTCTTAAACTTTCCATTTTTTGTTATTAGAGCCTTCATATACATTTTAGGGTGGAACCTATATCGTCATTTCGCAAGAAAATATTCTCTTGAGCAAGAAACGGCAAGTGATTATACACCGTTCAGAAAGAGTTTTAAAATTTCAGTTTATTTCTTAGCATTCTTCTTTATTACGGAAGCTTTTATGGCGATCGATTGGTTTATGACTCTTACGCCACACTGGTATAGTACGCTATTCCCTTGGTATGTATTCTCAAGTATGTTCGTTAGCGCTATAACTGCATTAGCTTTAATTACAATATATTTACGTGGTAAAGGTTTGGTTTCATTTATTAGTGATAAACACTTACACGATTTAGCTAAGTATATTTTTGCTTTCAGTATTTTCTGGACTTACCTTTGGTTTAGCCAATTTATGCTAATTTGGTATGCCAATATCCCAGAAGAAGTTGCGTATTTCGTTATTAGGATTAAAGAATATAACTTACTATTCTTCGGAATGTTAATTCTGAACTTTGTATTCCCGTTCTTAATGTTGATGAATAGCGATTACAAAAAGGTGCCTTGGTTTATTGTAATGACTGGAATCGTTGTGTTAGTTGGGCACTTTATTGATATATTCTTATTAGTAATGCCATCAACAGTTGGACAGTACTGGCATTTTGGAATTCCTGAAATTGGAGCTCTGTGTTTCTTTTTAGGTTTGTTCATATTGTTTGTGGGCAATGGACTTTCAAAGGTTTCTTTGAGACCAAAGAATGATCCTTTTATCACGGAAAGTGAAAACTACCATTTTTAATCAATTAGTTAAAAGAAGATTTAAAAGATGACCGTATTTTTAGTTATACTCGTAATCCTACTTTTTGGAGTTGCTGTTTGGCAAATGAATCGAATATTCCAGCTGGCAAGAATAAAGTCTACAGGCTTTGAAGACATAGCCACTGCTAAGGACAATAATGAGCAAGGATATTTAATGATTGCATTCCTTATTTTCATATATGTTATTACCGGAGTCTCCTTTTATTTATGGAGTGGTACACTTTTACCAGAAGCTGCTTCAGAACACGGTGGAGAGATAGACAACCTGATGTTGATAACCATGATTTTGATCTTCGTGGTTGGAATTTTCACTCAGGCATTATTGCATTACTTCGCATTTGTTTATAGAGGTAATAAGCCTAGAAAAGCACTATTCTACGCAGATAACGATAAATTGGAATTTATTTGGACAATTATTCCTGTAATTACTTTGGCAGGTTTAATTATTTACGGTCTTTTTACTTGGACTGATATTATGAATGTTGATAGGGATGATGATCCATTAATTATTGAATTGTACGCTAAGCAATTTGCTTGGGATGCTCGTTATGGTGGAAATGATAACACCTTAGGTGAAGCCAATGTGCGTTTAATAGAAGGCATTAATATTCTAGGACTTGACCCTGCAGATCCTAACGCACAAGATGATAAAATTGTAAAAGAGCTTCATTTGCCTGTTGGAAGAAGAGTATTGTTTAAAATTCGCTCTCAGGATGTACTGCACTCGGTATATATGCCACATTTTAGAGCTCAGATGAACTCTGTTCCAGGAATGATTACTCAATTTGCATTCACTCCTACCATCACAACTGAAGAAATGAGACAAACTGATCATATTCAGAAGAAAGTGAAGAATATTAATGAAATTCGTGCCGAGAAAAGCAAAGAGTTAGCAGCTAAAGGAGAAGAGCCTTTAGATCCTTACGAATTTGATTACTTGCTTCTGTGTAATAAAATTTGCGGTGTTAGCCACTATAACATGCAGATGAAGATAATAGTTGAATCGGAAGAAGATTATAATGCTTGGTTGGCAGAGCAACCTACTTTCGCCGAACAACTGAAAAGATAATACAATACTATAACTTAGATTAAATAAAAGATATGTCAGCACTCGCACAGGTTTCCGATATGGAAGATCATCACGAAGATCACGGACATCACGTAAAGCAAACTTTTGTAACGAAGTATATTTTTAGTTATGATCATAAAATGATCTCTAAACAATATATGATTACGGGTATTGTGATGGGTGTCATTGGTATCCTAATGTCATTGTTATTTAGACTTCAACTAGCTTGGCCAGACCATAAGTTTACTATTTACGAAGTGTTTCTTGGTAAATGGGCAACGGACGGGGTTATGGATCCTAATATTTACCTAGCTTTAGTTACGATTCATGGTACCATCATGGTTTTCTTCGTACTTACCGCGGGCTTAAGTGGTACATTTAGTAACCTACTTATTCCATTACAAATTGGAGCTCGGGATATGGCCTCCGGTTTCTTAAATATGATGTCTTTTTGGTTGTTCTTTATTTCGGCAGCTATAATGACCATGTCGTTGTTTGTAGAAGCTGGTCCTGCATCTGCTGGTTGGACAATTTACCCGCCTCTTAGTGCTTTGCCTCAGGCCATTCCTGGTTCTGGAGCGGGTATGACACTTTGGTTAATATCACTTGCTATATTTATCGCTTCTTCGCTGTTGGGTTCTCTTAACTTTATTGTTACCATTTTGAACTTACGAACTAAAGGGATGTCTATGACGCGTATGCCTTTAACAGTATGGTCTTTCCTTGTAACAGCAATGGTTGGATTAGTTTCTTTTCCTGTACTTTTTTCTGCTGCATTAATGTTAATTATGGATAGAAGTTTCGGAACATCCTTCTTCTTGTCCGACATTTACATAGCTGGGGAAGTGCTTCATCATCAAGGAGGTTCTCCGGTTTTATTTGAGCACCTTTTCTGGTTCTTAGGGCACCCAGAGGTATACATTGTAATACTACCGGCAATGGGAATTGTTTCTGAGATTCTAGCAACAAACTCCAGAAAACCAATTTTCGGATATCGTGCAATGGTGGCTTCGCTGTTATCAATTGCCTTCCTTTCTACGATTGTATGGGGTCACCATATGTTTGTGTCAGGGATGAACCCATTCTTAGGTTCAGTATTTACATTTACAACGCTTCTAATTGCAATTCCATCTGCTGTAAAAGCATTTAACTGGATTACTACTATTTGGCGTGGTAATATTCAAATGAACGTTGCTATGTTATGGGCTATCGGATTTGTTTCTACATTCATTACTGGTGGTTTAACCGGTATTGTGGTAGGAGATAGTGCGCTAGATATTAATGTTCACGATACATACTTTGTAGTGGCTCACTTCCACTTAGTAATGGGTGTTTCTGCGGCTTACGGATTCTTAGCTGGAATCTATCATTGGTTCCCAAAGATGTTCGAAGGCAGACTTATGAACAAAAAACTTGGTTACATCCACTTCTGGATTACAGCAATTGGAGCTTATGGAATATTCTTCCCTATGCACTTCGTTGGACTAGCTGGACTGCCAAGACGTTATTATACAAATACTGAGTTCCCATATTTTGATGATTTAGCAGATATTAATGTTGTTATGACTGTTTTTGCAATTATTACAATTTCAGCACAATTTATCTTCTTATACAACTTTATCCATTCTATGTTTTTCGGAAAAATGGGGCCAAAAAATCCTTGGAACGCAACTACTTTGGAGTGGACAACAGAGCATAAGCATATTCACGGAAACTGGGCTGGAGCCATTCCTCATGTATATCGTTGGGCATACGACTACAGTAAGCTTAACAAAGATGAAACCGATTACGTTATCGCAGGACAAGATTTTATTCCTCAAAATGTCCCGTTAATGGATAACGAAGATGAAACTGAGCATTAATTATAAAACATAAATTATTATTTAGCTTGTAGCTTTATATAATATTTCTAGAGCCGTTCTTTTAAAGTGCGGCTCTCTTTTTTTAATGTAGTTCAAGATGATTGCTATCTTTGTATTATGAATGAACACCTCGATCCAACAGGAGAAGATCTTACGCCACAAGAACTCGATATTGAGAAAAAGCTCCGTCCTCTTAGCTTTGGTGATTTTGCAGGGCAAGAACAGGCTTTAGAGAATTTACAAATTTTTGTTCAAGCTGCGAACCTTAGGGGAGAAGCACTTGATCATACACTATTTCACGGACCTCCTGGATTGGGTAAAACCACCCTTGCTCACATTCTTGCAAATGAATTAAATGTGAATATTAGGGTTACCTCTGGTCCAGTCTTGGATAAACCAGGTGACCTAGCAGGATTATTGACTAATCTCGACGAGCGCGATGTACTTTTTATCGATGAAATACATCGGCTTAGCCCTATTGTTGAAGAATATCTTTATTCCGCAATGGAAGATTATAAAATAGACATCATGATTGAGTCTGGTCCCAATGCACGAACGGTTCAAATAAACCTCAATCCGTTTACGCTTATTGGAGCAACAACCCGTTCCGGGTTGCTCACTGCCCCTATGCGGGCACGTTTTGGAATTTCATCTAGATTGCAATATTATTCTACCGAACTACTAACTACAATCATTCAGCGAAGTGCAGGAATTTTAAACGTTCCTATTACTATGGAAGCCGCAATAGAAATAGCGGGCAGAAGTCGTGGAACTCCTCGTATTGCAAATGCACTATTGAGGCGAATTCGAGATTTTGCCCAAATAAAAGGAAATGGAAGTATCGATATTCAAATCGCAAAATTTGGATTGGAAGCCTTACACGTAGACGCCCACGGCTTGGATGAAATGGATAATAAAATTCTTTTAACTATAATCGAAAAGTTTAAAGGTGGCCCAGTAGGTATTACCACTATCGCTACGGCCGTTTCTGAAAGTCCTGAAACAATTGAAGAGGTCTACGAACCATTCCTTATTCAACAAGGCTTTATAATGCGAACCCCGCGCGGACGTGAAGTAACCGAAGCTGCATACAAACACTTGGGAAGACTAAAAGGCCCTACACAGGGAGGATTGTTTTAGCAATCCATGGCTTAAACAAATAACTCTTCTATTTTTCATTTTTATTCTAAATTCTTGTGAGTAGTAAGTCTGTATATTCAAACTTGATTAAAGCCGAAGCCAAACGTCTCGGATTTCTTTCTTGTGGAATTAGCAAGGCTGGTTTTTTAGAAGAAGAAGCACCTCGTTTAGAGCACTATCTTAAGAATAATATGAATGGCGAAATGGCATACATGGAAAATCATTTCGATAAACGTTTAGATCCAACAATTTTGGTTCCAGGTTCAAAAAGTGTAATTTCCTTACTACTAAATTATTTTCCATCCGAAACGCAAATTGATAACACGTATAAAGTTTCAAAATATGCATACGGGACCGATTATCATTTTGTAATTAAAGATAAACTCAAGCAGCTTATGTATTTTATTTCTGAAGAAATTGGAGATGTAAGTGGTCGCGCTTTTGTTGATTCAGCTCCCGTGCTTGATAAAGCTTGGGCAGCAAAGAGTGGTTTGGGATGGGTAGGAAAACACAGTCTTTTACTTACAAAGAACACAGGCTCTTTTTATTTTGTTGCTGAATTAATTCTTGATTTGGATTTGGATTATGACGCGCCCGTGACCGATCATTGTGGCACTTGTACTGCCTGCATAGATGCGTGCCCCACAGATGCTATTGTAGCAGACAGGGTTGTCGATGGTAGCAAATGTATTTCGTACTTCACTATCGAATTAAAAAATGAAATTCCAAATTCAGAAAAAGGAAAGTTCGAAGATTGGATGTTTGGTTGTGATATCTGTCAAGATGTTTGTCCGTGGAATCGATTTAGCAAGCCTCATAACGAACCTTTATTTAATCCACATCCCGAAATGCTCGACATGAATAAAAAGGACTGGGAGGAAATTACGGCAGAGGTTTTTCAGAAGATTTTTCAAAAAAGTGCAGTCAAAAGAACTAAGTTGTCTGGACTTGAGCGTAACATTCAATTTTTGAAAAAATAATTTTTTGACTTCAAAAATATAGAAATACAGAAGTTAGATTTATTTAAACAGCACAGGGCTAGGTTTACCTAATTCTAAGTCTTGAAAACCTATATCGTCATTTGTAAACGCATTGGTCTTAAAAATGTTATTCCCTTGCCCTGGCATGCTTGGAAAAAAAGTAAGCGAGAACTGAAATGAATCAAAAACCAAATAATCGTTTCTAACAATGCAACCTACACCTATCGAAGAGTATACTTTATCTGTTCCATAACTGCTTTCACCTCCAGTAAGCATCCCCATTGTAATATTTACAAAAGGATTCAATCGAAAACCCAACAATTCAATAGGTGAGTAAAATTGAGTTTGTAATGCGAGTACGAATTTTTTTGTGCCGAGCGCAGTGCTTTCAAAACCTTCAATACTACCGTTTTCCCCCATATGTGAACTGTCATAAACTCCAACAAAGCCTGGATCATCATTTAGAGTAAGTCGATCCCCTACCGAATTTTGTCTATTTACTCCTATAAGGACTTGTGGCTTTATGAATTGTCGCATTTTCCACTCCCCGTTAAGATGCAATAAATTCGAAAAATAGTTTATGTTAAAACTATAAGCTGTTTGTTCTGTTTTTCCCGCTTTAAAAAAACTACCCAGTTCAAAGTTGGTGCTTAAAAACCCCCATTTAAAATAACTGCCATAAAAAATTTGACCTCCAAGATACATTCGGTTTGCATCATTTTTTCGCTGCAATCCTCCTGTTACAGAATAAATAATTCCAATAGGCACATCTTCTGTAATACCATCTCTAAAAATAAAACTATCCTCGACAAACTTGCGTGTGGTAACGCCCATACTACCTAGGTAGAACTTCTCATCCGAGAAATAATTAATACTGTCGTATTGTATATTTGGGGTTTCATTATAATCTACAATTATAGCACGACCACTAGTAAATAGATTTGTAGTCCTTTCGTCTTCCGAATTACCTTTTGACAAATGAAAAGAATGTCCACCCCAATAGTCTTGAGTAAAGTATCTAAGATTTTGAGTTATCAAAACGAGCGTGTCATCGGGAAAATACCGTCCTAAAAATCGCTCTTCAAGAAATACACCTCCAGCCCAACGGGTTAATGGAGAGTAAAATTCGCGATCAACCGAAATCGATTTTTTGTAATAATCATCAAAGTCTGTTGAGTATTTAACCGATCCGCTAACAAAGGTGTTTTTGAAGTTCGGAACAGTATAACTTGCGTCAAATGCATTGTTACCATCATCACGGCGCTTCGAATACCTAAAGTTCATTTCGTGTCCAGTACCCAAAATATTCCTTTCCCTAAAACCCATAGAAATTTTCGATTTTGAATAAGATCCTTTAGGGATTAGGCTCCACGAATCTAAGGCAGTTACAATAATATCTATAGAATCCTTGGAGGTCGATACAAATTGAGGGGTAATGTTAACTTCACGTATATAGCTTTGCTGTCTTAAAAGTCGAGCCGATTCAGCAATTAAAAAGGTGTCAAGCGGCTTGTTTTCCTTTAACAAGAGAAAATTGTAAATCGCTAATCTTTTCGATTTTATATGAAAATGATTTCCAGTTCTTTCAGTCCATTTCGTGGGCGTCTTGGTGGTGTCGGTTACCGAATATCCAAAGGGGTCTTGAGTTTTTATAATAATCTTTCTAATTATTTTGCCTTCAAAACGTTCGTAACTCGGTTTTTCGTAAGTAACGTCTTTCTTTTGCTGGGTAGTAGGTCTAAAGAACCATTTGTGAAGAAGTTTCGTTACGTTACTAGTTTCAGAATAATTTTCAATTTTTTTATAAAACTGTGTGCTATCTTGGACGGGCTTTTTTTGCTGTCCATAGAGCTGGTTTCCAAAGTATAAAACCAATAAAAAAAGTAAAGTCTTTTTCAAATTCGATGTTTCAAATTTTGATACTGCAAGTAATCTTAAAATAACGGGATTTGCTTCATTTTATAAAGATAATATTTGAAAATTTATCCCAGCGCACTTCTTCGTAAATCAGCAGTTTTGTATTTCCCATCCTTTTAAAACCCGTATCTTTGACTTTCCAGTAGATTATAACGAATCTTAGGAATTTTCATTAAAAGTATAAAAACATGAGTAAACAAAGCAAACGTCGCGAGGCGCTGATATATCACGCTAAACCAAGGCCAGGAAAAATTCAGGTAGTCCCCACAAAAAAATATGCAACTCAACGAGACCTTGCGTTAGCGTATTCGCCAGGTGTTGCTGATCCTTGCTTGGAAATTGAAAAGGATGTGCGTAACGCATATAAATACACAAACAAAGGAAATCTAGTGGCAGTTATTTCAAACGGAACTGCTGTTTTGGGCTTAGGCGATATTGGCCCAGAAGCATCAAAACCAGTAATGGAAGGAAAAGCCTTGTTGTTTAAAATCTTTGCAGATATTGATGTTTTCGATATTGAAGTAGATACCAATAATATTGAAGAGTTTATAGCTACCGTAAAAAACATTGCACCTACTTTTGGAGGTATAAACCTTGAAGATATTAAAGCTCCCGAAGCTTTTGAAATTGAAAGAAGACTAAAGGAAGAACTTGACATTCCCGTAATGCACGACGATCAGCACGGAACAGCTATTATTTCGGCTGCCGCATTGCTTAATGCCCTGGAGCTTGCTGGAAAAAAAATTGAGGAAGTGTCTATAGTTATAAGTGGCGCAGGAGCTGCCGCCGTTTCTTGTACGCGACTTTACAAAGCCTTTGGTGCCAAGTCTGAAAATATTGTAATGTTAGACAGTAAAGGAGTTATTCGAGAAGACAGGGAAAACCTAACCGAAGAAAAAGCTGAATTTGCCTCAAGTAGAAAGATCGATACGTTAGAAGAAGCAGTTAAAGATGCAGATGTATTTATAGGTCTTTCTGTGAAGGATATCCTAAGTCCTACAATGCTAAACAGTATGGCGAATGATCCAATCGTTTTTGCTTTAGCTAATCCAGATCCAGAAATTGATTACAACCTAGCCATGGACACTCGAAAGGACATCATTATGGCGACCGGCCGTAGCGATCATCCTAACCAAGTAAACAATGTACTTGGGTTTCCGTATATTTTTAGAGGTGCACTAGATGTTCGTGCCACCAAAATTAACGAAGCTATGAAAATGGCTGCCGTTAAAGCACTAGCCGAACTTGCAAAAGAACACGTGCCAGAACAGGTTAACATTGCTTATGGTGAAACAAAACTTTCCTTTGGCAGGGATTACATAATCCCAAAACCTTTCGACCCACGATTAATTGCGGCTGTACCACCGGCTGTTGCGAAAGCAGCAATTGAAAGTGGCGCTGCAACAACAGCTATAACAAATTGGGAAGCTTACCAAGATGAACTCTATGAGCGCATGGGGAGTGATAATAAAATTATCCGACTGCTTCTAAATCGCGCAAGATTGAATCCTAAACGAATTGTTTTTGCTGAAGCAGACCATTTAGATGTACTAAAAGCTGCTCAGATTGTTTATGACGAAGGAATTGCCATTCCAGTTTTATTAGGGAAAAAAGATGTGATTTTAAGTTTCATGGAGCAACTGGAATTTGATGCCGATTTAGAAATAATTGATCCAAAAGAAGCCAAAGAATCTGATAAAATTAATCTTTATGCCGAAAAATTTTGGCAAAAAAGAAGACGAACCGGAATTACACTTTACGATGCTCAAAAATTAATGTTGGAGCGTAACTATTTCGCTTCTATGATGCTAAATGAAGGCGATGTAGACGGTATGATTTCAGGATATTCAAGATCGTATCCGTTGGTTATAAAACCTGTTTTTGAAACTATCGGTTTATTTGAAGGGGTAAGCAAAGCAGCAACTACAAATTTAATGCTCACTAAACGGGGTCCGCTTTTCTTTTCAGATACGGCTATAAACATTGATCCAACCGCCAGAGAACTTGCCAAAATTGCACAAATGACCAATTACACAATGAAAATGTTTGGCTTAGAACCTGCTATTGCAATGATTTCTTATGCCAACTTTGGTTCCTCTAAAGATCCGCACGCTTCAAAAGTTCGCGAAGCTGTAGATTTACTTCATAAAAGTAATCCAGATATGATTGTAGATGGTGAGTTACAAGCAGATTTCGCTTTAGGTCAAGAAATGCTTAAAAAGAAATTTCCATTCTCTAAATTAGCTGGAAAAAAAGTAAATGCTTTAATATTTCCAAATCTAGATTCGGCCAATAGTAATTACAAACTGTTGAAAGAACTTAACAATGTAGATTCTATTGGACCAATTTTACTTGGAATGAAAAAGCCCGTCCACATTGTTCAAATGGGAGCTAGTGTTGATGAAATGGTTAATATGACGGCTGTGACCGTTGTCGACGCCCAACGTAAAGAATTAAGAGAAAACGAGTAAAATGTAAAAACCTTATTTTGAATCTATAAATCCTGCGAAGTTTCAAATATTTCGCAGGATTTTTCATTTAAATTTGAACGGTTTTCAATAATAATTAATCAATTATATCGCAGTTGGTAGTGATATATTCTATTTCATTTTTCTAATGTAATACTATCGCTTAGGCGAAAACACTAAAAGCATCTTTAAGAGCTTAAAATCGTTCTCAATTTTCACTAAAACAGTTCTAATTTCGTAAAACAAGTTGTAGAATTATATAAAAACCAACTTCAATTTTTAAATGCTTTTTAGACTAATGGTTCGGCGTACATTTCAACAGAACCCCAATGGCAGTTGCAAATAATTATATTATATTTGACCTCTTAAATTTTCGTTAACAAATGATAAGCCATATACAGGGCAGGCTGGTTGAGAAAAATCCAACCGATGTAGTGATAGATTGTAACGGAGTTGGATATGTTATTAATATTTCCCTACATACATTTTCTGAACTTCCCACTAGTGAAAGTGTTAAGTTGTTCACACATTTAATAGTTCGAGAGGATGCACATATCCTTTACGGCTTTTCGGGTGTGGCCGAACGTGAAATATTTAGATTATTGATAAGTGTTTCGGGCGTTGGAGCGAGCACGGCGAGAACTATGCTTTCCTCTTTGAGCCCTTCACAAATAGTAGATGCAATTGCAACTAACGATTTAAAAACCATACAATCGGCAAAAGGAATTGGCGCTAAGACTGCCCAACGCTTGGTGTTGGACTTAAAAGATAAAATATTAAAAGTGTACGGCTTGTCATCAATTTCTGCCGAAACAAGCAATACTAGTAAAAATGAAGCGTTATCTGCTTTGGAAACCTTAGGCTTTGCTCGCAAACAAGCAGAAAAGGTATGTGATTCCATCGTGAAAGAAAACCCTCAGGCTTCGGTCGAAATGGTCATTAAACTAGCTTTAAAAAAATTGTAACAATTGAGCGCAAAAAACTACGTTTACAAAGGTGGCTTATTTAAGCTTTTGATATTAATATGCTTCGTATCTATCAGTGATGTTTCATTTGCTCAAGATACTACCGCTACAGGATCTTCAATGGGTACGATGGATTTGCCAAATCCTTCAAGTATAGAAAATTTATATACGTATGATCCTATAACCGACCGTTATATCTACACCCAAACTTTAGGCGATTTTAAAATCAACTATCCAATTATTCTTACTCGGGAAGAATATCAAAAATTAATTCAGGAAGAGCAAATAAAAAGCTATTTCAAAGAAAAAATAGACGCCGCTGATGGCCGTAAAAAAGGTTCGGAAGAACAACAAAAAAACCTGTTGCCAACTTTTTATGTAAATTCAAATTTCTTTGAAAGCGTTTTTGGTGGGAATACGATTGAAGTCCTTCCTCAAGGTTCTGTAGAAATGGATATTGGTATGTTGTATACCAAACAAGATAATCCACAGTTTTCTCCGCAAAATAGAAGCAGTTTTACCTTCGATTTCGATCAACGAATTAGCCTCAGCCTTTTGGCAAAAGTTGGAACTAGACTTCAGGTAACTGCAAATTATGATACGGAAAGCACCTTCGATTTCCAAAACCAAGTAAAACTTGAATACACTCCAACAGAGGATGATATTATTCAAAAAATTGAAGTTGGTAACGTAAGTATGCCGCTCAATAGTTCTTTAATACAAGGGGCTCAGAGTTTATTTGGTGTAAAAACGCAGTTACAATTTGGAAAAACTACCATAACAGGGGTTTTCTCTGAACAAAAATCTGAAACTAAAACCGTAATGGCCGAAGGGGGCGCTACCGTTACCGATTTTGAACTTTACGCATTAGACTATGATGAAAATCGTCACTTTTTCTTAGCGCATTACTTTAGAGATAATTACGATCGTGCCTTAAAACAATACCCTTTTATAAATAGTAATATTCAAGTTACTAGAATGGAAGTGTGGATTACAAACCGTTCTAGCCAGACCAATAACGTTAGAAATATTGTTGCACTGCAGGACATCGGGGAATCTGATCCAACTAATATAGGTTTGAACAATCCTCCAGGGGGCTTTATTAATGTTCCAACTAATGCTTATCCCGATAACGGAAATAACGACTTTAATCCGTTTGGTATTAACGGCGGAGCATCGTCATTACTCAATCCAGCAATTCGTGATATAGCAACTGTAGGACAGGGATTTACAGGTGTTACCGTGAAAGATGGAGTTGATTACGTTAGTTTAGAAAACGCTCGTAGATTAGATCAAGGCGAATATCAGCTAAATTCACAATTAGGATATATCTCCTTAAATCAAAGACTAAACAATGACGAAGTTTTAGGGGTTGCATTTCAATTTACTGCGAACGGAAAGGTATACCAAGTAGGTGAATTTTCGAACGATGGAGTAGAAGCAAACGGTGGTGGATTTGATCCTAGACAAGGCAACATTCCTCCTCCAGACCCAGAGAATCAAGTAAGCCCGGCTCAGAATCTTGTGGTTAAAATGCTGAAAAGCACGGTAACCAATGTAAAGGAGCCAGTTTGGGACTTGATGATGAAAAACGTGTACCCGATTGGAGCGTACCAACTTGAAAAAGAAGATTTTAAACTTAATATTGTATACACAGATCCATCTCCGCTTAATTATATTGAAGAAGCTAGAGGAACTCCGCAGCATCCTTATGCAGAACTACCAGAAGATGTTAAAGAGACGGTATTATTGAGCGTGTTCAATGTTGATAGATTGAACTTTAATGACGATCCGCAACAAGGTGGAGACGGATTCTTCGATTTTTATCCAGGAATTACTGTCGATCCTCAAAATGGAAGAATTATATTCACTACCGTCGAGCCTTTCGGAGAACACTTGTTTAAAAAATTAAATCAAACGCCTACTCCTGGTGTGCCTCCAGCAATTTACAATGTAAAGGAAACCTACAACGCCAATCAGGAAAAATACGTATTCGGAACGCTATATTCTTCTACTAAAACGCAAGCAGAACAACAAGAAAGCGAAAAGAACAAGTTTCAATTAAAAGGTAGCTACAAATCTACGGGAGCAGATGGAATTCCTATTGGAGCATTTAACATTCCTCAAGGATCGGTAACTGTTACTGCAGGTGGAAGAACCTTAGTTGAAGGGGTTGATTATACAGTTAACTATCAATTAGGAAGGGTTCAAATTCTAGATCCTTCACTTTTAAATAGTAATACTCCAATCTCTGTTAGCACCGAAAACAATTCGCTTTTCGGTCAACAAACCAAACGATTTACAGGGCTGAATGTAGAACATAAGTTTAGTGATAACTTTCTTGTTGGAGCTACATACTTAAACCTGAACGAACGGCCTATGACGCAGAAGTCGTCTTATGGTGTTGAGCCTATTAATAATACTATTTTTGGAGTTAACGCAAACTACTCTACCGAGGTGCCTTTCCTTACACGGTTGGTAAATAAACTTCCGAATATTGATACAGATGTTGAGTCTAACCTATCATTACGAGGAGAATTTGCGTACTTATTGCCGGGAGCACCAAAAGTTTCCGATTTTGGCGGAAAAACTACGGTTTATGTTGACGATTTCGAGTCTTCTCAAACAGCCAACGATATTAGCACGCCTCAAAGCTGGTTCTTGTCTAGTACTCCAGTCGAAGCAAATTTAGGAGGAGAAGAAGCAGGTCTAGCTTATAACTTCAAAAGAGCAAAATTAGCTTGGTACACTATCGACCCTGTTTTTTATAGCAGTCGAAGGCCAGATGGAATAAACGATCAAGACTTGTCTTCACCCTTTACACGACGTGTATTTAGAGACGAGATTTTCCCACAACAGGATATTGTACAAGGTCAAACCCAAGCCTTATTTACGTTAGATTTGGCGTACTATCCAAAACAACGTGGGCCTTATAACTTTAAGCCCGAAGCCGCTGTAGATGGCACGCTTTCAAATCCAGAAGGTAATTTCGGAGGAATTTCACGAGCAATTACGACTTCCGATTTCGAGAAATCGAACGTAGAGTATATCCAATTCTGGATAATGGACCCATTCATTTATGAAGAGAATGTGAATAACCCTGGTGGTGTTATTAATTTTAACTTAGGAAATATTTCTGAAGATATTCTTAAGGACGGGAAAAAGCAATATGAAAATGGATTGCCCGAAGATGCGAGCGACGCAAATACAAGCAGCTCTATTTGGGGAAAAGTTCCAACCAACCAATCTTTGGTATATACATTTAGTTCAGATGGAGAAGCACGTCGAAATCAGGATATCGGTTTAGACGGTATGAACAATGCTCAGGAAGCAGCGAAATTTCCTGATTTTGCAGGCTTTCCCGACCCTGCTAACGACGATTATGAGTATTTCTTACAGGCGCAAGGTAGTATATTGGATCGTTACCTAAGATATAATGGAACCGAGGGCAATTCGCCAGTAGAAGTAAGCGATACGAACCGTGGAAGTACTTCCCTGCCGGATGTAGAGGATATTAATCGGGACAATACAATGAATACTATAAATAGTTATTTTGAATATAGTATTCCGTTTAGACCATTAAATGGGCGATTAGATACCGAAGGAAATAGGTATGTAAGTGATGTTAAAGAAGTTCAAGTAACTACCCCAGATAATAATACCATTCCAGTAAGATGGGTTCAGTTTAAAGTGCCAATTAGCGATCCAACAAAAGCGGTAGGTGGAATTTCAGATTATCGATCAATTCGTTTTATGCGTATGTATCTTTCACAATTCCAGGAAAATACGGTAATGCGGTTTGGAACATTAGAATTGGTGCGAGGAGATTATCGCCGATTCGAAAAAACACTTAACGATGTAACTTTTGAAGACCCTAGTCAGAGTAATACAATTTTTGAGGTTGAAGCTGTAAGTATTGAAGAAAACGAAAATCGTCAACCCATTCCTTATAGATTACCTCCAGGATTAGAGCGCGAAGAATTAAATAATAACAACAATATAATTCGACAAAACGAACAGTCTCTTGCTTTACGTGTTTGTGAATTGAAGCCAAATGATGGGCGTGCCGTGTATAAGAACTTCAATGTTGATATGCGACAGTATAAAAACTTAGAAATGTTTGTTCACGCAGAATCATTAGAAAACCAAACAGCACTTAGAGATGGTGAATTGGTTGCCTTTATGCGAATGGGGAACGACTTAACAAATAACTATTACGAAGTTAGGATGCCTTTAAACCCTACTCGTTTTTATACTTCTAATCCTGAAGAAATTTGGCCAATAGCAAACAGGCTTAACCTCCCATTAGAGCAGTTGCAGGATGTTAAAACAAAAACAATGGCTTATTTTAGAGCCAACCCGAACGCAGATCCTACTGAAGTAATATTTTTTGATCAGGAAGAACTTGTTGGCGGGGTAAGCGGTGGAGGTAATCCGCTTCAAATTGGAATTAGAGGAAATCCAAGTTTCGGAAATGTTCGTACTATAATGTTAGGATTGAAAAACCCAACAACAAACGATCTTTGTGGTGAAGTTTGGTTTAACGAACTTCGTCTCTCTGAACTTGAGAATAAAGGTGGGTGGGCAGCTGTTATGAGCATGGATGCAAATATGGCCGACTTTGCAACAATAAGTGCAACTGGAAGTATGAGTACAGTTGGTTTCGGATCTATAGAGCAAGGGCCAAATCAGCGTAGTCTTGAAGATCAGCAACAATATGATGTTGTTACCAATTTAAATTTAGGGCAATTACTTCCAAAAAAATGGGGTGTTCAATTGCCGTTTAACTATGGTCGTTCAGAAGAACTAATTACTCCAAAGTACGACCCTCAATTTCAAGATATCGAATTGGATGCTAGATTAGACAATGCTGTAGATGATGCCGATAGAGACCGAATTAAGCAACAAGCTGTAGACTACACTAGAAGGCAAAGTGTTAATCTTATTGGAGTTAGAAAAGAACGAACTGGAGATGCAAAGCCTAGAATTTATGACATTGAAAACTTAACAGGGTCTTTCTCTTATAACCAAACAGATCATCACGATTTTGAGGTAGAAGATGCGCTTGAACAAACTGTGAGAGCTGGGGCTACGTATAATTATAGCTTTAATCCTGAACCAATAGAGCCGTTTAAAAATAACGATTCTATTTTCATGAATAAGTATTGGCAGTTTGCTAAAGACCTTAATTTTAACTATTTACCTACGAACTTTACTGTGAGTTCAAATATAGTTCGGCAGTACAATCAACAGAAATTTAGAGACATCGATCTTTTAGAAGGAAATATAGGCTTGCCAACGCTTTATCAACGAAACTTTTTATTTGATTGGCAGTATACTTTAAATTATAACTTGACAAAATCACTTCGTTTAAATTTCACATCAGCTAATAATCGAATTGTAAATAATTATCTAGACGACGAGGGTGTTGTGGATAACTCGGTTGGTGTATGGGATGGATTCTTTGATGTTGGATTACCTAATCAGCATACTCAATCTTTACAAATTAACTACGACCTTCCTTTCAGTAAGTTTCCTTTCCTAAAATTTATACGAGCAACATATTCATATACAGGAGACTACCAATGGCAGAAAAGTAGTAATCAGTTTAATGAACTTCCAATAGAGTTGAGTACCGGTGAGACTAAAACGTACAATCTCGGAAATTCTATTCAAAACGGAAGTACGCATAAAATAAACTCTAGTTTCGACTTTAATAGTTTTTATAGATATGTTGGTCTTACCAAAATAAAGAGAAGCAAGGCTCGAAAGTCAAGTCCAGGTGATGAAGAGGAAACAGGTAGAACAGATAATACGCGTTCAAAAAGTGATAGTAAAGGAAAGGTTGCCGAAAGCGAAACCCCTGGGCCTACGTTTGGAAGGCTTTCTGGTAGAAATGCGGGAGCTGGTGCAGCAGACAACACCTTAAATACAGGCGATAAAGCAGTCAATGTTTTAATAGGATTGGCTACTTCAATTAAAAGAGCGCAGTTTAACTATCAAGAAAATAACGGAATTTATCTACCTGGATATATACCTTCTACTGGTTTTATTGGAACTTTAAAGCCTACAACTGGATTTGTATTTGGAAGCCAATCCGAAATTAGGGATCTCGCTGCCAAAAAAGGTTGGTTGACGCTTTATCCAGAATTTAATGAACAATATACAGAGGTAGCAAACCGACAAATGGATATTCAGGTAAATCTAGAGCCAGTAAGAGATTTAACTATAGATGTAAGTGGAAGTAGAATTCAATCTGAAAACTATTCCGAAAACTTTATGGTTCACAACGACCAGTACCAATCATTAACGCCGAATACTTTTGGTAATTTTAATATCTCTACCCTTCTTATTAAAACCGCTTTTAGTAGCAGCGATGAAAAAAACTCTGCAGCTTTCCAGGATTTCAAGGATAACCGTTTGGTGGTAGCTAATAGGTTGGCAGAGCAATATTATCAAGGCGGACCTATTCCACGAACCGATGATGGTTTCCCGGTAGGCTTTGGAAGAAACAGTCAAGATGTGTTGTTGCCGTCGTTCCTATCTGCCTATAAAGGAAGCGATCCTTCAAAGGAAAAAACAGGAATTTTTAGAGATATTCCGCTTCCTAATTGGGACGTAAAATATACTGGATTAATGAAGCTGCCTTGGTTTAAGGAAAATTTCAGACGTTTTTCATTAACTCACGGATATCGCGCAAATTATACAGTTAACCAATTTCAATCTAACCTAGATTACGATCCAGATAACCCAGGAGCGGTAGATCAATCAGGTAATTTTAAAGCAAAAACGCTCTTGACTAACGTGAATCTTACAGAGCAATTCTCGCCATTGCTTCGTGTTGACTTTGAAATGAATAATTCTGTGAAAATTTTGGCAGAGATGCGAAAAGATAGAGCTTTGTCTTTAAGTCTTGCAAACAACTTGCTAACTGAAATCAGCGGAGTTGAATATATTGTTGGAATCGGGTATCGAATTAAAGATTTACGAATTGGCACTAACTTTGGCGGAACGAGGTCTGTTATGGTAAGCGATTTGAATTTTAAAATAGATCTTTCAAAACGAGATAATATTACCGTTATTCGCTATTTAGATATAGATAATAGTCAGACAACAGCAGGTCAAACTATTTATGGAGCACAGCTTTCAGTAGATTATGCGCTGTCTAAAAACCTGACTGCACTATTTTATTATGATCATACTTTTTCGGAATATGCTATTTCAACAGCATTCCCGCAAACGACCATAAGAAGTGGATTTACACTTCGATATAATTTTGGAAACTAAAAGAAAGGAATATTAACCTAAAAAATTAAATTATGAATATCCCAAGCGAATTAAAGTTTACAAAGGATCACGAATGGATCCGTATTGAAGGCGATATTGCAACTATCGGTATAACCGATTTCGCACAAAGCGAACTAGGCGATATTGTATATGTTGAGGTAGAAACCGTTGGCGACACAATGGATCGCGAGGAAGTTTTTGGAACGGTTGAAGCTGTTAAAACGGTGTCAGATTTGTTTTTACCACTTTCTGGAGAAATAGTTGAATTCAATGAAGAGCTTGAATCAGAACCAGAAAAGGTAAATACAGATCCTTATGGCGAAGGTTGGTTAATTAAGTTGAAAATTTCAGACACAGATGAGATAGCAGATCTATTGGACGATGCAGGGTATAAGGCGCTTATTGGGAAATAAAACCATTTTAGCCTTAGCTGTTGTCTACACTTGCGCGATAACAGTCCTGTTTTTGATGCCTCCGCCAGAATTACCGAAAGTAGATTTACCGGGAGGAACAGATAAAATTGTTCATCTGCTTATTCACTTTTTATTAGTTTTCTTTTGGCAATTATATTCATTTCGACAAAACAACTATCGTTTACAACGTAAACAAGTGGTGTTCATACTGGCTGGATCGCTTCTTTATGGCATAATAATTGAATTGTTACAAGGATATTTGACAGTCTCAAGAAGGCCTGATTTATTTGATGTTCTTGCGAATTTCGGTGGTGCCCTAACAGGTGTTTTTACTTTTCAAAAGATAAAACATTTATTTGCTCCTTAAAATTTTCATTTCTCTTTAGATTGAACGATAATTTATATATTTTAGCAACTAGTTAAACACAGTATTATGGAACCCAAAAAAAATCCCAAGGCTGACGTAGGTAGAAAAAGCATGCTTTTCTTCCAAATCGGTATGATTTTAATGCTTTTATTGGCTTGGCAGGCTATAGAATGGAAAACGTATGATAAATCTCTAAGCGACTTCGGTAAGTTAGACGTTGGAGATGAGTTGTTAGAAGAAATTCCAATTACGCAACCATTGGCGCCACCACCGCCACCACCGCCACCACCACCAGCTCCTGAAGTTATTGACGTAATTGAGGATGAGGAGGAAATTGAGGAAACAATTATTGAATCTACTGAGACTAATCAAGATGAAAAAATCGTTGAGATTAAAGAAATCGTAGAAGAAGTTGTAGAAGAAGAAATCGCTGACGTTCCTTTTGCTGTAATTGAAAATGTACCAGTTTATCCAGGTTGTGAGAATGAAAGAGGAAATGATGCTAAAAAGAGATGTATGTCTGAAAAAGTGTCTTCTTTTATTAACAAAAAATTCAATACAGATTTGGCAGGTGACCTTGGTCTTGATGGTCGTCAGAGAATATCTGTTCAATTTAAAATTGATAAAAGCGGTAGAGTAATCGACGTAAGAGCGCGTGCTCCGCATCCAAGGTTAGAAAAAGAAGCCGTTAGAGTTGTACAGTCATTACCTGATATGACTCCTGGAAAACAACGAGGCAAGCCAGTGGGAGTGCTTTATTCTTTACCAATCGTTTTCGATATTCAATAAAATATATTAATTTACATTATAAAGTCCCGTATAAGTACTACTTGTGCGGGATTTTTCGTTTTTTGGCATTAAAGTTGTATTTGCATTGATAAGATGATTAATATAGTATCAATCTTGTCGCTGCCGTGTGTGGTCCTATTCCTAAACTTCTAAAACCATATATCAGATGAAAACAGATGTCAAAAACCCGAGTAACAAAAGAGAAGAAAAGCAAAAAGTAAATATTTCGTGGAATTCTCGATTATTTTTTCAAATAGGAATTATTGTTAGCTGCTTACTTGTTCTAATTGTAATGCAGATGTCTTTTAAAATGGATATGCCTTCATATACGGACAATTACAAATATGAACTTGAAGAACAACATTTGGTAAACTATCAAATTGATGTGGACAAACCAAAACCTATTGCCGCCGTAAAAAAACCAAAAGTAAAAACAGCACCAATTCAAAAGCTTGTAACCGCGCTTACTAATCTCGAAAAGGATAATTCGAATGATAAACCAGAATCTTTAATTGCTTCGACTGATATTCTTATCGACGAACCTGTTGGCCAAGATAAATCGGCGCCTAAAGACCCAGCACCAACAGCTCCGTCGAATATTCTGAATGTAGAATTTGTCCCTGTTTACCCAGGATGTGAAAGCTTGAGTTCTAATGGCGCTAAAATTGATTGTCTTTCTGAAAAAATTAATCTTTTTATAAATAGAAATTTTAGAAAGAGTTACCTGGAAGAGTTAGAGAATGGTCAGGTCCAAAAAATATATGTGCAATTTAAAATCGATTCGCAGGGTTATGTTACCGATGTCCGTGCTAATTCCAGAAATGAGAAATTAAAAGTTGAAGCGCAGCGAGTTATTTCTAAGTTACCAAAAATGAAGCCTGGGCGACAGGGCGATAAGAATGTAGATGTGTTGTACACGATACCAATTATTTTTCAAATACACTAGTGGAATTCATTTTTAAGCTATAGCCTTCAACTAAAATTGGAGGCTTTTTTTGTTAATGTCTCTTTAAAAAAATCTGTATCTTTCGCCCCTTAATGCAATTGGTTTATGAAACAATTTTTATTGATTTGCTTTCTTTCGTTTACATTAAGTGTTTTTGCACAGACACCTACTACACAGTACGAAATATATCCTAAGTTTCCTGAATGTGAAGGAGTAGATATACAAGCTTCGGAACAGTGTTTTACGCAAACATTACAAAAGTTTTTACTTGATAATTTCGAAGTTCCTGAAACTGTTA
The DNA here is from genome assembly GCF_900106795.1 of Aequorivita viscosa. GTDB lineage: Bacteria > Bacteroidota > Bacteroidia > Flavobacteriales > Flavobacteriaceae > Aequorivita > Aequorivita viscosa. The sequence continues at coordinate 179,916 of NZ_FNNS01000002.1, read as the reverse complement.
CCCAAAAAAATTATAAAGGAAATGTAAATGTGCTTTTTGAAGTTACAAAAGAAGGTGATTTTAAAGTACTATACGTAGATGGAATGTACGAGGAACTGAGTGCCGAGGCCCGTCGCGTTTTTGAAATGTTACCGAAAATAGAACCAGCAACTTATAATGGCGCACCAACCTATGTTCAGTTTACTGTGCCCATCGCCATACCGTTGAATAAGCCCGTTTATGATGAATTGGGTAATATTATTGAATCTAAAAAAGATTCAAACAAAAAAGATCTTCGCGAGGAATTGGTTAACGAGTACGACGACTTGGTGAACCTGCCATATCAAAATGAAGAGTATACCAGTAATATTAACATTCCGCTTTCACATCACAATTATAGTCTTTTCGATCCTGCCATGAATAGAGTAGGGCTTAATAGTCATACAGCACAAAAGCCATACATCTATAGTGAAGTAAATAAGTATTACGATTTTGCAGCTCAGAATGCTAGTATGTCTAAAACGCGAAATTCTTGGTTCGGACGTAAGCTCTTAAATGAGCACATGGTAACTATTAAGGGTAAAGATTATTGGATAACGCTTGATCCTGGTGTGGATTTACAAGTTGGAAAAGATTTTGGTGCCGACTTAAATACCTATAATAATACGCGTTTGGTGTATACTCAAGGTGGTATAGGAAGCAAAATAAGTTTTTTCGCTGTTGTGTATGAAAGCCAAGGACGTTTTGCCGATTATTTTAATCGTTATTCTGAGTCTATTCGGGCATACAGTTATCCAGCTATTATTCCAGGCAAAGGAATTGCAAAGGGTTTTAAATCAGACTCATACGATTATCCAGTAGCAACTGGGCATATTTCGTATACACCGTCTAAATATTTTAATGTTCAATTCGGACATGGAAAAACATTTTTAGGCGATGGATACAGGTCTTTACTCGTTAGTGATAATGCAAGTGCATATCCGTATTTTAAGTTAAATACAACCTTTTGGAAACTCAAGTATACAAACACTTGGATGTCTTTACGAGACGTTAGGGAAGATGTTACTGATATGGGGTCTTATAGGACAAAGTACATGGCAAACCACTACCTTAGCTATAACGTGACCAAACGACTTAATATTGGTCTTTTTGAGTCGGTTTTATGGGAAAATGATAATGATAGAGGTTTTGATCTTAATTACCTAAATCCAGTAATTTTTTATCGCGCCATAGAGTTTTCAACTGGAGCAAGAGGCGGAAATGCATTAATAGGACTAAGTGCAAAATACAAGGTTAATGACCGGGTTAATGTATACGGACAGTTTATTATTGATGAATTTTCTTCCCTAAATGTGTTTAGCGGAAATGGTAGTTTTGCAAACAAAACAGGTTATCAGGTAGGGTTAAAATATTATGATGCGTTTGGATTAAAAAATCTTCTGCTTCAAGGGGAATATAATAGGGTTAGACCATTTACATATTCACACAATACAGTTGTTTTAAATTATGGTCACAACAACCAGTCTATGGCTCATACGTATGGAGCTAATTTTTCTGAATTTATTGCAATAGCGCGTTACCAAAGAGGTAGACTTTATGGCGATGCCAAGGTGATTATTGCAAAACGCGGCTTTGAATTTAACACGCCAGAAGACTCTTTAAACTACGGAAGCAATATTTATCTTTCTGAAAATGATAATAGGGCATATGATTTAGGAAATGAAATAGGTCAAGGTAATACAACCGACTTTCTGCATACTGAACTTCAGTTAGGGTACTTGATAAATCCAGCTACTAATTTAAAAATATACGGAAGCGTTATATTTAGAGACTTTAACCCAAAAGTGAATACCGAAACTGTATTTAAAAATGAAACTACTTGGGTTAATTTTGGTATTCGAACCGACTTATTTAATTGGTATTACGATTTTTAATTAAGCTTAATCTTCTTGTAATTCTTTTGTGTTTTATTTTGAGTAAAGAAGTTTAAATGGCTCTTAGGAGTACCCCTTTTTTCAGATTTTAGTTAATTTCACAGAAACTACACTTGCTCGGAAAGCAAGTCACTTCGTCAAACGATTAAAATACAGGAAATAATCGGGTGAGATTACGTAGTTTCTATTATGAAAGCTTAATAGGAACTGCTATCTTTGCGCAGCCAAATAAAATATGAATTTGTCCGTCCCACATTCCTCATACAATGTACCATCCTCGCTTCGGAATTTCAAGGAAATTACAAAGTTCCGACTATCTATAAGCGTATTATTTTCCTCGGTTGCAGGTTATTTATTAGGTGCAGATAATATTGATTTTTTTGTTCTTTTTCTTCTATGCGTTGGCGGCTATGCAATGGTTGGAGCTTCTAATGTTTTTAATCAAATAGTTGAGCGCGATTTAGACGCCTTGATGGATAGAACTAAAAACAGGCCTTTACCTGCTGGCAGAATATGTGTTAGGTCTGCCTTTGTTTTGGGTGTTTTCTTAACAATAGTAGGAATTGGGGTGCTTTACGCAATTAATCCAATAACGGCCATGTTCGGTGCTATTTCAATCTTCATGTACGTTAGTTTGTATACACCTTTAAAAACTAAAACGCCTTTATCGGTTTTTGTAGGGGCTTTTCCAGGAGCTATTCCCTTTATGCTTGGATGGGTAGCAGCCACTGGTAGCTTTGGTATTGAGCCAGGAACTTTATTTATGATACAGTTCTTCTGGCAATTTCCACATTTTTGGGCTATTGGGTGGTTTCTTTTTGACGACTATAAAAAAGGTGGCTTTTTTATGCTTCCGAATGGTAAGCGAGATAAAGGAACGGCAATGCAAGTGTTTTTATACTGTATCTGGACTGTTTTAGTTTCCTTAATTCCTGTTTTGGGTATAACAGGTAAGTTATATTTAACGCCCTACTCTGGAGTCTTGGTAGGAATATTAGGTATTGGTCTTCTTTATTATGCCGGAAGATTATATCGAGAAAAGACTTCAAAAGCGGCTAAACAATTAATGCTTGCTAGTGTTAGTTATATTACCTTGCTGCAAATTATTTATGTGGTAGATAAATTTATAAGATAATAGGTTCAATACGAACAAAATACAAACTTTAAATATGATGGCAAAGAGCTTATTTAACGCGGCCGAAGAGGTCAAAGTAGGAAGAGCCAAGAAAAATCTTCTTTGGTTCGGAATAATTAGCCTTACAATGAGTTTTGCTGGGCTTACCAGTGCTTATGTAGTAAGTAAAGAACGACCAGATTGGATATCGAATTTTGAAATTCCACCAGCATTTTACGTAAGTCTCGTTTTAATACTCCTTAGTAGCCTAACAATACATTTGGGTAAAAAAGCAGTTCAAAAAGGAAGAGATTCTCAAGGAATGATATTATTTATTGCCACCTTTTTGTTAGGTGTAAGTTTCGTTGTGTTTCAATTTGTAGGCTTTTCAGAAATAATTGATAGTGGCTATTATTTTACCGGCCCTACAAGTAATATTACCACATCCTTTATTTATTTAGTCGTTTTATTACACGTAGCACACGTGTTTGGGGGGCTTATATCACTAGCTGTTGTAATTTATAATCATTATAAACAAAATTACCAAAACGGTAAAACCCTTGGAATTGAACTGGCTGCAACATTCTGGCATTTCATTGACGCTGTATGGATTTACCTCTTTATGTTTTTATATTTCGTTAAATAAAAATTAAACGTATTTTTGAACCTTATTTCTAAACCAAACTCTTTTTATGGAAGCAACTGTTGTTCAAACAGGTACTGAAGGAAAAACTTGGGGAGGCGGAGATTCGCCACTCAAAGCAAGCTATGGGAAATTGATGATGTGGTTTTTCATCGTTTCCGATTCCTTGACATTTTCTGGGTTTCTTGCCGCTTACGGCCTGTCTCGATTCAAATTCGCCGATATTTGGCCTATTCCTGATGAAGTTTTTACCCACTTTCCGTTCCTTCATGGGGTAGAAGCGCCAATGTATTATGTGGCGTTTATGACCTTTGTCTTAATTTTCTCATCTGTAACTATGGTGCTAGCAGTAGATGCCGGTAGCAAAATGCAGAAAGGGAAAGTTACCTTTTATTTATTTTTAACTATTATAGGTGGTTTCGTCTTTCTTAGCTCACAAGCTTGGGAATGGGCAACTTTTATCAAAGGAGATTATGGTGCTGTTGAAACTAAAGGTGGCGAAATTATTCAGTTTTTAGATAAAGATGGATCGCGTGTAGCGTTGGACGACTTTGCGGCCTTGGCAACTACACCTCGTACAGAACACACCAAAGAAAATGGAATTTGGTATAAAAAAGAAGCTGAATTTTATCCAGAAGTTTCGTTAGATCAAGTGAAAGCTGGGTTTTTAGCAAATGACAATTTGTTAATCAGAATTCAACAGAAGGACGAAAATGGAAATCACATAGTGCTTTCGCGAGCTGAATCTATAAGTAAATTAGAAAAAGACGGGCAATTAATTGTAAAAGGTGCAAACCTTCGTCACAACGAATATGGGCACCCATTGTTTGCAGACTTCTTTTTCTTTATTACCGGATTTCACGGATTTCACGTTTCCATTGGGGTCTTGCTTAACTGTATTATATTCTTCAATGTTTTAATAGGTACTTATGAGCGTAGAGGAAGCTACGAAATGGTAGAAAAAGTTGGACTTTATTGGCACTTTGTTGATTTAGTTTGGGTATTTGTATTCACATTCTTTTATCTTGTATAGATTTTCAATATTTAAAAAATGGCACACGAACACGAACATAAACTTGCAATCTTTAGAGGTACTCTAAAGTTTAAATCGAATATTCATAAAATATGGGGAGTCTTTGTTATTCTTTCCATAGTGACTATTATTGAAGTTGTTTTAGGAATTATTAGACCAGCCTTTTTGTTGGAAAATGACTTCCTGGCTTTAAAGCTATTAAATTGGATTTTTATCCTTTTAACAATCTTTAAAGCCTACTATATTACTTGGGATTTTATGCACATTCGAGACGAAGTAACTGCAATGCGAAGAGCAGTTGTTTGGACAGGGGTCTTCTTGATTGCCTATCTCGTAACACTTCTCTTAATCGAAGGGGACTATATATATGAAGTATTTAATAACGGATATATAAAATTCAATTTTTAATTGATATTTAAAAACCCTCTTTTTGAGGGTTTTTTTATAATACTATTTTTCACAATTAACTTTCTAAAGGTTGTTCTGGATTCCCAAACCCTTTACTTTTGCAAGAAAGAATTATGCAACAGAAGATGAAGAAGTATTTGGTGCTCAGCATCCTTTTTATTCTGCCTATTACGGCCTACATTTTCTTTTCCCTTAGTACAAATTACTTTAAGCCATTACCTGTTCTTACTAAAAACGTCGCAGAACTCGACGGATTTACTACATTAGATGGTAAACCAGTGCAGCTTGAAGATCATATTACAATTTTAGGATTTTTTGGTCGTGATTTGGAAGCACATCGTGCCTATGCATATAATCTTGCTCACAAAATTTATACTAAAAATCATAGTTTCCGAGAATTTCAATTTGTCATTCTTCTGCCTGAAGGTACTCAAAGCCAAGCCAGAAATGTGGAACAAAAGTTGGCCGAGATTGCCCCAACTGATTCTTGGTTATTTGCTTTTGGATCAGACGACAAAATCACAAGCGTTTTTCATTCGTTACAATCTAATATAACAATTGACTCAGGCTTTTCTACACCCTACGTTTTTATTATTGATAAGGAACGCAACTTGCGTGGTCGGGATGATGACAAAGATCACGGAATAATGTACGGATTCGACTCAAGTCAAATTGCAGAAATAAACAATAAAATGAGCGATGATGTAAAGGTGTTGTTGGCTGAATACCGTCGCGCGTTAAAAAAATACGGTTCAAGTAGAGAAATTTAAATACACTTAACAATCAATTTAAGGCTGTGAAAAAAAATTATTCATACATAGGTATTTCTTTTATCATTCTTATTTTCGGAATATGGGTAGTCCCAAAGGTTGTCGATAGACTCGCCAAACCTGAATTAGAAACAATCGGTCAAGTGCCCAATTTTAGCTTCACTGATCAGAATGGGAAAACTATAACAAACAAAGATTACGAAAACAAGGTTTATTTAGTAGAATTTTTCTTCACAACTTGCCCGGATATTTGTCCGATTATGAATGAAAATATGATCAAGATTCAAAATGAGTTTCTTGGTAACCCAAAAGTGGGTATTGCATCTATCACTATAGATCCTGCGCACGATACTCCAGAGGTTTTAAAAGAATATGCTAAACAAAAAGGTATAACCAAACCTCAATGGCATTTACTTACGGGCGAAAGGGATCAAATATTCAAATTAGCAAATGAAGGCTTCAACTTGTACGTTGGTGAAACACCAGATGTTGGTGCCGGATTCGAGCATTCGGGCTTTTTTGCCTTAATTGATCAACAAGGAAATATCCGCTCTCGAAAAGATGAGCACGGAAACCCGATGATATACTATGATGGATTGGATGATAAGAACATTCAAATGTTAAAAGAAGATATAAAAAATCTACTTTAAAGCTATGCAAAACGAAGCTCCTGATACTCGAAAGTATAATGTCTTAATTTGGATATTCTCAATTGCTATTCCTTTGGCTGTTGCAGCTTTATTTACTGTAAAAATTCCAGGAGTAGAACGTTTAGGATTTTTACCGCCTATCTATGCTTCAATAAATGCAACCACCGCCTTGTTGCTGGTAATTGCCGTATATCAAATAAGAAAAGGGAACACAAAATTGCACGAGCGGTTAATGAAAACTGCAATAGGTCTTTCCGTATTGTTTTTAGTGTTATATGTAATTTACCACATGACTTCAGATTCAACCTCGTATGGTGGTGAAGGCGTGTTAAAGTATATTTACTTTTTTATTTTAATAACGCATATTATTCTATCCATCGTCGTTATACCTTTTGTGCTAATAACCTTTGTTAGGGCAATTTCCGGACAGTTCTATAAACATAGAAAAATTGCACGCATAACCTATCCACTTTGGCTTTATGTAGCGGTGAGTGGTGTGATTGTTTATTTAATGATTTCGCCTTATTATTAAATAACCCATTTTGAAAATGATCAAGCGTTTGCTCTTTTTAAAAATTGAATTACAATGAAGACGAAAATATTTTTCATAGTGTTGCTACTCCTTTTTATAAGTCTTCCTGCCGAAGCACAGTGTTCTATGTGTCGTGCCGTACTCGAAAGTCAGGATGGAGGAAAGGCTGCAAAGGGAATTAACAATGGAATCGTGTACTTAATGGTGTTTCCATATTTATTAGTGGCTGGTGTAGGCTTTGCTGTATATCGTAGTCGTAAAAAGGCCAGACAGCGCGGCGAACTTTAATTTTCTTTCCTTTTTAAGGTCTACTGTAACATTTTCTATCATTTTTAGTCTTATAGAATAGATTGGGTTGAACCCCTTTCATTTCTTAACAAAAAATTCACAAATTGTCGGGGATTCTCCGTTTACTTTGTAAGCTAATAAATTAAGTATGATAGAAATAAAAGACCTTCATAAATCCTATCACATGGGTAAAAACTCGCTCCATGTTCTTAAAGGGATAAATTTTACAGTTTCCGAAGGTGAAATGGTTTCTATTATGGGTTCATCCGGCTCTGGAAAATCTACTCTTCTCAATATATTAGGGATTCTAGACGAAGCCGACGAAGGCACCTACAATCTGGACGGAACTCTGATTAAAAATTTGAATGAAAAAGTTGCTGCTCAATATAGAAACAGATTTCTCGGCTTTATTTTTCAATCCTTTAATTTAATTAATTATAAATCTGCTCTCGAAAATGTGGCCTTACCGCTATATTATCAAGGAGAAAAACGAAATATAAGAACCGAAAAAGCAATGCACTATCTCGAAAAAGTAGGGCTTGCACAATGGGCTACGCATCTTCCCAACGAGCTTTCAGGAGGTCAAAAACAAAGAGTCGCCATCGCTCGGGCTTTGGCAAGTGATCCTAAAGTACTATTAGCAGATGAACCTACAGGAGCACTGGATACCAAAACATCATACGAGGTTATGGAACTTATTCAAGGGATAAACGATGAAGGTAAAACAATCCTTATTGTTACACACGAAGAAGATATTGCCAATATGACGAAACGAATCGTAAACCTAAGAGATGGGCTAATTATCGACGATTCCAAAGTAGACCAAGTACGAGCTAAAATTGCAGCGAATGTTTAATCTAGAGCGTTGGCAAGAAATTTTTGACACTATTCGTAAAAACAAACTGCGAACGTTCCTCACTGGCCTCTCAGTAGCTTCAGGTATTTTTATCCTGGTTATTTTACTCGCCATGGGGCAAGGCATGCAAAACGGGGTTTCTAAAGAATTTGAAAACGACGCAGCTAATAGAATAAGCGTTTGGGCAGGTGTTACTTCAGTTGAATATAAAGGTCTAAATCCAGGCCGTAGAATTGAAATGGATAATCGCGATTATGAAATGGCGGTTAAGAAGAATGAAGATAAACTAGAATATAAATCTGGTGTTTACAGTATTTGGGGAGGTTTAACGACTTATAAAAATGAAAGTGGAAGTTACCGAATAGAAGGCGTTCGAAGTGATTACCAATTCTTGGAAAATGAAACCCTAGTAGCGGGTAGATACATTAATCAGGCCGATCTAGAAACTTTTGAAAAAGTTGCTGTGATTGGAAACCAAGTATATCTCGATCTTTTTAAAGGAAAAAATGCGCTAGGTGAGTATGTCGATATAACTGGGATAAAGTTTAAAGTAGTCGGAATTTATACCGACCCAGGAGGAGAGCGTGAAGAAACAAGAATTTTTATTCCCTTAACTACTTCGCAAAGAGTTTATAACGCAGGAGATAAACTGCGTTCTTTGGCTTTTACACTCAAGGATCATAAAACCTATAAGGAAGCCTTGGCCGCTTCGGAAGCTTTTTCAGCACAACTTGAAGCTGACCTTAAGACTGCACATTCCATCGCGCCTAACGATTTAAGGGCTATACACGTGAACAATTCTTTAGAAAACACCAAACGCTTTTACGACCTAAATAAAATGATCCGCTTGTTCTTTTGGGGAGTTGGTATTTGTACCATTATAGCTGGAATTGTTGGCGTAAGTAATATAATGCTCATTATAGTAAAGGAGCGAACTAAAGAAATTGGTATACGAAAAGCAATAGGCGCACAGCCGTGGTCTATAATCGGGATGATACTTCACGAATCAATATTTGTAACTACTATGGCTGGATTTATTGGGTTGCTTTTAAGTCTTTTTCTTATTCAATTTGCAGGTCCTTTAATCGAAACTAGCTTTATAAGTAATCCATCTGTCGATTTTTCCGTGGCAATTACAACCGTATTTATTTTGATAATTGCTGGAGCAGTCGCGGGCTTTTTTCCTGCATATAGAGCCGCTAATATTAAACCCATAGAAGCTTTACGTGATGAGTAAAATATTTAGCAGGGATAGTTGGGCAGAAATTATTGAAGCCTTAAGCAGCAATTGGTTTAGAACAATTCTTACCGCTTTTGGAGTTCTATGGGGTATTTTTATTCTTGTTATTTTACTCGCCGCAGGAAACGGACTTGAAAACGGAATAAAACAATCTTTTACAGGCATGGCTACTAACTCCATGTTTATGTGGGCGCAAAATGTATCACAACCGTATAAAGGTTTACCAAAAGGTAGACGATATAATTTTAAACTTGACGATGTTCAAGCAATAAAAGATCAGGTGCCAGGTCTCAGATTTGTTTCTCCTAGAAATCAGTTGGGCGGTTTTAGAGGAAGTAATAACGTAGTTAGAGGCTTGCAAACCGGCGCTTTTAATGTGTATGGCGATTATCCCGAAATTACACAGCAGCAACCAATGGACATCACTTCGGGCCGATTTATTAATTACTCCGATATTGAAGAAAAACGAAAAGTTGCAATTATAGGAAGTGGTGTTCAAACCGCATTGTATGATCCAGGTGAAGAAGTAATAGGTTCGTATATTAAAATCAATGGCGTCAATTTTATGGTTATAGGAACCTATAAAAAAAATGGTCAAAATGGCGATCCAGAAGAAAACCAAAAAGAAATTTATGTGCCTTTTACGTCCTTCTCCCAAGCCTTTAATATGGCAAATATCGTTGGTTGGATGGCAATTACCGCCGAAGACGGATCCTCTATCACCGAGTTAAAATCCCAGGTATTCGACGTTATTAAAGCCCGTCATTCCATTGCGCCTACCGATGATCGAGCCGTTGGTAATTTCGATTTATACGAACAGTACAATAAAATAAACGGTTTGTTTACAGCATTAAATTTCGTCGCATATTTCGTAGGGATATTAATATTGATTTCCGGAGTTATCGGAATTAGCAATATCATGCTCATCGTTGTAAAAGAACGAACCAAAGAAATCGGTGTGCGTCGTGCCTTAGGGGCGACACCCTGGAGCATTCGGTCTCAAATTTTACTGGAATCAAGCTTCCTTACCATTATTTCTGGGATGGTGGGAATTATTTTGGCAACTGGTGTTTTAATTTTAGTGAATAACGAAATGGACAAAATGGACACTTCCGAAATGATGTTCCTAAACCCATCAGTAGATATTGGAGTTGTTTTTACAGCCCTAATGATTTTAATAATATCAGGATTATTGGCGGGCCTTATCCCTGCTCAAAACGCAATAAAAATTAGACCAGTAGAAGCATTGCGAACAGATTAAAAAATTGTATCAAAAATCAAATTAAAAAGACTAGTGCCGTTAAATTATATATTTTAAACAAATGAAAAGAACAAAAACCATAATTATCCTCGTAACCATAGCTGTACTTTTTACAGTTTCGATGTATTGGCTGTATTCAAAAAATATAGAAAATCCTATTGTTTATACAACAGAGCAAGCTAGTGTAGGTACTATTGTTAAAAAAACGGTTGCTACAGGAAGTATTGTGCCAAAGGAAGAAGTGCTTATTAAACCTAATATTTCAGGAATCATTGATGAAATCTATGTAGAAGCTGGTGAGGTTATCAAGGCTGGCGAATTAATAGCTAAGGTAAAAGTTGTTCCTAATGTTTCGTCTCTAAATAGCGCTAAAAACAATATTAACAGCATTCGCACACAGGTGGAAACAGCTCGACTTGCTTTTGAAAATCAAAAAAGCATCTACAATCGACAAAAAGAATTGTTCGAAAAAGGGGTGATTTCGGCGAATGAATTTGACAACGCTCAATTGAGTTATGACCAATCTAAACAACGACTTAAACAAGAGGAGGTTTCGCTTATGTCTGCAAACCAAAATTACGACATCGTAAAAACGGGTACTACTAGTGGAATGGGAGCTTCTGCCAACACCGAAATTCGTGCAACAGTATCAGGTATGGTGCTCGATGTTCCTGTAAAAACCGGAAACCAAGTAATCGAGGCGAATAACTTTAACGACGGTACAACTATTGCCACAATTGCAGACGTGGATAAAATGATTTTTGAAGGAAAAGTGGACGAGAGTGAAGTGGGTAAAATAAAAGAAGGCTTACCACTCGAAATTACAGTAGGAGCGTTACCTGATAAAACTTTTCAAGCAGAATTAGATTATATCGCACCAAAAGGAATTAGTGAAAATAGCGCGATCCAGTTTGAAATAAAAGGTACAATGAAAAAAAATGACACAAGTCAAACCTTTATTAGAGCAGGGTTGAGTGCAAATGCTTCTATCATCTTGGCAAAGGCTGAAAACGTGCTAACAATAAAAGAAGCTTTGGTTCAATACGACCCAAAAACTCAAAAACCTTTTGTTGAAATCCAAATTGGAGATCAAAAATTTGAACGTCGTGAAGTAGAACTCGGAATTAGTGATGGGATAGATGTTGAAGTAAAAAGCGGCGTTTCAAAAGATGACAACATTAAAGTTTGGAATCAACTAAAACAACCTACAAATTAAACATTATAAAAGGCTAGCGTTTAGCTTAGATGTAATTTATTGCCTAACGAAAAGTCACGAGAACTATCAAATAAGGCAAGCTTTACATAATTCACTTTAATAACGCTACAATTTTTGTAACATAACCTTCTAGCAAAGGACATATTAAACAACCAAAAACTTATGAAAAAGTCAGTAATACTTTTCTTTTTATTAATAAGCGTCCAAACCTTCTACTCCCAAACGAAGGAATGGACTCTTGAACAGTGTGTCGCTCACGCCTTGGAAAACAACATTTCTATTAAACAAAGCGAATTAGAACTTGAGAGCACCGACATCGACAAATTGGTAGCTGTTGGTAATTTTTTACCAACGCTAAATGCAAATGCAAATGGTGCCAAAAACACTGGTTTGAGTTTAAACCCAACCAATAACCAATTGGAAAATATGACTTTTGGTACTGCGTCAGGTGCTATAAATGTTGGTTTAAACCTTTTTGATGGTCTTCGAAACGTTCGACAGCTACAACGTGCAAAACTATCCAAGCTTTCTGCTCAATATCGTTTAGATCAGATGAAAGATGATATTGCTCTAATGGTTGCTAATTCATATTTACAAGTGCTTCTTAATAAAGCAAATTTAGAAGTGGCGCGTTCACAGAATGAAGTAACTCAGGAACAATTTCAACGCACTAGCGATTTGGTTGAAGCTGGAGCTATTCCGCGTGGAGATTTACTAGAAATTCAAGCAACAGATGCCAGTGAAAAACAAAGAATTGCAGTTGCTGAAAACACTGTGAGAATTTCATTAATAAGCCTAGCACAGTTATTATTGATTAAAGATTATTCAAATTTTGATATTGCAGAAGAAGATTATGATATTGTTGAAGATGGCATTGCCGCTTTGGAAGTTGAAGAAATAATTGAAAATGCACAGGCAACTCGCTCCGAAGTTAAAATAGCAGAACAAAGTGTAAGTTTAGCTAAAAAAGATATTCAAATCGCTAAAGGAGCTTATTACCCTACTGTTTCTGCCTTTTTTGGATACAATACGCGATATGCAAACAACGATCCGCTCAATCATACTTTTATCGAGCAACTTTCATTAAACGACGGAATTGGGTACGGAGTGCAGTTAAATATTCCAGTGTTTAACGGCTTTACGGTTCGTGGTAATGTAAGGCGAAATGAAATCAACCTACGAAATTCTGAATATCTTTTAGAGCAAGCCAAACTCGATTTAGAATCAAATGTGTATCAAGCTTATGTCGATGCAAAAGGCTCACGAAAAGCCTATGATGCCGCTGTTGTTGCCTTAGAATCACAAGAATTGGCATACCAATACGCAAAAGATCGTTACGATGTAGGATTAACAAACGCATTCGATTTTAGTCAATCAAAATTGCGTTACGACAATTCTAAAATTGAAGTAAACCGAACTAAATTTGAGTATATTTTTAAATTGAAGGTTTTGGAGCTATATTTCGGTGTTCCTGCAAGCGAATTAAAGTTTTAATAATGAAGAAAAAAACACTTATTTGGATTTCTGTTGGTGTTGTCTTGCTCTTGGTTTTGCTAATTGGCGGAAAAAAGGCAGGATGGTATGGTAAATCTAGCAATTTTAAAGAAGTTGAAATAGCTAGAATAGAGCCAATAGATATTATCGAAACTGTGGCCGCTACTGGTAAAATTCAGCCTGAAACCGAGTTGGCACTTTCTTCCGAAGTTTCGGGAGAAATTATCGAGTTGCCATTACGCGAAGGTCAAGTGGTTGAAAAAGGAGACTTATTGGTGAAAATAAATCCAGACCTTATTCAAGCAGCAGTTAGCCAATCGCAAGCTGGACTTCAAAATGTTAGGGCACAATTGGCACAAGCCGAAGCGAGCGAAAATAATGCAAGACTCAACTTTGACCGAAATAAAATACTTTTTGAAAAAGGCGTGATATCCAAATCAGAATGGGACAAATCTGTCGCAGACTACGATATGGCAAAAGCCAATAAAAAAGCCGCTTATTACAGTGTGCAAAGCGCTGCGGCCAATGTAAAACAATCTGTAGATAACCTTTCTAGAACAACTATTTATTCCCCCATGAGCGGCACCATTTCAAAACTTTCTGTAGAATTAGGAGAACGTGTGGTTGGAACTGCTCAAATGGCTGGAACCGAAATTGTTCGCGTAGCCAATCTGCAAAACATGGAAGTGGTAGTAGACGTAAACGAAAACGACATCGTTAAAGTTGCCGTTGGCGATTCTACAAAAGTTGAAGTGGATGCTTACCTGAAAAGAGAATTCAAAGGGGTAGTTACCGAAATAGCGAACAGTGCAGAAAGTGCCCTGAGTGCAGATCAAGTAACAAACTTTAAAGTAAAGGTGCGAATACTTCCCGATTCTTATAAAGATCTTACCGAAGGGAAACCGGAAAGCTATTCACCCTTTAGGCCAGGAATGACTGCAACCGTCGATATTATTACAAATCGAAAGAAAAATATTATCGGGGTTCCAATCAGTTCAATTGTTATTAAAACAGATACAACAAGCTCGCGAGCTGCTAACAACACAGCAACTGCTGAAAAATTTGAAGCTGTATTTGTAAAGGAAGGCGATGAGGCAAAATTGAGAGTGGTAAAAACTGGAGTTCAAGACGATTCGAACATCGAGATAACTTCTGGCTTAAAAGAAGGCGAAACAGTTATTACTGGGCCTTATAACACGGTTACAAAGCTTTTGAAGCCTGGAGATAAGGTGAACGTAGCATCTCAAGAAAAAGAATAAATCTATACAACAATGGCTACAATATTATGTCTTGAAACGGCTACAACCAATTGTTCGGTTGCACTTTCAATTGATGGAAAAACTGTTGCTTTTCGGGAAGAAAATACTAATAAATATTCTCATTCTGAGAAACTACACGTTTTTATTGAAGAGGTTTTAAATGAAGCCAAACTCGATAAAAATAATTTAGGCGCAATTGCCATAAGTAAAGGCCCCGGGTCTTACACTGGCTTGCGGATTGGGGTTTCTGCGGCTAAAGGGCTTTGTTTTGCGCTAGGCGTGCCTTTGTTGTCTGTTCCAACTTTAGAATTATTGGCACAACAGGTTAAAATTGAAGATTGCTTCATTGTTCCGTTGCTCGATGCACGCCGAATGGAAGTATATTCCGCAGTATTTGATTCAGAAAAGAAAATTATTCGGGAAACAAAAGCTGAAATTATTAACGAAAATTCATTTTCAGATTATTTAGGACAAAAAACAACTGTTTTCTTGGGTGATGGAGCGGCTAAACTTCAAGCAATTTGTAAGAATTCAAATGCAATATTTTTAGAGGACAAATTTCCTTCGGCAAAAGATATGGTGAGTTTGGCTGAATCTAAATATAAAATAAGCGACCTTGAAAATGTCGCTTATTTTGAACCTTACTATTTAAAAGAATTTATGTTGGGTTGATGTACTATAAAAGTGAATCGTAATAAATAAATACTTTTATTAAATCAGCCTCTTTAAAAACATCTAAACTATTTTCTTTTACGTATTTTTTCACTTCGTTTTTCTTCAAGTCCATTGCTTTTAAAATACGAGATCGGCTTTTTGGTAGTTCAAAAAACACCCCGTTTTCAACTAAATAATATTTTGTTGTCTTCTCAAAAGACGGCGGAGTGTCGGAATCGTAAGACGATTTTGCTTTTCGTGGTTCTTTAAAAACTGAGGTTGTTTTCTTGTATAAATCATAATTCTTCCCATCTGCAATAATATTGAAATACCCTCCTTTTTCATTGGAATCGTTATAAGGAATAAAAACGAAAATATCGTTTGCAATTTTCACATAAATGCTAGGGTCTTTCATTAACGCGCCGTATTTCGATTTTTTCTGAACGTTTTCGGTTATTTCTATTTCATCAGCATAGGCGTTATAACGCATTAAAACGTTGCTTTTCAAAAGGTTTTCATCTTGGTAAATATTTCCAGGAATAAATTTGATGTTTAGATAGGCATCGTCCTTTATAGCATCAAATTCTGCTTTGGTTAGGCCAAAACTCATATCTTTTTGATTAATATCAATTGTCCTTGAAAAGAGGTCGTAATTACTATTTGCAGCACCTGAGGCTCCTCCATCTTTTCGTGCAAAATTTTTCTGTGAAAAACCTTGAATTGAAAAAAGCGCGCTTAAAACGAAAATTAATATATTTTTCATGTCGTTGATTTAAAAAATTATAAGCTAAATGTACTGTTTTACAATGTAATATACAACACTAATAAAAATTGTTTAAAAATAATGTACTCTAAAAAACTTACATCTTTGAATGTTGGAATAGCATTATAATTATCGTTGTTTATTGATGCTTCTAAAAAATCCGCACAAAAAAAGCGACCAGAGAGCGGTCGCTTGTATTTATAAGTTGAAATTTGTCCAATTTATTTAAATCAAAGAATCGAAATAGGCAACGAGTTTTACTAAATCAGCTTCCTTGTCAACATCAATTTTGTTTTCTTTCATAAACGATTTTACTTCATCTTTTTTCGATTTCATCATCTTCAGGATTTTCGATTTACCACTTGGCATTTCCAAAAATGTACCGTCTTGTACCAAATAGTATTTTACCGATTTTGAAAACGAAGGAGGGACGTCTCTTCCGTAAGTTGACGTTGCTTTTCGTGCATCTTTAAAGACAGATGTAGTTTTCTTGTATAGGTCATACGTTTTTCCATCGTTTAAAACGTTAAAATAACCTCCTTTTTCGTTACTCCCTTCAAAGGGAATAAACACATAAATATCTCTGCCAATTTTAACAAATATCTCTGGGTCTTTTACTAAAGCTCCATAGTTTGCTGCTGAGGGTGATTTTTTTATTTCAATTTCGTCAGCAAAGGCGTTGTAGCGCATTGGTACACCTGTCTTTGCTAATTCCTCTCCTTGAAAAATACTGCCTTCAAGAAAACTTGGGTTTGCGTAAGCTTCATCTTTAATGGACTCAAATTCTGCTTCAGTTAAACCGAAAGCCAACGATTTTTGGTTTAAGTCTATAGTTCGGGAATACACGTCGTATTCGCTATTGGCTGCCTGTGAAAAACCCGAAAGCGTTGCAGAAATTAACAGCCCTGTTAATAATATCTTTTTCATCGTGATAAATTTAATTGTTTGTTTACTAATATAAGTTGTTCAAAATTAAGCATAAACTATGCCTTTTCCCTCTTCAGGTCTTCTAAATTGAAGTGGTGAACGTCGCGCTGTGGATAGGGTATCGAAATTCCAGCACCTTCAAGTCTTGCTTTTCCTTCTTCTAAAATTAACCAACGCAAATTCCAGAAGTCGCCGTTTGTAGCCCAGTACCGCAAAGTTAAGTTTACAGAACTATCTCCTAATTCGGCAACGGCAACCATCGGCATTTTATCTTCGGTTTTAAATACTTGTTCTTGTTCCATAACCAATTCAATTAAAATGTCTTTGGCTTGTTTTATATCATCATCATAACCAATACCAAAAGTTAGATTTTCACGTCGTATTCCTTCCACAGAATAATTTATTATTTTATCGTTACTTAACTTTCCGTTGGGAATAACAGCAAGTTGATTTCCGAAGGTATTTAATTTTGTATTGAAAATTGAGATTTCTTTCACTGTTCCGTCTACACCTTGCCCGCTTATAAAATCGCCAACTTTAAAGGGTTTTAACAACAAAATTAATACGCCACCAGCGAAGTTTGCCAGGGAACCTTGTAATGCCAAACCAACAGCAATAGCTGAAGCTCCAAGCATAGCGACTAATGAAGCGGTTTCAACGCCTAATTGCGTAACCACCAAAATAAAAAGTAAGATTTTTAACCCCCAATTGAGTAAACTAGCAATAAAGTTTTCTAGGGTTACATCATAATCTTTTCTATCAAAAAACTTTTTAATAACGCTGTTAACCATTTTTATAATATAAATTCCAACCAGAAGCATGATGGCAGCTCCGATCACACTTGGAATAAAGTCGATTAATTTTTGTGCGTATTTTTCAATGTAAATGTCTAAGTCGTTAAATTTTTCCATAAAAACTATTCTTTTTTGTTTAAGGTTTTAATTACTGTTTCTGTGTTATTTATTGGTAGTTTGCATGCATTATTTACGCAAACATATATAAGTGTTTCCTCTGCTACGTATCTGTTTTTAAACAAGGGATTTTCGCTTTCTTGCTCGCTGCCTGCGATTATTATGTTAGGAAGGTAATTTTTATTTAGCTCTTTTACTTGCTTTTGAGCATCTTTGCCTACAACGACGACTTCATAAAAATCGCTTTGATAATTTGATAGCAGGCTTAGCCAGTTCGAAAATCCGCGTGGGTAATGGTCTATTTCGTCTAAAACGTTTTTTAACATTTGATGTGAAATTTCGCCAAAAAAATTGCTTTCTCCAAAATATTTTGAAAGCACGAAAAGATTCTTGGCCATTACAGAGTTTGAAGCAGGAATAACATTGTCTCGGTAATCAAAATTTCGAGTCACTATTGCTGGATCTGCTTTTGAAGTAAAATAAAACATTTGCTTTTCCTCATCGAAAAAGTTATTTAAAGCATAATCGGCAATGGTTTTTGAAAGCGTGAGCCATTTTTCGTCTAAAGTAACCTGATATAAATCTATAAATGCCTCTATAACGAATGCGTAGTCTTCCAAAAATCCGTTAATACTGCTTTTGCCATCTTTGTAGTTATGAAACAATTGTCCGTTGGTCTGTAATTGGTTCTCTGCGATAAACTGGGCGTTTTTTAAGGCGGTTTCAAGATATGCCTCTTCGCCGAAAACTCTGTAGGCATCTACATATCCTTTCAACATCATTCCATTCCAAGAAGTTAGTGTTTTGTCGTCCAATCTTGGTTTAGATCGTTTATTGCGATACGGAATTAGAATGTGTTTCCAATCTTCCTTCTTCTGCTGAAGTGCTTCGGAAGAAATACCAAATTCCTTTTCAATTTCTAAATCTGTTTTCTTCCGAATGAGTACATACTGATTGTTTTCCCACTTTCCGTAATTATTTATATTATAATACTCTTTAAAAATATCGAAATCATCTTTCAATAGCTTTTGTAGTTCTTCTTCAGTAAAAACATAGAAAGCGCCTTCCTCAAGTTTGCCGTTTTTGTCTTTACTGTCGGCATCAAGGGCCGAATAAAACCCACCTTCAGAATTAGTCAATTCTTGTTTTACAAATTCTAAGGTTTCCTTAACCACATCCTTATAGAGCGGATTTTTAGTAACAGAATAAGCATTACTATACAAACTTACTAATTGGGCATTGTCGTATAGCATTTTCTCGAAGTGAGGAACGTGCCATTTTTCGTCAACACTATATCGAGCAAAGCCACCGCCAAGTTGGTCATATAGACCACCGTAGGCCATTTTGTCTAGTGTAAGGGTTGTGAAATTTAAAAGGCTTTTATCATTATTGTCAACCGCTTGTCGTAATAAAAACTCGAGGTTGTTGGGCATCATAAATTTTGGCGCTCCTTTATTTCCGCCATATTCGTGGTCAAATGTTTGAGACATTTTTTGAATGATAACTTCAGTAGGATACTTTTTGAAATTTACATCTTCTGTATTCAATTGAACCAAGTCCATGCTTTTTAAACCCTCTTCTAGCCGATTGGCATAAGCGAGTAATTTTTCAGGTTCTTCTCGGTAAATTTCTTGAATTTGCTCTATGGCGTTTATCCAATCATTTTTTCGGAAGTAAGTGCCACCCCAAACTGGGCGGCCATCGGGTAGTGTAATAACATTTAGTGGCCAACCTGCGCTTCCTGTCATTAGTTGCACCGCATTTATATAGATTTGATCTACATCTGGACGTTCTTCCCGATCTACTTTTACCGAAATAAAATGTTTGTTCATTACCGCAGCTACCGTTGAGTCTTCAAAGCTCTCGTGCTCCATAACATGACACCAATGGCAGGCAGAGTAGCCCACGCTTATTATCATTAACTTTTTTTCCTGCTTTGCCTGTTTAAGAGTTGCTTCGTTATATGGTTTCCAATCTACAGGGTTATGGGCGTGTTGCAGCAGATAAGGGCTGGACTCGTGAATTAAATCGTTGGTGAAAGGGTGTGTTTCCAAGTTTTCGTTATTTGAAGAATTACAACCGAAAATTGATATTAATATTAAAGAGACTACTATTTGTCGCATTATCTAATTTGAAAATTAAAAATACGCTTTTGAAGACTCAAAAGCGTATTTATTAAAATTCGTTGTGGTATTTATTTTACTTCAAACGAAATTTTTACGTTTACTCTAAACTGAGTAATTTGGTCGTTGTCTACAACACAACTTTGTTCTTTAACATATACTGATCGAATGTTTTTCACAGTTTTTGAAGCTTCTTTTACTGCAAGTTTCGTTGCATCTTCCCAGCTTTCTTTAGAGCTTGCTAAAATTTCGATTACTTTAATTATTGCCATAATTTATTTGGTTTTTAAGGTTAAAACTCCAAAATACAATTATTAAAAGCTAATTTTCAGAAAATTAAGTTAAATCTAAGTTGGGCTAAACTTTACGCCAAAAGAGCATTTTATCCGTTAATGGCTTCAACACTTTCAATTTGTTCAGGAAGCATTTGTTTTAAAATTGTTTCTATTCCATTTTTAAGCGTAACGGTAGAAGAAGGGCATCCGCTACAAGCTCCTTTAAGCATAACTTTAACTGTTTTAGTTTCTTTGTTAAATGAGTCTAAAACAATTTGTCCGCCATCTTTTGCTACTGCGGGTTCAACGTATTCAACTAGAATATCGTTGATTTTATTTTCAATTTCCGAACGATTTTTTTTGGCGTTATTTACAGCCGAGAAGGAATCTCCAGAACCATTATTGTTGAGGTCTTCTTTATTGATTGTTTTGCCGTCTTCAAGGAACTTTCGAATAAACTCGCGTATTTCCATTGTTATTTCGGCCCAATCAACAACATCAAACTTCATTACCGAAACATGGTTGGTATTAAAAAAAACTTCTTTTACGAAAGGGAAGTTAAACAGCGCTGTGGCTAGGGGTGACTGCACTGCTTCATAACTATCTTTATACTCGTACGCTTTGCTGACTAATGTTTTATTAGCAACAAATTTCATTACCGACGGATTCGGCGTGCTCTCGGCATAGACCGTTGTTGGCGATTTTTTTGCAATGGGAGCTTCAACAACTGCTGGTTTGCCCGAATTAAGGTATTCTGAAATAGAATTTGCAACCTCCTCTTGTACATCTTCCCAAGCGACTATATCAAATTTTTCAATAGCGATGAAATTTTGTGAAATATAAACCGTTTTTACAAAAGGCAGGTAAAAAAGTTCTTGTGCTAATGGACTTGATTTCGCATCGTCAATATTTTTGAATTCGTGGCTAGATGACTGTGTTATGAAGGAGTCAGCGTTGAATTTAAGTATGTCGGGATTGGAAGTTCGGGAGATTTCTATGTTAAATTGAGACACGGGGCTATTTTTTTTACAAAAATATAAAAAGAAAAACAATGTATTCAATATATTTGGCACTGAAACAACCAATTTGACTAAATGCAATTTGTTGTTTTGTAATTTGTGCTTGAATTGTTTTTAGGTTTGATGCGACATTGTAATTTTATTGATGCTGTCATTAGCCAATCAACGGCAAAAATCTATATATTTGAGCACTTTTGGAATAATCAAGTTGTAATTTGATTCTCTTGGGAAGGAATAATGATTGGGTGTCGTTTGATGCCAGTAGGGGAAAGGGTTATAATTAACGCTATTTTAATTAATTACACTGTAAAGCGGCAAATTCCAAAAAGTATATTACTTTTAATTGATAAAGAGAAATTATGAGCATAAAACGATTTTCCCTAATTCTACTTTTTTTGTCTTCCCTTCAAGGGTTTTCTCAAGATGGAATTCCAGTATATACAGATTATTTTGCAGACAACTTGTACCTTTTACATCCCTCAATGGCTGGTGCAGCAAGTCATAATCAACTTAGGCTAACGGCTAGGCAGCAGTGGTTTGATCAAACAAATGCACCAAATTTATTTACAGGTAGTTTTAATGCGCGATTAGGAGCGCGTTCTGGAATGGGACTTATTATATTTAATGATAGAAACGGATTTCATTCTCAAACAGGAGGGTACGTTACCTATGCTCACCATATTAATTTGTCAACCCAAAGTGATGAACTTAACCAATTATCATTTGGTTTAAGTGTTGGTCTGGTTCAGTCTAAATTGGACGAAACGAATTTTGATTTATCAGATTACGATCCTGTTATTGCGGGAATTATGCAGAGTTCTACTTATTTTAATATCGATGCTGGAATGTCGTATAATTATTCCGATTTTTCTGCCCACTTAACCGTAAAGAATATAATATTTCAAAATAGATCCATCTACACAGAAGATTTTGAGCCAAATAATCAGCGTAGATATTTAATTTCTGGTGCGTATGCGCTAAGTAGTTATGGTTCCAACTGGAGTTTTGAGCCGTCTGTTCTTTTTCAGATGACTGAGCGTACTGGCGAAAAAGCGATAGATTTAAACGGAAAAATATATAGACACACGAATGCTGGAAAAGTTTGGGCTGGATTATCGTATAGAAGAAGCTTCGATGGAGCTGAATATTCTGAAGGAGAAGGTTCAAAAGTTCAAAAGCTTCAATATTTTTCTCCTGTAGTAGGTATTAATTACGCAAACTTCCTTTTTGCTTATACTTACTCGCATCAAACGGGAGATGTTACAATGGAAAGTGGAGGCTTTCATCAAATTACACTCGGTTTTGATTTCCCTGGAGGAGACAGAAAAGAGCCGTATGACTGTAAATGTCCTGCAGTTAATTAAATTAGGTTTTCTTATTTCTGAAATAACTTTTCGTAGCAGCGTTTCTTATAGTAACGACACCTTCTTTCTATTGAATACACTCTAATGCTGTGTTTTTGCTGCATAAAGGTAGCTGTGCTTATACTTTCAAATTTGTACTTAAGTTTAAAGTATATTGAAACGTGTAGTTATTCTGAATATGGAGGCCATCTTTTATATAATGACTTGTGCAAAATCAGTTGAAATTCTTTAATAAATATGATAATTAAACCCGTTAACGGAAAGCACCCGCAGATACCTGAAGATTGTTTTATAGCCGAAAACGCTACCATTGTTGGAGATGTTGAAATGGGAAGTGAATGCAGTGTTTGGTTTAATACTGTAATTCGTGGCGACGTTAATTTTATAAAAATGGGGAATCGGGTAAATGTTCAAGATGGAGCTGTAATTCACGCTACTTATAAAACTTCACCTACAACTATTGGGAATAATGTGTCTATTGGTCATAATGCTATCGTACACGGTTGTTCTATTCATGACAATGTCTTGATTGGTATGGGAAGTATCGTCATGGACGATTGCGTGGTAGAAAGCAATACAATAATCGCTGCTGGAGCTGTTGTCGCAAAGAATACTACGGTTGAAAGCGGCAGTATTTATGCAGGTATTCCCGCAAAAAAGATTAAAGACATTAGTCCCGAACTAACTAAGGGAGAAATTGAAAGAATTGCTAGTAATTATGTAATGTATTCTAGTTGGTTTAAATAATTTCCGTAGTAAAGTGTTACGCTGCTATTGCGAAACGTTTGCGGCCTTTGTTTAAAAATCCATTTTTTCTATGGATATTTTGTTCAAATAATCGTGTAACAAAAATTTTAAGGTGTTGGTTTCAGCATTGGTGAAAAATGCTAGCCTGGGCTTTGAGGTGTCTTCTCGAAGCTGGTTGAGGTTGTGGAGCACAGTTTTTGTTTGACGTGCCACAGCTTCACCCGAATCTATAATTTCAACGTGCTTAGGAAGTATTTTTTTTAATGTTGGAATAATATAGGGATAGTGACTACACCCAAGCACAACATAATCTACGTTGGCTTCAATCATTTTTTTTGTGTGTTTTTTAAGTAGTTCCACCATTTCTTGACCATCTAAGTTGCCTGCCTCTATAAGTGGCACGAGACCCTCTCCGATGACCTCTACGACGCTAATATCTTTAGTGAACTCTTTGTTTGTTTTACTAAAAAGTGCGCTGCTAAGCGTTCCTTTTGTGGCGAGAATTCCGATGCTTTTGGATTTGGTCTTTAAAGCTGCAGGCTTAATAGCTGGTTCAATACCAATGATGGGAAGTTTGTATTTTTTGCGAAGGGTGATAATAGCATTGGTGGTTGCGGTGTTGCAAGCCACTACAATTATTTTACAGTTGAGTTCTAAGAGCTTTTGAGTGTTTTTGATGCTAAGCGCAGTAATTTCCTCTGGGGATTTATTTCCGTATGGTGCGTTTTTGCTATCCGCTAAATAAATAATGTTTTCTAAAGGTAGTAGTCTATGGATTTCCTGCCATATTGAGGAGCCACCGACTCCTGAATCGAAAACTCCTATGGGATTGTTTTTATCCATTTTATAAATGTACCAAATAACTAGAAATTATCGCAAAAAAAAGATGCCCGTTTTTTAACGCGCATCTTTACTATTTTGAGAAAGGAAAGGGTTAAATTCCTAAGTCTTTCTTTACATCTGCCATAAGGTCTTTACCATCGGCAAGGATGATACCGCTACCCATTGTAGAGTCTAAAACATATTGGTAACCTTGTGCGCGACCAACTTTTTGGATTGTAGATTGCGCTTTTTCAAGAATAGGTTTAAAGATATCAGATCTTTTCTTGTCTAAATCCTGAAGTGCTTGTTGTCTGTAGGCTTGTACATTTTCTTGCATTCCTTGGATTTCCATTACTCTTTTTTGGTTCTCCTCGTCTGTTTTAGAAGCGGCTTCGCTGTCGTATTGCTTGGCTTTAGTATCAAGCTCTTTTAACATTGCCTTAATTTCTGTATCGTAAGTTTTTTGAACTTTTTCTAATGAGGTTTGTGCTGCTTTGTATTCTGGCATAGCTTCAATTAACTCTTGAGCGTTAATGTGTGCGACTTTAGATTGAGCGTTTACAAAACTTGTGGCTCCTGCAAAAATGGCCAGTGCAAGCAGTATAGTTTTCATTTTTTTCATTGTTTGCGTATTTAATTTAAGTGTTATTGGGTTAAAATTTAATTATCGATTATTGGGTAATTAGTCTCTGTTTTCTCGAACTTCTGCTATTGAATCTCTTCTTCTTTGTCGTTCTTCAAGTAAACGTTGTCTACGCTCTTCGTATTCTTGTTTTTTGGCAGCTCTAATAGAATCTCTTTCTCGTTGGCGTTGCGCCATCAATTCTTCACGTTCAGCTTTCTTGTCTTCCATTGCTTTTTCGCGCTCTTCTTTTTTCTTTTGAAGTTCTTTTTCGCGCTCAGACATCTCATCCTGCTTTTCGTCTAGTTTTTCTTGCTGTTCTATTTCGCGTTTTTCCTTTTTGTTTTCTGCTTGTACTCTTCGCCCAGCTCGTTCAATACTTCTGAGAACTTCATCGCTAATATCGTTTCTTTTGGCAGCAAATAGCATTACCACATCTGCAGATTTGTCGAAAATAAAATCGTATTTTTTACTTTCGGCTATTTCTTGAACGATGTTAAAAACTTGATCCTGAATTGGCTGTACCAATTGTCTTCTTTGAATCATTAAATCGCCATTTGGGCCAAAACGGTTTTGCTGATATTCTAATATTTCGTTTTCTTTAATCTTAATATCTTCCTCACGTTCTTCAATAAGTTCTGCTGTTAGTAATACTCTTTCGTTTGCTAAATTCAGCTTCATTTGATCTACTTCTCTTTGACTTTTTTCAAGGTCTTGTTTCCACCGCTGTACTTTTCCTTCTAATTGAATAGAAGCTTCACGGTATTCTGGCACACTTTCAAGAATATATTCCATGTCTATATATCCTATCCGCACACCTCGTTGGGCAGTAGCCATATAGCTGAAGGAGAAAATGGCGAGGGTAAGAAAGATTATTTTTTTCGTCTTCATATTAATTGGTTGTTGTATTAGAAAAAATCGTGCCAAGTTTAGAATTGTTGTCCAATTATAAAATGGGTTTGCCATCCATTTGGTTCGGTTTGCCCTAGCACAGGATCGAATCCATACCCGAAATCGATTCCTAAAAGGCCAAAAGCAGGCATGAATATTCTTAAGCCAAAACCTGCAGAACGACTAAGCTCAAAAGGATTGTATTCTCTGAAACCATCGTATGCAGCACCTCCTTCGGCAAAGCCAAGAACGTAAATAGACGCCATTTGGGCCAAAGTTACTGGATATCTTACTTCTAACGAAAATTTATTGTAAATCGTACTTCCGTCGTTAGTACTTAACGATTGGTTAGGGTAGCCTCTTAGCTGAATAACCTCTCGACCATCCAAACTGTATGCGCCTAGACCATCTCCACCTAAGAAAAATCTTTCGAATGGAGGAACGCCTCTATCATTGTTATACGATCCTAAAAATCCTAATTCGGTGTTGGTACGCAATACTAATTTCCCCATTATACGAGTGTACCAGGTTCCTTTGAACTTAATTTTATAATATTCTAACCATTTAAAACGCTCTTGATCAATTTCTGATCTGCGAAGTCGTGCATCTTCTACTTGGCTACTATTTGCATTTGGGTCGTTAAGTATTACTTCTTGGGCTGCACGCTCGTCGTTTAACGCTTTATAATCTATGCTGTTAAAGGCAGAGTATGGTGGGGTAAGCTTCGCTGTAATGCTAAAATCTGATCCAGCCATAGGATAAATAGGGTTTACAGTTGTGTTGTTTCTGCTTATACCTATTGTGTATGCCAAGTTATTTGAATATCCATCTCCGAATGTAAATAATCCAGTATTGTAATTATTTAAATTATAGTGTTGGAAACTAATAGCGTTAGACCAAACAAAATAATCATCAGGCCACTTTACTTTTTTAGCTAATCCTAAAGAACCACCCGTTATTGTAAAACTCTTACTTTTATCGGCTCTACGGCTGTTATAGTCATATAAATATTGAACCGTATGAGAGAATGAAGAAGAAAATTGAATTGGTTTTTTCCCTCCTAACCATGGTTCGGTTAATGATAAGCTATACGTTTGGTAATACGAACTAGCTTGCGCTCTTAGAGATAGTTTCTGACCGTCGCCCATTGGCAATGGTTTGTACGTGTCTAAGTTAAAGATGTTTCGAAGTGAAAAGTTATTGAATGAAAGCCCAAGGGTTCCAACAAATCCTCCACCACCGTAACCACCTTGGAGTTCAACTTGGCTAGATCCTTTTTCAACTACAGAGTATTCTAAATCGACTAAACCATTGTTTTCGTCAACCTTCACGAAATTAGGGCTTAGCTGTTCTGGGTCGAAAAATTGTAATTGACCTAACTCTCTAAGTGTTCTAATAACATCACGTTTACTGTACTTTTGTCCCGGGCGCGTTCTAAGTTCTCTGTAAATAACGTGGTCGTTTGTGCGGTCGTTTCCAACCACTGTAACGTGGTCAAAATAGAATAGATTACGCTCCATTATACGTATTTCAAAATCTATGGTGTCGTTACGCACTGCAACTTCTACAGGGTTAATACGAACTGCAAGATATCCGTTGTTTTGGTATAGGTTTGTAATATCGTCTGCATCAGGTTCAGATTCATCTTGAATTCGTTCTTGTAGCAGTACGCCGTTATAAACATCACCTTTTTTAATGCCTAGTAATTGTCGTAACTGGCTATCGGTAAACACACTATTTCCTATAAATCGGATGTCTCCAAAATAATATTTGTCGCCCTCTTCGATTTTTAATTTTAGAGCTACGTTCTTTTTGTCAACTTCGATAAGTGTATCTTCAGTTATTCGAGCATCACGAAAACCGCTAGCTTTATACTTTTTAATAATAGACTCCTTGTCTTCTTTGAATCCTGCTGCGGTGTATTTAGAACGTTTCCAGAAACGAATGAGGTTTTTTCGCTTTGTTTTTTTCATGGCACGACGCAATTTCCCGCTTTGAAATTGTTCGTTACCTTCAAATTCAATATCTTTTACTTTTACCCTTTTGCCTTTATCGACAATGATTTTCATGTCTTTAGAGGTCTCTACTCCACTTGAATCCTGTAAAGGGGTCGTCACGATTTTTACATCGGTATGTAAAAAACCATCTTTTTGATATTTTTTTGTAATGTAGTTTTTTGTAGTATTAAGGAGGTTGTTGGTTATTTTTACACCAGGCTTTAAGTCGTTATCCTTAATAATCTCCTTTCTTTTTCCTTTTCGAACGCCTTTTCCTTCAATAGTAACCTCGTGTAGTTTAGGAAGCTCTACAATATAGAGTTCTAAATCTACTTCTTCGTCGGTCATGTTGGTAACGTAGAATGCGATATCGCTAAACAGGTTTTGTTCCCAAAGTTTTTTGGTAACTTGACTCAGTTTTTCTCCTGGAATGTAAATTCTATCCCCTTTTTTAAGTCCCGTAAAGGCTATAACTGTTTGCTCATTGAAGCTTTGGGCTCCTGTTACGGTAATGGAGTTTATGGTGTATTTACGACCACTGTCCAATTCTTTTTGTTGCGCCTGAAGGGTGCAAACGGAAAGCATTGTAAATAAAAATATACAACAGGATTTTTTGAATGTGCTCAATAGGGAACTATTGGTTAAGTTGTTCACTGGTTTTTCCAAATCTTCTTTCTCTATTTTGATAATTTAATATGGCCGCAAAAAGATGTTCTTTCGTAAAATCCGGCCAAAGTGTTTCTGTAAAATACAGCTCGGCATACGCTATTTGCCATAAAAGGAAATTGCTGATACGTTGTTCGCCACTTGTGCGTATCAATAAATCCACGTCTGGTAAATTTTGCGTGTAAAGATGATTATTAATAACCGTTTCATCAATATCGTCGGGCGAAATTAGGTTATTTTTAACTTTAAGACTAATCTCTTTTATTGTTTTTGTAATTTCTTCCCGAGACCCGTAACTCAGTGCAAGTGTGAGGGTCATCCTTGTGTTATTCTTTGTTAACTCCATTACCTTGTACAGCTCTTTTCGTGCTTTTGAAGGTAATGCGTCTAAGTTTCCTATGGCATTTAGTTTAATACTATTGTCCTGAAGGGTTTTGATTTCTTTTTTAAGTGATGAAATTAAAAGTCGCATTAACAACTCAACTTCCATTTTTGGACGATTCCAATTTTCTGTTGAAAACGCGTATAGCGTAAGATTTGGAATTCCAATTTTGGCACTTCCTTCTACTATTTCACGTACAGCTTTACTGCCAGACTCATGACCTTTATACCGAAACATTCCCTTTTGTTTTGCCCATCTACCATTACCATCCATAATAATGGCGAGATGTTGAGGGAGTGCGTTTTTGTTAATTTGGTCTTCGGCGCTCATAGTGCTTAAAAATTACAGTAACAGGGTTTTCTTCCAAAGGCAAAGGTAACGGTTATGCCTGTAAACACATACCAATCATTGCTATTGACGTTTCCAAATTTTAAGCTTTCATCGTCGGCTTTGCCTTGTCCTGGATTGCTGCCATCTAAGTTATCTGTAAAAGTATAACGTGCTCCAACTTCAAAGCCAATCATTGCATTTCGACCCATATTTGCTTTATAACCTACAACCATTGGGATAGCAAAACTAATTGCATCGTCGTACTTTCTAATAATGTTGTCGTTGTCCTTATATAATGCAGAATAGCCAAAAGCCGTTAAACCAGTATATAAGTATGGTG
Organism: Aequorivita viscosa; assembly: GCF_900106795.1. GTDB lineage: Bacteria > Bacteroidota > Bacteroidia > Flavobacteriales > Flavobacteriaceae > Aequorivita > Aequorivita viscosa. The sequence continues at coordinate 150,406 of NZ_FNNS01000002.1, read as the reverse complement.
TTGAAATAAATTCTTGACCGTGTACATTAAAATCCCAAAAGGTGTATTCTATTCCAAGAGAGAGTTCTTTTATTACATTTTGAAAAGTATATCCACGTTCCTCTCTGCGACTATTGTCGCTAGCAGCGTCATCGCCTTTTATTTTTGCGATTGTGGCAGATGCTCTAAAAGCGTGTCTATTACTACGATTCCATTTGATAACCCCACCAAGGGCTAAATTGCTCGGATTTATATAATCGGTTTTACCAATATCCCCGATATAGTTGGCGCCACCAGCCATTACTCCTATTTCGTAAGTTTGTGCGGTTGCCACAAATACCGTGGAGAGTACTATAAAAATGGTAACAAAATACTTCATATTCTTTAAAAGTTTGCAAATATAACAATAAACTTGGCTCGGCGATAAACCTGAACCGATTGTCTGTGTTGATTAACAAACTTTAGTAGATTTTATTGCTTTTTGAGCGGAAGTAAAGAAGATTTAATTGAAGCTTTTTTGAAATTTAATTACGCTTGTCTTCTCCCCACAACAGTTTTTTTCGAATTGTTTTAATAAAACTATCTTCGTTTAACTGGAGCAGTTTAATAGTAAACGGCGCTTTTCTTATTTTTATCCAAGTTTCATTCTCTAAAGTCGCAACTCGGGAATCCATAGAGAGCAAAAAAGTGTTTTCTCTACCTGAAACTTTTAGAGATATTACAGCAGAATCGGGCACAATAAGCGGGCGAGCATTTAAATTATGTGGTGCGATTGGGGTAAGCACAAAACTACTGGCACTTGGGTCGATTACAGGACCACCACAACTCAAAGAATATCCGGTAGATCCTGTGGGTGTGGCAACAATAAGTCCATCAGACCAATATGAGGTTAAATATTTATCATCAACTAAGGTTTCTACCTTAATCATGGATGTTGTGTTTTTTCTGTTTACCGCAACTTCATTCATTGCAAAATTTAGCGGTTGTACCTCATTATTCGCTGGAGTTGTTTCTACGGTGAGTAAAGTTCTTTCTGAAATAGTGTATTTGCCCTCCAGAATCTGAGTTAAACTCTTCGTTAATTCTTCTTTTTGAATGGTGGCCAGAAAACCAAGTCTTCCAGTATTTATGCCTACGATTGGAATTCCTGAATCGGCAACGAAAGTCACTGCTTTTAAAATTGTGCCATCGCCCCCAATGCTGAAAAATAAATCGAAGCTGCTGTCTAATTCAGAAAAAGTCGATAAACCAGAAAAGTTTTTAGTAATGTCTTGATTGTGGTTTATGATGTCCAGAAACTTTTTTTCAATAAATATTTCGATTCCTTTCTTTTGAAGAATGTCCAAAAGTTTTTGAATGTATATTTCAGAGTTTTCGTGATAAAATTGACCGTAAATTCCTACTTTCATGTGTTGGTGTAGTTTGCTTCTAATAAAGGCTATATACTCAAAATGCCTTGGCTTTGTTTAACCTAATGCATTCTGAATTGTTTGCGTACTATCAAAACTCAGAGATTATACTCTCTTTTATATGTTGAGATATTTATCTAGGTATTGCGAGCGTCCTTTTAAATCGTCTATAAACTTATCTTCCTCATGTTGGCTAACAACTACGTAGTTATATCTTCTAAACGTTTGCGCAATACTATTCATGCCACTTTGCCCTACTTTTAAGGTAATTTGAACGGTGTCTTCTTTTAACTCTGAAATAAAAATACCGTAAATTTTAATGCCGTTAGATTCCACAATTTGCGAAATCTCGCTAAAAGAGTAATCGTGAATTCCTTTCTCGACCACAATTATTCCTCCGTTTTCGTTTAAAAATGGCGTGTTGTTAAAGAGGCTCATAATATCGCCTAATTCGTAATATCCTAAATATTGATTGTCGTTCCCTAAAACGGGCATTATGTTGCTATTGTGCATAGCAAAAGCTTCGAGAACATCTAACCAATTGGTGTCTTTTAGCACGTGGAAAGGCTCTAAGGCGTATTGAAAATCGGAAAGTGTCTTGGTATTGTCAAAGCAATACGCATCATTTTCCGAAACGCATCCAAGATAAAGACCATCTTTCTCTACAGGAATATGTGTGTAGGTAAGTTGATTAAATACACTTTGAGTTTCCTTTATTTTTGAGGAGACATCAATAGGTTTCACATCATTTATAATGTAACTTTCAGTTTCCATTGTTGCAATTTTGATGCAAATTACTCAAAATAAAAACTTCTTAACCAATGTGAGGTTCGTATTTTTGTTACCATAGATTGCAAACGTGTAGAAATACAAGGAATATCGTTCTAGTTTACCGATTTTTGTATTTATTAAAATTGAGGAATAGTCCTGTAACTAAATAATTCTTGAAGTGACGAAATTAAGCGTAAATATCAATAAAATAGCCACCTTGCGAAATGCTAGAGGCGGAAATATGCCTAACCTATTAAAAGTAGCGAAGGATGTTCAAAAGTTTGGAGCACAAGGAATCACGATTCATCCACGACCCGATGAACGACATATTCGTTATCAAGATGCCTACGATTTAAAGCCGATTGTAAATGTGGAATACAATATGGAAGGCAACCCGATGGATAACTTCATGAAATTGGTTTTGGAGATTAAACCTACCCAAGTAACATTGGTTCCCGATGCGGTAGATGCAATTACCTCCAATGCCGGCTGGGATACCGTTAAGCATAAAGATTACTTAAAAGAGGTTATTGCCGAATTTAAACGGAATGGTATCCGGACTTCAATTTTTGTAGATCCAGAACTCAAAATGATTGAAGGGGCTGCAGAAACTGGCACTGATAGAATTGAGCTATACACAGAAGAATTTGCCGATCAATATTCTTTAGGAAATAAAAACGCTATTATACCTTATACTGAGAGTGCGGTACTCGCAAATAATTTAAATTTAGGGATTAACGCTGGGCACGACTTATCGTTAGAGAACATCAAATTTTTTAAAGAGAATGTTCCAAACCTACTAGAAGTTAGTATTGGCCACGCACTTATTTGCGAATCGCTTTATGGTGGTTTGGAAAAGGTGATAGGTGGTTACTTAAAAAGGCTTTCGTAAAAGTTGTTGGTAGTAAACAGTTGTATGGGAAATGTTGAGAATAGGGTATAGAAAAAAACATCTGAATATTAATTTAATCCTAGGGCTTTCGTTTATAACATTGGCTCTAATTCGTTTTTTGACGCAAGATACTTTTCGGTGGACAGGCTACGGTACTATCGTAATTTCAATTTTATATTTAGGTACATATGTTTACCAGAGAAAATATAAATATCTGTCGATTAACAACGGAATATTGAAAATAAATAGTCCTTTTGCAAAGGAGGTGAAACTAAGCGAGATTAACCAGATTAAAAAGTTCGCAGGAGATTACATAATAACTACGGATCAAAATAAAATGACTATCAATACCCAAATTATCGATCCCGACTCATTAATAGTGTTGAATAACGAATTGGAAAAACTAGATGTTGAATGGGTTTAACTGCGGTTTTAAAAATCGTGTAAATTCGTGTTATCAATAATTTTAAGTTTTATTCCTAATTTTTTATTTCAATTTGTGTCGAGATACTCGTGGCAATTATAATGTAGCTATACTGAATTGATAAACATCAAAAACTAAATTCAAATTTTTTTAAAATGATTCTACACTCCCAAATACTCGGAACAGGAAAACCTTTTGTAATTCTTCATGGATTTCTCGGAATGAGCGATAATTGGAAAACGCTAGGTATGCGCTGGTCTGAAGTTGGCTATGAGGTACACCTTCTGGATCAGCGCAATCACGGCAGGAGTTTTCATAGCGATGAGTTCTCTTACGATGTAATGGTTGAAGATTTAAAACGCTATTGTGAAGAGCATAATTTAGAAGAAATAATCTTGTTAGGTCATTCTATGGGCGGAAAAGTCGCGATGCAATTTGCTGTAACGTATCCTAATAAAGTTTCAAATTTAATTATTGCAGACATTAGCCCTAAGGCATATCCTTCGCATCATCAAGATATTTTAAAAGCACTGCATGCACTTGATTTCACGAAAATAAAATCTAGAGGTGAAGCAGACGATGCATTGTCTGAATATATAAGAGATCAAGGTACACGGCTGTTTCTTTTAAAGAACTTATATCGAAATTCAAACAAAGAATTTGCGCTTCGTATAAACCTACCTATTTTGTCAGAAAAAATTGAAGAAGTTGGAGTTGCACTTCCCAAAAATACTGTTTTTGAGGGGCATACGTTGTTTTTGGGGGGCGAAAAAAGTGGTTATATTGAAACAATGGATGAGCTTTTAATTAAAAAACATTTTCCAAATGCCGAAATTAAAATGATTTCAAATGCGGGACATTGGCTTCATGCAGAGAATCCAGATGATTTTTATGACGCTACTATGTCCTTTCTTCAAAATGGCTAACTTTTTTAAATTCCACCTATTTTTTTTTCGATAAAAAAATAAAATCGGATGAAATTGTGGTTAATATTTCATAATATTGTGATAGTATGTCTTATGCGTGCATAGCAAATTTTCAAAAAACATTACGCATTCATTATTTAATTCATTTAAATTAAAGAAATCTAAACCCTTAAAGTATCATTATGAAAAAACTTTTACTTTTCACCGCACTTGGATTATCAATGGCGGTAACCTATGCAGGCGGCTATCGTGTGAGTCTGCAAGGTCAGAAAGCCTTAGCAATGGGGCATACGGGAGTTGCTGTAATTAACAGTAGCGAAACCGTTTTCTTCAACCCTGCTTCCATGGTTTATCTTGATGATAAGCTAAATATCTCGGCTGGAGTTAGTGGAGTGTTCTCTAACATTGCTTATCAAGACACAGAAACTGGAGTGAGTGCACAATCGGATAATCCAATGGCTACTCCACTTTATCTTTATGCTTCCTATAAAGCCACAGACTGGTTATCGTTAGGTCTTGGGGTATATACTCCTTATGGAAGTGAGGTTAAATATGAAGACGACTGGGCTGGTTCGCATTTGGTAAACAATATTAAATTGCAAGCTATTTACATTCAACCTACCGTTTCTATAAAAATAAACGATATGTTTAGTGTTGGTGGTGGCCCTATCTATGCTACTGGTTCTGTAAACTTTAACAGAAACCTAAATCGTACAATAACAGATTTGGAAGGAAATCGCAGTAATGTAACTGTTGATGCTACTGGTATTTCGAGTTGGGGATGGGTAGCAAGTACCTTGTTTACACCTTATGAAGATCTTCATGTTGGGTTTACCTACCGTTCCAAAATAGATATGAATGCCGAGGGTGGTTCAGCAACATTCGAAAATGTGCCTAATTCGCCTTTAGCTCCTTTTAAAGATACCTCATTTGATGCTGGTTTACCTATGCCAGCAGAAATGACGCTAGGTGCATCTTACACATTCCAAGATAAATTAACAGTGGCATTTGATTTTAATCGTGCTTTCTGGAGTGCTTATGAGTCATTAGATATTGACTTTGAAGATCCAAATATTCCAGATTCTAAAAACGCGCGTAATTATAAAAACTCATCTTCTTACCGTTTTGGATTGCAGTATGACGCATCTAAAATGTTCACACTACGCGCAGGTTACTACTTTGATGGAACTCCGGTTCGTGAGGGGTACTTTGCACCAGAAACTCCGAGAAACGATAGTAATAACTTTACTGCAGGTTTAACCGTAAACGTGAGCAAAAGCTTGCAGATTGATGCTTCTTTCTTGTACTCACACTTTAAAGAAGTTGATGCTTCTTACGATTATTACTACGAAAATGGAATTGCTGTTCCTTTTGGAGGTACCTACAAAACCAATGCTTTTGTTCCTGGACTTGGGCTTACTTACAAACTATAACTAGAAAAACTCACATCACTATGAAAAATATATTAAAATATTCATTTGCGCTATTAGCCGTAGGCCTTGTTGGTTGCGAACCTGAGTTTGACAGCCCCGTTACAGACGAAGGCTTTTACAATAGCGGATCGGCAAACCTATCAAACTATGTTGCTGTTGGAAACTCGCTTACTGCTGGATATGAAAGTGGAGCACTGTATAGAACAGGACAAGAAAATAGCTATCCTAACATTATGGCGAAACAATTTGCGCACGCTGGAGGAGGTGAATTTACACAACCACTTATGAATGATAACCTTGGTGGACTTTTATTGAATGGTACGCCTATTGCGCCTAATCGTTTTGTATTGGCTGTAGATGCCAACGGAAATCCAGGGCCAGTTCGTTTAGAAGGAACGCCATCTACCGATATTGCAAACAAGTTAAGTGGTTCATTTAACAATATGGGAGTTCCAGGTGCAAAAAGTTATCATCTTGTAGCTCAAGGATACGGTAATGTTGCTGGAGTTCCAGTAGGAGCTGCAAACCCTTACTATGCTCGTTTCGCAAGCAGCGAAAGTGCTACAGTAATTGGTGATGCTGTAGGCCAAAACCCTACTTTCTTTAGCCTTTGGATTGGAAACAACGATATTTTGAGCTATGCTACCTCAGGAGGTTCAGGAGTAGATCAAACGGGAAATTTCGACCCAAGAACATATGGTCCTAACGATATTACAGATCCTAACGTTTTTGCTCAAGTGTATTCTGAGCAAGTAAATTTATTAGCCCGCGAAGGTGTGAAAGGTGTTTTGGCAAATATTCCAGAAATTACTTCTATTCCATATTTTACAACTGTTCCTACGCAAGCAATTCCGTTAGATGCTGCTACAGCGGCACAATTAAATGCACAATTTGCTTTGTATAACACGCAAGTTTTACCTGGATTGGCTGCGGCTTCTGTTATTTCTCAAGAAGAGGCTGCTATGAGAATGATTAACTTCTCTGCAGGTCAAAACTTTCCAATTATGACAGATGATGACTTGACTAACCTTACTCAAATCTTGATGGGACAACCATTTAACCTGCCTGCGCCAATTGCTGGTTTATTAGGACAATTGCGTCAAGTAAATGCAGACGATTTAATTGTTTTAACCGCTTCTTCAGTTTTAGGAACTACACCAGATCCAAGCAATCCTCAAGGAGTTATTGGAGTGTCTATTCCATTAAGCGATGAATTTGTATTGGCAGCTTCAGAGCAAGCGCGTATTAGTGCAGCTTCTACTGCTTATAATGCAACAATTAAAGCATTGGCAAATGCTAAAGGATTAGCTTTTGTAGACTCAAAGTCTGCTCTATCTAGATTAGCCAGTGGAGGTATAGCGTACGATGGTGGAGTATTAACTTCTCAGTTTGTAACTGGTGGAGGTTTTTCACTAGATGGTGTTCACCCATCGCCAAGAGGATATGCATACATTGCTAACTTAATGATTCAAGCTATTAATAGCACTTACAGCGCTACCATACCATCGGTACATATAGGTAACTATCCAACTATTACACTTACGAATAACTAGTCGGAATTAAATTTTATATGAATAGCCGTCCAACGATGTTGGGCGGTTTTTTTATCTTTATGGTTAGCAAATTAACTATCCCAATTTTAAAACAATGTTAATTTGAGTTCTAACAACCTTTAAAACTTGATGATATTATGAAACTTATTTTAAAATTCCTATTAACGGGATTAGCGGTCTTGTTTTTAGCCGAAATATTGCCAGGAGTACAAGTTGCTGGCTATGGTTCAGCAATCGTTGTGGCTATTGTTTTAGCCTTGTTGCGATTAATTGTAAAACCAGTTTTGATAGTACTAACACTTCCAATTACTATTATAACTTTTGGTATTTTTCTTCTTTTTATAAATGCAATTATCATTTTAATAGCATCATACTTGCTCGGTAGTTTCCACGTTTCTTCAATTTGGTGGGCACTTCTTTTTAGTTTGTTGCTTGCATTATTTCAAGCCATTCTGTTTTCATTGATAAGAGAAGACTGATATTGTGTAACATAAGAGTTTGTAAATGTTTGTTGTCCTGAACAAAAAACCGTACTTTTGCATCCCGAAATTCAGAAAAAAATGAACGTTACAAAGAAAGACATAGACAACTTGAATGCTGTATTAACAGTAGAAATAGCAAAAGACGATTATTCAGGTAAGGTTGATAAAGTCCTAAAAGACTACCGAAAAAATGCAAATATCCCAGGTTTCCGTAAAGGCCACGTTCCTATGGGAATGGTAAAAAAGCAATACGGAAAGGCTGTTTTGGTTGAAGAGGTAAACAAACTGCTTCAAGATGCACTTCAGAAATTTATAACAGAAGAAAAAATAGACATCCTTGGAAATCCGCTTCCTAAAAATGAAGCAGAGATAAACTGGGATGCCGATGATTATTCTTTCGAATTTGAATTAGGCCTTTCGCCACAATTTGAAATAGATTTAAAAGGAAAGGAAATCACACATTATAAAATTGTTGCAGACGAAGAAATGCTTAACAATCAGGTTAAGACTATTCGTAAGCAATATGGAAAATTGATTTCTAAAGATGAAGTAGAAAAAGGTGATGAAATTACTGGAACTTTTACTTCCGAAGAAAAAGGGATTGATAAAAAAGCAACGATTTCTACAGAAGAAATCGATGGCAAAGAGCAATTAAAAGCACTTTTAGGCGCAAAAGTTGGCGACACCGTTAGCCTGAAAACAAAAGGAATGTTTGCCGATGACCACGATAACCAAAAACATTTTGGAGTATCTCACGACGACGCTCATGGGTTAGATGTTGAGGTTTCTTTTAAAATTGAAGAAGTTAACACACGCGAAATGGCTGAGTTGAACCAAGAGTTGTTCGACAAGATATTTGGAAAAGAAGGTGTAGTTACTTCAGAAGAAGAACTAAAAGCTAAAATTAAAGAAGATGCTGAAGGGCAATTCGCACAACAAAGCGATCAGAAATTGCTTAATGATGTGGTTGAATCTTTAATAGAAAATACAAAATTTGATCTTCCAGAAGCGTTTTTACAACGTTGGATAGCAAATTCTGGAGAAGAAAAAATGACGGAAGAAGATGCTAAAGCTGAATTTGAACGAAGTGAAAAAGGATTGCGTTACCAATTAATCGAAGGGAAGCTACGCGCAGATCACAAACTTCACGTAACTTTTGACGAATTAAAAGACTATTCAAAAGGGATGATTAAAACTCAAATGGCTCAGTTTGGCCAGTTGGATCCTTCAGAAGAGGAATTAGATTCAATCGCTGCACGAATTCTTTCAAATAAAGAAGAAGTAGAGCGTCTTAGCGAGCAAATGAATACGGCTAAAATGCTGAACTTCTTTAAGGAAAACGCAAAATTAAAGACTAAGGAAATCACCTACGACAAATTCATTAAGGAAGCCTACGCGTAATTCAGCATAGAAATAGTTATCTTTAGGCGTTGAATTTATTTTTAAATTTAACGCCTTTCTAATTCCTAAAACTTCGTGTAATAAGAAAATCGTTGACGCAAGTCAGGAATCTCTTGAGGCTTTAAAAAATTAACTTCGTAACTCAAAAAAAACGAATACACATCTATGAACTACAGTAAAGAATTCAGAAATTTTGCTATAAAGGATCAGGGAATCAACAATATGTACTATGATAATATTATCAGCAGTATGTATCCTCAAAATTTAACCCCTAATATTATCGAGGAACGCCAAATGAACGCCGTTGCAATGGACGTTTTTTCTCGCTTGATGATGGATCGAATTATATTTTTAGGAACAGGAATTAACGACCAAGTAGCAAATATCGTGCAAGCACAGTTATTATTCTTGGCAAGTACCGATGCTTCTAGAGATATCCAAATCTACATTAATTCTCCAGGAGGAAGTGTGTATGCGGGCTTAGGTATTTATGATACTATGCAATTTATCAAACCAGACGTGGCTACAATTTGTACGGGAATGGCTGCTTCTATGGCAGCTGTACTTTTATGCGCAGGCGAAAAAGGAAAACGCAGTGGTTTAACCCATTCACGCGTTATGATTCACCAACCACTCGGGGGCGCACAGGGGCAAGCAAGCGATATTGAAATTACAGCACGCGAAATAGTGACCTTAAAAGAAGAATTGTACAAAATTATTGCAAATCATTCAGGACAAACCTACGAAAAGGTGTACGAAGATAGTGATCGAGATTACTGGATGAAAGCAGATAAAGCTGTGGAATACGGTATGATAGATGAAATATTAAAACGAAGCTAATACGCAACTCTAGTTATTAGTTTAAAAACAATTGTTCCACCAAGAACGATGCAATTGTAGTGTGTTTTTATAACATACTCCTCAGTACTGCATCATTTTTGTTGGGCGTTTAAAATAGATTTTTTGAAGAAAAAAAATATGTCGAAAGAAGACTTGGAATGTTCCTTTTGTGGTCGAAAAAAAGTGGATACTAGCCTGCTTATTGCTGGAATGGATGCCCATATTTGCGACCGTTGTATCGAACAAGCACACGGAATTGTAGTAGAAGAAGCTCAACATGCAGGAAATACCCAACTGTCTGCAGACCTAATGCTGAAAAAACCAAAAAACATAAAAGAATTTTTGGATGACTACGTAATTGGGCAAGAATTCACGAAAAAAGTGATGTCTGTTGCAGTATACAACCATTACAAAAGGTTATTGCAACCTAAAAGCGATGACGATATTGAAATCCAAAAAAGTAATATCATAATTGTCGGACAAACAGGAACTGGAAAAACATTGATAGCAAAAACAATTGCAAAAATGTTAAACGTTCCATTGGCTATTGTTGATGCTACCGTTTTAACTGAAGCAGGATATGTAGGAGAAGATGTTGAAAGTATATTAACAAGACTCTTACAAGCTGCCGACTACAATCTTGAAAAAGCCCAAAACGGAATTGTTTTTATAGACGAAATAGACAAAATAGCCCGTAAAAGCGATAACCCTTCCATTACGCGCGATGTGAGTGGCGAAGGCGTTCAGCAAGCGTTACTAAAGCTATTAGAAGGAACTACCGTAAATGTTCCGCCAAAAGGAGGGCGAAAGCATCCAGACCAGAAATTCATCGAGGTAAATACTGAAAACATTCTCTTTATTGCAGGTGGTGCTTTTGACGGAATAGAACGCCATATTTCCAAAAGACTCAATCTTCAAGCAGTGGGCTTTACAGCATCAATGAAAGAAAGTCAAGCCGAACGCGAAAACATGTTGCGTTATATTATCCCAAAGGATTTAAAAGACTTTGGTTTAATTCCAGAGATTATAGGTCGTCTTCCGGTGCTTACGTATATGAATCCGTTAGACAAAGAAACCTTACGAGCCATTCTTACAGAGCCTAAAAACGCCATTATTAAACAGTACAAAAAACTACTTGAAATGGATGACATCGCTTTTGAAATTACAGACGATGCCCTAGATTTTGTAGTAGAACAAGCTATTGAATACAAACTCGGAGCTCGAGGACTTCGCTCGTTATGTGAAGCTGTTCTTACCGATGCAATGTATGAATACCCTGGAACCGATATAAAATCGCTTACGGTTACTAAAGAATATGCTGAAGAAAAGTTGAACAAATCAACACTTAGTAAACTAAAGGCAGTTTCGTAAACCTACAAGAATCAAATCTATAGGCCGCATTAATTGTTATTGATGCGGCTTTTTTTATTCTTCAACTTTTTGAATTGTAGAGTGCGTTATTATGGTTTATAAACTAATTTTTTATTGTATATCGCATACGATGAAAAACAATCAGATCAACTCTAGTTAATGGGTAAGTGCTAATCCTCGTAATAAGAGTACAACGGAATTTGTTTATATTTGAAAGAAGATAATAAGCTGCGGAAGAATTAGGTTCTAAAAGTTGTAGACTTTGAGGAGTTGGTGATTAATATTATATTGGCAATTTTTATATACAAATAATTCAGATTGAAAAATTATGATATGATAATTTATTGTTTGATTTATCCAATTCTTACAGTGACTTTGTTTATGGTCTGGGTTTTTCAATCAACACTTCCTGGAGGAGACATAGGAATGGCTCCTTTTCTGGTCGGTCTTGTTTTATTAATTGTGTTTGGAGTTGAAATCATTCTTGTTCTAATTTTTAGAAAGCGGCTAAGCAGTATGAGTAGTAGAGTACTTTCTTTAGTTTTTGCGTTCCTACTTTATGAAAGCACAGTTTGGGTTTTGGGTGGAGAAATTGTAATTTTTAATACATTTAAAAAGCCATTTTTGGAGGACAGTAATATGGCTTTTTCGTTTTCATCAGTTTTTGCTCTTTTAATCATTTTCGTAGGTATATTTATTAATCATAAAATAAGTGGTAGCAAAGCGTTGAAAAACGAAAGGGTATAACAATTGGGCTTGTGCCAAATCCGAATACTATTGGATGTTTATAAAATGAGTGCCAGGCAAAAAATAAAAAATATGAAAAAAACGATTACACTTTTGATTTTTGTTCTTACAATTTCAATTAACTATTCCCAAGAATCTAAAACATCCGAAATTAACAAAGCCCAATTAATCGAATTCATTAAGGAATCTATCGTGGCTAATAAAGTTGCTAATAATCCACTCGTCGTTTTAGATGAACAAATTATATTGAACGTTGATGATTTAACTGATGATCAGAAATTTTTTGGACGGCTCAGTATTATTGAAAAAGGTAATAAGGAAATGACTGATATTTATGGTGAAAAGGCAATAAATGGAATAATTTTAATCGAATCATTGCCAGAATCACCTGACGGAAAGAACGTTGAAATTTCGAACGGCAAAGTATTGTTTTTTATTGGAAACAAAGAAATTCCTGAAACGGAATTGAACAAACTTGATCCAAATTCTATTCTGAATGTTCAAGTTATTAAAACGAAAGAAGAGGTTTTAAAGCACACGGATAAGAAATGTGACGGAATTGTTATCATTACCTTAAAATCGTAATTAGATAATTAGTCGTGAAACAACTTCGTGAAACTTCAATTTACTCGTGTTTCAATTCTATAACTTACGGTTATATCAAGCGTAACGTAAAAGCTTAATAACAGTTCTATTGGAAGGTAAACATAAATTCACTCAGCCAATTGTAAATTCAATGAAAACTCTTCACAAGGGAGAGATTTCATTTTCTGAAAATTATAAAAGTTGGTTGGTGAAAACTTACGTAAGTTGGAATAAAACATATATAAAAATTAGTCTAGATTCAAGAAAATTAGATTTAGAAACTGATTTTCCCAACTGCTCATTAACCAAAGGCAATTTTCTTACTTTTTTAAGTAGATCCAACACATATAGTTTTTCTGGGAACAAGAGCAAGTATTCAGAATTATTACTTGAAAGTATTGAAGTTCAGCATCTCATGCGCAGTGGGAATCCTGTAATTAAGTTAGAACATAAATCTATTATTTTTAAAGGCTTACTAAGGAAAAAGGATTTTTTAAGTTTATCTAATGTGTTCAAGTTATTCACAATGGTAATAGATAAAATAGAACGAGAGCAAAGAATAGGCGTTACATAACAACAGAAGCCTGTATTAACAATTTTCATTATTCAATTTACTTTACAGCTCATATATAAACTTTGACGTACATTTTAAAAATAATTTAAATCACAATTTTCAAAAAATAACAAGATAAACTAGACTGAATTTACCAATGAATAAAAGATTTCTCGACGCGCAACGAATTGAATTTTCGAATCAAAAATTTCTAGCAACTCCTTTATCTGGACTTGTAATTTGGACAATTATTGGCGTTGTGGGCTTGTTTTTCTCCGATTTTATAGCAGTTTGGTCTATTTTTATTGGAACAGGTAGTATTGTGTATTTAGCAATGTTCATTTCAAAATTTACAGGCGAGAATTTCCTTGACAAAACAAAACCCAAAAACGAATTTGATAAACTCTTCTTTTTTACCGTTGCACAAGCACTTTTGGTTTATGCTATTGCAATTCCTTTTTTTCTTGTAGACTATACTTCGTTGCCTATGAGCGTCGGAATTTTGACAGGCTTAATGTGGCTGCCATTTTCGTGGATTATCAATCATTGGGTCGGAATTTTCCACGCACTTTTTAGAACGGTACTAGTTCTCGTACTTTGGTATGTATTACCAGAACATAGATTTGTAGTTATACCCTTCGCAATCGCACTCATTTACATAATTACAATCGTAATTTTGAAAAATAGAATAACGAATGTTGAAAGCTTAAAAAAGAAACATCGGAAATCTTAAAAAACTGGTTGTAATCGTAAGTTCTCAGACAAAACCCATCAAACACACGCTATTCGGTTTGTATTCACTAAATTCGTTGTCTTAACAAGGTGTTTATTATTTTCAACCCTTAAAAGCTTCACCAATGAAAGACGAAAAACTGGCAGTACTCATCGATGCAGACAATGTTCCATATGCGTATGTTAAAGAAATGCTTGACGAAATTGCCAAATACGGCAATCCAACAATCAAACGTATTTATGCCGATTGGACGAAACCAACAGTTTCAGGATGGAAAAATATTCTCCTAGAAAACGCAATAACACCAATTCAGCAGTACAGCTATACAAGTGGAAAAAACTCGAGTGATAGCGCCCTAATAATAGACGCCATGGATTTACTTTACTCCGGTAAAGTTGACGGATTCTGTATCGTTTCAAGCGATAGCGATTTTACGCGACTAGCTACACGCCTGCGAGAAGCTTCAATGTTTGTAATTGGTATTGGTGAACGAAAAACGCCCCGTCCTTTTATAACAGCTTGCGATAAATTTATCTATATCGAAATTCTGAAAAAGGAAAAGGAAACAGATGCTTATGAAAAGCTGAGTTCGCAAAAGAAAACGAAGTCCAAAACTTCCTCAGACACTAAAATTGACAAGGAATTAATAAACCTGATAAAAGACAGTATTGAAGAAATTTCGGACGATAGCGGATGGGCGTTCCTTGGAACATTAGGAAGTTTTATAATAAAGAAACGAACAGATTTTGATCCTCGAAACTACGGTTTCCAAAAGTTATACCCGTTAATAAAAAGCATCAACAAGTTCGAGATTGAAGAGCGTGAAACTGGCAAAAACAACATTCGTCATATTTACATTAAGAACAAGTAGTTTTTGGCGTAAACTAAATGGATAATGACTTCACAAGCTAGAGAGTGAAATTCATTTTTCTGTGTTGCTTTATTGGCATTCATTCATTTTACATTGCTAAAGTAAAGGTCTATTTTGAAATCAACTTGTTATGTACATTATAACAACTAATAACCACTAAATTGAAAAAGTCACTCTTAATTGTATTGTCATTAGGCCTTTTTGCCTGTAACCAACATACAGACAACACGGAAATGTTGCTAGACCACATAGAAAACTTGGAAAGTAAACTAGAAGAAGCCTACAAGCCAGGTTTCGGAGATTTTATGGGGGTTATGCAAACACATCACGCAAAGTTGTGGTTTGCTGGGCAAAATCAAAACTGGGATCTCGCCGACTTTGAAATTCATGAACTGGAAGAAACCGTTGAAAACATTCAGAAGTATCAATCGCATAGACAGGAAAGTGAAATGATTGCAATGTTAAACGCTCCTTTAGATAACATAGACAACGCCATTGAAGAGAAAAACCACGAAGCGTTTAAAAAAAACTTCATCGAATTAACAAACACCTGCAATAAGTGTCATATAGCCGTAGGTTTTGAGTTTAATGTTGTGAAAATACCAGACACTTCACCTTTCAGTAATCAGGATTTTAGACCAATAAATTCTGATGACAATTTTTATCTAGAAAATCACAAGCATTTAAAATCTGAGGTAGGCGAAGAAGATAAATAAAGAAGGAAATCATTTGTACTGTTAAAAATCGGGGTAAATATCGATACTATGAATACTGAAAACACGGCCTTACACAAAGAAAATGGTGAACATAGTCACGCAACCCTCAATTTTTTAGGTGAAAACACCGAACTCTATTTCGCGATAATTAGTGGCATATTTTGGGTAACCGGAATTGTCCTCTCGTTTATCTCGAACGTTTCAGAGACGATAATTACGACCCTGTTTATTATCGGAGCTTTTTTTGGAGGAGTTTTTACCTTTTTTTCCGCTGGTAAAGGGCTATTAAGAGGAAAATTTGAAATTGATTTCTTAATGTTATTCGCAGCCATTGGAGCTGCTTTTTTGGGTAAGTGGGGCGAAAGTGCTTTGTTACTTTTCTTATTCAGCTTGGGGCACGCGTTAGAGCATTATGCCATGAAACGTGCGCGAAAATCAATTTCGGCACTTTCTGATCTAGCACCTCCAACTGCTTTGATTAAGCGCAACGGCGAATTAGCAGAAGTGCATATCAAAACACTTAAAGTGGGAGATATAATAGTTGTTAGACCAAATTCCACAATTGCTGCCGACGGGGTAGTGGCAAAAGGCTCAAGCGCTGTAGATCAAGCAGCGATAACAGGTGAGAGTATGCCAGTTTCAAAACATCCCGATTCCAATTGGCAAAAGGAAACAGATATAAAAAAACTTCTTCCAGAACACCGGGTTTTTGCTGGTACCATAAATGGAAGCGGTGCCCTAGAGATTAAAGTTTTAAAAGAAGCAAAAGACAGTACACTTTCACGATTAATCTATCTAGTAAACGAAGCCGAAACACAAAAATCGCCAACGCAACACCTCACAGACAACTTTGAAAAATACTATGTTCCTTCCGTTTTAATTTTAATTGGGATTCTATTATTCGCTTTCGTTGTAATAGACGAAACTTTTGAGCAGAGTTTTTACAGGGCGATGTCTGTACTAATTGCTGCTTCGCCATGTGCCTTGGCTATTTCAACCCCAAGTGCTGTATTGGCAGGAATCGCCCGAGCTGCCCGACAAGGAGTATTGATTAAAGGAGGCCGTCCGCTTGAAGATTTAGGTTCTATTCAAGCCATAGCATTCGACAAAACAGGCACTTTAACCGAAGGCCGGCCTAGATTAACGCACGCCATTCCGTTTGGCAAAATAACAAAAGCCCAGCTGTTAGAAGTTTCAGTTGCCGTAGAAGCATTGAGCGACCACCCATTGGCCGCCGCAATTGTGAATGGCGGAAGAAATGAACTGGGTGATATCGAAATTCCAAAAGCTGAAAACTTAAAAGCCTTAACTGCAAGGGGAATCCAAGCCTATTGGAATGGAAGTCTCGTACATATTGGCAATAGAAGGCTTTTTGAAGAATTAACAGGAGCGCCCGTACCTGAAGAAATAGACCAGAAAATGGCCAAACTCGAAGCAGATGGGCACACAGCGATGATCGTCCATCGCGCTACGGAATATTTAGGGATCATCTCGGCAATGGATGTCGCGCGTCCCGAAGCTATTTCAACCTTAGCAACATTGAAAAAAATAGGCATAAAGCGAATGGTGATGCTTACAGGCGATAATCAACTTGTAGCTAACGCCATTGCTAAGAATATTGGAATAACCGACCCTATGGGGAATTTACTTCCAGAAGATAAAGTAAAATCGATTGAGCAATTAATAGATCAAGAAGGCGGTGTAGCCATGGTTGGCGACGGCGTAAATGATGCCCCTGCAATGGCCAAAAGCACTGTGGGTATTGCAATGGGCGCGGCGGGTTCAGATGTGGCCCTAGAAACAGCCGATATTGCGTTAATGGCGGATAAATTAGATAATCTCCCCTTCGCCATTGGCCTAAGTAGAGAAGCGAAAAGAATTATTAAGCAAAACCTAATAATCAGTTTGGGGATGGTTGCCGTTTTGGTTCCCTTAACCCTAATGGGCACCATAGCCATTGGCCCAGCCGTAGTATTCCATGAAGGTTCTACTTTGGTTGTTGTACTGAATGCTTTAAGGTTGTTGAGGTATGAGCTTAAATAGGGTTACGCTTTCTAATCACAACCACTACAATTTAAAACAACCCTTCAATAACTCCATTCTTGTCAATTGTGATTCTTTCGGCAGCGGGTGTAGCGGGTAATCCTGGCATGCGTAACATAGCACCTGCAATGGGAATAATAAAACCTGCGCCAGTTGCAATTTCAAACTCCCTAATGGTAATTTCAAAGTTTTCTGGGCGTCCTAAGAGTTTTTGATCATCACTAAAGCTTTTCTCTGTTTTTGCCATACAGATTGGTAAGTTGCTATATCCCATCCCTTCAAATTTGCGCAATTGTGAGGCCGCTAGCTTGCTTAAAACCACTTTGTCAGCACCATAGATTGTTTTTCCAATTTTATTCATTTTCTCGTGGGCGCTATCTTCAAGGCTATAGGTAGGTTGATATTTGCTGGTACAGGATTCAGCAGCCTTTACAACTTCGGTAGCTAAATCTGTACATCCCTTTCCGCCTTTTTCCCAACCAAAACTCAAGGCGACAGGAATGTTTAATTTCTTACAGTGATTCTTAATAACATTAATTTCAGCTTCAGTATCAGAATTAAAAGCATTAATAGAAACAACAATAGGAATTCCAAAACTTTTTAGACTGGTAATATGTCTTTCCAAATTTGGAAGTCCTTTTTTAAGTGCTTCCACGTCTTCCTTCGTTATTTCTTTTAACGACTTTCCGCCGTGGTATTTTAACGCTCGTATAGTTGCCACTACAACAATCGTTTTAGGAGAAATACCAGCTGCGCGGCACTTAATGTTTAAAAACTTCTCCGCGCCCAAATCTGAACCGAAACCAGCTTCGGTAACGGTATAATCGCTTAAAGTCATCCCCATTTTTGTCGCTATTATAGAATTAGTCCCTTGCGCAATATTGGCAAAAGGCCCTCCGTGAATAATTGCAGGATTTGCTTCTAAAGTTTGAACTAAATTAGGTTTTATAGCGTCTTTTAAAAGCACCGCCATAGCACCTTCGGCATTTAGTTGTTTTGCGAAAACAGGTCTTCCTTCCCAAGTATCGCCCACATAGATATTCCCGCATCTTTCTTTTAGATCTTCTAAACCTGATGCCATACACAAAATCGCCATTATCTCGGAAGCTGCAGTAATATTAAAGCCCGTTTCGCGAGGAACGCCGCCGGCTTTTCCGCCAAGTGCAGATACAATATTTCGCAAGCCTCGGTCATTCATGTCCATACACCGTTTCCAAATTACAGTTCTCGGATCTATACCAAGGCTTCTTGTCTTACTTTGAATGTTGTTTTCAATGAGTGCTGCAAGGAGGTTATTGGCTTTTTCAATAGCGTGAAAATCTCCAGTAAAATGAAGGTTAATATCCTCCATCGGAATAACCTGACTCCAACCGCCACCAGCTGCGCCTCCTTTTATTCCAAAAACAGGGCCTAAACTTGGCTCTCGAATAACGACTACCGCTTTTTTGCCGATAATATTGAGTGCATCTACTAGTCCAATAGATGTGGTCGTTTTTCCTTCCCCTGGAGGAGTAGGGGTGATAGCGGTTACTAAAATAAGATTGTTATTGCTTACTTTTTCTTCATTTATAATATCTAACGGAAGTTTTGCTTTGTCGTTTCCGTAGTATTCCAGCTTGTCTTCTGGAATATTTAATTTTGCTGCTATTTCTTTAATATGCTTCGGAGTTACGCTTTGGGCAATTTGTATTTCTGTCATGAGATTAGTTTTTTTGGATGATATAAAACATGAGTTCTATTTCTGTAAAGCGAATTTTGAGGTTTAAAAAAGCCTTAAATCTATCGTGCGTATCACCAAAATCGAGGTGAAAAGTACGTTTCATTGCACTCACTTTTTGAACCGTAATTTTTTTAAAGCGTAAAGATAAAGTTTCAATACAGGAATTAATATGATAATTGTCAACAGGTTCTATGGCTGATAGGGTATTTGTAAGGATAAAAGGTTCAAAAAAATTCAGGCTTAATTAGCAGGCCTATTTTTTCGTTTTATCTGTAAAGGACATATATCATTTGAGAATAATGAAATGAGCTTCTACGGGAATTTAAAAAATAATTTGCCAATTCGGTAAAAGTGAAGATGTTTAGGTTTCCACTTTATTCAGCTGGTTACGAATAGCGTAGTTGTAATAATCCCTTTCTTATCTGGCAACACAACGACCGATATTTGTGCTTCTTCTTTTATCTGAAAATTAAAAGGAGGTGCTAACAAGTTTATACCGCTTTGCTTTTTTAACCTATTTCCCTGTCCCGAAATAATATCTTTATTGGGAATAAAGTCACCGTCGGGTATATGTTCAGTTAGAATAACATATTTAAAAGCAGCTAATTTATTTACGATTCGTTGTACTTCTTCATTTGATATATGTTGCAACACTTGTCTTACCAAAGCACAATCTCCAGTAGGTAAATTTGTTGTTGCGATGTTTAAACAGTGAAATTCTAGATTATCTGCTTTAAATTTTTCTTTATTGCGTGTTATAAGGCTCGGCACTATGTCTACGGCAATATATTTTTTGGTAAGAGGTACCAATTCTTTCCCTACATTAAAATCCCCGCACCCCAAATCACAAACCGTTAACGGATTTTTAAAAGAAGTTAAAAAAGCAGTTACCGCTTCAACATACGGATTTACAATTTCTGCTAGATGCGATCCCTCGCCTGAATAAAAATCAGTTTTGCCACCACCCCATAAATTCATTTCATACACTTGCTCCATAGCACGTTTTGTTGGCCACGGCTTTTTTACTTTTTTAGTATGGTTTTCTTCTTTCTCCACAAGCTACCTATTTTTCAATAAGATTGAATTAAACTGAGATTTTCAATTTTAAAAATATTGATAAGTGCCGGATTGCGTATTAAAACCTAGGTTCTGAAAGAGAATATAGTACACGGAAAAAATTTAGAAAGGAGTTTAAATACAATTTAAGTAAAAAACCTGCAACAGGGAAATGTAATAAATAGAATGCTGTTTAATCTATCCAGACTATTTCTTACCGTTTATTAAGCATCAGTAGTTCCTCCAAAAAACTTCGGCTATTAGATAATCGTGGAATTTTATGTTGTCCGCCGAGTTTGTTGTTTTCTTTTAACCAATCATAGAAAAGACGTTCGCGTGCCGGATGGATTTTCAAGATGTTTAAAGTTGTATTATTAAAACGTTTTGCTTCGTAATCACTATTCACTTCCTGCAAGGCAGAATCTAAAATCTGTGTAAAAGTGTGTAGATCCTTTGGTGGCGATTTAAATTCTATAATCCATTCGTGAGCTCCTTTTTCCTTGCCTTCCATAAATATTGGGGCTACGGTATAATCAACAATTTCAGAATTTGTAACTTGAGTCGTTTTTCGCAATGCTTCTTCGGCATTTTCAATTATTAATTCTTCGCCAAAAACGTTAATGTGATGCTTGGTTCTTCCCGTAACTTTAATACGATATGGATTGGTTGAAGTAAAGCGAATGGTATCTCCAATTTGATATCGCCATAGTCCAGCGTTGGTAGTAATAACCAAAGCATAGTTCTTTCCTTCTTCTACTTCGCTCAACGGAATTACTTTTTCATCAGGAGTGCCATAGGTGTCCATCGGAATGAATTCATAAAAAATACCGTAATCCAACATTAACAATAATTCCTTGTTTTCATTTCTGTCCTGAATGGCAAAAAATCCTTCGGAAGCATTGTAAATTTCATAATATCTAAAGTCGCTTCTAGGCAATAATTTATTGTATTGGTCAATATAAGGCTCAAAATTTACCCCACCGTGAAAATACACTTCCAGGTTGGGCCATACTTCAAACAGGTTCTTTTTTCCTGTTGCCTCCATTACGTGGTTCAACAACACGAGCATCCAAGAAGGTACACCGGCAAGACTTGTTACATTTTCTTTTATAGTTTCGTTTACAATGGCTTGCATCTTGGTTTCCCAATCGCCCATAAGTGAAATTTCATTGCTTGGCGTGCTGCTGTACTCGGCCCAAAACGGCATATTATCTATTAAAATAGCCGATAAGTCGCCAAAAACAGTTCCGTTTTCTTCATATAATTGTTTGCTTCCTCCAAGTCTTAAACTTTTCCCTAGAAATAATTGGGCATCTGGATTGTTGTTGAGGTACATACACAAAAGATCCTTGCTAGCTGCATAGTGGCAATCTTCTAACGAATCATTTGTAACAGGAATAAACTTGCTTTTTGAATTGGTTGTGCCGCTCGATTTTGCAAACCATTTAATAGGCGTAGGCCAAAAAATGTTTGTTTCTCCTTTTCGCGCTCTTTCAATCATTGCTTCGTTTTGTTCGTAGGTTGTAATTGGAATTCGGTCGGCAAATTCGCGATAGGTTTTAATGCTGCTAAACTCGTATTTATTTCCAATTTCGGTATATTTTGCTTTGTTTAATAAACCGAAAAGCAGTTCTTCTTGAACCTCAATGGGGTATTTTAGAAACAGGTCTATTTGGTGAAACCGTTTTTTTAAAAACCACGAAGCGATTGAGTTTACAATGGGGATTGGCATATTTTAAAGTATCTTTATGCTATAAAAGTAGCAAATTTCCACTTAGTAAGTTGTCGGTTTAATTACTTTTGAAACGATTGCTTGTAGGGCGTTTTAAAAACTCCCGCTTTTAAAAGTCAAACTCCCCTTAATGCATCATTTAAAAATGTAAAAAGTATTGGAGCGTAATGAGTTAAGAAGAATGCTAATGTTTAATTCTAGAATTTATTAAAAAATATGAAATATCAAGGTGTCCTCACAAAAATGCAGACTGAAAATGGTTCGCCCATTCAGTATTATCTCGTTTTTGAGAATGATTTTTTAAATATGAATCAATTATTAGATAAAAAAATTAGCATTCGCTTTTTAGGATATCAATGTTTGAATTGTGAACTTCAGAAAAAAATATATCGCCAAGGCTTTTGTTACGATTGTTTTTTTGAAGCTCCACAAGCCGCAGCGTGGATTATAAATCCTGAGTTAAGTCAGGCGCATTTGGGTATAGAAGACAGGGACCTTGACTATGAAAAAAGTGTACAACTGCGACCTCATGTGGTATATTTAGCAAATAGTAGTAGCGTAAAAGTGGGTGTTACCCGAAAAACGCAAGTTCCCACCCGATGGATAGACCAAGGGGCTCACGAAGCCATTGAAATTGTTGAAGTCCCAAACCGATATCTAGCTGGAATTACTGAAATTGCTTTAAAAGATTATGTGAGCGATAAAACCAATTGGCGCAATATGCTGAAAAACGACATAACCGATGAAGATTTGGTTGCTTGGCGTGAAAAGCTCAAAAAATACATTCCTGCTGAAGCTCTTGATTATTATTTAGAAAACAATTCAGAAACTAATCTGCTGTTTCCGGTACTGCGATATCCAGAAAAACCGAAGTCTTTAAATCTTGAAAAAACACCTTTGTATGAAGGGGTTTTAAAAGGAATAAAAGGGCAGTACCTTATTTTTGAAGACGATACAGTTTTTAATGTTCGGAGTAACGAAGGCTATATTGTATCTCTAGTTATTAACTAAGGGGCTTGTTGCATAAAATATGTGCTTAATTCCCTATAAAAAGTGAAACGGGAATGAGATTACGGAGTTTTCGTGGAATCTTTATTCTTTTTTCTTCCACCCATAATTCCTTCAAAGATATTTTTTATTTTATCTGTGGTTTGTTGCTGGGTGTTTTGTTGCTGGTTTGTATTACCGGAATTATTCCCAGTTGATGTTTTTGTGGTGTCCTTTTTAGTGTTTCCTTCTAAAAAATCTTCCAAAATACCTGCTCCTTTATCTATTAGTTTATCCTTTTGTTTGGCTATTAACTCTTGGGTTAATTTGTTTATTGCAGTTTCTGTGTTTAGCGAGACTTGAGGGCTTGTAAACGAACCTTTTAATCCTATTGGCAATGCAACCCGCATAGCCTCAGCTTCTTTTGGATCGAGCTTTTGAAGTAATTTAGTGATGTCGCTCCCCAAATATTTGGCAGGCACATCGAGCACCAAATTATAATCTATGGTTTTGTCTAAACCGTGTGTTCCAGAAACAGCAACATCGACACCTTTAACGTCAAAATGAAAAGGTTTAACTTCAATTCTACCGTTGTTGAAGGTTAGGTTGGTAGTTACGTTTTTTAAGCTAAGACGCTCTAGATTTAGAAATGAAACTTTATTTCCTAGAGCCGAAAGTAGCGGTGCATCCTTCGTATCAACTTCTGCTGTTAGTACTTGAGCCAAAGCTGTTCCGGCTAAGGTTGAAAGTTGCGGTGAAAGGTCGTTTGTCATATTTCCACTTAACTCAAATTTTGTATTTAGACTTCCGTGCAATGCTTTTGCAATGGGCACTAAGTACTGAAACATTTCAAGTTTTTCGAAAGATTGGGTAATGTCTATTTTACTTAAATCCAAATTCATTGCGAATGTTGGAACTTCATTTTTTGTAGACACATTTCCTGAAAGCGCGATATTACCTCCAAAAATATCTGAAGTAAAATTGCGGATCGAAATTGTTTCATTTTGAATAGTAGCAGTTCCTTTGGCATTTTTCAATTCCATATCGCCATAGATAACTGTATTGGCGTTGAAATCTAAAGTTGCATCTAAAAAATCCGGTATTTTAACCGCCTCTGGAGCTTGATTTTTTTGCTGTGTTCCTTTTAATTCAGAAGTTTTATTGCTTGGTGAATTATCTGTTGTTGCCATAAAATCATTCACATTAAAAGTGTTAGACTGAACAGCAAAGCGTCCTTTTAAATCTTGTTTACTCACCAAAAACGGAATCAAATTCTGAATATTTCCTGAGGCTTTTATATCGGTTTGGCCTGTTTTGGCATTTAATTCTTTTAGGGTAAATGCGCCCGGTTGAAGCGAAAGACTTGCGTTTGTAACTTTCAATTCGTTTTTAAATCCAGCGTCATATGTAAAGTTTGTTAGGCTCGCAGTTCCGCGAATATCCATTTTTTGATACTGTTCTTTTTCCACCGATTCCATATCAAAACGAGCAAAAATATCAGCTTTAAAAATTCCGCTGAGGTCTTGTTCCATTTCCATAGGAAGCACTTTTTTGATGTTAGCCAAGTTTAGCGTGCCTTGCATTTCAAGGTTTATCAACGGGTTTTCGGTCATGTTTTTAATATTCCCGTTCATTCTAAAAGGTTCGCCGTCTATTCTAAAAGTTAGTTTTGGAATGTTGAGGTAGGTGTCTTTCAATAAACCCGTTTCGTTCTTAAGCTGTGCGTCAATTGTAATGTTATCTACTGTTTTTGGTAAATCTGGATATTTAAAGGAGGCGTTGTCGCTAGTTACTTTAATGTCCATCGTAGGAATATAGGTTTCATCCACAATTCCTTTTAACATTCCTGTAACGATGAAGTTCCCTGTTGTTTTTACATCGCTTATTTGTTTCAAATAAGTCTCAGGAATCACCGCAAGAAAGTTTTTAAAATCTGACGAAGGTGTTTTAAACGTAATGTCCACTTCGTTATTGGTTTCATTTATTTTCACGAAACCATCAAAAGTCAAGGCTAAGTCGTTGATTTTTGCTTCGTTTTCCAAAAACGTGTATTGCTGGTTTTTTAAATCTAATTTAAAAACAGCATCAAGCGAAACTCGATTTTTTGTGAGGTATTCGGTCTCGTCAAATTTGAATGAAACAAAGGCTTGGGTTTTGGTGTCGAGGTTGCTTATTTCTTCAGATAAATCGCCACTTCCTGTATGCTGAACATCTGTAAGTGTTAGGTACGTTTTGTTTTGTTTATCTAGATAATTAATCCGTGAGTTTGTAATTTCATAATTCCGAAGGTCAAACGTAAACCCTTCTTCTGAGGTGTTTTCTGAAACAACGGCGTTTTCGTCCTTTATTGCAACGTCGTAATTGGCATTTCCGAGAGAGTCAATTTTAATGTTGATAAGGGCATTATCAAGTTTTACGGCATCGATTTTTAAATCTTTCGATTTGAACAGCTGCATAATGCCCATATCCAGTTTTAGGGTATTGCCACTTGCAAGTGTATCTCCTAAAAATGGAGCTTTATTTGTTACACTAAAATTGTTTAATTTAAGTGATGCATCTGGGAAACTGCTAAAAAGGCTCAGGTCTAGCTCTTGCCATTCAACCGTGGCATTAAGGTTTTCATTAATCGTGCGTTTAAGCATTTTCTCCAAACTTCCTTTAAAAAGAAAAGGGGCG
Source organism: Aequorivita viscosa (assembly GCF_900106795.1). Lineage (GTDB taxonomy): Bacteria > Bacteroidota > Bacteroidia > Flavobacteriales > Flavobacteriaceae > Aequorivita > Aequorivita viscosa. The sequence continues at coordinate 124,506 of NZ_FNNS01000002.1, read as the reverse complement.
GCAATTAATAATAGAACCAAAACACCTATAATGATTCCAAATATTTTAAACGCTTTTTTCATAATCTTTAGTAGTTATATTTTTTAAAAACTGTGTCGAAACCACTTCAAATAAAGCAGTTTTTGATATATTTTTACACCTTTACGCAAATGTAAGGTGAAGTCTATTTCTTTTCCTTAATTTCATCTTAAATGTTAAATCTTGAACAACGACCAATCCACTCATAATCTTTATCTCTCCCTCGGAAGTAATATGGGCGATCGCTTTACTAATCTACAAAATGCGGTAGATAGTCTTTTTAAAGATGTGGGAGCTATTTTTAAAATATCACCGGTTTATGAAACTCCAGCAATTGGATTTGATGGCGCTCCATTTTTAAACTGTGCTGTGTTGGTAAATACTGAGCTAAGTCCAACAAAAGCGTTAAAAGCCATTCTTCAAATTGAAAAAAAATTAGGTAGGGTCCGAAACCGTTCGGGAGAATATAATTCTAGACCCATTGATATCGACATCATTTTTATTGATGAAATGATTATTAATTCTGAAACACTAATCGTTCCTCATCCACGCATGGAGGATCGCAAATTTGTTTTGGAGCCATTAACTCATTTAGACCTTCAGTTTACACATCCCATTTCGCACAAGTCGATTGCTGCACTTTTGAAAGAAATTCGAGACGATAGTGAAATTGTAAAACAAGCGAAATGGCTGAACAATCCAATGCGGGATTATAATATTTCGCAATTCAATTATATGGCGATTGAAGGCAATATTGGCGCAGGAAAAACAAGTTTGGCTACAAAAATTGCACACGATTTTAATGCAAAATTAATTTTAGAGCGGTTTAAAGACAATCCGTTTTTACCCAAATTTTATGAAGATGCTGTGCGGTATGCTTTTCCACTAGAAATGTCGTTTTTGGCAGACCGTTATCAGCAATTGGTGGATGATATTACACAATTCGATTTGTTTAAAGAATCGGTCGTGTCGGATTATGACGTCAATAAATCGTTGATTTTTGCAAGTATTACCTTACCGGAAGAAGAATATGCGCTTTATAGAAAGCTATTTCAAGTGATGCATAAAGACTTGCCCAAGCCCGATATTTATGTTTATCTATACCAAAATACAGAGCGACTCTTGCAAAACATTAAAAAACGTGGGAGAAAATATGAAAAATCTATTGCGCCAGATTACCTTCAGAAATTAAATGCGGGATACCTTGAGTTTATCAAGTCGCAAGATTCAGGAAATATTAAAATTATAGATATTTCTGAAATGGATTTTGTAAAAAACAGAGCAGATTACTTGGAGATTCTGAAACGAATCGTGAATTAAAATCGTTTAACTTCTAGTTTTATTGCTTAAAATAGGCACAGCGTTGATAGCAACTGTGCCTAACTAATAAGTTATTTCATTATCCTAAATAACCCACTGTGTAATATGATTCTAAATGAGTTTGGAACGACAAAATCTTTATTTTTCCTAAATTTTAAAGGGTGAAATAAAGATTTTGATAATAACGCATTAACTTTATGTAGTATTGTTAAAGTCTGTTTATAATACACAATAGGGCTGACATAAAAATAACAAAGGAGTTATACCCTTCTAAGCTTCACTCTAACTATAACGTCAAATTGGTTTAGCATAGGGTCATTTCCGCCTTCCATTTCCATTTCGCTAATATTACTGCTCAATTCCAATTCTGTTTCCGTGATTTTATCAACTTGATAGGTAATTGTCGTGCCATTTTCGTTGTGAATCTTCAATTGGTTTCCATTTAACTCCCAAGTGCCTTGACCAAAAAGTTCATCTGCTTCAAATACTTCAGTTTGCGGAATTCCCAAGGCGGTAATATTCACTTCTACTGAAATGCTACCAGTAACAGAGGTAAATGATTTGTTTTCATTAAACGTAAGTCTGTTTTGTGGATCAATATCGACAAAGCTTCCAGAAATTTCAACAGGAATTGGCATTCCTCCCATATCTATGGTTATTGATGTTGGCTCTACTAAGCCTTCGGTTATCGTCCAGTCTCCAACAATACTAGCAGCGGGTTGACTGTCATCACTTTTAGAACAAGAAATCATGCTAATGATAAAAAAGCTTGCCAATAGTAATTTAATAGTTTTCATAATGTTTTAATTTTTAAAGGAATAGTTAGTGGCCAAAAGTATGAAAATTTATATGGAGGTCAATGATGAAAAGAAAAATATTGATGTTAATATGCGTCTAAAGCCATTTAAATACTGGTGTTTACAAATTATCATAAAGTATTCTTATGATTTTGATTTTCGGTAAATGCTATACGTTATACCTTGAGTACATTCATTATCTTTGCAAAAAATAAAAAATGAGCACACAAGACAATTACGATAGCGGAAGAGGTTCCAAAAAGCCAGGGAAGAATGCAAGAAAGAAAAGTATGGCTCGTGGCAATGCTCCTCTTAAAAATGAAGGCGCTCCAAGAAAAACTGGGCGTCAACAAGACCCAACAACAAGGTCAAAACCAAAATTGAAATTTGATAAAGATGGAAAAGAAATCGGTAGGCGACCAAAACCAGTTGTTCAAGTCAAAAAAAGTAATCCGGCAGATGGAATTCGATTAAATAAATACATCGCCAATAGTGGTGTTTGCTCTCGTCGTGAGGCAGATACTTTCATCGCTACAGGCTTGGTAACGGTAAATGGCGAAATTATTAACGAAATGGGCCATAAAGTTCAGCTGGGTGACGATGTTCGTTTTGACGGACGCCGTCTTAATCCAGAACCAAAAACCTATGTGCTTCTAAACAAGCCTAAAGGGTTTGCAACAACCGACAGTAATTCGAAAGGAATGACAGTAATGGATTTGGTTGCCAATGCAACAACGGCCAAGATTAAGCCTTTTGGACGTTTGGGAAGAAATGCAACGGGATTACTACTATTTACAAATGACGACGAATTTGTTCAGAAATTCATGAAAAAAGGTATAACACGACTTTTTCATGTTGAACTTGATAAAAACTTGAAGCAGGAGCATTTAAAAAAGATTCGCGAAGGTTTTAAAATAGAAGATAAAGAGATTCAGGTTGAAGATATTAGCTATGTGGACAAAGCGCCAAAAAGTGAAGTTGGTTTAAAGATGAAGCATACTGGAAATAGTGTTATCAGAATGATTTTTGAAAGCCTTGGGTATGATGTTGTACGTGTAGATTGCGTAACACTAGGGCCACTCACTAAAAAGGACCTTCCTCGAGGCCGTTATCGTCATCTTACCGAAAACGAGCTCAATTTATTTAGTATGGCTTAGTTTTAAGTGAAAAGTTTTGTAATAGTGATAATTATTAATTTTTTTTTATCACATTTGTATCTTAAATAATAAAGAATTAGTTATTATAAATGGTTGGTTTCTGATGTATTTCAGGAATAAAATTTTAAATGAACAACACATTTTTTCTTCTTCCAGCGTTAACGCTGCAGGTATCTGGTAAAAGTTTCATTCTTAATGCCTTGCCTATTCATATTTAATTTACAAGTTAATTTTTTGTTATACCTTCTCATTCTGGAAGGATTGTCAGAATAGATTTTTAATTTACACTTTTCACCGAAAACTATAGAATGAATACTAAATACATAGATTTAATAAACCAAACGTATTATTTTCCACAAGAAGAATTCCAGATTGGAGAAAATGGGCTTGAATTTCACGGAGTAGATACCATGAAACTTGTTGAAGAATATGGCGCTCCCTTAAAATTCACCTACCTCCCAAAGATTTCAGAAAATATAAACCTGGCGAAAAAATGGTTTAATTCTGCAATTGAAAAACATAACTACAAAGGTAATTATAACTATTGCTACTGTACTAAAAGCTCACACTTTAAGCACGTTTTAGACGAAGCATTAAAGAATGATATTCATATTGAAACGTCTTCCGCTTTCGATATTAATATTGTTGAAAGCCTTAAAAAAACAGGAAAGCTAACGGATAAAACTTTTGTTATTTGCAATGGTTTTAAACGTGAAAGATATATTGAAAATATTGCGCGCCTTATAAATGATGGTCACGAAAATTGTATTCCAATTATAGACAATTACGAAGAAATAGATTTGCTTTCAGATAGCATAAACGATCATTTTCAGGTTGGAATTCGAATAGCTTCAGAAGAAGAACCAAAATTCGAATTTTACACTTCCCGTTTAGGAATAGGATATAAAAACATTATTCCATTTTACGAAAACCAAATTAAAAACAATGATAAAGTGGATCTAAAAATGCTTCACTTCTTTATTAATACAGGTATTCGTGATACTGCCTACTACTGGAACGAGTTGGTAAAATGTTTAAAAGTGTATGTACGCCTTAAAAAAATGTGTCCGTCTTTAGATAGCTTGAATATTGGCGGCGGTTTCCCGATTAAAAATTCACTGCATTTTGAGTACGACTATCAATATATGGTTGATGAAATTATCAATCAAATAAGTATTACTTGTGCTGAAGCCGAGGTGCCAGTTCCAAATATTTTTACCGAATTTGGAAGCTTTACCGTGGGCGAAAGTGGAGGTGCTATTTATGAAATTCTGTACCAAAAGCAGCAAAACGATCGTGAGAAGTGGAATATGATAAACTCTTCGTTTATTACAACCTTGCCTGATACTTGGGCAATTAGTAAGAAGTTTATTATGCTACCTTTAAATCGTTGGAACGACGAATATGAGCGTGTGCTGCTAGGAGGGCTGACGTGCGATAGTGATGACTATTATAACAGTGAGCAGAATATGGCAGCTATTTATTTGCCAAAATTCAGAAAAGAAAAACCGCTCTATATCGGCTTCTTTAATACAGGTGCATATCAGGAAACTATCGGTGGTTTTGGTGGGCTTCAACACTGTTTGATTCCGCAACCAAAACACATTTTAATTGATAGAGACGAAAACAATAATATTACAACTAAACTTTTTTCAGAACAACAAACAAGCGAGCAATTGCTAAACATTTTAGGTTATGAGCACTAAAACGTACGCAGGTATCCCGCAACAGTATGCGGCACTTGAAACATCAAAAATTGTATTGATCCCAGTTCCTTATGACGGAACAAGCACTTGGCAAAAAGGTGCAGACAAAGGTCCCGAGGCCTTTTTGGATGCTTCAGAAAATATGGAGCTTTACGACATTGAAACCCAATCAGAGGTTTACAAACAGGGCGTTTATTTGGCCGATGCCATTACCGAAAATTCTTCGCCAGAAGCAATGGTAGACGCAGTGCACAAAACAACGAAGGACTATATTAAACGCAACAAATTTGTTACTTTATTTGGAGGCGAGCATAGTATATCTATTGGATCTATTCGAGCGTTTAATGAATGCTTCGACGATCTTACAGTGCTTCATATTGATGCGCACGCCGATTTACGTAAAGAATACGAAGGAACTAAATGCAATCACGCTTGTGCTGTGTACGAAGCGAGCCAGACTACAAACTTGATTCAAGTTGGTATTCGTAGTATGGATGTTGCTGAAACTAGAGTTATGGACGAGGAGAAAGTTTTTTTCGCTCATGATATGGTAAAAGATGAATATTGGATTGATAAAGTTATTGAAGCTTTAGGCGAAAATGTTTTTATCACCTTCGATCTTGACGCTTTTGACCCTTCAATTTTACCTTCTACTGGAACTCCTGAACCAGGTGGGTTATTTTGGTATGAAACACTAGATTTCTTAAAACAAGTTTTTGAAGAACGAAATGTTGTAGGGTTCGACATTGTAGAACTTTGTCCGAAAGAAGACGAGAAATCTTCAGACTTTGTAGCGGCTAAACTTTATTATAAGATGTTGTCGTATAAATTTGAAGGAGTAGAAGAGGGCGACGACTACGAAAACAATTATAATATCTCCATTCCGACAGAATCGGGTAAAAAAGGTAATTCTAAATTTAATACAGACGAAGATGAGTACTAACAAAGGGGCTATTTCCCAATTTATTGAAAAATATTATTTACACTTTAACGCTGCCGCTCTCGTGGATGCTGCAAAGGGCTATGAAGCACAACTTGCTAAGGGCTCAAAAATGCTAGTATCCCTTGGAGGCGCTATGAGTACTGCTGAATTAGGCAAAATTTTTGCTGAAATGATTCGCCAAGACAAAGTTCAAATAATATCTTGTACGGGAGCTAACCTTGAAGAAGACATTATGAATCTTGTGGCGCATAGCCATTATAAGCGCATTCCAAATTATCGCGATTTAACGCCGCAAGACGAATGGGATTTGCTTGAAAAAGGATTAAATCGAGTTACAGATACGTGTATTCCTGAGGAAGAAGCTTTCCGAAGAATTCAAAAGCACATTGTGAAAATCTGGAAAGATGCAGAAGCAGAAGGCAAGCGTTATCTGCCACACGAGTATATGTACAAATTACTTCTAAGTGGGGTAATGGAAGAGCATTACGAAATAGATTTAAAGGATTCCTGGATGTATGCTGCTGCCGAAAAAAACCTACCTATAATTTGCCCAGGTTGGGAAGATAGCACAATGGGAAACATCTTTGCTAGCTATGTTTTGAAGGGAGAGTTGAAAGCTTCTACAATGAAAAGTGGAATTGAATACATGACTTTCCTTGCAGATTGGTATACTGAAAACTCTAAAAACGGAATAGGATTTTTCCAAATTGGAGGTGGAATTTCTGGAGATTTTCCAATTTGTGTAGTGCCAATGCTTTATCAGGATATGGAGCGTCCAGAGACTCCTTTTTGGAGCTATTTCTGCCAAATCAGTGATTCAACCACCAGTTTTGGAAGTTATTCAGGAGCAGTTCCAAATGAAAAAATTACTTGGGGAAAATTGGATATAGACACTCCAAAATTTATAATTGAGAGTGATGCGACTATAGTAGCACCCTTAGTTTTTGCCTACGTGCTTGATATGTAGTAAATTGTGTTAAATTGTTTTGCTGCTCAAGACAAATGTCGTAAATTTGAAGACAAATATACTTGTTATGAGTTACGATGAACAAAATATCGCAATAAATGAAGTAAACGAACCTTTAAGCGTTTACGTAAAAAACATTGGCAACTTATCAAGAAACATTTCTTTTGCAGATTTTTTTCTTGATAAGATGCTCATTGTTCAAGCAATACGGCGAGGGCTTCCGTACAAAATCTTTAAACAAATAAAATCTTTCACACCATTTACCGATGCAGATTGGGCAGAATATTTAGATCTTTCTACTAAATCACTGCAACGATATCGAGACGACAAAAACTTTTCTTTTAAACCTATTCATACCGAAAAAATTTTTGAGCTTGCCGAGGTTACAACTTTTGGAATTGAAGTTTTTGGTTCTTCCGAAAAGTTTTACGATTGGTTAAATACTCCAACTTTTGCACTAAATGGTTATAAACCTGGCGAACTTCTTAAAGATTCGTATGGCAAAGAAATGGTTATGGCAGAGCTTAATAGAATTGAGCATGGAATATTTGCGTAATGAAGGTTTTCAGGCTATCGAGAAAAAAATATGCTGAAGACTTACGTGGGAAGGGAGCAGCTCTGTTTGGCAACCGTTGGAATTCCAAAGGTGTCGAAATGCTGTACACCGCTGAAAGTCGAGCGCTGGCAATGGCTGAAGTAGTGGTGCATTTAAGCTTAGCTTCATTGCCTGATGATTATATGATGATTGAAATTGAAGTTCCTGAGTCGATTAAAATAGAAGTGCTAAAACCAGGGAGCTTAAGTGCTAACTGGAATTCAAACCCACCAAGGTCCCATACCCAACTTCTAGGCGATAGATTTATTTATTCAAAACAACATTGCGTTCTTAAACTACCGTCTGCAGTGGTAAAAGGCGATTACAATTATTTGCTGAATCCAAACCACCCAGATTTTAAAAAAATTAAAATTATTGATGTTACCAACTTTCCTTTTGATGAAAGGATATTTAATTAGAACCCCCCAACTATATGGATCCAAAAAAGATTGAGAATATTGAGCTAAAGTTTTTAACTTTAAAAGATTATGAAGCTTTAAAAAAGGCGACTATTCAATCCTATGGTGGGATGCCAAATAGCTATTGGAAAATCAACGAAATAGGTAACCTTATCGACGTTTTTCCGGAAGGGCAGGTGTTAATTATGGCCGATGGTGAAATCGCTGGTTGTGCACTTTCAATTATCGTCGATTTTGACGAATTAGGCGAAAAGCATACATATAAAGATGTTACCGACGATCCGACGTTCGAAATTCACGATCCAGAAGGCGATGTGCTATACGGAATAGACGTTTTTATCCGTCCAGATTTTCGTGGTCTTCGTCTGGGAAGAAGGTTATATGATTACAGAAAAGAACTCTGTGAAAACTTAAATTTGAAAAGTATTGTTTTTGGTGGTAGAATGCCAAACTACCATTTATACGCCGATAAACTTTCTCCAAAACAATACATCGAAAAAGTTAAGCGGAAGCAAATTGACGACCCAGTCCTTAACTTTCAAGTATCAAACGATTTTCACCCAGTGCGGGTGTTAAAAGGGTATTTAGAAGGTGATAAAGCTTCGGGAGAGTTTGCCGTATTGATGGAGTGGGATAATATTTATTACTCCAAACCTGAAAAGAAACCGAAACCTACTGCTATAAAAAGTGTGGTTAGACTCGGATTAATTCAGTGGCAAATGCGAAGTTATTCTGGAATGGAAGAATTGATGCACCAGGCAGAATACTTTATAGATAGCGTTGCTGGTTATCGTTGTGATTTTGCAATGTTTCCTGAATTCTTTAATGCGCCTCTTATGGCTGAATATAACCATATGAGCGAACCGGATGCCATTCGAGAATTGGCACAGCACACCAAAGAAATTAAAGAGCGTATGTCTCAACTTTCCATTTCTTATAACATTAATATAATTACTGGAAGTATGCCCGAAATAGTCCGAGGGAAACTTTATAACGTTGGTTACTTATGCCGTCGTGATGGAAGTGTAGAACGCTTTGAAAAAATTCACGTTACCCCAGATGAGGAGCGCGTATGGGGAATGCAAACCGGTAGCGTGCTAAAAACCTTTAATACAGATTGTGGTAAAATTGGTGTATTAATCTGTTATGATGTTGAATTTCCAGAACTTTCCCGTTTACTTGCAGATGAAGGTATGGACATTCTTTTTGTCCCTTTCCTTACAGATACTCAGAACGGATATTCGCGAGTTCGTCTTTGTGCCCAGGCTAGAGCTGTTGAAAACGAATGTTATGTAGCGATTGCTGGAAGTGTAGGAAACCTTCCTAAAGTTCATAATATGGATATACAATACGCTCAATCGGCTGTATTTACGCCTTGTGATTTTTCTTTTCCAAGCAACGGAATTAAAGCCGAAGCTACTCCAAACACAGAAATGATTTTGGTGGCAGACGTAGATCTCGATTTACTTCGTGAATTGCACACTTTTGGGGCAGTTCATAATTTGAAAGACAGAAGAAAAGACTTTTATAGATTGGAACGCGTAAAAAAGTAAGTTCAAACCTGCAAGGTGTTCCCCGTTTTTTCTGTGGAGCTCCTTGTAGGTTTTAGTCTTGCGCGTAATACTTCCCATATTGCGACTATAATCACTATAATATATTCTAAAGCGACTAGCCATAGGTTTTCGTCAAAACCATTTTTACCATAAGCGGAATAACTTAATACTACCAGAAAACTCCATACAATCGGAAATTTATACTTCGTAAAAACCGAAAGGATAAGTGGCGTTGCAATGTACCACGGATGTACCGTTGTGGATAACAGGAAGTAGAAAGATACCGCAAATAGCATTGACGTAATTAACTGTTGAGGTGTACTATTCTTTTTAAGGAATGAAAGTCCTAGGATAAAAAGCACAACTATCATTGGCAGTATTTTTCCAACAGTTCCAATAATATTCCAACCTACAACTTGAAACCCAATCCATCGAATTATATAATAGATACTTGCATTAAATTCAAAGTTTTGAAACCAAAGTCCGATGGTAGCTGCGAAGTTTTGAATAAATTCAGAAGATAGAAAAGGCAGAAAAGTTATTAAAACCGTTACTCCGACTACTAAATATAATTTTAATAATATTTTCCAGCCACATCCTCCTAGATCAATCAAAACAGATTTCGTTGAGACCTCACAGGTTTTAAAAACCTGTGAGGTTTTGTTTGACTTTGTGAAATATTTCAAAAACAAAGGCAAAAATAATAACGGAAGCAATTTGACCGAAACTGAAATACCAATTAGAGCGGCTGCCCAAAACCATTTTCCGTTGAATAACAAATAAAGTGCCCAAACAAAAAAGAATAACATTATTCCTTCAAAATGTAGGTTTCCTGTAAGTTCAATGATTATAAAAGGATTTAGGAAATACCAGAAAATATTCTTCACAGGAAGGTTTAATTGCTCTAATACTTTTTTTCCGAAGTAGAGAATACCTACATCTGCCAAGATAATCGCCATTCGAAGCACAATAACCGACCCTAAAATACTCGTTCCAGCAAACAGCCCAGCAATTGCGAAGAACAACTGATTAACTGGAGGGTAATTACTGAAGTGACTTGCATTAAGCGCACCCATTCCTTCAATTAGCTCCTGGGATTGTGCTATTGTTACGTCAAACGCAGTTGATGTAGAGGGTGTAAATAAATACGGACTAAACCCTTGAATTAACAATCTGCCATCCCATAAAAAGCGATAAAAGTCTTGCGAAAGATTCGGAATTGAAACAACAAAAGCTAATCTAAAAATAATTCCAATACTCGCTAAAACCCAAAAACGCAATTGATGTCGTGAGAGATATTTTTCTATAAATAGATAAGAAGTGATAAATAACGCAGCATAAAGACATATGAGTTTTATGAACTCACTGCGCTCCAAATTATATGCAAAACCTAAGTAAAGTACAATCGATACTAAAGCGACGAGAACTGGGTTTTTATAAGTTTTAATAATATTCAAGTCGTTTGTAAATCGATTTATGGTTGTAACTAATTTTCATCTTTTAGATTTCCAAATGTAGCTATATGTTTAAAATTAAGATGATTTTAATTTTTTGGCCATATATGAGATTGCATTTTTCATTTTTAAAAATTCATAAGAATGAAGAAGCCTCACAGGTCTTTGATACCTGTGAGGCTTACTAATTTACTTTGTGCTGAATACTAGGCACTTATTTTTACATCATACCTGGCATTCCGCCGCCCATACCTCCTGGCATTCCGCCACCGGCATTTTCGTCTTTAATATCTACTAAAGCACATTCAGTAGTTAGGATCATTCCAGCAACAGAAGCAGCGTTTTCAAGTGCTACACGTGTTACTTTCTTAGGGTCGATAATTCCAGCTTTAATCATATCTACATAAGAATCGCTCTTAGCATCGTAACCGAAGTTTTTCTTGCCTTCTAATACTTTGTTGATTACAACTGAACCTTCACCACCTGCGTTTTCAACGATAGTACGTAAAGGAGCTTCGATAGCTCTAGCTACAATATTTACACCAGTTGTTTCGTCAAGTGAATCTGTAGTTATCTTTTTAAGAACTTCTATAGCTCTAACTAAAGCAACACCACCACCAGCAACGATACCTTCTTCTACAGCTGCACGGGTTGCGTGAAGTGCATCATCAACACGGTCTTTCTTCTCTTTCATTTCTACTTCAGAAGCGGCACCTACATAAAGAACAGCAACTCCACCAGCTAATTTAGCTAGACGCTCCTGTAATTTTTCTTTATCGTAGTCGCTAGTTGTAGATTCAATCTGTGCTTTAATTTGGTTTACTCGACCTTTAATGTTGTCGGTCTCACCTGCACCATTTACGATAGTTGTATTGTCTTTATCAATGGTTACATTTTCTGCAGAACCAAGCATATCGATAGTTGCATTTTCTAAAGTGAAACCGCGTTCTTCAGAAATTACTGTACCGCCTGTTAAGATTGCAATATCTTCAAGCATTGCTTTTCTTCTGTCACCAAAACCTGGTGCTTTAACAGCAGCGATTTTTAATGAACCACGAAGTTTATTTACTACCAAAGTAGCTAAAGCTTCTCCATCAACATCTTCAGCGATTATTAAAAGAGATTTTCCCTGTTGTGCCACTGGCTCAAGTACAGGAAGTAAATCCTTCATTGAAGAAATTTTCTTATCGTAAAGCAAAATCATTGGATTCTCCAATTCTGTTTGCATTTTTTCAGTATCTGTAACGAAGTATGGAGAAAGATATCCACGGTCAAACTGCATTCCTTCAACTACATCAACATAAGTTTCAGTACCTTTTGCTTCTTCTACAGTGATAACACCTTCTTTCCCAACTTTTCCGAATGCCTTAGCAATTAAATCGCCAATAACATCGTCGTTGTTTGCTGAAATAGAAGCTACTTGCTTTATCATTTCAGATGAATTACCAACTTTAGTGGTTTGCTTTTCAAGGTTTGCAACAATAGCTTCAACAGCTTTATCAATTCCGCGCTTTAAATCCATTGGATTAGCACCAGCAGCTACGTTTTTAAGCCCTTCCTTCACAATTGCTTGCGCAAGAACAGTAGCAGTAGTTGTACCGTCACCCGCAAGATCGTTGGTTTTAGAAGCAACTTCTTTTACCATTTGCGCGCCCATATTTTCAAGAGCGTCTTCTAATTCTACTTCTTTTGCAACAGTAACACCATCTTTAGTTACTTGTGGAGCACCAAAGGATTTGCTAATAATTACATTACGACCTTTTGGTCCTAATGTTACTTTTACTGCGTTTGCCAATGCATCAACTCCGCGTTTAATAGCGTCGCGCGCTTCAATATCAAATTTTATATCTTTTGCCATAAATTTTTTATTTTGTGATTCCCTTAAAATCAGGAATCGTCAGGTTAATTTTTTTAAATTCTAAATTTCAAGCTCCAAATTCAAAATAGATACATTGGAACTTGGGATTTTTTTATTGGAATTTGCGAGATATTCTCGTTAGATAATAGCGAGTATATCGTCCTCGCGCATAATCATATAATCTTTGCCATCAAATTTTAATTCACTTCCGGCGTATTTTCCGTAAAGAACAGAATCACCAACTTTAACTGTCATTTTGTGGTCTTCTTTTCCTTTACCAACAGCTACTACTTTTCCTTGTTGCGGTTTTTCTTTTGCAGAGTCTGGAATATAAAGTCCAGATGCGGTTTTTGTTTCTGCTTCTTCTGGCTGAACCAATACACGGTCTGCAAGCGGTTGAATTTTTAATGCCATTTTTTTTATTTTTTATAGTTGTTAAACTTAAGTTTAAATGTTCTGGTGATTAATTGGCAGAAACTGTGCCAGTGGGTAAAACTGACACCTTATGGAATGAAAAATGCCAGCTTGTCAGAGGCTGGCATTTTTGGTGTTTTAAATACGTGTTTTTTATTCAGAACAATACCCATCCTGCAAATCTTGTCGTGATGGATTGTATAAGTTATTTTTAATTACGAAATACGGAACATTATAGGGTGAACCAGTATCCCCTTCTTGAAGTCCTCCTTCTGTTTGTAATAATTGCGTAAGGCCACAATAATCTGACAGCTTTGGGTTTTCTGCAATGTATAGTTGATTTCCAATTAAAGTTAAATTGGTTAAACCATTAATAGATTGTAACGCTTTGTGGTTTTCAATTATTAAACGTCCTTGAATCGTTTCTAGATTTGGAAAAATATCAAACCTTTCTAAGCCCCAATTGTATCGAAAATCTAAGTCCTCTCCGATCGTTTTAAGGTTGTTGAATGCTTCTATCTTTTTTATGAGAATGTTGCTTCCGAACAATAGATTCTTCCCTACATGGGTTAATGAATCAAAGCCATTAACCATTACAAGTTTGTTACTCGACATAATCGATAAATCTTCGCCTATATAAGTTAGGTTATTAAAACCTTCAATTGTTTCTAAGTTGGCATTTACATTTATCGTGAGGGTTGTATTGCAATTCGTTAGGTTATTAAAACCATTAATGTGTAATAGTTTATCATTTCCGAAAACATTCAATTCATTGACGGTTTTAAGGGCATTTAAGTTTTTTATTTCCTTTAAAGAAGAATTCATATAAATACTTAAAACACCTCCAATTTCTTGAAGGTTATCTAATCCATCTAGTACCGAAATATCTGTTTCAAAAATTAATAAGCTGCCATCAATTTTTGTCAAATTTCGTAATCCGTTAAGATTTGTAATTCTCGAAGAATTTTTGTCCGGACAATGGCCAATATATACGTTTCCTGATACGTGAGTTTGAGTGAAAACTTGATCTACGTGATCTTGAGTGGTAAGTATCAAGTCTTTTTTTGGGTCTAAACCATATAAATTTTCGCACGTTCTTTTTAAACCTGTTCCGTCTCCGTAACAGGAAAGGAGTAAGAAGCTAGATATTACGAGTAGAATGATGTTTCTAGCTTTCATTGTTGTTTTCTTTACATATAAAGATACGACAATTTTAATAAAAAAAATGCCACCTCTTTACGAGATGGCATTTTACGTTATATATTTAACAAAAATTATTCTGTAGTTGTTGGTGCTGGTGCTTCGGTAGTTGGAACTGCTGGAATTGCGTTTTGGTCAAAAGTTTTAGATTCTAGGCTTTTTCCTCCCATAATAAAAATGTTGGAAAATAAAATCAACGCTAACATAATGGTTGCAAGGGTCCAAGTACTCTTGTCTAAAAAGTCGCTCGTTTTCTGCACACCGCCAATTTGAGCGCCACCGCCACCTCCAAACGAAGATGAAAGTCCACCACCTTTTGGATTTTGTACCATTATAACTACGACCAATAAAAAGGCCACTATCATTATTAAAACTAAAAATATTGTAAACGTACTCATTGTGCTTCTGGATTAATCGATTTTTCTATTGCCCGAATTTGGTCTGCAAAGAAACCACTTTTTTCGGGATTTTTCAAAATTAATATTTTATATGCTTGTATTGCCTTTTTATAGTTCTTTTGTTGCAAATAAACTCGCGCCAATGTTTCGGTCATTAGTGAATCAGTGGGTCGTGGGTATGGGGCTTCTAAGTCTTTTAAACTGTCTTTAACTGTTTGTTTTTGAGAAGGTTCAGGTGTGTTTCCTGGCGCCGGAATAGGCGTTATTTTTGGGCGTTCTTGAATAAATTTATCAATCAATTCAAATTTTCTTTCTTTTTCCTCTTCAGCTAAAACAGCTTCTTTATTACTATTTGTAGATGATTCATTTTCTGCATCTTGCTGTTTAGGAGCTTCAACTGATCGTTCAATTGGTTTGGCTTTGGTCAGCTTTAACCATTCTGAAAAAGAATGTGTGTCTTTTTTTGTGAACTCTAACGGTTTATCAATTTCTAAAGGCTTCTCAGATAATTCGTTGCTTTTCTTTGAAGCGCTATCATCGTTTGCACCAAAATTGACTAAAGACTCAATTTTTCTTTGGAATAAATTGGGATTTAAAATAGCATCGGCCTTTTCTCTTTCTACTTGCCATTCTTTATTTTGTTCAACGCGAATTTCTTCTGATACATCTTCTGAGACTACATCTATTTCCATAACGGAAGTATCGTGCTGCAAGATTGTTTGCGAAATTTCATTTTGAATAAATTTTTCAGAAGTAATATATTCAAACAGGATGTCGCGGTCGGTAGTGTGAGCTGCAGCGAGTTTCAACGCCTCGTTATATCGATAGCTATCTTGGTTTTTTAGGCCTTTTAGTTGAATAGCACGCGCACTTTGAAAATAAGGATATTTCTGAACGAGGATATCCAATTCAGTTAAATCCTCAGGGGTTATTTTCTGTGGATTGGCGAGGAGATATGTATAGGTTGAAATATTCAAAATTTAAATTCAAGTTTTACGCTGCTACTTTGCTTTGAGTGATATTTACCAATTAGCTAACGATTTATTAAAAATATCTTGGGTCAATCGTTCAAAAATAGTTTCTATTGCTGTAGTTAATTGAGCACCCGTTAACTGTGTTTGCCCAGGATAATCATAATAGAAACTGAATGCTTGTTCAAAATCTTTTAAAGGTTCTTTAGTGTTGTAAAATCTCACATTAACGGTAACTGTGAGTCTGTTTTGCGCAGCTCTACTATCTGATGTTGCTGTAATTGGAGCGATATAATATTGTGTGATTTCGCCTTCATAAACTAAGTCGCCATTTGAGTTTACCAGATCCAAACTGGTTTGATTTAACAATAAGTCTTGCAGCTTTTGAGTGAAATCCCTAGCTATTCCCGGCTCTACGATGGGAGCGATATTCTGAAAATAATTTACCTGAACCGTCTTTGTCGTGTTGTAATTAATGTCTGCTCCAGTAAATGAATACGATCCACAACCTTGAAAGCAAAAGGCGATACCTATTAACAGGAAAATTGAAACTATTTTTGACATTTAAAAGGTGTGAATTATTGTAAATTACAAATTGTATTGTTTGATTTTTCGGTATAACGTCCTTTCCGAAATACCCAATTCGTCAGCGGCGTCTTTTCGTTTGCCTTTATATTTTTCTAAAGATTTTTTAATGAGCTCCAATTCCTTTTGTTGAAGTGAAAGATTTTCTTCTTCTTCAACTTCTTCGGCGTACTCATATTTGTCCTTACGGGCTTCTGAGGCATGTTCTGGAATGCTAAAAACCTCGACATCCGAAATATTGCTGTTGTTCTCTTCCTCAATAATAGCAGCTAATTCTTCTTCGGCATTGCTTTCTTCAGAATAAATTTTATTGATGAGTGTTGATTGTTCCTCTTTTACCTTTGCCGCGCTTCCGGTTTTCATCAATTCTAATGTAAGCTTTTTTAGGTCGTTTACATCGCGCTTCATATCGAATAATACTTTGTAGAGTATTTCCCGTTCACTGCTAAAATCGCTTTCGGTTTTCTTTTCGTTAACCACGGCAGGAAGATTGCTGCCCATATCTGGAAGATAATGCTTTAAGGTTGCGTATGTAATTTCTCTATTTTGTTCTAAAACTGAAATTTGCTCGGCTACATTTCGAAGTTGGCGTATGTTCCCGGACCAGCGATACTGTAGCAACAATTCAATTGCGCGTTCGTCCAAGCGAATGGTCGGCATTTTATATTTCTGGGCAAAGTCTGCTGCAAATTTTCTAAAAAGTAGGTGAATGTCCTCACGTCTTTCTCGAAGGGGAGGAAGGTTTATTTCTACCGTGCTTAACCTGTAATAAAGATCTTCACGGAACCTACCTTTTTCAATGGCTTCAATCATTCTCACATTTGTTGCTGCTACAATGCGTACATCGGTTTTTTGGGTAGCAGAAGAACCTACTTTTAGGAACTCCCCATTTTCCAAAACCCTTAAAAGTCGAACTTGGGTTGGTAATGGTAATTCGCCTACTTCGTCTAAAAATATGGTGCCTCCATCGGCAACTTCAAAATAACCACTTCTTGTTGTCGTAGCACCTGTAAAAGAACCTTTTTCGTGTCCAAAGAGCTCACTGTCTATGGTTCCTTCAGGAATTGCACCACAGTTAACGGCAATATATTTTCCGTGTTTTCTATGTGAAAGTGAGTGAATTATCTTTGGAATACTTTCCTTTCCCACTCCACTTTCACCAGTAACCAATACTGAAATGTCTGTTGGAGCCACTTGAATTGCTTTTTCCACAGCGCGGTTCAATTTTGGGTCGTTTCCTATTATTCCGAATCGTTGTTTTGTTGCTTGTATGCTTTCCATATTTTATCCCAGCAAAGTGCGGGAACTAAATTTTAATTAATAATATTCGTAGGTTGCTCTCGAAAATAAAACACCATCCTTTTTTGTTTCGGAGCTTATGGGATAATCGGAATCGTTATACTGAAATGTAATTTCCAAAACATAATTTTCCGAAGTATCAGTCCCTGTTCGGGTTATTTTCGTGGCATTGCTTGGCGATATAAATAATGAATGGTCGAAAAGATACCCATAATAATAAGTGTTGAAGGGGTAGTTATGAAACTCTTCGTAGAATGGATTTATTTTTACGTCATATTCATACGTATGGTTTATTTCCAAATTAAAATAATCTGTGGTAAGGTTAAGGTTGGTGATGTTCAGAGTACTATCATAAGTGATGATTTCATCGCTAACGATTCCCAGGTCACCTATATGTTTTACTGCGGTTAGTACATCTGTAGTATTATAATAAAATTCTGTTCGTTCTTGTGTCGGGGTAAACCATTGCACGTTGATCTGTTGCGGTTGATAGCTAAAGCTTATGGAATCCATATCAATTCCATCTGCGTCCCAATCCCTAAAAACTACCCAGGGCCTGCTGTTTTGGTCATAATAGTAGTTTTCAACAAAATCAACAGGGTAATTCAAGTGATTGTGGGCTTTTCTTGTAATTTGCCCAAAATCGTTGTAGGCATACTCCCAGAAATAGTCGTAAAAAGCGTCAATAATATGGTCTTTTGTTTTTTTGCCGTTTTCATCAAAAAAATACTCAACCATTTCTCCATTTGGAGTTCCGTTAGCATCAAAAGAGATGCTTGTATATTTTTTGATTTTCAGTTCTTGTGGGTTTTCTGAACCGTTATTATCGTCATTAGAACACGCCAAAAACAATAGACTTGCTGTAAAAAGAAATAGAATACGTTTCATAATTTATTGGTTCATGAATGCTCCACTACTTCGCCAATGAGCGTTGCAGTGGTACAATCGGTTACTTTTACTTTTACAAAATCGCCAGGTTTATAAGTTGACTTCGGAAATACCGCAACATTATTGTGTTCCGTTCTTCCGCTCCATTCGTCTTTGTTTTTCTTCGACTCTTTTTCAATTAAAACAGTCACCGTTTTTCCTAAAAATTCCGCGGTGCGAATGGCGCTGTGTTTTTGCTGGAGGTCCACAATTTCGGTCAATCGGCGGCTTTTTGTTTCTTCGGGCACGTCGTCTTCCAGCTTCCGGGCGGCCATGGTGCCGGGCCTTTCGGAATATTTGTACATATAGCCAAAATCATATTTCACATATTCCATCAAGCTCAAGGTTTCTTTGTGGTCTTCCTCGGTTTCCGTTGGGAAACCCACAATCATATCCTGTGAAATGGCGCAATCGGGAATAATTTCACGCACCTTATCGATTAGCGCAATATATTCTTCACGGGTGTGTTGCCTGTTCATTTCTTTCAAAATACGAGTGCTTCCACTTTGAACTGGTAGGTGAACGTGATTGCAAATATTGTCGTATTTGGCCATGACGTGAAGCACGTCCTCTGTCATGTCCTGAGGGTTGCTGGTAGAAAAGCGAATTCGCATTTTAGGTTGTGCTTTTGTAACCATTTCGAGAAGCTGCGCAAAATTGGTTGCGGTAGCTTGTTGCATTGGTGAGGCGTTTTTAAAATCTTTTTTTAGCCCTCCACCATACCAAAGGTAGCTATCTACATTTTGGCCGAGTAGCGTAATTTCTTTGTAACCTTTTTCGGCTAAATCATTAACTTCTGCTATAATACTATGTGGATCGCGGCTACGTTCGCGACCGCGAGTAAATGGAACCACACAAAAGGTACACATATTGTCGCAACCTCTGGTAATGCTTACATAGGCTGTTATTCCATTACCGCCTAAACGAACAGGTGAAATGTCGCCATAAGTTTCTTCTTTTGATAGAATTACATTTACGGCGTCGCGACCTTCTTCAACTTCTTTTAATAAGTTTGGAATGTCTTTATAAGCATCTGGCCCAACCACCAAGTCGACGATTTTTTCCTCCTCAAGAAATTTTTCTTTAAGGCGTTCAGCCATACAGCCCAAAACCCCAACCTTCATTTTCGGATTACCACTGCGCTTTACCGCATTGTATTTCTCCAAACGCTTTCGGATTGTTTGCTCAGCTTTATCACGGATAGAGCACGTGTTTACTAAAACCAAATCTGCATCTTCCAAAGAGTTTGTAGTGTTGTACCCTTGTTCCGTCAATATAGAAGCAACAATTTCACTGTCGCTAAAATTCATGGCGCAACCATAGCTTTCTAAATATAATTTCTTAGAATTCGATTCTTTAGCGTCAAGCGTTAAAGTGTCTCCTTGTTTTGCTTCGTCAATAACTTTTTCCATAATCTAATAAAATTCAAACCGAGTCAAATACCTTTTCGGTTCGGATTGCAAAGATACAGCTTTAAGAAATGGTGACAAAGTGTCATATTGGGTTTTGTGGAAAAAATATTGAGTAATGTGCTTTCAAGAAACTATAAGTTTTGAAATAATAATTTGAACTTTGAGGAGCCAATTGAAGAGGTAATTTTTGGATATAACAGAATTGATTTTTGTGAACAACTCCTTTCCTTTTTCCTTCCCCAAAATGGTCGATTTTTCTATTTTTACTTTTTAAGAAAATGCGAATTTCCAGAACTTCAGAATTTACTGCCAAAACGCAAAATTCATAACTCATAACTCATAATTCAAAAAATGTATTTAATCTTCGACACAGAAACTACTGGTCTTCCAAAGCGTTTTAATGCGCCCATAAGCGACACCGATAACTGGCCGCGCTGTATTCAAATTGCTTGGCAGCTTCACGACGCAATGGGAAATGTGATTGAACACCAAGATTATTTGGTGAAACCCGAAGGTTTTAACATCCCTTTTGATGCCGAAAAAATTCACGGAATTTCTACAGAATTGGCAATGGCCAAAGGTGTTCCTTTGGAAGAAGTTATTGAGAAGTTCAACATCGCACTTTCTAAAACAAAATTTGTAGTAGGTCAAAATGTTGGGTTCGATGTAAATATTATGGGAGCGGAGTTTTACCGCTTGGGTATTGAGTCGCCATTAACAACACTTCCTGTTCTGGATACTTGTACTGAAACAACGGCGCAGCTTTGTCAAATTCCAGGAGGGCGTGGAGGTAAATTTAAACTTCCAACATTAACCGAATTACACGAATATCTATTCAACATTCCTTTTTCTGAAGCACACAACGCTACTGCCGACGTTGAGGCCACTACTCGCTGTTTTTTCGAGCTAATACGACGTGAGATTTTCACCAAAGAAGAACTTGATGTTCAGCCAGATTATTTCGAAAATTTTTCGGAAGCTAACCCAAAGACCATTCAGTTAATTGGGTTAAAGCACATCAATCTTAAAAAAGCCTCGAAAAAAATTAGGGAGCAAATTCAGGCTTCTTCTGAAACTGAGGAGATTTCTTCCGAAGAAATTAAAGAAAATATTGCCACTCTTGAAGATGCGCCTTTTGTTCACCTTCACAACCATTCGCAGTATTCAATATTACAATCTACTTCTAGCACAGCAGATTTAGTCAATGCTGCCGTTGCCAATAATATGCCCGCCGTTGCCCTGACCGATTCGGGAAATATGATGGGAGCGTTTCATTTTGTGCAAGCTGTAAATACCTATAACAAATCGCTTTCTGAAGAAGATTCGGCAAAAAAATTAAAGGGAATCGTGGGCTGCGAATTTTTCGTTTGTGAGGATCATCTCAACAAATCTCAAAAAGACAATGGGTATCAAGTTGTCCTACTTGCCAAGAATAAAAATGGGTATCACAACTTGGCAAAAATGGCGTCAATCGCTTATATCGATGGATTTTATTATGTGCCTCGAATTGATAGAAATATAATTGAAAAATATAAAGAAGACATAATAGTATTAACGGGTGGTATTTACGGAGAAGTGCCCGGAAAAATTTTGAACATAGGTGAAAGCCAAGCAGAAGAAGCTTTGCTTTGGTGGAAGGAAATGTTTGGCGACGACCTTTATGTCGAAATTATGCGACACGGTCAAGAAGACGAAAATCGCGTGAATGAAGTTTTGGTCGAAATGGCTAAGCGTAACAATGTAAAACTGGTGGCGTGTAATAACACCTACTACATAAATAAGGAAGACGCAAACGCTCACGATATTTTACTCTGTGTAAAGGATGGTGAAAAGCAAGCAACACCAATAGGCCGCGGCCGTGGCTATCGTTATGGATTGCCAAACCAAGAATATTATTTCAAGAGTCAGGACGAAATGAAGCTTCTGTTCAAAGATCTTCCTGAAGCCATTTTAAATATAGAAGAAGTTGTTTCTAAAATAGAACCTTTTGTATTGCATCGCGATGTATTGCTTCCCAATTTTACAATTCCAGAAGAGTTTTTAAGTCCAGAAGATGCAGATGGAGGCAAAAGAGGGGAAAATGCGTATTTACGCCATTTAACCTACAAAGGAGCAAAACGACGCTATCCCGAATTAATAGAAGTTTCATACGAAAGCTTAACGGGAGAAGAAATTCCTGAAGAAGCTTCCGATAGGATAAAAGAAATAAAACAACGTCTAGATTTTGAGTTAGAAGTAATTGCAAATACGGGATATCCAGGTTACTTCTTGATTGTTCAAGATTTTATTGCAGAAGCCCGAAGAATGGGGGTTTCTGTTGGTCCTGGGCGAGGTTCTGCCGCAGGAAGCGCAGTGGCCTATTGCTTGGGAATAACGAATATATGTCCTATTAAATACGACCTGCTTTTTGAGCGTTTCTTAAATCCAGATCGTGTAAGTATGCCCGATATTGATATTGACTTCGATGATGAAGGCCGAAGTAAGGTAATGGATTACGTAATCGAAAAGTACGGTAGCAACCAAGTAGCTCAGATTATAACGTATGGAACTATGGCGGCAAAATCCTCCATTCGCGATACTGCCCGGGTGCTAGATTTGCCTTTGAATGATGCCGATAGAATTTCAAAATTAATTCCTAATATGACCAAGCTGAACAAAATTTTCGGCTTGAGCGATGCAGAATTAAGAGGACGTTTCCGAAGTGACGAACTCCCCAAGGTTCAAGAACTTCTTAATCTTGCGGAAGGTTTCGACTTAGAGGCGCAAACCATTAACCAGGCAAAAATTCTAGAAGGCTCTGTTCGAAATACTGGGATTCATGCGTGTGGTGTAATTATTACCCCGAGTGATATTACAGATTTTGTACCTGTCTCCAAAGCAAAAGACTCAGAATTATATGTAACTCAGTTCGATAACTCAGTTGTTGAAAGTGCAGGACTACTAAAAATGGACTTCCTTGGTTTAAAGACGCTTACGTTAATAAAGGATACCGTAAAGTTAGTAAAGCACAAGCATAATATCGATTTAGACCCCGATTCCTTTCCGCTCGACGATGAAAAAACCTACGAACTTTTCCAACGAGGCGAAACTGTAGGAATTTTTCAATACGAATCTGCTGGTATGCAGAAGTATATGAAAGAATTAAAGCCAACGGTCTTTGCCGATTTAATAGCGATGAACGCATTATACCGTCCGGGGCCGATGGAATACATCCCTAGTTTCGTAAGAAGAAAGCACGGAGAAGAGGAAATTGAATACGATCTTCCAGCAATGGAAGAGTACCTAAAAGAAACCTACGGAATTACCGTATACCAAGAGCAGGTGATGTTGCTTTCCCAAAAGTTAGCTGGTTTTACAAAAGGTGAAGCCGACGTACTTCGAAAAGCAATGGGGAAAAAGCAAAAGGCGGTACTGGATAAAATGAAGCCGCAGTTTATTTCCCAAGCTTCTGAAAAAGGACACGACCCAGAGAAACTGGAGAAAATATGGAAAGATTGGGAAGCATTTGCAAGTTACGCGTTCAACAAATCACACTCTACGTGTTACGCTTGGATTGCATATCAAACAGCCTATTTAAAAGCGCATTACCCTGCAGAATATATGGCTGCGGTGCTAAGTAACAACATGAGTGATATTAAACAAGTCACCTTTTTTATGGACGAGTGTAAGCGCATGGGGCTAAAAGTTTTAGGTCCAGACGTAAACGAATCCTTTCATAAATTCACAGTAAACGACGAAGGAGCAGTGCGTTTTGGAATGGGTGCGGTAAAAGGAGTTGGCAGTAGCGCAGTTGCTACTATTGTTGAAAACAGGAAAGACGGAGAATACAAATCGATTTTTGATTTAGCCAAACGCATAGACCTTAGGGCGGCAAATAAAAAGGCGTTCGAAAACCTTGCCTTGGCTGGAGGGTTTGATAGTTTCAATACCCACCGAGCACAATACCTACACGACGATGGCGACGGCGTAATGTTTGTTGAAAAAGTGCTGCGTTACGCCGCCAGATATCAAGAAACCCAAAACTCAGCTCAGGTTAGTTTGTTTGGAGACGCAAGCGAAGTGCAGATTCCAGAGCCAGAGGTTCCACCTTGTGAGGAGTGGGGCACAATGAAAAAATTAAAACAAGAACGGGAAGTAGTTGGAGTTTATATTTCTGGACATCCCCTGGACGATTTTAAAATCGAAATGCGAAGTTTTACCAATTGTAAAGTTTCTGACTTTAACCGTTTAGAAGAATTTTTGAACAAGGAAATGAGTTTTGGCGGAGTGGTAAGCGATGTGCAACATCGAGAATCGAAAGCAGGAAAGGGTTGGGCGATTTTTACTGTGGAAGATTATGACGACAGTTTCGAATTTAAGATTTTTGGTGAAGATTATTTAAAATGGCGCCATTTCTTAGTTCCCAATTCCTTTATTTATGGAAAGATATTCGTAAAGGAAGGATGGATGAACAGGGATACAGGCAAAAAAGGTGAGCCTAGGTTGCAGTACAACAATTTTCAGTTGCTTCACGATGTAATGGAAAATCATTCAAAAAAACTGACGCTTCAAATGCCATTGAGCGATTTGGAAGATGGTAAAATTGAAAAACTAAAAGGACTAATAGAAACGCACAAAGGCGAAAAACAGCTGTATTTTGTGGTGTATGAAGTAGCCGAAAAAATAAAGTTAACCATGCCGAGTAGAAAGCACAAAATCAATATTTCTAAAGAATTTTTGGAAGAATTGCAAAAAGAACAAATAAAATATAAATTGAACTAATTTTAAGCTAATCGAAATATTTTTAAACATATACCCGCCCGAAATACCGAGGAAAATTAGCTCATTATTTTAGTGCTAAGGTGTTATTGATTTAATTTAAAACTTCAAAAGAATAGATAAAATCAATACAATCATTTCCTAAACGTATGTTAGGGCTGTAAGGTTTCGTATAAAAATTGACTACTTTTGTATATTAATTAAAAACAAGATTATGGCATTAGAAATAACAGACGCAACATTTGAAGAAGCGGTATTAAAAAGTGACAAGCCCGTGTTGGTTGATTTTTGGGCAGCATGGTGTGGGCCTTGCCGAATGGTAGGTCCTATTATGGAAGAACTCAGCAAAGAATATGATGGCAAAGCTGTTGTAGGAAAAGTTGATGTAGACGCAAATCAGGAATTTGCAGCCAAATACGGTGTGCGAAATATTCCTACAGTTTTGGTTTTCCAAAATGGTGAAGTTGTGGGCCGCCAAGTAGGTGTTGCTCCTAAAAATGTATACGCAGAAGCGATAGACTCGTTACTCTAATACGTTTTTAAAAAAAATAAAATAACGAAAGGCTTGGCGTATTGCTGAGCCTTTTTCTATATTAGTAAAATCTCTAAATGAGTTTACAACCCGTTTTCTAGTCTAAGCTCAGATAGGATTTCTAATAAATAAAATGATAAAACAACCTCGCAATTTACTTGTGAGGATAGACAAAAAAACTATGAGCAAAACAAATAAAGTGCAGGATAAAATAGATGGTAAATTACTTGAAGAACGAAAAGTGTTTCTTTGGGGAATGGTAGACGACAGAAGTGCGCGACATATCGTGGAGCGTTTAATGTATTTAGACGCCTTAAGCCATGACGAAATTAAGTTTTACATTAATAGTCCAGGTGGATATGTAACTTCTGGGTTTTCCATTTACGATACCATGCGCGCAATTAAAAGTCCAGTCACTACAATCTGTACTGGTTTGGCAGCTTCAATGGGAAGTATATTGCTCTCAGCAGGCGATAAAGGAAAAAGATTCATTCAGCCACACGCTCGTGTTATGATTCATCAACCAAGTGGTGGAGCGCGTGGTGTAGCTAGCGACATTGAAATTACGGCACAAGAAATTCTGAAAACCAAAGAAATAAGTGCGAGAATTCTTGCTGAAAACTGTGGACAAGATTTTGAAAAAGTGATGAAAGATTTCAATCGAGATCATTGGATGGACGCTTCAGAATCTGTAGCATACGGAATAGTTGATGGTGTAATGGAATAATATTTCGAATTTAGTAAACTTCGGAAGTATTCAAATTATAAAATAATCACAAAAACATGAAAAAATTAATTTTCGTTTTCGGAATAGCCCTTCTTACTTTGACTGGTTGTAAAAATCAAGAAAAGAAAGAAATGGTTGTCGAAGAAAATATGGATGTAATGGTGTCAGAGGTTGTTGATGATCACAATTCTCAAAATTCTTTAGATTGGGCTGGTGTTTATGAAGGTGTAACTCCTTGTGCAGATTGCGAAGGCATTAAAATAGTATTAGAACTTAATAACGATAATACATATTCACTTTCTATGACTTATTTAGGAAAACCACTGGTAGAGCCTCTTAAAGAACAAGGAGAGTTTACTTGGGATAAATCGGGTTCAAAAGTTTCTCTTAAAACTGAAGATCAGCCTATTTGGTTTAAAGTTGGAGAGAACCAGGTTTGGATGCTCGATGGCGATAAAAATATTATTAAAGGTGATTTTGAAAAACTCTTTATTCTTAAAAAATCGACTAACTAATTAAGGTATTTTTTTGCATTAATTTTATAAATTCTAAAAAATCTTCGAAAATGCTTCAAATTATTAAATGAATATAGAAAAGGAAATAAATGAAATTACAGGTTTTAAAAACCTCGAACTACTTGCAAAACAGGTGGTAGAAGGCTTTATTTCTGGATTACATAAAAGTCCGTTTCATGGTTTTTCTGCGGAATTTGCCGAACATAAAATTTATAACGCTGGCGAAAGCACAAAACACATAGATTGGAAGTTATTTGCAAAAACAGATAAACTTTATACAAAGCGTTACGAGGAGGAAACAAACTTGCGTTGTCATCTAATTGTGGATAATAGCAGTTCAATGCACTACCCAAAACTAAAACAGTTCAATATAAATTCCTTAAATAAAATTGGTTTTTCAGTTTTGGCGTCTGCAGCTATTATGAATTTGATGAAACGTCAACGCGATGCAGTGGGATTAAGTATCTATAGTGAAGAATACGAGTTTTATTCGTCTGAAAAAGGTAGTGAGCGACATCATCAAATGCTTCTTCAGAAATTACAAGAAGCGTTACGCTCTTTAAAAGAAAAATCAACTACTGAAACGTATCAGCACCTTCATTTAATTGCTGAAAAGTTGAAACGAAGGTCGTTAGTATTTCTTTTTACAGATATGTTACAAAGCGATGTAGAAGCAGAAAAGCTTTTTGAAGCGCTGCAGCATTTAAAATACAATAAGCACGAAGTAATCCTCTTTCATACGTTCGACAAAAAACACGAAGTTAACTTTGATTTTAACAATCGCCCAAAGCGTTTTGTGGATGTCGAAACTGGAGAACACATTAATTTGTATGCAGACAACATCAAACATCAGTATGAAGAAGCTATTCAAGACTATTTTCAAGAATTACAGTTGCGATGTGCACAATACAGAATTAAGTATGTAAGTACAAATATAAATGACAGTTTTAATAAAATATTGACTACTTATTTAGTAGAGCGTCAGAAGTTTGGCTAGTTTTAAGCATGCGCCATCAGATTGTTTGCATTTGATTTTTAAGAGTTGCATTAGGATGGGAAATGACGAATGAAAATAATTATTTCATTTTTTTTTAAAAATAGTTTGTAGGAATCAAATGGAGTGGTATATTTGCCACCGCTAAATACGGCAAGAGAGTAGTCTCAAAATGTATGGTAACAATTTTTCACTTTGCTCAACTGTTGTTGAGGTCCGCCGTGGCGGATTGAAAAACTTGGTCTGGTAGTTCAGTTGGTTAGAATACCTGCCTGTCACGCAGGGGGTCGCGAGTTCGAGTCTCGTCCAGACCGCATATTCCCTCGAAGGAGGGAATCTCTTTCACACGGAGAGAGCAATAATGTTGTGTTGAGTCACTTAAAGGTGGCTTGTGGTTTAGAAATAGACCGATGAGAAGCTTTTCCTAAAGCCCGCACTGAGCGGAGCCGAAGTGGAGAGGCTTTTTTTGTTTAATACCGGTTCTCCCCTTTGTTATAAACTTCCAAGGATCAAGGGATCAAGTCCAAAAGTTGTGGGATTTCAGGATTATGCAAAAATTGTTGTTAGTCTAAATAGGAAAAAACATACAATTTTGCCTCCCCTTTGTTATGGACTTCCAACTGTTACACTGAGCGCAGTCGAAGTGTTTTAGTCTACATTCCCCAAACTAAACGTGGAAAAAGAACGAGCCCACAATAACTAAACATTCGTGTGGTCGGCACTGCTTGTCCCGAGTTTTTCGGGAACCCAACATGAATGCAGTGTTGACTGAACCAGTGTATGTCGGTTTGCCCTGATTTGGGATCGTTGACCTCTTTTTTTGCTAAGGTTGAATGTCCTCCTTGGTGTTTACTATTTTGATGTGGTATTTATAATTTTTAGGTAAAATTGTTATTAAGTATTACTTGAATACGGTTTTCCGTAATAAATTCAATTATATTTTAATTAAGTTTGAATACCGATAGTATTATAATTTCTTTCTTGAGTTTCGTTTTTATGCGATATATACACCACGATTTGTTGTGATACTTCGGGTATATACATGTTTGGCAACATACAAAAAGCTCACCGCACAAATAGCACATTTGGTTTTTGCCAATGCTAAAACCCAACCCTGAAAAACCAAAAGAGCTGTTTTTTTCCAACGCTCGAAAAAATACAATCTGAATACTAGCCTTAAAAAATTTTATCTATATTTGACACTTACTGTCAAGTTATAAATTTCAAATGGAAACAATCGGACAAATATTAAGGAACAAAAGACAAGAGTTGGGACTGCTTTTAAGACAAGTTTCTGCTTATGTTGATATTGACCAAGCAATATTGAGTAAAATAGAAAGAAACGAGCGGAAACCAACGAAGGAAATGTTGGAACGACTTGCCGAAATCCTAAAACTCGATAAAGATGAATTAATGATTCAATTTATAAGTGACAAAATTGCTTATGAAATTGCAAACGAAGATTGTGCAAACAAAGCTTTAAAAGTGGCAGAAAGAAAAATAAAATATTTAAAATCTCATCCTGTAAAAAATTAACTATGCGAACATTGACAACTGATATTGAAAACACAAGCGTAGTTGAAGAACCACAATTGGCTGTAAAATTCAACGTAAAAACTGAATTGCAAAAAAAAGAGGTAAAAGGAAAATCAACTTTAAATATGCTTTCTCTATTTTCAGGATGTGGAGGTATGGATTTAGGGTTTGAAGGCGATTTTTCTGTTTTAAAATCTTCTGTAAATGAAATTTTAAACCCTGATTTTATAGAAAAGGAACTTGACAATAATTTTGTACAACTCAAAAAAACTCGTTTCAATACAGTTTTTGCAAACGACATTTTAAAAGATGCGAGAAATGCTTGGGTGCATTATTTTTCCAAAAGAGGACACGATATAGAAGACTATCAAACCGATAGTATCGTAGATTTAGTAAAACTACATCAAAGCGGAACTAAAATATTTCCTGAAAATATCGACATTGTTACAGGCGGTTTTCCTTGCCAAGATTTTAGTGTCGCAGGAAAAAGAAACGGTTTCAATTCCCATAAAAACCACAAAGGCGAACTAAACACTGAAACTTGTGCTACAGAAGAAACTCGCGGAAAGCTTTATATGTGGATGAAGCAAGTGATTGAAATTACTCAACCCAAAATTTTCATTGCAGAAAATGTAAAGGGTTTGGTAAACCTTTCAAACGTAAAAGACATTATTCAAAGTGATTTTTCATCTACAGGAGATAATGGATATTTAGTTTTAAAGCCAAGAGTTTTACACGCAGCTGATTATGGAGTTCCACAATCAAGAGAAAGAGTTTTCTTTATTGGAATCAAGAAATCTGCTTTAAAAAAATCCGCACTAGAAAAATTGGAAAAGGAAATTATATCAGAAAAATTTAATCCTTACCCAAAACCAACTCACGCTTATACTACGGACGGTGATAATTTAAAACGCCACGTAGATTTAAAAGAACTTTTTGCAAATTTAGAAGAGCCAGAAAAATCCAATGATTTATCCCAAAAATTTTACTCAAAAGCAAAGTTTATGGGTAAACATTGTCAAGGACAAATAGAAATTAAGCCTGATGGAATTAGTCCAACAATTCGAGCTGAACACCACGGAAATATAGAGTTCAGACGATTATCCAAAAAAAATGGAGGAATATTGACCGAAGAACTTTCAAAAGGACTAAAAGAAAGACGTTTAACACCAAGGGAATGTGCTTTAATCCAGACTTTTCCACCCGATTATGAATTTGTAATTGAGAATAAACAAGGTCGTAAAGGCTCATATTTGGTAAGTCCATCAAAAGCATATAAAATAATTGGGAATGCTGTTCCGCCTCTACTCGCTTACAATTTAGCAAAGAGAATAGAAGATGTTTGGGACTTATATTTTAAAAAATAATGGTAGTATCAGTAAATTCAGAACCGCATAAAAACGAGTTCAATGCTTTGCTTAATTCAACAATTATTGAGTTAAATGCACACGCCAAAAAATCACCAAAAAAGATAGAACAACTAAAAGGCAACAAACTTGAACCTTATGTTGGAGACGTAATGACTGAATTAGCAGTAGGAACTGCTTTTGAAAATTCTATTGAAGTTATTGGCGGGCAAAAATTCCCTGACATTATCGCAAATAAATTTTACGGAATAGAAGTAAAAACGACTACTCAAAATCATTGGAAAACAACAGGAAACAGCCTTTTGGAATCGACAAGAGTTGAAGATGTTGAGAGAATATTTATGTTATTTGGCAAACTCGGCAAACCGATTGAATTCAAATGTAGAGCATATGAAGAATGCTTGTCAGAAGTCGTTGTTACTCATTCGCCAAGATATTTAATAGATATGAACTTGGAGAAAGGCAAAACTATATTTGACAAAATCAAAACGCCTTACGACACTTTAAGACAAAAGAAAAACCCAATAAAACCAATTACAGACTACTATAAAAGTAAATTAAAACCCGGACAGGATTTATGGTGGATACAAGATACAGAACAAGCAAGTAACCTTGTCATAAATATTTGGAATAATCTAAACCAAAAAGAAAAGCAAGAAATAAAAAATAGAGCAATGGTTTACTTTCCAGAGGTTTTTAGTAATCGAGGAGACAAATTTGCTCGACTAGCTATTTGGTTAGTAACAAAGGAATCTGTTGTATGCCCAAATATTAGAGATTTATTTACAGCAGGCGGAAAAGACGATTATCTAATCAAGAATAAGACATACAAGAATATTCCTAGAATCTATATTAAGTTGTTTGAGAATATAGACTCGGTTTTAGAGGTTTTGATTAACACATCATCAATTGAGTTAACCGAATATTGGAACGAAAAAACGAGCGAAAAGAAAAAAATAATGGATTGGATTGAGTTGGTTTCAATGAATTCAAAAACTGTTAGTGGAGCAAAACATCTGAACCTAAAACAAATGCTGAACGAAATAATATTTTGATGGAAAAGCCAACGCTTAAAGCCATACACATTGGCAAGTCGCACCAGCCAACACACAAGCCAAAACTTGCCAAAGAGTATGTCTTTGCCAACGCTGACAGACGGACGAAAAAAAAGTACGATTGCCCAACAATGGCTATACGTAATTCGGGCGAAAGTACTGATATGAAAGTAATTACATTTAATAAACTAACAGCTAAACGGAAAGTGAAGTGCCTTGAAATCCCGCACTACGCATAGCCGAGACCGTCACTCAAAGGTTTTAATAAAACAATACAAACAAAATAGTACCCAAACTGCAAAAAGCCTTCAAAGTAGACGAAGCTGGATTTGCAGATATACTTAAGCAAGTCCGTCGCTTCAAATTTTAAAAACTACTTATAATTTTCGACGCTTAAAAGTCTTGGCCCTTGGTTCTAGTAGTGCCAGCGGTCTTGGTTCTTTTCTCAAACAACACTGTTCCCGAATCCCAATTCCCCTCAAACCACATCCAAAATCTCAATCCCCACCGCTTTCTGGCCCAACAACGGATATTCCTCCTCCCCGAGAATCTCCAAAAATCGTAACCCTATTGCCAAGAAATATTGAACACCTTTTTGCTTAACAATCGCTTTCTCCGTTCGCAACTCCAACTCTTCCGCCCCATCCTTCCGGGCCCTTCGCACCGGAGCGGCAGTGTAAGTCGTAAAAACAGTGCGTTCGCTGTCATAGGCAAGTACCAAATATTGAAGCTCAAAATGTGTTGCGCTATTGGGAAATCGGGTAGAGGAGGGGTCAAAATCCGACCATAACAATGAAAAATCCTCCTCGTTAAACTGTGGATTCCCTAACTGCTGCCGTATCCCCAATTTCGGATTAAAGACAAATTGCCGCAGTAGTAGCTGCCCTTTTAAGGTCCGTAAACCTTCTCCAACGTTTAATTTGCCAGGCGCAGACTTAGCATCTACTGCCTTTATCGCCATAAATAATTTCATTAGCCTCTTGTGCAGCGTCCCATCCCTATAATACTTCAAAATGGGATGCAGTCCAATCTTAAATTCCTTCACAAAAACACTGCATAATGTCATTTCGTCAGAGTTTTTGTAGATCCTCGGATTATTTTTATTATTTTCGTAGTTGAATCCTCTCATGGCATACAGTTTGTTGATCCTTAGGTAAATATAATACATTTCTTCCCAAAAAACAAATTTCAAAGCCGACTACAAGCCGACTGAAAGCCGACTGAAAGCCGACCGCATGCCGACTGCATGCCGACTCTAAGCCGACTAAACTCCTTAGATACTCCTATGTTAAGCTATAAAAGAAGCGTGAATATATGGGTACTTCTTGTTATTTGCACTATTCTAATTGTGCGTTGATATCTCTAATAGCGCAACCGAAGTATAAAGACTTTTTTGCTTTTAGGCTATAGCGAAACGTTTTAAGTATCAAGTCCAAATCACTATATTCGCATTCTCTTCTTATTAAAAACCCTTATACGATGAAATATTTTAAAAGCAGCCTTTTTCTTTCTCTGTTGATTTCTATTTTCTCTTTTTCAATCGTCGCACAAGAAGCCGATTATGGAAACCAGCATTTATTTGATGAATTTACGTATCGTCAAGGAAGTGTTTACAGAACAGCATCAGGAAAACCTGGTCCCGAATATTGGCAAAATAGCGCCGATTATTCTTTGGAGGCAACCTTGGATGATAAAAACCACACAATTAAAGGAAATGTAACTATTCAGTACACCAATAATAGCCCAGAAACGTTAGATTTTATCTGGCTTTTCTTAGAACAGAATCGTTTTACGGAAACATCTCGAGGTACGTTAACTACACCTGTAACTGGGAGTAGGTACAGCGGTGATATAGAAGGTGGGTTAGAACTGTCAAATGTCTTGGCAAAAACCAAAACGGGTTCTTCTTCCAAACACCTAATTTCAGATACGAGAATGCAGCTTTTTTTAGACAAACCTTTAGCAGCAAAAGGAGGGCAAGTTGAAATTAAAATGGATTTTAAATTTAAAATTCCAGTTGAAGGAATGGATCGTATGGGCAGGTTCGAAGCAAAAGACGGAACTGTTTATGCGCTTGCACAATGGTATCCACGCGTGGCAGTATTTGATGATGTTGTTGGATGGAATACAGATCCGTATCTAGGTGCTGGTGAGTTTTATTGCGAGTATGGCGATTTTGATGTAAAGATCACAGCTGCGGCAGATCAAACGGTAGTTTGCTCGGGTGTATTACAAAATCCGGAAGAGGTGCTTACACAAAAGCAACAGGAACGTATTGCAAAAGCAGAAAAAAGCGACGAAACTGTTTATATTATTAAACCAAACGAGGTGGCAAAGTCTGTGGCGCAAGCTAAAAAAGATGGAACCCTAACTTGGCATTTTAAAATGGAAAATACGCGTGATGTGGCGTGGGCATCATCACGTGCTTTCATTTGGGACGCCGCACGAATTAATCTTGGAAACGGAAAAACGGGCTTGGCGCAATCTGTGTACCCGAAAGAAAGTGATGGCAACCACGCCTGGGGACGTTCAACCGAATATACAAAAGCTTCTGTAGAATTTCATTCAAACACCTATTATCCCTATCCATATCACAATGCAATTAATGTTGCTACCAATGTAGGGGGTATGGAATATCCAGGCGTAAGTTTCTGCGGCTATCAAAGAGGAGGAGCAGCGCTTTGGAGTGTTACCGATCACGAATTTGGGCACAACTGGTTCCCGATGATTGTTGGTAGTAATGAGCGACGCTTCCCTTGGATGGATGAAGGATTAAATATTTTCATAAACCATTATAGTACCGAAGCATTTAATAATGGTGAATACCCAACCCGGTCTAGCAGTCCTAGAACTTTGATAGGATATTTAACCGCAGAAGGCAGGGAAGGAATAGACACCTATGCCGATATTGCAAACCCTCGAAACCTTGCATACACAGCTTATTATAAGCCAGCAGCTGGACTGTATTTACTTCGTGAATACATATTAGATCACGAGCGCTTTGACTATGCCTTTAAAAGTTATATAAAAACGTGGGCCTACAAACACCCGCAACCAAACGACTTTTTTAATCATATTGAAAATGTGGTGGGTGAAGACCTTTCTTGGTTCTGGAAGGGATGGTTTTTTGGAAACGGAAATATAGATTTAGGAATCCTTTCTGTTGAACCCTACAAAGGTGATTATTTAATTACAGTTGAAAACAACGGCGATTTCCCGATGCCTGTAGAATTGTTGGTTACATACACCGATGACTCTCAAGAAACAGTCAAGCTACCTGTAGAAATTTGGCATCGTGGCAATGTCTGGAGCCACTTACTTAGAACAGATAAGCAGGTTAAACGTGTTGTTCAAGATCCGAATAAATTGTTACCAGATATCAATATTTTGAACGATGCTTGGAATAAGTTATAAGAAAATCTAACTATAAAAAATGCTTCCAGATTTTAAATTTGGAAGCATTCTTTTTTGGAATAATATCATTAGTACCCGATTAAAATATTTCAAAATTCCGTTCAGCGAAACCTGACAGGCACTTAAGACATTTTTATTAGATTATAGCTTGCTATTAAATTCACCACCAAAATTTAACCTAATTATCAACTAATTAAGAAGCAAGTTTTACATCTTATGTCTTTAAGCGCAGCGGTCTTACGTCTTAGTCGGACACGACTAGAATAATATGTGAACTTAATTAACAACCTCCTAAATGTACGTCGGGATAATTGCTAGTATCTATTGTGACTTCATTTTCACTTTTCTCCACCATTTTTATAGCTTCTTCTAAGCTGTATTTATGAGGCCCAATGTAAAAAACGGCACCTCTTTTACCTAACTCTTTAATATACTTAACAGGGTCTGCGTTTGGAGCAGGTGGTGCTTCTGCTGCCATATATAAATTTTTGTTTTCTGCTGAAGGAGTTTTTAACGACTTATCGTTATTATTATAAATAGGCGTTTCAGATAAGGTTACGGTGCCGTTTCCATCTTCTGTTTTTGTTATGTACACCTTTAGTTTTTTGTTGTTATTAAGTAGCTCAGTTGCTCTTTGAGGCGTTATTACCATATCATTATAATAATAAATAGCCTTATCCATACTCTTGTTAGATTTCACTTTTTTATTATATGAAATCTTTGGAGTTGGCGGCGGTGGCGGAAGCGGCGGAACATTGTTATTATCACCACTTTTCACTTTTATAGGTTTAGGTGCTGGCGGTGAAGGTGGCGGAATATTCGGAAATGGTTCGGAGCTTCCTTTTTGTTCAATAGACATTTTGCCGTATAAAGAATGAAGTCTTTCTAAATCCTTCTTTTTAATAACTTGATTTTTATTATTGGCGGCATTATATGCCTTTGCCAGTTTGTTATATTCGGCAATTTCTGCTTTGTTGGCTTTATGCTGAATTAATCTATCATCAGATCTTTTGGAAATAGTGACCACTGGCGGTTTGGGGTCGTTTAGCGTTGTCTGAACTGCCAAGTTTTTATTGGTCTTTAGTAATTCGATAGCTTTTTCGGCAGTAATTGACTTATCGTTATATAGAAATATGGCATCCATTTTTTCCATAGCCTTTATATGCTCAACAGGCTGATTTGGGCCAGGAACATTATCATATATTGAAGGTGGCATAGGTGGTTGTGGTAATCCTCCAAAAGATCCTAAAATATAGATGTTCTCTCCTTCGGATTGCTTTGCCAAATTTGTTTTTCTAAATTCCGCATTGATACGATCGCGGTATGAATCTGAAACATTTTCTTCTTTTATATTCAATTCGTATAGCCTAAAATCTTTTTTACTCCAATCATTCGTAACTGCGTTAACAGCTGAAGCAAAATTGGAAATAGTTGTTTCTGCGTCATTCACAGTAATAGTTTTTCCAATCACGTGTACTTTGAGAAATGGCTTTCCTTCAAGAATTTGACTGGAATGCTTTATGTTTTCAACTTTCTTCGTGCTAAATCCATATATCAAAAGCGATAGCAATGGCAAAAGCAACAGACTTCTTAATAAAATTGTGCGACTTGAAGTTCGAGTTTTCATAGCTTTGAATCGTTTTTTAGTGGATGAATAATTAAGTGAATGTGCCAATGACGGCGACTCGGTTTCCTGATAGTTATTTGGAATTGAAAATGCCAATAATATTTTTTGATAGTGTGAAGTTTCTGAACCGGCATTCAAAACCGCACGATCTGCCAGAAATTCGTGATTTAATTTTACACTTCTTTTCAGGAAATAAAATATCGGGTTAAACCAAAATAGTATTTGAAAAACTTCGATTAAAACGATATCCAAACTGTGTTTTTGACGCGCGTGTGCTTCTTCGTGTAACATTACTTCTGAAGGAATTTCATCGTGCTCAAATTGCTCTTTATTCAAAAATATATAACTGAAAAATGTATGAGGAATTACCGTTTCAGTTAAGAGAATATTTATAAAACTGCGATTTCGAAACTTTGGATTCTTTTGTATTTTCTGAATTAACCCAAAAAGGTTTCTGAAGAATTTTACACTAAAAAATAGTACACCTAAACCGTAAATCGTCCATAAAATAGCTGGCCAATAATTAATAGATGCTGGGCCTTCGGATAAAATCTCTTGGGAATTCCCTTCATTCAATATTAAAGTAGAAGGTGATGTTTCTACATAAGTTGTAAAAGTGATTAACGGAATTAAAAATGAAGCAACTAAACCACCTAAGAGATAAAATCGCTTAAAATGGTGAAAGGAAGTGTTTTCTAAAACCAATTTATAAAAGGCGAAGAATACGGCAAGACAGGCGGCAGATTTTAATATATAATTTTCCATATCTAATTAATCAAGCGTTACTATTGTTTTTTATTGGATTGATTGAACATTCAATTGCATTTAGGTCGATATAACTTACTATTTTAAAGGATGTTTCTTTTTAATTTCAGAATCTATTAAAGCTTTCAATTCTTCCAGTTCCTTTTTGGAAAGGTTGGTTTCTTCAGTAAAAAATGAAGCAAATTGCGACGGACTATTATTAAAGAAATTCTTAATTAACCCATTTACGTGTTTCGAAAAATAGGCTTCCTTTTTCACCAATGGAAAGTACTCACGGGAACGTCCAATTTGTTCGTAATCGACAAATTTCTTGTCTTGCATTCTTTTTAAAAGCGTGGCAACTGTTGTGGTGGCGGGCTTTGGTTCTGGATATGCTTCCACTAAATCTTTCATGAAAGCGCGTTCCTTTTTCCAGAGGAGTTGCATTAATTGTTCTTCAGAATTTGATAAGGCCATATTCAAAATGTTTTATTGTTCTACAAACGTAGAGTAATTATTTTAATTCTACAAGTGTAGAATAGGTTATTTCTTCAAATTATGGTTGAATAGAAGATTTAAAATAGCTTTTTATGGATATTCAGTTTGCTATTAAATCTTTGTCAGAAGTAGATTCCAGCCGTTTCAAAGTTATTGGACAGAAATATTCTTTACTTCAAAAATAAAACTCCCATCATTTGCTGTACCTTCTATAAAAATGGAAATTGTCTCTACTTTAGGCATCGGAATTTTAAAAATTAGATTGCTATCTTCTTGAATCCTCAGTCTCGGAAACCATCCAATTACTCCATAATCCTGATAAAACTGACTTTGATAGGAAGTGTATTCTGGCACATAAAACTCTTTTGGACTACTGAAGGTTAACGGAACAGGTACTTCCTGAGTTACATTTCGTTTTAACTTGTTTTGGGAAATCGTAGGGTCTGTAAATATTTTTATTACTCCATTTGCCGCCTCCCCGCCTTCGCCACCTCCCAACTTGTTTATAGAAATGTAATCTACATTATCCATTGGAAATTTATACAAGGCGTCGGTATTATAAAGTCGTATATTATCCAGATAAACAATAGGCGATTTTCCTCTCGTATTTATAATCTGTAATTCTCCTATATACTCTGTAACTTTATACCCTTGGGTGCGGAGATAAGAAGCAAAATCAATTGACGTTGTACGCTTTAAATCGTCGAAAACATCAACTTTTCCGAAAGCAACACGCTTTAATCTATCGGTGCGTTCTGCTTCTTTATTTACGGTTAATGTTACTTCATCTAAGTCTTCAACCTTCTCCCAGCCCGGTCGGTACATTGGCGGTGTTTCATTATTTATAGTATTCAATTTTTCCTTTATCGGAGCGAAGTTTCCTTGGTAGCCTAAAGTTGGTGTTTGGAAAGGAGAGAACTGTACGTATAAATTTGGTTTTACAGTAGCATTATTGTTTTTAATTGCGCTAAATCGCAACTTTTCATTATCCATAGGTAAAAGACCTGTCGCTTGAAAGTCTTTCGTCTTTGGGTCTATTTCAAAAACTTGAAGATCATTGTTTCGGGTAGCATACATTATATATTTTGAAATATTCCTGTCGTTGGCGTTTGCTTTAAAACTGACACCATTTTCATATTCATAATTTGCTTTTGGTGGATTGTTGAAAATCGTGTTCCAATCATAACTACTCCATCCCTGCGTTAAAAGCACATTATCTAATTCAAATTTCTTTTTTCGGCTTATGTCAGTGAAATAATAAGCGGCATTTTCGATATAACTATTTATGTACGGTTGCAAATATATGCTGGAAATAATGTTATTGTTCGGATTGTAGGATTTTGTATTTCCAGGAAGTATGGATACACTAAAATTATTGATTAGCGTATCGTTAATGTTATTTAAAGGAATTTTTATCGTCAATGAATCTATTGAATTTTCAATTTGTGGTGGTTGTGCGTTTAGCAGCCTAATTCCTTCATATTTAAAAAACAGCCGCTCGAGAATTGGTTTATTCTGCTCATCAAACAGCGTAAAAATATTAATACCAGTACTCAAATCTTCAAAATTGATGGTTTTCATCACTTCCAAAGATTTTTTAAAGTTGATATTTATGGTTTTTAAAACCTTTCCGTTGTGAATCGCCAAGGTGTAATTTTGTTTTCCTATCTGCTTACTGGTGTTTTCATTGGTTCGCAAAGAAATAGCCACTCTATTCTCCAGACCATTAATCGTTAAAGCAATGCCACGATCTGCTGCTTTTTTGAGATTAAAAATATGCTCTGTATTATTAAAATTTAAAATCACTTTATACAGTTCTGTTGAATTGGGTTTAAAAGTGAATTTCCCAATACCTAGACTATTCGTTGTAAAATTGTTGAGTATATTGTTTTCTGAATCCACTACATGTCCCGTTAGATTCGGAACCCCAAAACCAAAACTATCCTTCACAATTACTCCAACAGAGTTTTTTACATCGGCAACAAAATGGCCTCCTTCGGGAAGAAATTGCGCATCCAGTTTTGAAGTAGAATCGATAGATTTTTGTGTGTCTTTCGCTTCAGAATCTAATATGTTTAAAATCTGCCCATAGAAATTTGGCTCCTCAAAATTGCGCATCCAATTGGTATAGGCTCTAAATGTGTATTTTCCAGAAGTAAACAGACTGTCAATTTGAAACGACCCGTTGGCAACACTATTGTTGGCCAAAATCATTTCACTTTTTATAGTCGTATTGTTTTCGTCTGAAATTGTACAGTATACATTTGTGGCAGTACTTGAAAGTTTGTGGCTGGCTTTATCGAAAATATAGGCCGTATATCCAATAATCTCTCCCTTTAGATATGTGGTTTTGTTTAAGTGTGCATATCCTATTTCACGTGGTAATTCCGTATATGCTTTATAGGATGAAACCAAATCCGGTTGTTTGATTTGACCGAAACCCGAAAAACCCGAAATTAAAACTAAGATAAGACTTAATGGGAAGGACGAGGGTAATATTGGTTTACAATACATGATTTTTGAGTTATTGGTTTAACTGGAACTTTTATAAAAATACGAAATTTAGGCATCAAGCTTTATTCCATAATCTTAAGGTTCGTTTTCGAGATAAATTTTAACCAAACGGCTATCTTTGTCGAAATACATTATAGCATTATGGAAAAAGAATTACAACAGCGAAGCGGCAACAAATGCGAACTCTGCGGAAATGAAGAAAATCTTTCTGTTTTTGAAGTGCCCAACTCACCAGGAAGCGGGGCGGATGCTTCGGTTTTAACTTGCAACACTTGCAAAGAGCAAATTGAAGATCCAGAAAAAGTTGATTCAAATCATTGGCGTTGCTTGAATGACAGTATGTGGAGCACAGTTCCTGCTGTGCAAGTTACAGCCTGGAGAATGCTTACCAGATTAAAAGCTGAAGGTTGGCCACAAGATTTACTGGATATGATGTATATGGAAGATGATGTAAAAGAATGGGCTAAAGCTGGTGTAGCCGAAGAAAAAGGCGATGCTGTAATTCACCGCGACAGCAATGGGGTTATCTTAGAAGCAGGAGATTCAGTAGTGCTTATAAAAGATTTAAAAGTGAAAGGAAGCAGTATGATTGCCAAACAAGGAACTGCTGTTCGTAGAATTTCACTAGATCGTGAAAACGAAAAATATATTGAAGGTAGAGTTGACGGTCAGCAAATTGTTATTATCACTGACTACGTGAAGAAAGTGTAATTAATATAAAGACCTGTCAGGTTTTTAAAACCTGACAGGTCTTTATGTTTTACTTAGACATCTCCGTAAAGAAGTGATAGAACTGCGGAATGGTTTCAATTCCTTTTAAGTAGTTCCAAATTCCAAAATGCTCGTTGGGGGAGTGGATGGCATCACTGTCAAGTCCAAAGCCCATCAAGATAGTTTTACTTTTCAATTCTTTTTCAAACAAGGCTACAATCGGAATACTTCCCCCGCTTCGTTGTGGAATTGGTGTTTTTCCAAAAGTTTCTTCGTACGCTTTTTCAGCTGCTTTATAGCCTAAACTATCAATTGGCGTAACATAAGCTGTACCACCGTGATGTGGTTTTACCTTTACCCGAACTCCTTTTGGAGCAATGCTTTCAAAGTGATTTTTAAATAATTCAGTTATCTTTTCCCAGTTTTGATCAGGTACTAAGCGCATACTAATTTTTGCAAAAGCCTTACTCGCAATTACGGTTTTAGCACCTTCGCCAATGTATCCACCCCAAATTCCATTCACGTCTAAAGTTGGACGAATCGAGTTTCTTTCGTTTGTAGAATATCCCTTTTCACCGTACACGTCATCTATGTCCAAAGCGGCTTTGTAATCCTCTAAACTAAAGGGAGCTTCCGCCATTTTTTCACGTTCTTCCTTTGAAAGTTCCTCTACATCATCATAAAACCCAGGAATGGTAATGTGATTGTTTTCATCGTGAAGGGAAGCAATCATCTTTGTCAATACATTGATTGGGTTTGCCACAGCTCCTCCATATAGACCGCTATGCAAATCACGATTTGGCCCAGTTACTTCTACTTCTACATAACTCAAG
This sequence comes from Aequorivita viscosa, assembly GCF_900106795.1. Classification (GTDB taxonomy): domain Bacteria; phylum Bacteroidota; class Bacteroidia; order Flavobacteriales; family Flavobacteriaceae; genus Aequorivita; species Aequorivita viscosa. The sequence goes on along the minus strand of NZ_FNNS01000002.1, from coordinate 82,688 downwards.
CCGCGCAGACCGGTTGTTATAGACGGAGTTTCTTTTGAAATCATTCCAGTGTCACTAATCAAAATAACGTCGTTAGCAAGTTTCTCTCGATTTCGTTCAATAAACCACCCTAAACTAACGCTTCCTACTTCTTCTTCGCCTTCAATCATAAATTTCACGTTACAAGGTAGTTGGTCGGTTTTGGTCATATATTCCAATGCCTTTACGTGCATATACATCTGACCTTTATCATCGCAACTACCACGTGCGAAGATGGCGCCTTCGGGGTGAAGTTCAGTTTCTTTTACAACTGGCTCAAACGGTGGACTAGTCCATAACTCCAACGGATCTGGCGGTTGTACGTCGTAATGGCCATAAACCAAAACGGTGGGCAGGTTTTTGTCGATGATTTTTTCGCCATAAACAATAGGATAACCAGGTGTTTCGCAGATTTCGACCGTATCACATCCCGCTTTTTCCAATTGTTCCTTAACAGCTTCCGCAGTCAAAATAACGTCTTTTTTATAAGCAGAATCTGCACTAATTGATGGAATTTTCAGTAATTCAATGAGCTCGTCTATAAAACGTTGTTTGTTTTCTTCAATATAAGGTTTTGCGCTTTTCATAGTCATTCCCCGCGAAGAACGGGATTCTCTTTTTTAGGTTAATTTTTAGCTTCGTGCTAAGATACAAAATAGTGGCTGAAACGCGTGAAGATATGGCAAGAGCTTGATGGCTTACATCTTTTTTCAAAAGAAATTTAATATTTCTGAAAACTTTTTGCTTGTAGATAAAATTTCTTGTTTATATTTGCACCCGCTAACTACGAAAGTGAAAGGCGAACAAGCTCCTAATTTTTTTAGGATTTCTTGTAAAAATAATGCGGGCGTGGTGGAATTGGTAGACACGCTAGACTTAGGATCTAGTGCCGCGAGGTGTGAGAGTTCGAGTCTCTCCGCCCGCACAAACGAAAAGCTTCTCTTAATCGAGGAGCTTTTTTTGATTTAAGAAAAATAGTATTTGGAAGAATAGAGGCGGGTCCCCGTTTCTCCTGGACCTGAAAATAGTTGATTCCTCAACAATAGCAATCTTTAGCGATATCTTGAGAGAAGTGTTGGCCTTTAAATTTTTATCTGAGTAAAAATAATTAAAAACTGCTTTTATCTGCTTGCTGTTTCATCGTTCCTATAATTTTAACTTAAATAAGTATCGTTGCTAGCGCAATAAAAACATTCCGGTATTTTCATTTCTTTAGGGCTAATTGAGTTAGACCTTAGCATTTTACACAAAAAAAAACGGCATCCAGAATTTTGGATACCGCTTTTAAAACATTTTTATTTGTGGTGCTTATTTCTTAACCAGTTTTTTAGTTACTGATTTGTCGCCATTTTTAACAACTAAGAAATACATTCCAGAATCAATATAATTATAATCTAACTGCTTGTTGAAAAGTCCAGTAGAAGCATCACTGTATACTACTTGATTGACCATTCTACCTCTCAAATCGAACAAAGAAACTTCGATGTCATCGGCAGAAGCAGGAGTAAACCTTAGGTTAAAAGTACCATTTGATGGGTTCGGGTATACAGAGAAATCTTCGAATGAGAAATCTGAAACACCAACAATTCCTTGTACAGAAATCACAGCTTGGTTTACATTAAAGAAAATGTTGTCAGATCCTTTTACCATAAGCCTACCGGTTGTAGTGTTTAGGTTTGGAACATTTACAACAGCACTTCCCGTATTTGGAACGTTTAATGCAAGCGTAACAGGGTAATTGTATCCAGAATCTGTAGAGAACAAAATATCTACAGTAGCACAGCTAACAGGAGCTGCATCAGTACCAGCTACATCCCAGGTAATTGTTTCAGTAGTAGTAGTCTGCCACGTAGTTGCAGAAGCTTGCGAAGTTACTTTGAAAGGTCCTGAAGTACCATCTACTGTTACTTTCATGTTAGAACTGTTAGTAGATCCTCCACCTGCGTGGTTATCTCTTACGGTATATTTAAAGTTTAATGCTCTTCCAACAGAAGGAACTACTTCCCACTTATTTGAAGTACCAGGGCCTCCTAGGTTACCAGCAAGTACATAGCTCATTTTTGGGAAATAACGCTCTGGTGTAGATTCTGGCATGTTTGTACGGAATGTTGGTCCTCCTGTCGATGTAGGTACCGGTGGTTGTGTAGAACTTTGTGAGTTCATTTGCTCCCAGCAGTGTGAAAGTGTATCACCGTCTGCATCTGTTCCTACACCTGTTAAAACAAACGGAGTAGATTTTGGAATTGTGTAATTGCTCCCCGCATCTGCAGTAGGTTGCGTGTTTCCTGTATCAGTTAAAACAGCACAAGAGCTACTGTTTCCGTACTTGATATTACTCCAAATTTCTTGAATGCTAATAGCGTGAAAATAAGCATCACTGTTATACTGAACATTTTGTGCGCCACATAGTCCTGCATACGCCATTATTGTTGAACCACTTCCCGGCTCCATTGCTGTAGAAAGGTTTCTGTTCCCTCCGCCGCAACCTCCAACGGTTCCGTTGAATGTGTGGTTTGCTCCAAATTGGTGCCCCATTTCGTGAGCCACAAAGTCAATATTAAATTTATCGCCAATTGGAGAGCCTAATCCTGTTACGCCACGTGCTTTTTGTCCAGTAACACAAGGTACGCGTAAACCAGCGATTCCACCACCACCAGTACTAAATACGTGACCTATATCGTAGTTGGCATTGCCAATTTTTTGATCACATTGTGTTTGGTTTTGTCCCAACATTGTAAAGCCATTGTTGTTTGTATATGGGTCTGTAGCAGCGGTTAAGAAAATTAATTCATCTGAGTTAGGTACAATAACCATTGTTACAGCAACGTCTCTTTCATAAATACCGTTTACTCTTGTCATTGTAACGTTCATTGCTGAAAGGACTGCTGCTTTTTTAACTGCGTCAGTCGCATTATTATCTACACCTTGGCGGGTAAGGTGAAAACTCGCGTATTGACGAGTACACGCTAAAGCCAATCTGTAAGTACGAAGCTTGCCATCATTGGCATTTCTGTTCACATCTACAGGAATTTCTGCTGCAATAGATTCTTCAACTAAACATTCAAAATTGTTAGAAGTTGGAAGATCACTTAGGTTATAAGCGATATAAAAGTTTTTATCTTGTGTATAAGGGTCAATATATAAGGTAGAGTAATGAGCCGAAGTAATAGCTACGTTTACGCCAATATCTGAAACACTAAATCGTGCTATAGCAGTAGCATCGTCAATTCCTTGTGCAGCATAAGAACGGATACTAGGGTATTTTGTTTGAAGCTCAGGGGCTAATGTAGGAGCTTCGTAAACACGAAAGCTTTGAAGCTCTCCATTGTTCGTCGGTAAATCGATTACAATGTTAGATGTTGTTGTAAATCTTTCTGGAGCTTGTGCCAAAAGATTTTTTAGAGCTGTAGTGTTAAGTTTAAATAAGTCAAACTTTTCAGGTGTGCTGTTTCTAAGTTCGGTCGATCGATTTTGGGTTTCAGAAGGAGAAACCTTCTCCCACAGCGTAGACTGTGCGTTCATCCCTAAACCAACGATCATTAAGGCGAGAAATAGAAGCGATTTTAAATTGCTTGTTTTCATTTTTTAGGTATAATTATGTGAATGTTTAAGGCGTAAAGATAACATCCTTTATGCAATTTAAGGAATTTTTAAGACACTAACTTTCTGGTTTTTGTGAAAAAAGACAAAAAAATGGAATGATTTTAATTGTGAAGACAACATTTTTATGGTTTTTAGGCGCAGTTTGGTGCGTTTTAATTCTAGTGCTTCGACCTTAAATTAATCTCTATTGTTAAAGGTAGTCTTTGAGTCTAAATCATTCTCTTACTCCAGAAAACGCTCTCTAATTTGAAGGCTCAGGAAAATGCTTGATCATTCGCAATCCCTTAGAAATAATTTGAATTATAATCAAGCTGATGGTTCGTGTGATGATTTATATGTCTTTTCAACAATGGAACAGACGATTTTAATCGCTTTAAATTAGTTGCAAAAAATACCAGTTTCAAGAAATTTGGATGTATTTATCTTTCATCTTAATCTAATGAATTGGGTGTTTTTATTAGATTTTCTTAAAAAATTACAAAAAAATTTGATAAAAAAAATAATTTTATCTGTTTTTACGTTTTTATGATTCTTTTTTAAAATTTTATTGATTTATTAAAAGTCCAATTAATTACAGACCAAAATGAAGCATTTTTTTATACTTTCACTTTTATTAGTCTTTGCGCTATCAAATGCTCAAGTTGGAGTAAATACGACCAACCCGCAGGCAGCTTTAGATATTACATCGACAAATGCAGGGCTTTTAATACCTCGGGTTTCATTGGCGAGCACAGCTGATGTTGTAACGGTTACTACTCCCGATGGACTTCAAGTTGAAGAGGGAACGTTGGTTTTTAATGATGGTAATGGAGTGCTGCAGCCAGCTGGCTTTTACTATTGGAATGGTGTCGAATGGTTGCAGTTTCAAAAAACTGAAGTGCAGGTGCATACTGGGAAATTTCGTATTACAGGTTCAGGTAGCTTGTCTATTTCTGGGCTTCCTTTCCAGCCAGAAACCATACGTTTTGAAACGTATGCAAATATTGAAGACTATACTTTAAATAGTGACAATGGTGTTGGAAATGGTGTTAGGACGTATCAAAACTATTTTGGATACTCGTATGGGTACGCAAAAAATGAAGGCGGGTCTATTTTACAACAAGTGGTTCATGGTGGTGCAAGTGCTGCTTCTCTAAATAATCATTCGCGTTATGCGTCTAGTACTAGGTGTATTGGTATGCGTTATGCAGATCAGGATGGTGTTTCATTAGGGTTAACTACAGCATCCTTAACCTCTTTTAATGCGGATGGTTTTACGTTAAACGTCGATAATTTTACAGATGGGCTTGGTGTAATATACACTGCTTATAAACCATAAAATAAGCGATCCGATTGAAGTGCATAATCACTTTAGGGTTTTCGATTTCATTGTTGTCAATTAAAAATGCGACTTAGGACGAACTTCAAGAATAACAATATCAAAATTATTTTTTAATGAAACTATATTATACCTTATTAAGCTTATTAATTGGAGTCGTTCTTAATTCCAATGCTCAAGTAGGCGTCGGAACAGCTACCCCCGAAGCAGAATTGGATATTCAATCTGCCAATACTGGCCTATTGATTCCCAGAGTAACGCTAACTGGCGAAACGGATAATACAACCGTTACTATACCTGGCAGTACTGGGGTAGCGGAGAGTACCATGGTTTATAACACAGGGGATGGTGGGTTAAAACCTGCAGGTTTCTATTATTGGGAAGGAGCTAAATGGACTCAATTAGTTTCGGATGAAAAACAAGTGTATACTGGACATTTTACTTTAAACAGCACTGGAAGTATATCTATTTCATTTTTGCCGTTTAAACCAAAAAAAGTAGTTTTTAAAGCTTTTGCGAATATATTTTCTGTCAATGTTGATGCAAAAAACGGAGAAGGTAAGAATCACACTGGCGCAAGAAACAACTTTGGGTATATAGTAGGCTTTGCTAAAGATGTTGGCGGAAGTATTGAGCAGCAGTTGATTTCTAATTTGGGAAGCGGAAATTCTATTAATGATTTTTCTAGGTATGCCAATCCAAACCAATGCATAGGGATGCGTTATGCAGGCAATAACGGAGATGACCTTGGAGTAACATCTGGTGCGGTTACATCGTTTAATACTAACGGTTTTACTCTTAGTGTTACAGATGCTCAAGTAGGCAATCTTGTTGGAAATTTACTTGTTTTTTATACAGCTTATAAATATTACTACCGAAATCCCTTAAGATTATTTTAGCTAGGTAATCAACTCAATTTAAAACATTAAAAATGAAGAAAGTATTATATTTAAGTTTAATAGGAAGGTTATTATCCTTTACTGTAAAGGCTCAAGTTGGGATTGGGACAGCTAGTCCAGAAGCTGCTCTAGATGTAGTTTCTTCAAACTCAGGGGTGTTAATTCCAAGGGTTACACTTAGTAGTAAGACTGATAACACAACTGTCTCAATACCAGGAGGGGCAGGAATAGTTGTCAGCACTATGGTTTATAACGACGGTGTTGGTGGTTTAAAACCAGCTGGGTTTTATTACTGGAGCGGTACAAATTGGTTACAATTAATCAAACCTGAAAAACAGGTGTATATGGGGAAGTTTATAATCAACACTTCGGGAAGTCAAAGAATTTCGGGACTACCTTTTAAACCTAAGCGCATAGAGTTTGTTGCTTATGCCAATGTGGATAGTTATAACCTAAATGCGGATAACGGATCTAGTAATAATGACAATACCAAGGAAGGTTACTTTGGTTTTATGGCGGGATATGCAGATCAATCGGGAGGGGCTGTTGTACAACAAATAATACAGGGAGGCGGTAGCTCAAACTCTATTAATGATGTTTCCCGCTATGCCTCAAACTCCCATTGTATTGGTATTCGTTACGCAAATTGAAATGGAGCTAACTTAGGCCTTACTACAGCTTCGTTAACTTCATTTAATTCGGATGGTTTTACTTTCAACGTAGATAATTATACCGATGCTATTGTAGTGCTGTATACCGCCTATCGATATTAAGTGTTATAATTCTAAAATCCCTAAATCTGCTTGTAATTTACAGGAAGATTTTTTTTCTTTTATTTCAAGTTTGTTAAACGGTTAGTAACTGTGCAGGTATATTATTTTGTTAAAAAATGAATCGCTAAGTCAAAAAATATCTTTGGTTGATAAATGTAATATTTAACACTTCTTAATTATCCTTGATATATATCTTTGTGCATCTCGTAATGGGATTAACAATCTTTCTGGGAAGCATTTTTATTGTGCATTTATACCTTTAATAAGATTATTCTAACATTCATTATCAGAAAAATTGAACGCAACCATACAATTCAAAGATTTAGGTTTAAAAGACTATAAGGAAACGTGGGACTATCAAGAAGTTCTTTTTAATCAAATTATTGCAATAAAGAGCCAAAACCGAAAGGAAGCTATCCAAAAGCCTACACCAAATTATTTTCTGTTTGTGGAGCATCCTCACGTGTATACCCTCGGAAAAAGTGGTCATATTGAAAACTTGCTTATTTCTGAAGAAAAACTCGAGGCAATAGGTGCAAAGTACTACAAAATAAATAGAGGAGGCGACATTACATACCACGGTCCAGGACAAATCGTTGGCTATCCCATTCTCGATCTGGAAAACTTCTTTACCGATATTCATAAATACCTCCGTTTACTTGAGGAAATGGTTATTCTTACCTTGGCAGAATACGGACTTAAAGCAGAACGCAGCAAGGGCGAAACTGGAGTTTGGCTAGATGTAGGAACACCATTTGTAAGAAAAATATGCGCGCTGGGCGTACGAGCGAGTAGGTGGGTAACCATGCACGGCTTCGCACTGAATGTAAATACTGATTTAGGTTATTTTGATAACATGATTCCATGCGGAATAAAAGGGAAGGCGGTCACTTCTTTAAACGTTGAATTGGGCGTTGCTCAGGTTTCTATGGAAGAGGTTAAGGGGAAATTGCTGAAGCATTTTGTAGCCCTCTTTAATGCTGAAATAAAAACCAAAATTGAAGAAACTACTTTGATTTTGTAGGTAGAAATAAAACGATTAAAAAACGAAAGTTTACGTTTAATGTTTTGATTATGTTTCGTTGTAATTTTATTTTTTTCAGAAGAGAGAAAGAAAAATAGAGAGCTTTATCATTCAATCCGATTTCTGTTATAAATGGGTAAAAGCAAAAGTGATAACACCCCTAAAGCTACAACCGAAACAATATTAGATATCCAAACAATCCAACCAAAGGCAACACCGGCAGTTTTAGCGATTCCAAAAATGGTTAATATTCCTGCAATGGCAGCTGGATAAGTTCCAAAACCACTGTTTGTAAAAGCGAACGTAAAGCTGCCCACAACAAAAGCGATAATAACGGTGCCAATAGGAATCACAGATGTTATAGGCAACGCTTGTAGTGCTGCGAAGAACGAGAGAATGTAGAGGATCCAGATTATAAACGTGTGAAAAATAAATGCGCCCTTTTTTTTCATTTTCAGAATACTGAAAACTCCTTCTTTTAATCCGATAACGAAACTCTTTAGTTTCTTGTTGATATTCGAATTTGAAAATTTTATATATAAAGGAATTGCAATTATAATTACAGAAATCCCTGCGATAATAAGGTAAAGTGTAGATTCAGGGATACTGTCGACCACAAAATCATACAGCGCATCAAACTTTATAGTGATGGCAATAATAGTATAAATTAGTAAAAAAAGAAGGTCAACGACTCTTTCCGAAATAATAGTTCCGAAGCCTTTTTGAAATGGCACATTTTCGTATTTATCGAGAATTATTGCTCTAGAAACTTCTCCGCTTTTTGGAATGAAGATATTCATTAAATACGCAACTGAAATCGCCATGAAATTATTTGCCATTTTTGTTTTATATCCCAATGGTTCCAACATAAAACTCCAACGGTAAGCGCGCGATATATGGCTAAGTATGCTTAAAGCAACAGAAAGGGCAACAAAGCCATAATTAGCATCAGAAAAATACTTCTTGGTTTCAGCAAGTTGGCTCGGGGTGAATGATTGATAGATGTACCAAATCAAGAAAACTCCCAGCCCTAAAGGGATAGTTATTTGTAAGAATCTAGAGAGATTTCGGCTCAATTTAGCGGAGTAAATTGGTGTCTTCGTCTGGAAAAACCAATGCTGGTTTGAACGTTTTGGCTTCCTCTATATCCATTATCGCATAACAAATTAGAATAAGCACATCTCCCGGAGAAACAAGTCTAGCAGCTGCACCGTTCAAAGTTATTTCGCCACTATTTCTTGGGCCAGGAATGGCATAAGTTTCCAAACGAGCCCCGTTGTTATTATTAACTATTTGAACTTTTTCGCCTTCAATAATGTTGGCGGCGTCCATTAAATCTTGATCAATAGTAATGCTTCCTATATAATTTAGGTCGGCACCGGTAACTTTTACCCTATGGATTTTAGATTTTACTACGTGTATTTGCATGGCGCAAAGGTATTAATTTAGAGGCATATTATCGATTAATCTAACCTCACCTAAAAAAGCTGCTATAAAGGCCCTGTATTTAGTAGCGTTGGCTTTCTCAAGTGCCGTTTTTAGCGTGTCTTCGTTAGCGATTTCGAAATATTCCAGTTGTATATCTTCGTTTTGCAAAAACCGTTCCGCAACTATTTTATTCAAGTCGGCAATAGAGTGAGAATCAAATTTTTCTCGGACTTCCGTCAAGCTTTTGTAAATGAGGGAGGCTTCTTCAAATTGTTGCTTAGTTAACCTCGCATTTCGCGAACTCATAGCTAAGCCATTTTCTTCTCTTAAAATAGGGCAGCCCACTATTTCAACTGGTATTTTATTAACTGCAACTAGTTTTTTTACAATTTGTAATTGCTGAAAATCTTTTTCGCCAAAATATGCCTTTGTGGGTTCAACTATCTGAAAGAATTTAGTCAATACAGTTCCTACTCCGTCAAAATGTCCTTTTCGATGTTTTCCCTCCATCTCGAATTCTAAACCTTCAAAATCATATTGCTTTGAAGCTACATCATCCCCATAAATATCGAAAACCTGTGGAAGATATATAATTAAATCTTTTGTAATACCTTCGAGTAGCGAGAGGTCTTTTTCTGGGGTTCGTGGATATTTTTCAAGATCATTGGAGTTGTTAAATTGTGTTGGGTTTACAAAAATGCTAACTACAACAACATCATTTTCTTCCAATGCCTTAAGCACCAATGATAGGTGTCCTTCGTGTAATGCACCCATAGTTGGTACAAAACCGATTTTATAATTTTTTCCCGCCTTACGGGCGTTATTTCTTTTAAGAGATAAAGCCTGTGTCAAGGTTTCCTTCGTGGTATGTATCACCATAAAAACGGTTTAAGAGCGGGCAAATTTAATATATTCAATGCAATCTACATAAATTTTCGTAATTTTGCGTGTTTTTAAAGCGCCATAGACTTAGGTTATTGCGGTTTAGCGCCTATTAAATGGGCATTTTTCTAATAAAATCAATTGTAAAAAATATATAGATGAAAGATAAGAGAGTCTTATATGTGTCTTCAGAGGTAATTCCTTATCTACCTGAGACCGAGATTTCTTCAATGTCGTTTGAAGCGCCTAGAATGATAAACAGCTCGGGTGGACAAATTCGCATTTTTATGCCTCGATATGGAAATATCAATGAAAGAAGGCATCAATTACACGAAGTAATCCGACTATCGGGAATGAATCTGGTAATTAATGATATGGATATGCCACTAATCATTAAAGTAGCGTCAATTCCGAAAGAAAGAATTCAAGTTTATTTTATAGACAATGACGATTACTTTAAACGAAAAGCAACCTACGCCGATGAAGAAGGAAATCTTTATAAAGACAATGATGAACGCGCAATATTTTTTGCTAAAGGAGTAATTGAAACTGTTAAAAAACTAAATTGGGCGCCAGACATTATACACGTTCATGGATGGTTAGCATCTTTTTTGCCGCTATACCTTCGCAATTATTACGGAAGCGAACCTTTGTTTGAAAACAGTAAAATCGTAACCTCAGTTTACGGACAAGGTTTTGACGGAGCTTTAGGTACAAATACTATTGATAAAATTCGTTTTGACGCTATTGATGAAGAAGCATTAGCAGATCTGGAAGAACCGAATTACCTTAATTTAATGAAGGTTGCAATTCAAAATTCGGATGCGGTAATTATTGGTTCTCAAGATGTGCCAGAAGATCTTCAAGGCTATATCGACTCCTTGTCAAAGCCTGTGTTAAAATATCATAAAGTAGAAGATTTTTCCCAAGCTTATCAAGACTTTTACTGCAACGATGTTTTAAAATAAATTCACCCTTATTGTTAAGTATGACCCATACAAAATTGTTGCCGAGAGTTGGCGTTATTCTTGTTTTAATTATAGCCTTCGCTTCCTGTCAAGAAGATATTAGTACAATTGGATCTGAAATTTTAGGATCCGAGCCTCCTAGTGGAGTATTGGACGAATCTCAAAAAATTATTGCATATAGTAAAAAGTTGAGTCCAGTTCAAAGCAATAGGCTGCCTGCTTACCAGTTGGGAGTCTATGCCGATCCTGTTTATGGCAAAACAAGCGTAAGTTTATTAACACAGCTAAAAATGCCTAAGAATAATCCCGAATTTGGTGAGAATGCAACGGCAGATAGCGTTTTTGTTTACATACCTTATTATAGTAAAAGTACAACGGTAGATAGTACTACAACTTATACCACAGATTCAATTTACGGTGGTTCGCCCATAAACATTACTATATCAGAATCCAATTATTTTTTAAGAGACTTAGATCCTGAAGGCGACTTCCAGGATCCTCAGCCTTATTACAGCAATCAAGGACCTCTTTTTAGAAGTAATTTAGGCTCTCAACTCGTTGTTGCTGAAAATTTTATTCCTACTAGCAACGGATTTGTTTTTAACAAAGGAGAAGATAATGAAGAAAAATTAGGGCCAGGACTTCGTGTTGCTTTACCTAACACATTTTTTCAGGAAAAAATAATAGATAAAGAAGGCTCGCAAGAACTTCGAAATAATAATAATTTTAAAAATTATTTGCGCGGCCTACATTTTCAAGTAGCAGATATTAACAACAACGGAAACCTATTTGTTTTTGATGCTACCAAAGCTTATGTTATTATTTATTATAGTCATGACGATGAAGATGAGCCAGAAGAGCGAGTTAACAAAACCTTCAAATTAAATTTTGGAGATGTAACTGTAAATACCTTTGAAAATGATCCGCTGCCGCAGTTTATTCAGTCTGATCTGGACAATCCGAATATTGTAACGGGCAATGATAATCTATATCTGCGTGGTGGAGATGGTATTATTTCTGTTGTTGAATTATTTGGAAATGACAGCGATGATAACGGGGTGCCAGATGATTTAGAATTGCTTAGAGCTAAAAAATGGCTGGTGAATGAAGCCAATTTAATTTTCTACGTAAACCAAGATTTAATGACGGGAGGTAATAACGAACCCGAACGTATAATGATTTACGATCTTAAAAACAGTAGTTTGCTAGCAGATTATTTCCTAGACCCAACAAGTGGTTTGCCGCCTGTAGAGGCTATGACAACACACTTTGGAAGACTTGAGAGAGGAAGTGATAATGCAGGTCAGTATTATAAGTTAAGAATAACAAACCATATAAGTAACCTTATAAATAAGGACAGTACTAACGTACCACTCGGAGTTGTGGTTACGCAAAACGTTTTAAATCGTACAAATCAAAAACTTCTGGAAACTACAGAGCCAAGTATTGAAAAAGTACCAACTGGGACTGTAATCTCCCACGAAGGAACTATTCTTCACGGAAACTCATCCCCGAACCCAGAAAAAAGATTAAAACTTCAAATTTATTATACAAAACAAGAATAATAACTATGTGTGGAATTGTTGGTTATATCGGAAAAAGGGATGCTTATCCCATTATACTTAAGGGGTTAAAAAGATTAGAATATCGCGGTTATGACAGTGCAGGGATTGCATTGTTTGACGGTAAGGATATTCAGCTTTGTAAAACAAAAGGCAAAGTAGCTACTCTTGAAGAAAAAGCTAAAAACGAAATGTCTTTAGTCGGAAACTTAGGTATTGGGCATACACGTTGGGCTACTCACGGGGTGCCTAACGACGTAAACAGCCATCCACATTATTCCAATAGCGGAGACTTAGTGATTATTCATAATGGAATTATAGAAAATTACGACACGCTTAAAAAGGAATTGATAAATAGAGGGTATACTTTTAAGTCTGATACCGATACAGAAGTGTTAGTAAACCTTATTGAAGATATACAAAAAAATCAAAAACTAAAGCTAGGGAAAGCTGTTCAAATTGCTTTAAACCAAGTGGTAGGAGCATATGCAATTGCACTTTTCGATAGAAAAAAGCCAGACGAAATTGTAGTTGCAAAGTTAGGAAGCCCATTAGCCATTGGTATTGGGGAAGATGAATTTTTTGTAGCTAGCGATGCTTCACCTTTTATTGAATTTACAAATAATGCTATTTATCTTGAAGATGAAGAAATGGCAATTATCCGTTTAGGACGAGATGTGAAAATTCGTAAAATTAAAGATGACAAAGTAGTGGCGCCTTATATTCAAGAGCTTCAAATGAATCTTGAGCAAATTGAAAAAGGAGGGTACGATCACTTTATGTTAAAGGAAATTTACGAGCAACCTTCAGTAATTAAAGATACCTATCGCGGACGATTACTTCCAGACGAAGGAATTGTACGACTTGGTGGTTTAGAAAATCACATTGAAAAATTTCTTAACGCAGAGCGCATCATCATTGTAGCATGTGGAACTTCTTGGCATGCAGGTCTAGTTGCAGAATACATTATCGAAGACTTTACGCGAATTCCTGTAGAAGTAGAATATGCTTCTGAATTCCGTTACAGAAACCCTATTATTTCGTCAAAAGATATAATAATTGCCATTTCACAAAGTGGCGAAACTGCCGATACGTTGGCGGCTATAAAACTAGCGAAACAGCATGGCGCTTTTGTTTATGGAATTTGTAACGTGGTAGGTTCCACAATTTCTCGCGAAACACACAGCGGAACGTATACGCATGCCGGTCCTGAAATTGGGGTTGCAAGTACCAAAGCGTTTACTACTCAAATTACAGTGCTTACTATGTTGGCCCTTAGGTTAGCAAAAGCCAAAGGAACAATAAGCCATAGCGATTTTGTGCGTTATTTACACGAATTGGCGCTTATTCCAACACACGTGGAAGAAGCGTTAAAAACCGAAAGTAAGATTAAAGAAATTGCCGCGGTTTTTAAAGATGCACGTAATTTCCTTTACTTAGGAAGAGGTTACAACTTCCCAGTTGCTTTAGAAGGGGCTTTAAAGCTTAAAGAAATCTCCTATATCCATGCAGAAGGGTATCCAGCTGCCGAAATGAAACACGGTCCTATTGCACTTATCGACGAGTCTATGCCTGTTGTAGTGGTTGCAATAAAAAGTGAGCATTACGAAAAGGTAGTGAGCAATATTCAAGAAATAAAAGCAAGAAAAGGTAAAATCATTGCAGTGGTTTCTGAAGGGGATAAAGTAGTAAGCGAAATGGCAGATTATGTAATGGAAGTGCCACATACTCCAGAGCCATTAACGCCTTTACTTACAACTATACCACTTCAACTATTGTCGTACCATATAGCAGTAATGCTTGGTCGCAATGTAGATCAGCCTCGAAATTTGGCAAAATCTGTTACAGTAGAATAGTATAGAAACGAACTAGATTTATTTCTAGATCACAAATTATATAGCGGCAATCATAAAGAATTCAATTTCTTGTGATTGCCGCTTTTCATTGGATTCTGTTTGTGGAAATTTCTAAAAGTCCTATTCGAAATGTTCTGTTTCCAAATAAATTAATACTTTTAGTAAATGAAGGTAATCAATCTCATTTCTGGCCCTCGTAACCTTTCAACTGCTCTGATGTATTCTTTTGCGCAACGCCAAGACACAGCAGTTTTGGATGAGCCTTTTTATGGATATTATCTAAACAATGCTTCAATTGAAAACCGCCACCCGTCGCAAGAAGAAATTTTACAATCCATGGAGTTAAACGCAGATGAGATTGTTCACGGTATAAATTCACTTGCTGAAACAACACAAGTTTTCGTTAAAGGAATGGCACATCATTACTTAGAGCAATCTCCATATTTCATATTAAATTGGAGTAATATTCTACTTATCCGACACCCAAAAAAGCTAATTGCTTCTTTCGCTAAAGTGATACATACGCCAACTTTAAACGATATCGGAATTAAAAAAGCTTCGGAATTGTTTTTATTTCTGAAGAAAAACGGTAAAACTCCATTAGTTATCGATAGTGATGAACTTTTAAAGAATCCGGAAACTTATTTAAGGAAGCTGTGCGCTTTGCTAAACATTCCCTTTTCTGAAAAAATGCTCCGCTGGAAGAAGGGCGGTATTCCCGAAGATGGAGTTTGGGCAAAACATTGGTATAACAACGTTCATAATTCTGATGGATTTGCTATTCAAAAAAGCAGTTCTCAGCCGTTACCAATTCATTTAAAACCTTTACTGAAAGAAGCTTTGCCTTATTACGAAACTTTAAAAAACAACATATTAATTAATGATTGAAGGTGCTACATTCCTCAATCTTAAATAAAAATAGAAACCATGCTTCAAAAATCAAATCCGCAGAACGACAACATTCAAGTGTTTATCAGGGACCGTTTATTCCCGCGAAGCGAAGCGAAAGTTTCAGTTTTCGATAGCTCAGTTCAAGGGGGCGATGCCGTTTGGGAAGGGCTGCGCGTATATCCTGAAGGCGTTGTTTGTCTTGACAAACATTTAACCCGTTTGCACGAATCGGCTAAAACGTTGGCTTTTGTCGATATTCCTTCTAAAGAGTTTATTAAAGATGCAATAAAGCAAACCCTCGATGCTAATGGAATGACCGATGATACACACATCCGCCTCACTTTAACACGTGGCGAAAAAATAACCAGTGGTATGGACCCACGGTTGAACCAGAACGGATCTTGCCTTATTGTTTTAGCCGAATGGAAAATACTAGTATACGATAACGATCACGGCATTAAAGTAATTAGTACAAGTCAACGTAGAAATTCTCCTCAGTTTTTAGACAGCAAAATTCATCATAATAACTTGCTCAATAATATCATCGCGAAAATTCAAGCCAATGTTGCTGGAAAAGATGCAGGGTTAATGTTAGACGATCGCGGTTTTGTAGCTGAGCTGAATGGCAGCAATGTTTTTATGGTAAAAGATGGAAAAGTTTATACGCCCTTTGCCCACGCTTGTCTTCCTGGAATTACAAGAAATTCAGTAATGGAAATGTGTAACAAGGAAGGAATCGCTCTTGTCGAGGCGGATATTTCGTTATCTCAGTTCTATAATGGCGATGGAGTTTTCGCTACAGGTACTATGGGTGAACTTACACCAATAGTTGAAATCGATGGACGAAGTATTCCAAAAAACAATACGCTTCAGCAAAGGATAATTAAACGCTATGAGAAAGAAGTAAGAATGCTTTGCGAAAAGCTGTAATTTGATTGTTATAGAAAATCTTTTATTTCAATTAAAGCTTAGAAAACTCTTTTAGAATTGTTGCTGCTTCCGCTAGCGTTTCTTCAGTTTTTGCAAAACAAACACGAATTTGTTTGTAGTCTGCTCCGTCTTTGTTAAAGACAGAAGTAGGTATTGTGGCTACCTTATATTCTTTTGTGAGCCTTTCTGCAAAAGCAATATCGTTTTCATTTGAAATATCAGAAAAGTCTAGCATTTGAAAATAAGTGCCTTTTGAAGGAACAATTTTGAATTTTGACCCTTCCATTACATTCAAAAAGAAATCTCGCTTTTGTTGATAGAAGTTTGAAAGGTTTAAATAGTGATTAGCGTTTTTTAAATACGTAGCAAAAGCCTTTTGAAAGGGATGGTTCACACAAAAAACATTGAATTGGTGAACTTTTTGAAACTCTTTCATTAAATATGCTGGAGCTGCACAGTAGCCCATTTTCCAACCAGTGTTGTGAAATGTCTTTCCAAAGGAAGCTGTAATAAAACTTCGATTTGCCAAGGTTTCATATTTAGATGCACTTTGGTGGATATTACCGTCAAAAATAATATGCTCGTACACTTCATCGCTTAAAACCAATAGGTCATGTATTTCCGCCAACTTTTGCAGCTCTAACATATCCTCTTCAGAAAAGAGCATCCCACTTGGATTATGCGGACTATTGATGATTATCATTTTCGTGTTTGAAGAAATTTTATCGGCAACTTCCGTCCAATCTACTGTGTAAAACGGAGGCTTCAGTTGAATGGGAACAATCTTTCCGCCAAATAATTCTACTGTAGGCGCATAACAATCATACGCCGGGGTGAAAACAATCACTTCGTCGTCTTTGGAAATGGTTGTAGCGATTATCGTGAAAATAGCTTGTGTAGCACCTGCAGTTATGGTTATTTCAGACTCTGGATTGTAAAAACGACTGTGAAGCTTTTCTATCTTTTTGGAAATTTCCATTCGAAGTTCAAAATCGCCTGCCATTGGTGCGTATTGATTAAACCCTTCACGCATCGCCTCACTTGCCAAATCATTCAGTTTTGAATCACTAGGGAAGTTCGGGAAACCTTGCGATAGATTAATAGCATTATGTTCTGCCGCCATTTTACTCATGATTGAGAAGATGGAATTTGGAATGTTTGGGAGTTTGGAGCTTTTAATCATTTTGATTGAAATTTTACATTCGAATGTATTTGTCGAAGTTACTATTTATTTCAGCCAATAAAAAAACCCTCACATTGCTGCAAGGGTTTCAATTTTGAATAGAATCGTAATTCTAAAGTCTACAATCGTAAATCAATTAGTATCTATAATACTCAGGCTTGTATGGGCCTTCAACAGTTACTCCAATGTATTCTGCTTGGTCCGGCTTAAGCTCAGTAAGTTCAACTCCAATTTTTTCAAGGTGAAGTTTTGCAACTTTTTCATCTAAATGCTTAGGAAGCATATATACTTTGTTTTCGTAGTTTTCACCATTTTTCCAAAGCTCAATTTGAGCAAGGGTTTGGTTGGTAAAACTATTGCTCATTACAAAACTTGGGTGACCTGTAGCGCAACCAAGATTCACCAATCGGCCTTCAGCTAAAAGGATGATGTCTTTTCCGTTAATAGTATATTTATCAACTTGTGGTTTTATTTCAACGTGTGTGCTTCCGTGGTTTTTCTTTAACCAAGCCACGTCAATTTCGTTGTCAAAGTGACCAATGTTACAAACAACTGTTTTGTCTTTCATTGCTTCAAAATGCTCTCCGCGAATAATATCTTTGTTTCCAGTTGTAGTAATCACGATGTCGGCATTTCCGATAACAGTTTCTAGTCTTTTAACTTCAAAACCGTCCATTGCAGCTTGTAGTGCACAAATTGGATCAATTTCGGTAACAGTTACAATACTTCCAGCTCCTTTAAACGAGGCTGCAGTTCCTTTACCAACATCACCATAACCACATACAACTACACGTTTTCCAGCAAGCATTAAATCTGTTGCGCGGCGAATAGCATCCACAGCACTTTCGCGACATCCGTATTTGTTGTCAAATTTACTTTTTGTAACGCTATCGTTAATGTTGATAGCAGGCATAGGCAGTGTTCCTTTTTTAACGCGTTCGTATAATCTGTGAACACCCGTTGTGGTTTCTTCAGAAATACCTTTTACTGCGCTAGCAAGCTCTGGATATTTGTCTAAAACCATATTGGTAAGGTCGCCGCCATCGTCAAGAATCATATTTAATGGCTTGCGTTCCTCACCGAAGAAAAGAGTTTGCTCAATACACCATTCAAATTCTTCTTCTGTCATTCCTTTCCAAGCATACACTGCAATTCCTGCAGCAGCCATAGCCGCAGCAGCGTGGTCTTGAGTTGAGAAAATATTACAAGAGCTCCAAGTAACTTCAGCACCTAAAGCAACAAGTGTTTCTATAAGTACTGCAGTTTGAATTGTCATGTGCAAACATCCTGCAATACGCGTTCCTTTTAAAGGCTGCTCTGCTCCATATTCTTCACGGAGACTCATAAGTCCTGGCATTTCTGCTTCCGCAAGTTCAATTTCTTTTCTTCCCCAATCTGCAAGAGAAATGTCTTTTACTTTGTACGCCGTGTAAGGCACTGTTTTCGTTGACATAAATTTTGATTTTTATCTCCCACAAAGGCGGGAAACTCATTGATATTAACTAATTTTGATTTTTCATTTAGGTCTGCAAAAGTACATAATATCTCTCTAATATTCTATGCCACTTTACAAAACTATAACAGTAAACCCCTCAACCAAAGTACTTATTTGGAAAATTGAAGAGTCTTTTGATGTCCTTTCAAAGCATATTCAACTCACTGAAAATTGTACAAATCGGGTGGTAAATATGAAAAGCGAAATTCACCGACGTGCATTTATGAGCATTCGTCAGTTATTAGCGATTGAGGGATATACAGATCACGATTTGTATTATGATGAAAATGGAAAACCACATTTAAATGATGATAAGTATATTTCTATCACGCATTCATTTAATTTTTCAGCAATTATAATTAGTGATATGGAAGTGGGGATTGATATTGAAAAACAACGACCTAAAATACTTCGGATTGCCCATAAATTTACACCTATTGAAGAATATCGCACTATCGCAAATGAAGATGCTTTAATGCGAAAGCTTACCATTGTTTGGTGTGCAAAAGAATCACTTTATAAAAGTTTTTCAGAAAAAAGCGTGAGTTTCCTTCAGCATATAGATGTTGATGAATTCGACTTAGATCACGACAGAACTACCGCCACTGTTACCTATGGCGCTAAAGAAGTGACTTATGACATAGATTTTCTAGAGTTTGAAGGATTTACCTGTGCCTATGCCCTTATTTCTAACCGAAATTAAATGGACAAACTTTTTTATAATGCTATTCTGAAATCGGTAAAAGCGAACGAAAAATTGCTCGCTATTCTTATAGATCCTGATAAATTTGACAATGTTGAGATTGATGCTTTTCTGAATAAAATTCCTAATAATACTACACATCTTTTTGTAGGAGGCAGCACTGTGGCCAACGGCGAAACCGAAGGTGTCGTGAAAGCATTAAAACAAAACACAAAGCTCCCAATTTTCCTTTTTCCTGGCGACTATTCGCATATTACTTCTTTGGCCGATGTGCTTTTGTTTTTAACCTTGCTTTCTGGCCGCAATGCCGAATATTTAGTGGGACAACAAGTAAAGTCTATTGCCAAGTTGAAAAATTCGCCATTAGAAATCATTCCAACGGGCTATTTATTGATCGACGGTGGAAATCATTCGTCTGTTTCAAAAGTGACTGCAACAGAGCCAATATCACAAGAAAATGCTGAAGATATTGTACACACGGCTTTGGCCGGGCAGTATATGGGCGCCAAACTTATTTATTTGGAAGCAGGAAGTGGTGCTAAATTTCCTGTGAAACCTGAAATAATAGCGAAAGTAAAAGAAGCCATAAAAATCCCGTTGATTGTGGGCGGTGGAATAAGATCTGAATCCCAAAAACAGGCCGCATATCTTGCGGGAGCAGATATGATTGTGATGGGAACAGCCTTTGAGGATTAAAGTGCCAAAAAATAAATTCCAAATTCCAAATTCCAAACAAATTTTAAAATTGTAAATTCCAAAAATTCAAAACCTCTGTGATCTCTGCGCCTCTGTGGTAAAAAAAACATACCGCTAAGCCCCAATGACCACAATGAAAACCTATAAATTTGAAAAAAAATCGAATATGAAAATTTCAGTAGAACTCACACTTTCGCCGTTGCAAGACGATTGGGAACCTGCGATAATAAACTTTATAACTAACCTGAGAAATTCTGGACTTACGGTTCTTGAAAATCCGCTGAGTACACAAGTTTATGGCGATTATGATGAGGTTATGAATATGCTTCAAAAAGAGATGAAGGTAGCCCTTGAAGCAGTAGAACGCGGTTTGCTTTACATAAAAATCGTAAAATCCGACAGAAGCAATTATGAGCCACATTTTTGATTGGTTTTTTGCTGAATACCAAAATGTCCCTCCATATCTTGTGGCGTTGGAAATTACTGCCGTTGTTTTCGGTCTATTGAGTGCGTGGTTTTCGAAACAAGACAACATTCTAATCTATCCAACTGGCATTTTAAGCACTGCTATTTTTGTGTATCTACTGGCAGTTTATGGACTTTTGGGCGATTTGGTTATAAACGCATACTACTTTTCAATGAGCATTTACGGATGGTATTTTTGGACCCGAAAAGTAGATTCCGAACACTATACGCCAATCACAAAAACCACTATAAAAGAAAAACAAATTAGCTTAGGAATATTTATCGGAACTCTTTTTTTTATTTTCATTATTTATAAAGTTTTCGATAAATGGAATAGTTGGACAGCGTATGTCGATACCTTGACCACAGCAATATTTTTTGTTGCAATGTGGTTATTGGCTCGCAAAAAAATTGAAAACTGGTTGTTTTTACTCGCAGGAAATATCATTTCATTTCCGTTATATTTTTATAAAGGACTTATGTTTACTTCATTTCAATTTCTATTGTTTATCGTCATTTCAATAGTTGGTTATAAGGCGTGGAAGAAAAACCTGAATAAACCCGAAACTAGCTTACTAAAGTGAAAAAGATTGTATTATACGGTCCAGAATCTACGGGAAAAACGACTTTGGCAAAGCAGTTGGCAGCGCATTACAATACGCTCTGGGTTCCCGAGTTTATGCGACACTATTTAGAAGAAAAATGGAAGACTAAAAAAGAAATGGTTTCAAAGAAAGATCTTGTTCCCATAGCCAAAGGGCAGCTAGAACTTGAAAAGGAATCTTTAAAAAAAGTTGAAAAACTGCTTATCTGTGATACAAATTTACTTGAATTGAAGGTGTATTCAGAATATTACTACAATGGGTTTTGTCCTGAATTTATTCAGAAAGAAGCATTAAAAAACAACACGGCTATGTACTTGTTAACGTATATAGACATTCCTTGGGAAGCCGATATATTGCGAGATCAACCTAACAATCGCGAAGAAATGTTCCATATTTTTGAAGCTGAATTGAAAAAAAACAGCTTCCCTTATCAAATTCTTGAAGGAAACAAAGAGGAAAGGTTGCAGAAAGCAATTGAAATAATTAATGGGTTGTAAACTAGCTTCTAATTTCCTTTAGGTGCTTTTTGAAGTCCGCATACCTAGAATAAGTTAATTGTTTATAAACCTCGACAATTCGATTGGACTTCATTTTTTAAAAAAGTGCATTTTCGTTACATTTATCGGTTAATTATTTAAATAAAAAGAAACCTGTTTACCCAGGCACAATTATGGCGAAAAAAGAAACCCCTTTAATGAAGCAATACAATACTATCAAGGCTAAATATCCTGATGCTTTGTTGCTGTTTCGTGTGGGCGATTTTTATGAAACTTTTGGAGAAGATGCCATTCGTGCAGCAGGAATATTAAATATTACCCTCACAGCTCGAAATAATGGTGGCGATAAAATGGAGTTGGCTGGTTTTCCGCATCATTCATTAAATACCTATTTGCCAAAACTGGTTATGGCTGGATGCCGCGTTGCTATTTGCGACCAATTGGAAGATCCAAAAATGACCAAGACTATTGTAAAACGAGGGGTTACAGAACTGGTAACACCTGGCGTTGCCTTTAATGACGACATCCTTACCTCTAAATCGAATAACTTTTTGGCTGCCGTTCACTTCGGAACTTCAAAACGCTCAGTAGCGGTAAACAATATTGGGGTTTCATTTCTAGATGTTTCAACAGGTGAGTTCTTGGTTTCGGAAGGTTCTGCAGAATACGTAGATAAATTACTTCAGAATTTCAGCCCTTCAGAAGTGCTTTTCTCAAAGCAAAAACGAAAGCTTTTCACCGAAACTTTTGGCAATGAATACCACGTGTTTCATCTAGAAGATTGGATCTTCCAAAGTGATTATTCTTTCGAAACGCTTACAAAACATTTCAATACAAAAAACCTAAAAGGTTTTGGGGTAGATCATTTGGAAGACGGTGTTATTGCTGCCGGTGCTGCGCTTCACTATTTAAGCGAAACACGACACACCAAACTGCAACACATTTCACGACTTTCTAGAATTGCTGAAGATCAATATGTGTGGATGGATCGGTTTACAATCAGGAATTTAGAATTGTATCATTCCAATCAGCAAAATGCGGTGACGCTTTTGGATGTTATAGACAAAACCATTTCGCCAATGGGTGGGAGATTGTTGAAACGCTGGATGGCACTGCCACTAAAAAATACTGAAAAGATTACACGCCGTCACGAAGTTGTCAGTTTTTTACTTGATAATCAGTCGGTTTTAGAGAAAATTCAACAATATACCAAACGCATTGGCGACTTGGAACGATTAATATCCAAAGTAGCAACAGGAAAAGTAAATCCGCGTGAAGTTATTCATCTTAAAAACTCATTAGAAGCCGTGGTGCCAATTAAAGCGCTGGCACTAAACTCTAAAAACGAATCGCTTAAAATAATTGGCGAGCAGTTACACGATTGTGAATTGCTTCGGAATAAAATAAAAGAAACGCTTTTTGAAGAAGCACCTGTAAATGTTCTTAAAGGAAACACCATAGCCGAAGGTTTTTCGGAACGATTGGATGAACTTCGAAATATTTCAGCAAATGGCAAGGAGTATTTAGATGAAATGCTAGAACGTGAAACCAATAACACAGGTATTTCTTCACTTAAAATCGCTTCAAACAATGTGTTTGGATATTATATCGAAGTCCGAAATACGCATAAAAACAAGGTTCCTGCCGAGTGGATTAGGAAGCAAACCCTTGTAAATGCAGAACGCTATATAACTGAAGAGCTCAAAGAATACGAAGCGAAAATACTGGGAGCAGAAGAAAAAATACTCGCATTAGAACAGGAGTTTTTTGCAAAATTAGTGGAGTGGATGCTTCAGTATATTGGCTCCGTTCAACAAAATGCAGCCTTGATTGCGCAATTAGACTGCCTATGTTCGTTCGCTACTCAAGCAAAAGAGGCACATTACACCCGCCCACTATTTGATGATTCTTTCGATTTGGAAATTAAAGAAGGTCGTCATCCTGTTATTGAAAAGCAATTGCCGCCCGATACACCCTACATAGCAAACGATGTTTTTCTCGATCGGGAAACGCAGCAAATTATTATGATCACTGGGCCGAATATGAGTGGTAAATCGGCTATTCTTCGGCAAACTGCGCTAATTGTTTTATTGGCACAAATGGGGAGCTTTGTTCCGGCTGCTGAAGTGCGAATGGGCTATGTTGATAAAATTTTTACGAGGGTAGGAGCGAGTGATAATATTTCAATGGGCGAATCTACCTTTATGGTCGAGATGAATGAAACTGCAAGTATTCTAAACAACCTTTCGGAACGCAGCTTGATTCTGTTAGATGAAATAGGTCGTGGGACTAGTACCTACGACGGAATTTCGATTGCATGGGCGATTAGTGAATATTTGCACGAACACCCAACACGCGGAAAAACGCTTTTTGCCACCCATTATCACGAGTTAAATGAAATGACCGAAACTTTCGCGCGAATCAAAAATTATAATGTTTCGGTGAAGGAATTAAAGGACAACGTACTTTTTCTTCGGAAATTGATTCCAGGAGGAAGTCAGCACAGTTTTGGAATTCACGTAGCAAAAATGGCGGGTATGCCACAAGCAGTGTTATTGCGCGCAAACAAAATCCTGAAAAGACTTGAAAAAAGTCACGCTTCAGAAGAATTAACCGAAGAAATGAAGGCTGTATCGAAAGATGAAATGCAATTGAGTTTCTTTAAGCTGGACGATCCTTTGCTGGAAGAACTTAGAGAGGAAATTCTCGACATAGACATTGATACCTTAACCCCAGTAGAAGCATTGATGAAACTAAATGAAATTAAGCGTATGTTACAACGAAACGCTTCTGTTAAACTGAAGAAATAAGTTTTTTATTGTTGAAGAAAACAGACTAATGGAGGTTGTTTATTTCTTTTTATAATAATTTGAAATATAAATGAAATTTTCCATTCAATATTCTTTGCCATTCAAGTAAAAGTTTTAAATTTGCACCCGCTTGGTTATTCAAGTGACGATCTTGGTTATTATTAGCGAAAATTGCTCAGTTGGTAGAGCGCCATCCGCCACGGCGGATAGGAGTTCGTTCTAGTTCTTTTAAATATAATGCGAAAATTGCTCAGTTGTTAGAGCGCCATCCGCCGCGGCGGATAGGAGTTCGTTCTAGTTCTTTTAAATATAATGCGAAAATAGCTCAGTTGGTAGAGCGCCACCTTGCCAAGGTGGAGGTCGCGGGTTCGAATCCCGTTTTTCGCTCTGCTTAAATTGCCGATAGCATCGGCATTTTTTGTTAAGTCCAAGGTTGTTTTAGACAACCCTCGTATTGCTTACAGTAAAGCAATCGAAACGCTGATGTGGTGGAATTGGTAGACACGCCGGACTTAAAATCCTGTGCCCATCTCGGGCGTGCGGGTTCAAGTCCCGCCATCAGTACTTTTAAAAACCTCAATCTTTTGTTTATCAAATGGTTGAGGTTTTTTATTTGTACCGTTTCTGTATGATTGAGCTTCGCTTTTAAATCAAAATTTCGCTTTTACGATTTTCACTAATAGTATCTCCTTCATTTTCCATTTTTATAGGAACTAAAACATCGAGTATTAACAATTTAAGGTATATCTTATGTGCCTTGAATTCTAGGAGTTTTTTATGTTTCAAAACTCAAAAATATAATTATGGCAATTTTTGAAACTGATAGATTGATGCAAAAGATTGACAAAATTGACATTAACTGAAAAACCTCCAGACCTCACAGGTTTTTGAAACCTGTGAGGTCTTACAAGTTCTATTTTGAGTAAAACAATAAAATTTTGAATACTTTATTAAGGTGAGGAACTTGGAAATTGTAAATAAAAGAAAAAATGGGAAAACCACATCAACACGCTGAAAGTAGCGCTAAAAAGTTCGGAGGTAAAATGGATGACTATTTAGAAGTTCATTTATTGCTAGATAGCAGCAAAATGGCGTTTGCTGATAATCGCCACCGCGCACTCACGCATAACAGTTGGTTTATCAATCATATTTTACCTAAAATTTTTGGCAACACCATAACAAATAGTGACAAAAAATCCATTTCGGTAATAGACATTGCCGAACAGCATATTTTGGAAGACTTTTCATATCATTTTATTCCTACAGCACAAGATTACCTTACACAGATGATGAAATCTTCGTGGATGCACGGCCAAGGTTTACCGCCTTCCGCTTTTACCAAAGAGGAGAAGCACAATTCAATAACCTATAAATTCAACCATAAAAATGTTTAATTACATAATTGATTTCTTAGATAAGCTAAATATCCCGCCTCACGATATAGCGCAGTTAATCAAGGATGAAAAATATTTGTATGCGTATAAAGGGTATGGCACACCCGAGTTAGAAATGAGATTTTTACACAGGATATTTCTTCATATTCAAGTTTCACACCCTGAGTTTAAAGTTTTTTCTTGGCAACAATACAATTCCTTCAACGATAATTATTATCACTTTGAACTCAGTATGTTTACAGTAAACCACAAACTCATCGTAGATAGCGACGTAGATTTTTTCTTTAGATATTCCGAGAAAGATAATCTACCATCCAATATTAATTTTAATGCTCTCGATTACCCGGATACAGAAGAAATTGAATTTGCACAAAATAATAATATGGAATTGGGGAAGTACGGTTTAGAGAACTCAAATTGGGAGGCTTATCAAGAATACAAAAAAAAGAAATACAAATATCTTGAAATTCCTTGTTTGAAATTTTTAGCCATTTTGAAATTGTTGGAAGCACACTACAGCATGTATTATTTTCTTTATACATTCGGGAATGGAGTTGCTGTGGAATTCGACAAAAAAGGAGTGACAGTATCAAAATTGGACGAAAACGAAATGGACGGCGTGCCATTACACACTGGAATGGAAGAGGATGATTAGTGACAACTTATATTTTCTGCTAACACAGTTACAATAGCATCAGTTCCAGAACATAACTGCCAAACACCTTTTAAGCATTATCAGCCTAAATAATACCGAGCATGATTTATCTTTAAACTTAACATTCTCCCACCGAATCCGTAAATTTGCCATTCATAATAACGCTAAATCTAATGGCCGATTTAATTTTAAATATCCTCTCACTCGGAATAAAGCCGCTTTATGAAAAACAGCGTAAGTTCCACGATTTAATAGTCGAATTTAGGGATAGATTTTCAAACCCAGGAAGAGCCAACAGGGTTCGAGCAGATATTGATGAGTTGTATGAAAGGTTAAATAACTTCGATTTTAAGTATGTATTGTTCGAAGATTATTATCGTAATCATATTGAAAATCTTAACCGATTAAGCCCAAATTTAGAAGGAAGTGAGCTGGATTTAAAGTTTATTCGAATTGCCCTCGAAGAAAATAAATGGAAGCCTACCAAACCTTTCCCGGTTTTACGACATCATTTGAAGTACAAATTTAAGCTTACTGCAACACCATTTACCTCCATTCAGAAAAAACAACATACAAAGAAATTAAATTCACCCGAAGCGATTTCAAAACTTAGAGCGAAGCCAAAATCATCTCAAAATTGGACACGAGTTCCTATAAGAAAAAATACGAATAAAACTTAAAACCTTTTACTTAGAAGATGGAGTATACAAGGAGGGTAAGCGGTGTTTTGTATTGAAGAGAGAAAAAAGTTCGGGTAATAAAAAAACCCTTTCAATAAAGAAAGGGCTTCGTTTTTATAGTAGATAAATAGTGGCTTATTGACCGTCAGTAGCGTCTTTTACAGCTTCTTTTGTGTCTTCAGCAGCTTGCTCAACAGCATCTCCAGCGTCTTCCATAGCCTCTTCAGTTGCATCAGCAGCGTTGTCGATTGCATCGCCAGCTTTGTCTAATGCGTTTTCAGTTTCAGCCTGAATAGATTCTGCAGTGTCCTCAGCGTTTTCTTTAGTAGTTTCTCTACAAGAGTAAACAGAAGCAACTAATGCAAGAGCAGCAAGTGATAAAAATACTTTTTTCATTTCGAAAATAGATTAGTGATTATTAGTGCGCAAAAGTAACTAAAAATTTGATTCGTTTATTTTTTTTATAAACTATTTTCTTGAAAAATCAAAAATATTTTTAGGAAATTATCCGCTTTAATTTTGGATATATTCCAAATATTCATATTTTTAGCCTATGGAAAAATCAATTACACTTGAAGCCAAGCGGTTCAAACAGTTACGTGAAGAACTTGGCTATACACAACAGGGGTTTGCAGAATTTTTAAACGCTGGATCTACTACTGCGGATATTGAGCGTGGAAAAACTAAAATTTCAGGAAAAATTGTAACGACTTTAATGAGCCAGTTTAATATTAACCCACTCTGGCTGTACGGTGAAAGCAATGACAAACATATTATTGCGCGTAGCGGTGATGTATCGCCAATGGTGGTAACGATAGATTCTAGTGGTAATGATAATATTGTGTTGGTAAGTCAGAAAGCGGCGGCAGGATATCCGCATAATATTCAAGATGTTGACTGGTATCAGAGTTTGCCCAGTTTTAATATTCCTTTGCCAGAATATAGAAATGCATCATACCGCGGATTTCAGGTGGAAGGGGATAGTATGATGCCTAATATTAGGCCTAAAGAATGGGTTTTGGGACGTGCTGTTTCAAGTATTACCGAAGCTTCAGATAACAAAATTTATATTATTGTTTTAAAAGATTCTGTATTGGTCAAGAAACTGCAGAGAATTCCAAATAACCCCAATCAAATCAGACTAATTTCTATTAACGAACATTACTTGCCAATTGATATAAAAGTAAGGGATATTCAAGAACTTTGGATGGTTAATAGCAAACTAAGTTTTGGGGTAGACGAACCTTCGGATAGTGTTCTGCTTAGGCAGTTGCAAGAATCTATGGAAGAATTAAAAGGGCAGATTAGAAGTTTAAAATAAAAAATGGATGCTCGTTTGAACATCCATTTTATTAATTCCTGAAATTAATAGGAGTTATCTTCAGACTAATCTTTGTCTTTTTGCTTGATTTTCACATCGCCGTCATCGTCGGTTTTTATTTTAACCTTTTCGTCTTCGGTCTCCATTTTAATCTTATCTTCTTTCACTTTAATTTCGGCACCTTTGTCTTCCATTTCTTCGACAAGTTCCTCAGTTTTTGATTGGTCTCTGCAAGAAGTAAGTGATACGGTCATAAAGCCTGCGAGCAAGGCAATCATTGTTAACTTTTTCATTTTGTTTGTTTTTAGTTGTTAGTGATTGATTGTAGTTTGTGTTGATTTATCGAAAAAAGCAATCTCTAGTCGATTTCGTCGATTGTTTCGTCAATTTTATCATTGACCTTTTCGTCAACTTTTTTAGCGGCACGCTCTAAAGCTCCTTCGCTCGGTGCTTCTGTTTTTTCAACGTGTACTTCGCGTATAACTTCTTTTGTTTCAGTTTTGTTCTCTCTACAAGAACCTAAGAACAATGCAGCTATCGATGCGAAAATTAATAACTTTTTCATTTCTGTGGTTTTATTGGTTTTAAGCAAATCTATATCTTTTTGAATAAGAAATTGGTAATTATTTCCTAAATTATTTACGGTATCGATTAATTTAAAAATAATTTAAGGGATTTTTAAAATGTATTAACAGTAGAAAGGTTTTGCAACGTTGTAAAATAACTTCGATACAGATGAACCTGATACTGCCTTGATTCACTGTTGTTTATGTTTTGGTTGTATAAACAATACGGGGGCTAATCGTAAGTGATTTAATGAACTAAAATGAACTTCTAGTAGACTAAAGCGAAGAAATATAGGCTAATACTGTTTGGGTAGCTCCTGTGTTGTTTTTTACAAAATTCGCTGAAATTTCTCCCGTTTTTAATCGAAAGCTTCTGTCTTCAACGAGTTTTATTAGAATTGCAGAAGCTTCTTCAGGATTGGATATGGCAAATAGTCCTCCACAATCTTGAAGTTGCCCAGCTTCAGGAAATTCTTTAAAATTCTTTCCAATAACGATTGGTATTCCAAAAGTTGCGGGTTCTAAAATGTTGTGAAGTCCGGTTGCGCCCATAGCACCGCCCACATAAGCGATGTCGGCATAATTATACAACTTGGTTAATAACCCAATACAATCAATAATAAGCACGTTGTAATCGGAAATATTCACGTTGTCTTTTTCTGAATGTAGAATCGTTTTCTTATTAATTTTTTGTCTTAACGCTTTAACTTTTTCAGCTTCAATTTTATGTGGCGCAATGATAAACTTCACGTCATTTGCCGAAGCATTCATGTAATCAATCAAAACAGATTCATCTTCTACCCAAGTGCTGCCGCAAACAATACAGACCGATTCTTCTTTAAATTCTTCTGCAAACTTCAAGGTGTTATTCATTTTTAACTGGTTTGAAACGCGATCAAATCGAGTGTCGCCACTTACGGTTGTGTTTGTAAAACCTATATTTTTTAGAAGTAATTCAGAATTATTTTCCTGTAAAAAAAAGTGTTCAAAAGCAGTAAGCGCTTTTCGCATAAATCGGCCATACGTCTTAAAAAACATCTGATCTTTTCTAAAAACACCCGAAACCAACAATGTTTGAATATTTCGTTTTTGAAGTCCGAATAGGTAATTAGGCCAGAATTCATATTTAACAAAAAAAACCAGGGAGGGATGTAGTGATTCAATAAACTTATTGGCATTTGATGGCGTATCCATTGGTAAATACACTACCACATCGGCTAACGGGGTGTTTTTCTTGTTTTCATAACCAGAAGGTGAAAAAAAACTGACTACTATTTTATGGTCTGGTTTTAATTTTCTTACGCCTTCCATAATAGGCACGCCTTGTTCAAATTCACCTAAAGAGGCGCAATGGAACCAAATAGTTTTGTCGGTTGCTGCAATTTTCTGCTCAATAGTTTCAATTACATCCTTTCTGCCATCAACAAAAAGTTTCATCCTTTTGCTGAACAGTGCTGCAATCCTCAAACCAAAGGACGCTAAATGAATTAATAAATTATAGATTGTGTGCATTGGGTGTAAAAGTACAAAATTCAGTGCTCGGGGCTTCGATACGTTTTGAAAGAAAATAGATGTGTTGGGTATTATTATGCTTCCTTTAGTGCCTTCAAAACACTCAAGCACCGCACGGATACTCTAACAGTCAGTTTTTAGTATGTGAGATTATAAAAGGTTGTTTTGAATTCTGTTAAAAAATGATGTTGCGTGTTTCGGTACTGAGAAAAAACCCTGCTTTATGAGAATTTGATCGTTTTACCGACTGTAAAAGGTGCTGTTTTTTACCAAGATTAAAGCTCTTCAGTAAAAATTGATTAAATGTTTCAGTTTCGCTCAATAACGTTGTTTTGAAGTAAAGGTAATTTGCGGTCAAAATGTATCGAAGCCCGAAATAACAAATTTCATTTTCGTAATTTTACACAATTATAAATTCTAAGAATGAGAAAAATACAAATGGTTGACCTTAAAGGTCAATACGAAAATATAAAGGAGCGCGTGGATAGCTCGATAATGAATGTTATAGAAACCACCGCTTTTATAAATGGTCCCGAAGTTCACGAATTTCAAAAAGAACTTGAAGATTATTTAGGAGTAAAACACGTTATTCCTAGTGCCAATGGAACCGACGCTCTGCAAATTGCAATGATGGGACTTGGTTTAAAACCTGGTGATGAAGTGATTACGGCCGATTTCACTTTTGCTGCGACGGTTGAGGTTATTGCACTTCTGCAATTAACTCCGGTTTTGGTAGATGTTGATCCTGTTACTTTCAACATTGATGTGGAGGCGATTAAAAAAGCAATTACTCCAAAAACAAAAGCAATTGTACCTGTTCATTTATTCGGACTGGCTGCTAATATGGACGAGATTATGGCAATTGCCGAAGAACACAATCTATACGTAATTGAAGATAATGCACAGGGAATCGGCGCCGACTATATTTCGAAAGACGGTTCTAAAAAGAAAACGGGAGCTATTGGCCATGTTGCTTCAACTTCATTTTTTCCATCAAAAAATTTAGGTTGTTATGGTGATGGTGGCGCCATTTTTACAAATGATGATGATCTGGCTCATAGTCTTAGAGGAATAGTAAACCACGGAATGTACGAGCGCTACCATCACGATGTGGTAGGTGTAAACAGTAGGTTAGACTCTATTCAGGCAGCTGTGCTACGTGCGAAATTGCCAAACTTAGACACGTACAATGCAACACGCCAAAAGTCGGCCCAGAAGTATACAGAAGCTTTTAAAGGAATAGATCAAATTATAACTCCAAGCCTTTGTGAAACTTGTGCATCGGAGCGTTATGATGACTGTAATTGTCATGTTTTTCATCAATACACCTTAAGAATAATTGGTGCAGATCGTGATGCTCTGGTAAAACATTTAAACGAAAATGATATTCCGTGTGGAGTTTATTACCCGATTCCACTGCATCTTCAAAAAGCGTACAAAGACGAACGCTATAATGAAGAAGATTTTACGGTTACTAATCAGTTAGTTAAGGAAGTAATATCTTTACCTATGCACACCGAATTGGATGACGAGCAAATAGCTTATATTACGAAAAAGGTGATAGATTTTGTAAACAAATAAAATTCACTAGAACGACTTTTGTCGTCATAACGAATAAATATGAAAAAAATATTAGTTACAGGTGGTTTGGGCTATATAGGCTCGCACACCGTAGTTGAACTCCAGAATTCTGGATATGAAGTAATTATTGTTGATAACCTATCAAATTCATCCATAGATGTTTTGGAAAGAATTACCAATATCACTAAAAACCCTCCAAAGTTTGAAAGACTGGATCTTCGTATAAAGTCGGATGTTTCTGAATTCTTTAAAAACAATAGCGATATTGATGGTATAATCCATTTTGCAGCTAGTAAGGCGGTGAGTGAAAGTGTAGAAAAGCCCCTTCTTTATTACGAAAACAATCTAAATACACTCATTTACTTACTTCAAGAGTGTGAAACAAATGGCATTGAAAATTTTATTTTTAGCTCCTCTTGTACCGTTTATGGCGAACCAGATTCTCTGCCAATTACTGAAGAAGCTCCTGTGAAAAAAGCTACTTCGCCTTATGGTAATACAAAACAAATAAGCGAGGAAATTCTGTTTGATACTTGTAGTGTTTCTAGTTTAAAAGCCATTGCGCTGCGCTACTTTAATCCAATTGGCGCGCATGAAACTTCTGAAATTGGCGAGTTACCAGCTGGAGTACCGCAAAATTTAGTACCCTTTATTACCCAAACTGCCGCAGGTGTTCGAAAACAATTATCTGTTTATGGAGATGATTACCCAACCGAAGATGGTAGTTGTATCCGCGATTATATTCATGTCGTAGATTTGGCGAAGGCACACGTAATTGCAATGGAGCGATTGCTATCTGGAAAAAATGAAACCAATTACGAGTTTTTTAACCTAGGCACGGGGAGAGGCAGTTCTGTATTGGAAGTAGTTAATTCTTTTCAACATACGACTGGTGAAAAACTTAACTATAAAGTTGTCGATCGTCGTCCAGGCGATGTGATTTCAGTTTATGCCGACACAAAAAAGGCAAATGAAGTTTTAGGATGGAAATCTGAAAAAACCATGGAGGAGGCTTTGGCTTCTGCATGGAAATGGGAGAAGAAAGTACGAGGGATTCAGTAAGCACTTATTGCTCGTTGGTGAGTAAATAATCACTATTTTCAACTTCAACTTCTTCTTTGTGTTCAC
This sequence comes from Aequorivita viscosa, assembly GCF_900106795.1. Taxonomy (GTDB): domain Bacteria; phylum Bacteroidota; class Bacteroidia; order Flavobacteriales; family Flavobacteriaceae; genus Aequorivita; species Aequorivita viscosa. The sequence continues at coordinate 49,245 of NZ_FNNS01000002.1, read as the reverse complement.
GGTTACTAAGCACAGCCGGAGTATCGATTTACCACAGTTTAACCCAGTCTTAACGGTGGAAATTTGGAATTGGCAGTAAGGTTTCGTTTCTTTGCACTCTAACAGTACTCTGTACTTTAGCTTTGAATAACAATGTTATAGGGGTTAAATGGGGTCAAAAAAACAATGATGAATTTAGTTTCAGTGAAACGAAAAACAAGAATAGAGAAAAGATTTACACAAAAAATGGGCATGTTTACCGCAAATGTGGTGTACATACAAAAAACGTTTTTAAACGTTCCCTTTAAAACACTTCACAAATATCGAGAGACGTATTATGGCGAAGTAAAAGACTGCGAAGACTGCAGAATAAGTGCCTAATATAATTCTGAATTTAGAATTCAATATATAAAAACACCGAATGGACATTTTTCATTCGGTGTTTTAATTTTTTGGACTACGCTAATTAACTAGAATTAGGATACCCAAAACTTATCATTCCACGCATCTTCCGAAACACCAATGTCATCATGTAACTTTTCGAGCCTATTTAGCTCTTCGGCGCTCGCCACTTTTTCTATTTCATTGTAAAGAATGCGCTCTTCAAAACGGATATAACTACCTATTTCTTCTTCAATTTTGTTCAGGACTATATTCAAATTAGCCGTTTCATCAAATAATCGATTTAAGCGTCGGTGATTTGCCAAAGCTCTTTTTACACGAAAATTTTGATTCCCGAGTATCGGAAAAACGTACTTCCGTTCCATTTCAAAATGGGGATCCAAATAATCTTTTTTTAACCAATCTGCATAGTTTTTAATTCGGCTAGTAGAAACATTCATTTGTAAGCCTTTTCCTATTCGAAAACAACGAATTAAAACCTCGTTGTGTTCGTGACTAAGCGGTTTTAATACGCTTCTTCTGTTTTCAGCAAGTTTCATTACCTATTTGTTTAATTCAGTTAATCTATTTTGATAGTTACAAAGAAAGAAATCATTTTCAATTTTTCTTATGAGGCAAGTCATACTAATTCAATGTTTTGTCAATTCGTATTCAAACAATAGAAAACCAAAACTTAATTATTTGTGTGACAGGAAATGATTTTAATTTCGTAATTTTGAATCATTCTAAATAAGAAACCATAAATAGATAAAATTATGAAATTAGCATCACTTACAAATAACCTTGAATTAAACGAAACTCGTCCGGCAATTCAAGTGTTAATGGAAACGGAGGCAGGAAAGGAAATCAGAATTGCATTTAAGAAAGGTCAGGTAATGAAAGAGCATAAAACGCCTTTTCCAATTGTTGTTGAGATTTTTGAAGGTGCCATTGATTTTGGAGTAAACGGAGAGATCCACAATTTGAAAAAAGGGGATTTAATTAGTCTCGACGGCGGTGTTCCTCACGATTTAAAGGCTGTTGAAGCAAGCACTGTAAGATTGAGCCTAAACAAGGCAGACTCTACAAAACGGGTTGAAGGAGTGGTTAATCAATAATAATTAACCTTTCAAACCTCAATTAAAATACAGGTATTCAAGGATAGATTAGACTTTTAGGGAAAATTTTTGAAAAAAATAATGCGTGTATTCGCGGTGAACTTTGACCACGAACACACGAATTTATAGAATCATCAAACCTCACAATTATAATTGTTAATACGTAGCTAAATCTCCGCTTTCTCGGTTTCTGCGGACTTGTCTATTTTTTTCACTAAGCCTTGCAAAACATTTCCAGGTCCTACCTCGATAAATGTGGTAGCTCCATCTTTTATCATGTTTTGTATACTTTGGGTCCATCTTACAGGAGCGGTGAGCTGTGAAATCAAGTTCTTCTTTATTTCCGAAGGATCAGTCACTGCAACAGTTGAAACATTTTGATAGATAGGACAAGCAGGCTGTGAAAATCGCGTTGCTTCAATAGCTGCTGCCAATTCTTCGCGAGCAGGTTCCATCAACGGACTGTGGAAAGCGCCGCCAACAGGTAAGATAAGTGCTCTTCGTGCACCAGCTTCTTTTAAACTTTCACAGGCTTTTTCCACGGCGCTTACTTCTCCTGAAATAACAAGTTGACCGGGACAGTTATAGTTGGCCGCAACCACAATTCCTGGAGTGTTGGCACATATTTTTTCTACTAGTTCATCTTCTAAGCCTAAAACTGCAGCCATTGTTGAAGGCGTTACTTCGCAAGCACTTTGCATTGCTAAGGCGCGTTTGTAGACCAATTGTAGGCCATCGCTAAAAGCCAAGGTCTTATTCGCTACCAAAGCAGAGATTTCGCCTAAGGAGTGTCCAGCGACCATATCGGGTTGAAACGTATCGCCCATCACTTCGGCTAAAATAGTGGAGTGAAGAAAAATTGCAGGTTGGGTAACATTGGTTTGTTTAAGTTCATCTGCTGTGCCTTCAAACATGATTTTGGTAATGTCAAACCCCAAAATATCATTCGCTTGATGAAATAAATCTTTGGCTTTTTGTGATGTATCGTAAAGATCCTTTCCCATTCCGGAAAATTGTGCGCCCTGACCGGGAAATATATATGCTTTCATTTGTTTGCTCGTATTTAGATTGAATTGCAAAAATAAGATTAATTATTATTATAACTTTAGCGTACTCACAACCCTTATGTGTTTCTATGAAATAAGGTTAATTATAAAAACATTTTTATATGGAAAACACTGATTTCATCTTTTGAAAATAGACGTGAATCACTTGTTTATTAGCTGCTTGGGTTTAAGTGTGTTTTGATACTATTGACTGAACCTGTCCTAAATACCCTGATCCAAATAAATTTAAATGAACCAGTAGATAATAAAGCTGCCATAAATCGATTCGGTTTTTCCATCCAGATTTCAATGGAAAAAAGGAGTCGTAGATTTCAAATGTTGAAGAATTGAAGCCGCCAAAAAGTTTCATCATAGCCAAATCCATTTCTCTAGGAGCGAAAGCCACAGCAGGATCTATCAGCACAGGATTTCCATCTTCGGAAACCATAAAGTTTCCATTCCATAAATCTCCGTGAATCAACGCTGGAGGTTCATTGGGAATTTTTTCGGCAATGTTTTTATAGAATTTTTCCAAGTTTTTAAATTGAAATTCGTTATCCGAAGCCATTCTGAATTGTGGTTCCAGTCGTTCAGAAATGTAGAATTCCGAAGCCGTCTGGCAATATGTATTTTGCTGCGGAAGACTACCGATATAGTTGTCGTGATCCAATCCAAAGCTGTTTTGGGTGGTTTTGTGTAGTGTTACGAGGTTCTGTGCAAAGATTTCCCAAAAATCAGGTTTTGGGGAACCAGTTGGAATGTATTCCATCAATAGATACGAAGCTTCTTTAATAACACCCGTCGCGACAACTTTTGGGATTCTGAAGCTTTTCGAGTTATTCAGAAGGTCTAAACCTTTCGCTTCGGCAGTAAACATTCCTGGAAATTTGGAAGCGCTATTTAGTTTAACAACGAAGCTCCCTTTTACGCATTTTAAAAGTAAAACCTCATTTATATCACCACCAGATAAAGTCGTTGCTTCAATTAAATTGAGGGTGTTCTGGGAAGCTATATTTTGAAGTGTATTTTTTAAGCGCAACTCATTGTATAATTGGTTTCAAATTCAATCTTGAATTGTAATAAACATTCCGTTAGTGGTTAACCTCTAAAGCTTGTTTATTTTCTAACCCAAGTTTCATACGTAAAAGCATACTTATGTTTTTCGTCTTTCCCGTGCTTTTCTTCCGAAATAAGTTTCCATTCATCTTCGGAGAATTCAGGAAAAAAGGTGTCTGCGTCTTCAAAAGTACCGTGAACGCGAGTGAGTTCTATTTTATCGGCAACGTCCATCGCCAGTTTATAGATTTCTCCACCGCCAATAACGAAAATATCCTTTTTTGAAGTTGCTTTTTCAATGGCTTCCTCTAAGCTATGCACAACTTCGGCACCAACATTTCCATATTTTCTGTCACGGGTAATTACAATATGGACTCTATTTGGCAATGGGTTTGGGAAGGACTCAAAGGTTTTTCGTCCCATAATAATAAAATGGTGACTGGTAATTTTTTTAAAACGTTTAAAATCATCAGGTAAATGCCAAAGCAGATCATTGTCTTTGCCTAGCTCATTGTTTTCGCCAGCGGCCGCAATTAGTGTTATCATTCTACATCTGGAGGTAAAGGGTTATTCAATGTGTTTTTAGGAGTTTCGGGCGTAGGAATGTTTAACGGGTATTCGGCATCTACTTTCTTTTGAAGTTCAGCTATTTTTTCGGTCTGGCGCGCTTTTAATTTTTCAAGCTGGCGGTCCTCCCATTCTTTGCCCATAAACGAACTCATAACAAAAACGTTTAAGAGGTGGACTAAAAAAATGAAAGCCCAAATTAAAATTGCCCAAATAAACCAATCTTGAAATAAGGTTTCATTGCCATAGCCTAAAACTGGGTTTATAATAATTAGAAGAATGGAACCTACTAAAAATGCGATAAAATGGCGCATCAGATTTTTTTTCTGATTTATGCGTCTGCGTGCATATTCAAATTGTTCCCGTTGCTCGGCATCAATTCTTTCAGATTTTTTAGCTTTTGAAAACATAGTTACTTACATTTATTTTCTCGTATTTGAGCGTTAACGAATATTGTTCGTACTATGTAAAAATACCTAATTTTCGCCATTATGGCCTACTAACTATGGAAGAAATCCGAAAACACTTTCCTGCACTTTCTACTTGCACCTATTTAAACACAGCCTCCAATGGTTTAATACCGAAACCTGTGGTAGATTGGCGGCGGCAACACGATATGGATTTGATGAACCTTGCAAGTGTTTTTCGCGATCAGCACAGGTTACATGTCGAGCAAATACGAAAAACAGTAGCCGATTTTTTTGGAGCGTCTGTACTTGAAACAGCGCTGATCCCCAATTTTTCATTCGGAATAAATATGGTTCTCGACGGAATGCCCGAAGGACAAAAAGTATTGCTTTTAAAGAATGATTATCCCTCTGTAAATTGGCCTGTAGAAACTCGTGATTTCAACGTGTGTTATGCCGAGATTAATGAAAATTTAGAAAGGAATATTGAAGAAGCTGTTGTTAAACACCGCCCTGAAATTTTCTTTTTTAGTATAGTACAATGGTTAAACGGAATTAAAATTGATTTTGAATTTTTAAGAAAACTGAAAACAAATTATCCAAATTTGTTACTCATCGCCGACGGAACCCAATACTTAGGCACCGAACATTTCAACTTTGCCGAAAGCACTATTGATGTAGTGGGTGCGAGCACTTATAAATGGTTAACAGCTGGATATGGAAATGGGTTTTTAATGATTAAAGAATCAGCCCGAAATCGAATATTCCCAAAATCTATTGGCTTTAATTCCGCAGAACGATTTGAAAATGAAGCGACCGACACAGCTTATATGAAGCATTTTGAACCCGGTCATCAGGACACTCTAAATTATGGAAGTTTGGAGCAGTCAATTCTTTTTGCCAAGTCGCTCGGAAGTGAGAAGCTTTATCAACATATAACAGAACTTTCTACTAAAGCGAAATTCCGTTTTGCTGAAATGGGAGTGTTGAAAAATGAAGTCTTATTTCGTGAAAATCACTCTTCAATTTTCAATATAAAAGGAGATGAAAAACTGTTTCAAAAACTGAAAGCGAATAACATTATAGCTTCGTTGCGCGGTGATGGTATTCGAGTAGGGTTTCACTACTACAACAATGAATCGGATTTAGAAAAACTTCTTGAGGTTTTAAGTTTAAGAGTTTAGAAGTCATGATTTCCTGCAAGGTCTCAAAGACCTTGTAGGTGTTTCCACGATTTCCTGCAAGGCCTCAAAGACCTTGTAGGTGTTTCCGATCAGAGTGGATTATTAGGTAGTTGGCGGGTATGAAATTCTGTAAAAATCCATTTATTCTTCAATTTTCACACCTTTCCAAAACGCTACATAATTTTTGATAGCTTCAGCAGGCTTTTTAGGTTCGGGATAAAACCAAGCAGCATCTGGGTTTTGTTGACCATCAACTTCCAAAGTATAGTAGGAAGCATCGCCTTTCCAAGGGCAATGGGTGTGGGTATCGCTTTTCCTGAAAAATTCCATTTTTATGGATTCGGAAGGGAAATAATGGTTGTTTTCTATAACAATTGTTTTATCGCTTTCGGCAAGTATTTTGTCGTTCCAGAGTGCTTTCATTTTATAAGTTTAAGAGTTTAAATGTTTTTTCCTGAATGAGATTAGGACGTGTTTATAATCTTTTAAGCTCTTTTAAAAACATAATTTTTATAATATTCGTTTTGGTCAGTAAACGAGGTTACAATTTCGAGTCCTGATTCTTGTGCGAGCCAAGTCACTATTTTATCGTCATATTTTTGTGAAATCTCCACGTGAATACTCTCCCATTGGTCAAATTGTAATTTTAAATCAATTTGTTCAATTTCAACTTCCATAGCTTCAGTAGCAACTAAAAAGCTTTTAGCAGTACCGGTCTCGGGGTTGTAGCTTTCCCAGTGAATATATTTTTCTACATCAAAATTTCCGCCTAATTCCCGGTTTATCCGTGTTAGTATATTTTTGTTGAAGGCGGCGGTAATTCCTGCTTTATCGTTATAGGCATCTAGAATGGTTTGCGGGTTTTTCTTTTGGTCAAAACCCATAAAGAGTAAATCGTCTGTATGAAGTGAGTCTTTAAGTTTTGAAAGAAAATTAATAGCCTGTGGATGGCGCAAGTTTCCAATGTTACTTCCGAGTACCATTATCACCTTTTTACGTTTATCGAACTTTTTTAGGTTTTCTAATACCTCAAAATATTCTCCTACTTCCGCATCTACTTTTAATTTTGGCATTTCCTTCGCTAGATTTGAAGAGAGCATGTTCACAGCATTTTCGCTAATGTCTATCGGCTTATATATAAAGTTGAAATTATTTTCGTTCATATATTTTAAAAGCACCTTTGTCTTCTTCCCATCACCAGCTCCGAGTTCAATTAAGTCTAATCCGTTTTCTTTATCTCGAAATAATTCGCCAATAGTTTTGGTGTGATTTGATATTATTTCAAATTCACAGCCCGTAAGGTAGTACTCAGGCATTGCCATAATGTCTTGAAAAAGACTGTCTCCTTTTTTGTCGTAAATATATTTAGAGAAAAGAAATTTCGGAAAAGTGCTCAAGCCCTCGTGGACGTCTCTCTTAAATGCACTATCGAATTTTTGTTGTGAATTTGATTTCATAAAAGGTTTTTGTGGTTATTTAGCTAGTCTTAATCCTGTAAATTGCCAGCGTAAGTTGGTTTGAAAAAAATTGCGATATGTAGGGCGCGTATGCTTTTCTGAAGTTGCTACAGAACCACCGCGTAACACTTTTTGGTTCACCATAAACTTACCGTTGTATTCACCAATTGCCCCTGGAGCTTTTGCATAACCCGGATAGGGAAGATAGGCACTTTCAGTCCATTCCCAACGGGTGCCCCAATCAAATGTGTCTTGGGCACTTTCCCACTCAAATTCGGTGGGGAGACGGCATTTTTTCCATTGCGCATAGGCAAATGCTTCGTAATATGAAATATGAGCTAAGGGGGCTTCTAAATCTAATTCCCGAAGACCTTGTAAGGTGTATTGATGCCACTTCCCGTCTATAGTATGCCAATACATTGGTGATTTTATATTATTCGTTTTTACCCAATCTAATCCTTCTGCGTGCCATAGGTTAAAATCGGTATAACCACCGGCTTCAATAAATTCTAAATATTCAGAATTTGTCACCAGTTTATTCGAGATTTTATATTTCTGAAGATATACTTTATGACGATTCAATTCATTATCATAACAAAACTCCGCTGGTTTATTATGGCCAATTTCATAAATTCCTTCATCCATTTCAATCCATTCTTGTTCGAAATCTTGATTTGGATTTTCTAAAAATGAATCGTTGTATTTTGGTAACAAGGGGTTGTTTCCGAGAATGTATTTTATGTCGGTTATTAATAATTCTTGATGTTGTTTTTCGTGATGGATTCCAATTAATAAAATTTCTTCTATTTCTTGCGATACGCCCAATGCTAGAAACTCCTTCATTGCATTTGTAACGTGCTTGCGGTATTCGTAAACCTTTGCCACACTCGGGCGTGAAAGATTGCCGCGATCTGTACGAAGCACACGTTTACCCACGTTTTCGTAATAACTGTTAAACACAAATGCGAAATCATCATTAAAAATTTGATACTTCGGTTTGTGGGGTTTCAAGATGAATTCTTCAAAAAACCAAGAGGTGTGTCCTAAATGCCATTTTGGAGGTGAAACATCTACTATGGGTTGGACAACATAATCCTCTATTTCCAGTGGTTTGCAGAGGTTTTCTGTGTGTTCGCGCGTTTCGAGAAATAATTTAGAAAGTGTATGTATAGCAGGCATATTAAAATGTGTCGCAGTTTTTTTAACGACTTTTTAAAGATACCGATTCTATTATTCAATGATTTTTAAATTCATGTTAAACCACGGAAATATGACGTAACTAGCACGAAATAAAATAGCTTCACCAAAAAATATATGTTTCTGCTTAGGTACACTGAAGAGATACAATGCGCTGAAAGACAAGTGTTAAGTTTGGGGAAATAAATGAATTTATTTTTTCGATAACCGACTAACGGTATAAATAATCCAAAGTGCTATTCCCACGAAAAAAAGTGTGTATTCTTTTTGGTTTTCTTCGAAGCTCGGATTTTCAAAATTAAATCCAGTTATTGCGAAAACAACCGTCAATAAAATTACCAAACTTAAGTAGGTGGTTTTTCTCACGTTCGAGCAGGATTATTTTCCTGTTTTAAAGTTAAAAGGAACTGTAAAATGAATATCGCGTGGTTTTCCAGCCATCATTCCGGGTTTCGCCATTTTTGGAATTGCCATAATGTTTCGTTTGGCTTCTTCTTGAAGGGCTTTTGTGCCTCCTGATACTTTCTTTACTTCTACCAATCCTTTTTTGTTGATAACGAATTCAACTATAACCTTTCCTTCCTCATTTCGTTTATAAGCTTCGGGAGGATATTTAAAATTTTTCGAAATATGAGCCGTTAATTTTTGATTAAAGCAATTATCGCGCTTCGTGGCATTTCCACTTTCGCAACCTGGCCAAATTGGACCTATCTCTTTAACAGTAAGTTTGTTTTTGTCCACAGAACCCCATTCTTGGGTAAACCCAGTGATAGAGGCGAAAAGGAATAGAGCGAGGAGAATTTTTTTCATAGTTGTTTTCTTAATTCGTGAAGGTAGCTTACACTAAAACTCTTTATTCTCAAATAAATTGTACTATCAATTGGCTATGAATAGAAACCTAAATAGCTACGGCTCCTTTTATATGTGGATGCGGGTTATAATCTACCAGCGTAAAATCGTCAAATTTGAAACTAAAAATATCTTTCACTTCAGGATTGAGCAGCATTTTTGGCAATGCTCGTGGTTCTCGAGAGAGTTGAAGTTTTACTTGGTCGTAATGATTGCTATAAATATGAGCATCGCCGAAAGTGTGAACAAAATCTCCCGCTTCGTAGCCACATACCTGAGCCATCATCATTGTGAGTAGGGCATAGGAGGCAATATTAAAGGGAACGCCCAAGAAACTATCTGCGCTGCGTTGATAAAGCTGACAAGACAGTTTTCCGTCGGCAACATAAAATTGAAAGAAAGCGTGGCAAGGTGGAAGCGCTGCCTTTCCGTTGGCAACATTTTCGGAAAAAGGTTTTGAAGTATCGGGCATTACGCTCGGGTTCCACGCACTAACTAACATTCTGCGACTATCTGGATTTGTTTTTAGCGTTTGGATTATTTCAGAAATTTGATCTATTTCTTCACTGTTCCAATTGCGCCATTGATGTCCGTAAACTGGGCCAAGATCGCCATTTTCGTCAGCCCATTCATTCCATATACGCACTCCGTTTTCTTGAAGGTATTTAATGTTTGTATCACCATTTAAAAACCAGAGCAGTTCGTATATAATAGATTTTAGGTGTAGTTTTTTGGTGGTAACCATAGGAAACCCTTCGCTAAGATCAAAACGCATTTGATATCCAAAAACACTTTTGGTGCCAGTTCCAGTTCTGTCTTGCTTTTCGGTTCCGTTCTCGAGAACGTGTTTAAGTAAGTCGTGGTATTGCTTCATAATACATTCCTGCGAAGGCAGAAATCTCTTTTTGGTGGAACATTTCTTTAAAAATCGAAAATATGAAATAATGCGCTAATTTGTAATGGAAGCAATTAATGGATATTAAAAGTTACTAACAAACGCCATTTAAATTCCTGACTACACAGGGATATTACCCAATTATCATTCCCGCTATAGTCGCCGAAATAAGTGAGGCAATTGAACCACCTATCAACGCTTTCATTCCAAATTTTGAAAGGGTTTTACGCTGCCCTGGTGCCAAGGAGCCTATTCCGCCAATTTGTATTCCGATGGAGGCGAAATTGGCAAAACCGCAAAGCATATAGGTTGCCATAATGATACTCTTCTCGTAGTTGAGGTGAAGTTCATTGCTCACATTTTTTAAATCGGCTAGCTGTATGTATCCTACGAATTCACTTGCAACAAGTTTTATTCCTAAGAGCTGTCCCATCATCGATATATCTTCGCTTGCTACTCCAATTAGCCACATTAGCGGGGAAAAAATAGTTCCGAGAATAGACTCCATTGAAAGACTACTGTAAGCTGAATTTGCCGCTACCCAACCATTGATGGTTGTAACTTCGCCAATCCAACCTAGAATGCCATTAATCATTGCAATAAAAGCTACAAACACCAAAAGCATAGCCCCTACGTTTACGGCAAGTTTAAGACCTTCGGTAGTTCCGTTTGAGATGGCTTCCAGAAAGTTAGAGCCAATTTTTTCTGAAGAAACTTTTACGTCGGTATTAATAGGTTCGGTTTGAGGGTAAAGTATTTTAGAAATTACGATTGCTCCAGGTGCTGCCATTACCGAAGCTGCTAAAAGGTGTTTTGCAAATGTCAATCGAAGCACTGGATCGTCTCCACCGAGGAAACCGATATATGCTGCGAGTACCGCACCAGCTACTGTCGCCATCCCACCAATCATAACCAAGAGGATTTCGCTCTTGTTCATTTTTTCTAAGTATGCTTTAATTAGCAGCGGGGCTTCGGTTTGTCCTAAAAAAATGTTTCCAGCCACGCTTAAACTTTCAGCTCCCGAAATGTTTAAAAGCTTTGTAAGTAGCCATCCCATTCCTTTTACTAATATTTGAATAATTCCGAAGTAAAAAAGGACAGAGGTTAAAGCTGAAAAGAAAATAATAGTAGGTAACACTTGAAGCGCAAATATAAAACCATACGAATTTATGTCTAGCATTCCTCCAAAAAGGAACTCACTTCCCGCCTGGGTGTATTCTAGCACATTTACAAATAGCTGGCCAATGGTTTCGAACCCGCTTTTAATGAAATCAACTTTTAGTACGCCAATGGCAATTACCATTTGAAAAAACAAGCCAATGCCCACGGTTTTCCAATTGATTGCTTTTCGGTTTGCACTGAATAAGAAAGCAATGAATATAAGTGAAAACATTCCTAAAACTCCCCTCCATAGGCTCTGAAGTGAGAACCCTTGGCTCGGTACAATTTGCGACGAATCGCCTACGACCATTGGAATAGTTTCAACTTTGGCTTCCGGGGTTTTTAAAACATAATTGAGCGTACCTCCTGAGAGGGCCATGGTGCTGTCTGTTAGTTGAGAAACTCGAAAGCTTTTAGTGCCTTCTTTTGGTTGATTAAGGAATAAAACCAAAAGGTCGTCTTGATAAATATAGTCGCCAGTAGCTTTTAAGCTGTCTCTTGCAGATAATAAGAATTCGAATGTTCCGTCTTCGAGTTTAAAGTAATCTTCTGTTGGGTTAATTGTGAAGATGGGAAGGCCTCCTTTATCCTTTACTTCAGAAAATTCCCAGTTGTTCTCGATGCTTTGCCCAAAAACATTTCCGAAGATGAAAAACGTCAAGGTTACAAGTATAAGTTTCTGCATACACATTCCTATAAAATCCGAAATTTTAAAACTCATTTTAAACTATTTAACAGCTAACTATTTGAATTCGATTTATTGTCTTTTAGAAATTTCATCTCGCACTCTTGCTGCTAATTCGTAGTTTTCGTTTTTAACGGCTTCATCGAGCATTTTGTTGAGCTCTTTAACGCTTAATCTACTATAGTTTTCTTTGGATGAGGTTTCTGGTTCTCCCAAAATTAAATCTTCTAGTACCGATTCTTCTTGCTTAGAAACTGATTTTGGAGCAGGTGTGGTTTTTAAAAATATTCCCGCTTTGTCTAAAATGTTCTTATAGGTAAAAATAGGGGCGTTAAATCTAAGCGCTAAAGCAATGGCATCACTTGTACGCGCATCAATTATTTCTTCAATTTTATCCCTTTCACAAATAATACTCGAATAGAAAACGCCATCTACAAGTTTGTGAATGATTACTTGTTTTACCACAATATCAAATCGTTCTGCGAAATTTTTAAATAGATCGTGGGTTAATGGCCGAGGAGGGGTAATATCTTTTTCTAAAGCAATGGCAATAGATTGGGCTTCAAAAGCTCCGATTACAATGGGAAGCTTGCGTTCGCCGTCTACTTCATTTAGAATTAGTGCATATGCGCCGTTTTGTGTTTGGCTGTATGAAATTCCTTTTATGGTAAGCTTAACTAAACTCATTTTTTTTAGTAATTCGGTGTTCCGTGTCTGTAGTCAGTTTTCAATAATTGATGTGTTGCAAAATACTGAATTATAAAAGTAACGATTATAAAACAATAAGAAAAGGCTGTTTAAATTAGGGCGTTTCCTTGATTTAAACAGCCTTTTATTGAGGCACAAATTAATAAAATTATACGGGCTTCGGTACGATTTGTTTTATTTTTCAAAAAAAACAAACCAAGCTGCCGCCTTAGGCTTATTGTGGTTTGATTTGTCCAGAAATTAACCACTCAGCTATTTTAGCTTTTGGTTATTTATTGCCAATACAAATAAACAATTGCCAAGCAAAAGATTAGTTATTTTGTGCTTTAAATGCCTTTAGTTTCTCGTTTAATTGAGGGACAATTTCGAAAGCATCACCAACAATTCCATAATCTGCTGCTTTAAAGAACGGAGCTTCAGGGTCGTTGTTTATTACCACTTTTACTTTTGAGGAATTAATTCCAGCTAAATGCTGAATTGCCCCAGAAATACCAATTGCAATATAAAGATTGGAAGCTACTGGTTTTCCGGTTTGTCCTACGTGCTCACTATGTGGACGCCAACCCATATCACTTACTGGTTTTGAGCAAGCTGTTGCTGCACCTAAGGTGTTTGCAAGATCCTCAATCATTCCCCAGTTTTCCGGTCCTTTTAAACCACGCCCGGCTGAAACAACTATTTCGGCATCGGCAATAGTAACTTGGTCGGTCGCTTTATCTACAGAAACGATTTCCATATCAAAGTCGTGCGCATCCAAATTTGGTGAAAACGCTTCGTTCGACATTGAAGTTTCACTTTCTTTTAAACCAAAAGTGTTTTTTCCTAAACCTACTATTTTCACTTCGGTTTTAATTTCTGTATGAGCAAAGGCCTTGTTTGTAAATACGCTATGCTTCACTTTAAAAGGCGAAGTTCTTTCTGGAAGCGCTACAACGTTTGGTACAAATCCAGCATTCAAATCGACTGCTAAGGTTGGAGCTAGAAACTTACTGTTAGCACTAGAAGTTAATACTATTACCTTTGCATCTTCGTTTTTAGCAGCCTGTGCAATAGCATCTGCGTAAGCTTCGCCATTAAATTTGTTTAATTTATCATCGGAAACCTCCAATACTTTAGAGGCGCCATACTTGGCTAATTCGGAAGTGTTATTCGCGTTAATGCTAATCGCAGTGACCGAAGTCCCCATTTGATCGGCAATTCCTTTAGCGTACGATACTGCTTCTAAGGCAATCTTCTTTATTACTCCTTCTTCTGATTCGGTATATACTAAAACTGACATATTTTTTAGTTATGAGTTATGACTTATTGAGTTAAGAATTCTAAACTCTTTTTTTAAATTAAATAACTTTTGCTTCGTTATGCAGCAGGTCTATAAGTTGATCTACATTGTCAACTAATTTAACTTGACCTTTAGGCGCTGGTTTTTCAAAGCTAACTGTAGCGGTTTCGGCGCTAGCATCCACAGGTTCTTTTACTGTTAAGGGTTTTGTTCTAGCTTGCATAATTCCGCGCATGTTAGGAATGCGTAAATCGCTTTCTTCAACAATTCCTTTTTGTCCACCTACAACAAGCGGTAAAGAAGTTTTTAAAGTTTCTTTTCCACCGTCGATCTCGCGGATAACAGTTGCTTTGTCGCCGTCTACTTCAAGCCCAATGCAAGTGTTTACAAAGTTGCTTCCAGTTAGTTTTGCAAGTATTCCTGGCATCATTCCTCCGTTGTAATCAATAGATTCACGGCCAGCGATTACTAGATTATACCCGCCTTCTTTAACTACGTTGGCAAGTTGTTTGGCTACAGAAAAACCATCGGTGGCTGGTGTGTTAACTCGTATAGCTTCATCGGCACCAATTGCTAGTGCTTTTCTTAAAGTTGGTTCGGTTTCTGGCCCTCCAACATTTACAACGTGTACTACGGCACCTTGTTTTTCCTTGAACCACATGGCACGTGTTAAACCAAATTCGTCATTTGGGTTTATCACAAACTGAACACCGTTGGTGTCAAATTTTGTGTCGCCATCAGTAAAATTGATTTTTGACGTCGTGTCCGGTACGTGACTTATACAGACTAATATTTTCATTTTTAATATGATTTTGAAATATGAATATTCGACAATATATTGCCCATTAATGGGTTAAAACTTTTTGCATAATCATGATTTTTTGTTGTGGCAAAGATTATGCAGATGCGAAGTTAAGCATATTTTAGCTTTTATTTGCTATGCACGCATAACAAATTTAGGTTTTAATACAAAATTGTATGACTAAACTTTAAATTGACTTGATTGGATTTAGTTTTATGCGAAACACTGTTTTTTTTCCTGAGTCTATATTACTCCCGAAGCTGGAATGTTCTGGCTTTTTTAGATTCTAAAATAATTTTTTATAAAAAGTGTGGAGGGAGCTATTTTTTGAATCGCTGCTTGTTGTTTATAATAAAAAACCCCTCTGAAAATTAACTTCTCAGAAAGGAATTTCAGCATTTGGCTAATTATAGGAAGGATAGTAGCTCTTCCAAATATCTTAAATTAATAATTCATCCTGGATTGCAGGAGTTTCTATTTTAGAGATGAACAATACTGCAAATTTAATTATGGACTTTGCGCTATCGCTAACTCGAAGTTTAAGACAAACTTAAATTATAACTCAAGTGCTTTCAACCTAGAATTAGTATTTGGTGTATATAAATTAGTATTTGGTAAAAAATTAAAAAATATGTAATTGATAACCAAATACTAACTTAAAGCTACTGAATTCTAAAAATGTTCAAAATTTTATAATGAGAATGGTATTTTAGCTAATTGATGAAAGCCCTCTTTGTAATAGCGTTTTGTTTTTTAACTTATTTAACTCCGTTGAATGGGCAAATTATAGCCGATTCAATATCGGATATGGTTTCATTGCTTAATCATAAAGATGTTAAAGCACTTCGAACCAATTTGGAAACTACTTTTGAAGAGATTCAAAATGAGAGTGATTGGAGCGCTTATGACTCCACTTATACTACCACAACAGATTCTGCAGTTTGGTTAAAATTCCAAATTGAAAATCAATCCAAAGACACTATTCACAAATATCTTTACAGTATAGATCAGTATACTACTATTTTTCAGCAAATAGATGCGGGTTATAAAAAATTTAAAAACGGTGCCTACGTACCGTTATCGCAGCGTGCCAATAAATCTTTTGACCATTTTACAAAACTGAGTTATCCGCCTTTTACACAAACACAATTATACGTGCGGTTAAGTGCTTATAACATAAGGTTTGGTAGTATTATTCCTGCTATTTATGCAGAAAAAGCATTTTGGGAATACACTTGGAGTGACTATAACTATCAAAAAAACTCCATAGCTTTTATTTATTTATATCTCATTTCGCTTCTAACCATAATAGTTTTTACGCTTGTATTTTGGTATTGGCTTTATGAAAAACTGTACCTGTTTTACTTAGGTTATTTGTTTTTTCAATTAATCTATGGTTTTATAGTGCTAGGAAAAACGTTGGCGCCAGTAGGTAATTTCTTTCTTTATAATCCAAAGTTAGCGGCCAATTTATCCGAGCCCGTGCAGTTTGCCTTTATCGGGTTTTATATTTTTTTCATTTTACACCTGCTTACAGTAAAAAAATATGACAAACTATTAGCTAAGGTCCTAAAGTATTTAGGCTTAACCTGCTTTTTATACGCCATTCTTCGCTTTATTTTCAGTTACTATTTTTATAATCCAGAGTTAACGCTTGTTATTTTTAATGTTGTTCGGCTTATTATCCTGCCTATAAATTTCATTTTGATAATCTGGATATTAATTAAAGTTAGGCATCCATTATTAGTGTATTTCATAATAGGCCAATCCTTCTTTTTTGTAGGGGCATTACTCGCTTCCTACCTTGGTTCTTTTACTACAGAGTTTCCGATAGCAATGCTTGAGTTTTATCAGGCTCCTAATATTATTTTTCAGATAGGCTTGTTGGCAGAGGTTTATTGCTTTTCTATAGCTCTAGGACAAAATGTATATATACTTCAAAAAGAAAAAGAAAAAGCAAATAGAGAGCTTATTGGGCAATTGCAGGAAAACCAGCTTTTGCAAAAAACAATGAATCGAGAACTAGACGAAAAGGTGAGTAAAAAAACATCTGAACTCATTCAGCTGTATTCGCAACTTGAATTAGAAAAAGAAGAAAAAATTAAAAACGCCTTTTCTCAGAAATTGAAGGAAACAGAAATGATAGCCCTACGCTCTCAAATGAATCCTCACTTCATTTTTAATAGTCTTAGTGCGATAAAGCACTTAATAATGACGTCCAGCAACGATGCTGCCACCGAATATTTAGATGATTTTTCTACATTGCTTCGCGGGATATTACAAAATAGTAATAGACAAGAAATAACTGTAGAGGAGGAGCTGGAAATTTTGGAAGTGTATCTTTCTTTGGAACGAAATAGAATGGGGCCTGGTTTTATTTACACGATAAAAGTGACCTCTAGAGAAGCGCTTTCACAATTTAGTATTCCGCCTTTGCTATTACAACCTATAGTCGAAAACGCAATTTGGCACGGACTACAACCCAGTTTGAAAGCAAAAAAAGAACTAACGGTTACTTTTGATACTACTGATAATTTAAAAATTATTATTGAAGACAACGGTATTGGCCGAAAGGAAAGTGCAAAGAAGAAAAAGCTGCACCAGTCTATGGGAACAAGTATTGTTCAAGATAGAATTTCGTTGTTTAACCATTTAAACGACTACGGAATTCACTATAAAATTACCGATTTAGAAGAAAATGGAAATCCTATGGGAACAAGAATTACCCTAACCTATCAAAACTGAGTTATGATAAATATAATTATAATTGATGATGAAGCACACTGCATAAACGTGTTAGAAAATTTAATCGAAAAAGTGCATTCAGATTATAAAATATCGGGAGTTTTTACCAATCCATTAGTAGGGTTGGAGTTTATTAAAAACAATCCGCCAGACTTGCTTTTTTTAGACATAGAAATGCCAAACCTTAATGGGTTTGCACTATTAGACAATCTACTGCCAATAGATTTTGACGTTATATTTACCACTGCCTACCATCAATATGCAATTAAAGCATTTAGATATAGCGCAATCAATTATTTGTTGAAACCAATTACAGAAAAGAACATCGTAAAAGCGTTATCAGATTGGGAAAAACGAAGAAAAAAAACAAGTGCCGCGCAATGGAAATTACTTCAAGATCATTTAAAAGATGAACAGAAAAACTGTTCTCAAATTGCCCTGCCGACAGGTGTAGGCTATAAAATTGTAGAGATTCAAAATATTGTTCGATGTCAATCAGATAGTAACTATACCAATGTCTTTTGTCAAGATGGAAATAAGGTGTTAATAAGTAGAACTTTAAAAGAAATTGAAGAGCTTTTGTCGGAACACGGCTTTATTAGGGTACATCAATCTCATTTAATAAACCCCAAGTTTGTGCAAGGAATTTTAAGACAGGATGGCGGGAGCTTAATCATGCCGAATGAAGTCGAAGTCCCAGTTTCTAGACAGAAAACCAAGCAAATCAATGAAATTTTGGAAACCATGCTTCGGTTTAAGTAGCTAAATAGCGATTGTTACACACTTACAATTACTAATTATGAAGCTTTCAAAAACGTAATTCCACAACCGTAAACTAAAAACTTCACAATTAAATTTTTAAGTGCAATAGCAATTATAATCTTGTAGCGAGCAACCGAATTCTCATCCAAACCTACTATTTGCTAATTAGCATTTGAGGGCTATTTATATTTCGTATAAATTTGTATATTCATCTAAACTACTATAAATCAACAATTATGAAAAAAACATATATTATTTCCTTGACAACAATACTTCTTCTTTGTTTTGTTGCTCCTGTCCAAGCGCAGCGAGGCTTCATTAAGCGAAAAATACAAGAGAAAGTCGAAAAAGACATGAGGGAAAAACACGCAGAACCTCAAAAAGAGAAAGGGAAAAAAGCGTTAGAAGATATTACCTACGAAAATGACACTCGTTATCCCGTTCCAGAAAACCCAGTTCAAGCAACCCTTGTAATGCAAATGCAATCTTTTAAAAAGAATGGAAAGCTTGATGAAACCAACACAACCAAAATGGTTTTTGGTGATACCGGAGAATGCCTTATAATGAATGAAGGCGATAAAAATGAAAGTCGCATGTTATTCGATTATAAAGGTGCAGCCACATATATGATTAATGAAAAGGAAAAAACCGCCATGAAAATGCCGATGATCAACTTTCAGAAAATGGCTGAAGGAATGGCAAAAGGAATGGGCGATATAGATGAAGATGCAGGCCAATGGGAACGCACTAATGAAGAAAAACACATTAACGGCTATAATTGCCGTAAATATGTCTATACCAATCCAAAAGAAAAAACCAAAATGGATGCTTGGGTTACCGAAGAAATAAGTTTAGATCTAAGCGGAAATCACCTTTTTGGAGGCCAAATTCGAGATTTTTCGACAGATTCAAACGCTAACTCTGATGCTGAAGTAGATGAAAACTTCCCAAGAGGAATGATGATCCGAAGCGTTTTCTACGAAAAAAACAGAGATAAACCTAGTATGATTATGGACATTATAACGTTTGAAAAATCATTCGACTCTAAATATTTCAATCTTGAAGATTATGAAATAAATGATATTCTTAATAAGCTTTAAATCGTAAAATTTGAATAGCAAGTATTCGGAAAACAGTTTCAATAATTGGAGCTGTTTTCCGATTTTTTTTTAACTATTTTCTAATACTACTTCTCTTACATGCAAAATTGCGTTTATTATAAATGGCTATAAATATTAAATCGATTTCAAGATTACGACGTTCTTTGGAAGTGCCAAATAGTTTTAATTTACTTAATTTAGCATTCGAAAAACCGCTATATGAAGCTATTAACAACTGTTTTCTTTTGTTTCTTATTTATTATCGTTTCTGCGCAAAAAATAACGTTGCAAGAAGAAGTAGATAAATTAAAAGCACAAATAGAAGTAGAAGGAAATAATATTAAAAAGCTGCAGCTGCTCAATGAGTTAACCGGTGTTGTTCGGGATGAGAAAAGCTTCGGGTTCGATTCCATTGCCCGCATAACGATTGATTATGCTATAAAATTAGACTCGTTTAATATGGCGGCGCATCGTGCTTCACAGTTAATTTATTTTCACAATAATATTATAGGGCAACCCGAAGAAGGAATTGAAGTTTTCAACAAATACTTTAATACGCTAAAAGGCAAAATAACCAATAGACGACTAGCAAGCCTTTACATAGATTCTGGCGATAGCTTTACCTTTACCGGACAAATAGAAACAGCTTTAGCGCAATACGATAAAGCCTTGGAGTATGGGCAAAAAGCAGGGAACGAACTGGTTATGGCGTTTGCACATCTCTACAAAGGATACATTTATTCTGATGAGGGAGATTTTACCAAAGCTTCCCAATCATTTCAAGAAGCTTCAACAGTATTTAATAAAGCCAAAGACACTTTTAATATAATTGCTTCAAAAAATGCTTTGGCAATTTTGTACAGCGCAAATGGTTTTATTGATGAAGCACAGATAGAACGAAAAGAAGCTATCTCGCTGGCAGAAAGCATCAAAAGTTATGGACAGCTTACTTCGCTTTATGTAAATCAGGCATACGATAATAAAAAACAAGGTTTTGAAGAAAAACGAATTACTCATCTTTTAAAGGCTGAACAGGCAAACAAAAAATCGAAGTATTTTGATAATCTAAATCCTGTACTCCTTACTGAAATTATAAAAGCATACGCCGAGAATGATAGTCTCGAAAAGGCAAGAGTATACCTGCAAGAATTAGAAAAAAATCCAAAGGATACCGAAGGGGTTTTTGAGCCACATTATTACGGTGCGTTAAAAAAAATAGCCTACGCCGATCAAGACTACCTAAAAGCACTAAATCTAGGAACCAAGCACCTGGATATGCTAACAGAGTTAAATAAAGTTCTTGAAATTAATATAGCGCGGTTGTTTTTAGTAGAGGTCTACGATAAATTAAACCGGCCCGAAATGGCTTTTGAGCATTATAAGGTGTATAATAGAATAAAGGACTCTATTCAATCTGTTCAAAAAGCAAATAGCTTTGCATAAACTCATTATATAAGGGCGGTACTTATATAGGTGAAAATCTAAAAAACAAGCTTCAATATGAAGCAAGTCCAAACTCAAATATTGAAAAACTTTCAGCTACCGAATTAAAAATATTAAAAAACATAAGTAACAATCTCAACAGCAGTCAAATAGCAGAAACATTATTTATTTCGAAACGAACGGTTGAAAAACACCGAAGCAATATTATTAAAAAATTAGAAATAGATGCCACACAACAAAACGCACTATTTGTTTGGCTGCAACAGCATCCTAATATTTTCAATACGTAAGGGTACGTATTTTTTTCAAGTATAATATTTAATAATATTGGAGCCTTAAAATAAAGGCACACTATTATTACACAGGTAACATATTATCGGCCTATTAATTATTGGGTAACAAACGTGGTATTTCTGGCTTTACCAAAAGGTGAAAAATACACTTTAAAACCCGATGGATTTAGCTATATAGTTTATTCAGTTAATTCGTCTTGTGCTTTCTATTATAGGCCTTTTTTACATTAAATTACCCTAACTTCAGAGGTAGCTTCAAAATATTATATTTTCATTTGTCGTCCAACTTATGTAGGTAGACTCATAGAAAATAAACTTCTTACCTCGACAAAATATTCACTTCAGTTTTTTTTGAATCAATTAGAATCAGAAAAATTTAGAAATATTTATCCTTCGGTTATAGATAGTATTTTATGTCATCTACACTTTAATAATGGAGACGCATCTATCGACACTTTGAAAAAACGATATCATTGTACTAGTGCATATATTAACAACAGTTGTAAGTATTTTCTAGGACTCACCTTCACTCAATATCAAGGTATTCTATTAAGTAATACGTAGGTCTACGTATTGTGAGTTTTTGGCTATGGTTTTAATTTAGAGCCCTAAAACAACAAACATTCAGACTCGTGAAAAATTTACAATTTTTTCTATTAGGACTACTTATTACCACGTTTTCGTGGCAAGGAACAGCGCAGACCTATTGTACTTCGGAAGGTGCGGATAGGGAATATGAGTACATTACCAATGTTACTTATGCTGGAATAAACAATACCACTAATATACATTCAGGGTATAACGATTTTACCAGCCAAATAGCCACGGTAGAGACGGGTGGTGTAAATCAGATGTCAGTCAGTATTCAATCTGATTCGATGGACTATATTCATGCTTTTATAGACTGGAATCAAAATGGAACACTAGATGATGCCGGAGAAGTATATACTATTGCTTCTAACACATCTAGCGGTGGACCGCACACCATTTCAATTACTGTTCCTGAAAATGCAGCACTTGGCAACACGCGCCTACGTGTACTAGTAATTTGGGACAATGCTACCCCAAATCCGTGTGGAGTGTTTGATTACGGAGAAGTAGAGGATTATACAATAAATGTTTTATCCCCGAGCTGTCCAACACCTTCAAATATGTCGGCTTCAGCAATTACAACCAGTACAGCTGATTTAAATTGGACAGAAACCGGTACTGCTACTGAATGGGACGTTGTGTACGGTTTGGCAGGTTTTGACCCGCTTACCGAAGGCACGACCGTTACCGACAACGATGGTACTCCTGGAATCACAATTTCTGGGCTTACTTCGGGCAGTATCTATCAATTTTATGTAAAAGCTATTTGCGGTATTGGCGATGAAAGCTCCTTAGTCGGGCCTATTTCATTTTCTACACAATGTTCACCAGTATTAGCACCGTGGACTGAAAACTTTGAGGGTGGTAACGTTGGGAATGTTGTAACCAACGATTTTTTCTGTTGGAGTCAAGTGTATGAAACCACCCCCGCCTTAAATTGGTTATTGATTGGCTCTAACGACGATGGGGGTATAATGCCACATAGTGGGTCGTTAATGGCTAGCTTACGGAACCAAGACGTGGGTGAAAAAACAAAGCTGGTTACACCTGAATTAGATTTAACGGCTCTCAATACCCCACAACTCACCTTCTTCTTTGCCAATGTAGATTGGTCGCGTAATCAAGATGAATTAAGGGTGTATTACAAAAGAAGTGTTATGGATGTAGATTGGACACTTATTCCAGAAGCTGTATACACTACAGAACATGCTGTTTGGGAAGAAGTAAACTTAACACTTCCCAATGCTATCGGTGCTACAGATTATGTAATTGCATTTGAAGGCACTGCCAACTATGGTTATGGAGTAAATTTAGATGATATCTCTGTTGAAGAAGGTCCAACTTGTTTTAAACCTTCATCATTAAATGTTACAGAGATCACAGATGTTGCAGCAGACGTTTCATGGACTCCAGAAGGAGCGGGAAGCTCGTGGATTATTTCTTGGGGAAGCCCAGGGTATAATCCTGAAATGGGTAATATAGGCACAGCTACTTCTGCTGTTGCGTCTTACCAAATAACAGGATTAACTACTGCAACTAATTATGACGTATATGTCAAAACCAACTGTGGAGAAGGCGACCTTAGTAGGTGGGCTGGTCCTGTAAGTTTTAAAACAGCTTGTGGTACGTTAGATTATATGGATGAAAATTTTGATTCCTATGCAACTGGAGAAGTCGTTCCCGATTGTTGGGATAGAATGGTCCCAGATAACGCGGGGATTCAATTAATATTGGATTATGAACCAGCATCTACACCTAATCACATGCTACTAGTGACGGAATTTTCTAGAAATCCTATCATTGTAGTACTTCCTCAATTTAATAATATTGCTGATGGTACACACTGGTTACGATTTAACGCAAAACATATTATTGGCTCAAGCACACCGCCGGGCTTACTTAAAGTTGGTTATGTTACGGATATAGAGGATAACGCAAGTTTTGTTCTATTAGAAGATGTCATTATTACAAATGAAAATTATACACTTAACTCAGAACATTCAATAATCATTCCTAATACTGTTCCTGCTAACGCGCGATTAGCAATTACAACTAATAATGATAATATTACTTATTTTATCGATAACGTTTATTGGGAAACCATCCCTACTTGTTTTAAACCAAAAGATTTGTCTGTAACAGGAAAATCAGAAACAACTCTCGACATTGAATGGATTGAAGGTGCTTCGGAAACTGACTGGAATATTTCTTGGGGAACTCCTGGATATACACCAGGCGATGTAAATGAATTGGGTACAAGTACAGTAACCAATACATCGTTTCAAATTACTGGATTGAGTTCAAACACAAATTTTGATATTTATGTGAAATCTGTTTGTGGCATTGGCGACGAGAGTATTTGGTTGGGTCCTTTATCCGATAAAACGGAGTGTGGCGTGGCTACCATTCCTTTTTTAGAGAGCTTTGAAGATGGTTTTGAAAATCAAACTCCAATTGCAAATTGTTGGTTGCAAGAATCCATAGAAGGACCTGAATACTGGGAAGCCAATGTGTTAACAAGTTTTAACCGTACCCCTAGAACTGGAAGTTTTAATGCAACACTGTATTATACTAACACAGACTGGTTATTTTACCCGGTACAATTAGATGCGGGTATAACCTATAAGTTAAAATTCTTTGCGCGACAGGATGCAACATCACTCACAACCATTGAGGCAGCTTATGGAGTTGCACCTAACGAAGCAGCCATGATAAATCCTATCATTGCGCCTAGTAATGTTATAGATGGTGATTATCAAGAATTCTCTGGTACTTTTACTCCTAGTACAGCAGGCACTTATTATTTTGGAATAAAAGGGACTATTGGTGATTCTGTTATTTCATATCTTTCATTAGACGATATAAGTTTAAAAACATATCAACCAGAACTAGAATATTTTATTACAACTTGGACCACCACAACCCCAAACGAATCTATTATCATTCCTACCAATTCGTCTTCAACATATTTATACGATGTAGACTGGGAGTATAACGGAAATTGGGAAACAGGGTTTACAGGCGATGCTTACCATACCTACGCTGAGCCAGGCACTTATACTGTTGCAATACGAGGTCAATTCCCTAGAATATTTTTTAATAATTCTAGCAATAAAGACAAAATACAATCTATTGAACAATGGGGAGATATTGCTTGGGAATCAATGCAAAACGCCTTTACAGGATGTTCTAATGTAGTCTATAATGCTACAGATGCCCCCGACCTTTCTTCGGTGATATCAATGTACGCTATGTTTGATAATGCATCATCTTTTAATGGAGACTTAAGCACTTGGGATGTAAGTAATGTGCTAAATATGGAGTTTTTGTTTTATGAAGCGTCATCTTTTAATGGAGACATTAGTACTTGGGATGTTAGCAATGTTACAGGAACGTCTCAAATGTTTATGTATGCCAGTTCATTTAACGGAGATTTAAGTGGCTGGGATGTCAGCAGCGTTACCGAAATGGGTTCTATGTTCCATTCCGCTTCTTCTTTTAACCAAGACCTTAGTAATTGGGATCTGAGCAATGTTACCAAAACGTCTTATATGTTCAATGGAGCTTCAAGCTTTAACCAAGATATTAGTGCTTGGAATGTTAGTAACGTAATTAATATGGCTTATATGTTTAATGGGGCTTCAAGTTTTAATCAAGACCTTGGTACTTGGGATGTTAGTAATGTTTTTGTTATGAACAATATGTTCGCTAATTCCGCCCTATCCACTGAAAATTACGATTCATTGCTGCAAGGGTGGAGCAATCTAAACTTGCAAGACGGAGTGGAATTTAGTGTAGGCAGTACACAATATTGCTATGGCCAAGCGGCACGCGCCTCCATAATAAGTAATTATGGATGGAATATTACCGATGGCGGGCAAAACTGTGGTGCATGTTCGAGCATTACCGAATATTCTGCTGCTGGCTGGAATAACGGAATGCCCGATAACACGATGATTGCTGTTTTCCACGATGATTACAACACCACCTTAGGAAGTCTAGATGCGTGTAGCATTCAAATAAAGCCAGGTGTAACTGTAACAGTTTCTGAAGGAACCACCATTAAAGCCGCACATGAAATACATATTGAAGGAGACCTTGTTTTCCTGAGCAGTGCCGCGGGTAATGGAGAATTGGCAGCAATGGAAGCCACCTCAACCATTATAGGCGAAGCCACCGTGCAGCGCTATATGAAGAACAAACGCTCCTACCGAATGGTAAGCAGTTCGGTTACTACTTCAACTTCCATCCACGAGAACTGGCAAGAAGGAGCTACTAGCAATACTGACAATCCAAACCCAGGCTTTGGAACACACATAACAGGAAGCACCACAGACCAAATGAACGGTTTTGACGGCACTATCACAGGAAATCCTTCTATGTTTAGTGTAAATGTTGCTACCCAAATGTTTGAGGCAATTGCAAACACCGATGTAAATACCTTGACCGCTGGTGATGCATATCTGTTGTTTGTACGCGGCGACAGAAGTATTGATTTAGGAAATGATTTTGCCGCTGGCCAAACCGTGCTTCGTGCAACGGGTTCGTTAGTTACTGGCACTCAAACTCAAAACTATGCAACTTCCAGTGCAGGGGATTTTGTGATGTTTGGTAACCCTTACCAAAGTGCGGTAAATTTAAATAGCGTGTTCGCTGCTTCAACCAATCTGAATACGGGGCACTATTATGTTTACGATCCAACCCTTGGCGACCACGGAGCCTATGTTACGGTAAACCTTCCCGCTGGGACGAACACTTCAGGTTCAGGAGCCAATCAATATTTACAGCCAGGGCAAGGAGCACAAATTCCGGTTTTAGCAGCAGGAGCAGCTTCAGTAGTGTTTAATGAAAGCGATAAAACCCCAGGGCAGTTTACTTCAACCAACCGTCCCGTGATGGCAAACGATATGTTGACCGTGCAACTGTTCACTACCGAAAACTTCAACAGCGGAGGCCCAGTACACGATAGCTTCGGAATTGTATTTGCTGAAGGAAACGAAAACGGGATAACACCAGCAGATGCCATAAAACCAATGAACTTCTATGAAAACATAGGTGTAAACAACAACGGAACCTACTTAAGCATCGAACAAAGAGCGTTGCCACAAGCTGCTGAAGTGTATCCAATGTACACAACAGGTTATACAAAATCTGATTACACTTTAAAGGTGGTAGTAGACGGTCTGGAAGCTAGCTTTTTATACCTAGATGATCATTTCACTGGCACAAGTACCTTACTGGAAACTGGAGAAAATTCTTACAGCTATACAGTTGACGCTAACGATGCGTTGAGCATTGCAACCGACCGTTTCTCAATTAGAACAGCGCAGCGTTTAGGGGTTGACGACAATAGTTTATTGACTGGTATTAGATTGTTCCCTAACCCGTTGAATGGAGATACCTTCTACATCCATGCACCAAAACTAAGCGGGGAGCAAGTAACAGTTAGCGTTAGCGACCTTGCAGGAAGAACAATTTCCGAGCATAGCTTACACTGTCAAGCAAACACGGTTACAGTGCCAATGGCTGAAAACATTGCCTCTGGGGTGTATCTGGTAACGTTAAAACACGGAGAAGCGTCGAATACGTTTAGGTTACTAAAAGAATAAAAGCCGAAGCCTAAAAATGCTTCAAAGAACGGAAACATTAGTTTAGGTTAATGTTAGTTAGTCAGTTAGTTAAGATGAAAAAAGAGCCTGTAATGGGTTCTTTTTTTGTTTTATTCGAATTAAGTTTTAGAGGGAGTGGTTTCGGAACAATTTAGTCTAGCACTCTCAAAATCGTTTTGTTTTCGCCAAGATAGAGGGTTAGTATTCACAAAAATCCACCACCATTCTCCCACATACCCCTCTCCATTCCCTCATCTTTTGCACGTTTTTCCCTCTAACTTTGTTCGAGATAGGTTCGAGATTCCTTCGAGAAACCTTCGAAAAATCCGCGTTTTTACGAATATTTCTCGAACAATCCTCGAAGAACCCTCGAACAAATAAAGAGCAAGCATAGAGTAATCTCCGCAATAAAAGCGGTGAGTCCTTGTTTTTGAGAGGGTTACTTGTTAAATTGCATAATCCAATATAACTTCTAAAGCTTAGAGTGTTATGGCAATACAGGCAGACAACATCTTTGGTACATTTTCGGGCCGAGTGGGGCGGGTTGTGGGTGTTACTTGGCGTGGAATGGCAGTGTTGCGGATGGCACCAGAAAAATCAAGTAAAAAGCCGTCGCCAGCCCAAGTGCTGCAACGTGCTAAGTTTAGTGCGGCTATGGGGTTTCTCAATCCCATTAAACCATTTCTTGCCAAACGTTTTGGGAAAATGGAAGGTGCCAAAGCTCCGTTCGACCTAGCGCTTTCCTATCATTTACGGGAAGCAATTCGAGTAGAAGGTAACAACTTGCAGATAATCTATCCCAAGGTGTGCATCAGTAAAGGGCATCTAAGAGGGGTTGAAGGTGCATCGGCAGTTGTGGAACCCAATAACGAGCTTACGGTGGAATGGACTGATAATTGTGCGCAAAGTTTTGCCAATCCAGACGATTTGCTCACGATTGTGCTCTATGCGCCAAGCAGTAGTGAGTTTTACTTCTTTGAGAATATCGCCCAGCGCCAAGACACAAGCGTACAACTCCCCCTCCCCGATAAAGCGGTGGGCGTAACAGTTTATTGTTGGGCTACCTTTATAACGTTTACGGGGGAATTCGCGGCGACAAGTTGCTATATTCCAGTGGAGAACCCACACCTATAAAATGATATAAAATCATTGCAAGCGTCAAACTTTTTCAGATTTGTTAAAAGTAAGGATTTGAAAAGTACTTACAAATGTGGTGGCGAGCGCAGTCGAGATCTAATGGTAGGTTTAAAAATTAATATCACTGACTTCCCTCAGCCTAACAGAGCTATGAATATTATTACTTTTAATAAGCCTGTATTTTTTGATGTAGGTATATCTGTCTGCGATTGATTCTTTAGGCAAGAATGGAGCTACAATTGCAATTGAAATCTTCCTTTGGGCACTTTAAAAAAGGACAATCGGCATCTTAGGCACATTGTTTTACTCACAATAACAGTATTTACTCTTCGTATTACATAAAAATACAGTCCTAAAAATGGCTTATAAACCCCTGTTAATTCTGCAAAAATTAAGTTGTAACGCTTTTGTAACGCTGTTTTTTTATATACAGCCCATAATTATTCCAATTTTACTTTGTAAAGAACCCTAATACGATTTTTGGGCATGTACCTGATTTCAATAATGAGTTTGATTTGATACTCATGTGCTTTGGCAAAAGCAACAAGTCCAACTCAAAGAGATTGATAATGGAGGTTAGGCAATTAAGCAAAAACGAATGGATTTTAAAACTCAAGTAATATGAAAAAGCAACATGATCACAGCATCGGTTTATCTACTGCGACATATATGGTAGTAATAGCCAGTAAAAATGGGCAGGTGTTGCGATTAAAGGTTAAGGAGTAGAGATTAGTTATGAGTTCAGGGTTCAGAGTTTTGATGAGACAAGGGTTTAATGCCTGGAGAAAAGGAATGAGCACTAAGCCTTTTAACCTCAAATCAAATTAATATATAGATGTAATGTTTCGGTTTACAAATTTTAATATTCAATTTCCATTTAATGGGCATCCCTAAGTGTCCTATATGATCTTCTAGTTAAACACACTTTAATATGAAGAAAAGCTATCCTATAATTGTTTTTTAATTACTGAAACTTGTCTGTCGTCAGACAATATAATAGTAGCAACATTAATGCTGAATCAATAATAAAATTATAACGTTATGAATAAAATTATATTTCTATTAACACTATGTTTCGCTAGCATCCAAGGCAGCGCACAAGAAGAAGATTATTTCATTACCACTTGGAAAACCGATAATGTTTCCGCTGGATCCTCAAACGCAACCTCTATCACCATCCCGATTGGGGGATCAGGCACCTATAGCTATGAGGTGTCCTGGAAGAACGATGGAAACTGGGTATTTGTTTCGGCGCCAAACATCACCCATGATTACGGAATTGCTGGCACATACACTGTTGCCATAAGAGGCGTTTTTCCGCAAATAATTTTTGGCGGCGGTCAAGGAGATCACCAAAAAATATTGTCCATAGAGCAATGGGGCTCCAACCCTTGGAGCTCAATGAATGGCGCTTTTGCTGGCTGTATTAATCTAGTTAGCAATGCAACGGACAGTCCAGACCTTACAAACGTTACAGATATGTCCTATATGTTTTGGATGGCTAAGTTATTCGATCAGGACATTGGCAATTGGAACGTTAGTAGCGTGACCAATATGTCTTACATGTTATATAATGCTCAATCATTCAACCAAGATCTTGGAAGTTGGGACGTGAGCAACGTAACCGATCTGGAATATATGTTTATAAACACCCCGCTTTCAATCACTAATTACGATGCGCTACTAAATGGTTGGAGCAGCTTGACTTTACAAAACGGGGTAGTTTTTGATGCTATCGGACTCCATTATTGCAGAGGTGAGGCCGCAAGGACACATATAATAAACACCTTTGGGTGGACTATTGACGATTATGGACTGTCGTGCCCTAGCACAGAAAATTTTATCACCACTTGGAAAACCGACAATCCGGGAACCTCCAATACCACTTCTATCACTATACCCACCACAGGTACTGGATATAATTATGATGTGGACTGGAACAATGATGGTGTTTTTGATGATTTTGGGGTTACAGGAGACGCTACCCACGATTATGGAACAGCTGGCACCTATACCGTTGCCATAAGAGGTTATTTTCCTCGTATCTATTTTAACAATTCGGGGGACCGAGAAAAAATAATGTCCATAGAACAATGGGGACCCAACCCATGGAGCTCGATGGAGCGTGCTTTCTACGGCTGTAGCAATTTAGTTAACAATTCA
This sequence comes from Aequorivita viscosa, assembly GCF_900106795.1. GTDB lineage: Bacteria > Bacteroidota > Bacteroidia > Flavobacteriales > Flavobacteriaceae > Aequorivita > Aequorivita viscosa. The sequence goes on along the minus strand of NZ_FNNS01000002.1, from coordinate 18,631 downwards.
TGGGAATCCAATCCGAACTTCTCAAGGGTGTCTGATATGTCATATATGTTTGCAGACGCTACTTCATTAAACCAGCACACCTATTGGTGGAATGTGAGCAATGTGACCAATATGTCCAATATGTTTGCAGGTGCTACTGCATTTAACCTAAACATGAACAATTGGGATGTAAGCAATGTGACCAATATGTCCAATATGTTCGATTCTGCTACGGCATTCAACCAGAACCTTGGTAATTGGGACATTGGCAACGTGACCGATATGCAAGATATGTTTTTAGGAGCCACACTTTCAGGGTCCAATTACGACGCCACCTTAATAGGCTGGGCAACAGACAGCAGCGGAACAGCAGATGATGGTGTTGATGATATTCCAAGCAATATTACATTTAATGGAGGCTACAGTTCTTATTGTCTTGGTGAGGCAGCCAGAAATAATTTAACAAACGGCAATGGCTGGGAAATTTTAGACAATGGACAGGTTTGTCCGAGCAACTATTTTATAACTACCTGGAAAACAACTTCAAATGGCGAAAGTATTACTATCCCAACTTTTCCGGGAGAAACATACAATTATACCGTGGATTGGGGCGATACTAACAACACCGCGGGTCATACTGGTAATGCAACTCATAACTATGTAACGGCAGGAACTTATACCATTAAAATCTATGGGAATTTCCCCCGCATCTATTTTAATAATAACTATGCTAGTGACCATTTAAAAATACAGTCTATAGATCAATGGGGCACCAACACTTGGAGTTCTATGAACGGAGCTTTTTATGGTTGTGATAATCTAATTAGCAACGCAACAGACTTTCCAGACCTCTCTATGGTTACCAATACGGCCTATATGTTTTCTGGGGCATTGAAATTCAATGGAGATCTTAGCAATTGCGACGTTAGTAACGTGACCGATATGTCATTTATGTTTAATGATGCGAGACTGTTCAATCAAGATATTGGCAATTGGGATGTAAGCAATGTGACGAATATGTCAAACTTGCTTAGTTATGCTTATAATTTCTCTCAGGATCTTAGCTCCTGGGACGTAAGTAATGTAACCAATATGGCTCATTTGTTTGAGTATGTTTACCAATACAACCACGATCTTGCCGATTGGAACGTGGGCAACGTAACCAATATGAGCTCAATGTTCAGAGGTGCAGAAGCATTTAATCAAGACATTAGCAACTGGAACGTGAGCAACGTAACCGATATGTCTTATATGCTGCAAGGTGCAGGTTCATTTAACCAGGACATTGGTAATTGGGATGTGAGCAACGTAACCAATATGGCTGCTATGTTTACCAGTACCGGCGCATTTAACCAAGACATTAGCAATTGGGACGTAAGTAATGTGACCAATATGTCTTATATGTTCGCTTATAGGGGTATAATTGATCATGATTTTGGCAAGTGGGACGTGAGCAACGTGACTAATATGAATGCTATGTTTTTCTCTTTTGGATCTGGTGGCCTAACAACAGAAAGTTACGATTCACTATTAATTGGTTGGAGCAAATTAACCTTGCAGAGCGGGGTAAGCTTTGGTGGAGGTATCAGCACCTACTGTGCGGGCGAGACCGCAAGAGCTACTATTATTAACAACTTTGGTTGGACCATTACCGATAACGGGAAAAACTGTCTTAATCTTTGCGGAAGCCTGACCGAATATACCATAGCCGGAGGCTGGAATAATGGCTTCCCAGATACTAGCAAAATGGCTGTCTTTATAGATGATTACAATACCAATCTTGGTAGCATAGATGCCTGTATCATACAAATTAACCACGGTGCTACTTTAACAGTATCAGAGGGAACTACAATTAGAGCTGATAAAAACATAATTATAAATGGCAATCTTGTTTTTCTTAGTAGCAATACTGGAAATGGAGAACTTGCATCCATGAGCGCAGACGCCATTGTTGTTGGTGATGCTACAGTACAGCGCTATCTGAGTTCGAGACGCTCCTACAGAGTAGTTAGTTCTGCTGTAACAACCACCACCAGTATCAACGCAAACTGGCAAGAAGGAGCAAATAATACAAGCACAGACTATGGAAGTAACCAAGACCCTAACCCGGGCTATGGAACACACATTACAGGTAGCACTATTGGGGAAAACGGTTTTGATGCATCCATTGCCGGGATTTCATCTATGTATACGGTTGATGTTGCCAACCAAGAGTTTCAACCAGTTGCCAACACTAATGTGGGCACGCTTAGCGCAGGTCAAGGGTATTTATTGTTTATCCGAGGAGATCGTAGTATTGATATGGCCAACAGTATGGCTCCACCCACCGAAACAGTGCTTCGAGCTACAGGTCAGTTGATGGTGGGCGACCAAAGCCAAAACTTTACATCTCCATCAGACGGAGCAATTGTTCAGTTAGGCAACCCCTACCAAAGTGCGGTAAATATGAATGCGGTACTAGGAGCTTCAACCAATGTGAACCTCAACCAATATTATGTATATGACCCGGCCCTTGCCGACTATGGTGCTTATGTAACATTGACACTACCTGGCGGTACAAATACCTCCGGCTCGGCTACCAATCAGTTTTTACAGCCTGGACAAGGTGTGCAGGTAGCAAGCCTTACTTCTGGGCCAGTTTCTGTTGTTTTTCACGAGGCTGACAAAACCCCAGGAGAGTTTACAGCTACAAATGCAACCGGCAATACGATGGTTGCCGACGGAATGGTAATTGGTCAACTGTACACCTTAGAAAACTATAACAACGGTGAATCAGTACACGACAGTTTTGGAATCCTCTTTGCAGATGGAAATAGCAATGCCTTAACCCCAGAGGATGCTGTAAAACCAATGAACTTTGGAGAGAACCTCGGTATTGACCACAATGGGAAGTATCTGAGTTTAGAAAGAAGAGCGCTTCCAGAAGGCGGTGAAAACCTCCCATTGTTTATCAATGGCTACCAACATACCAATTATACTCTGAAGATGGAGCTAAACAACTTGGAAAATGTCGCTATCTATCTTGATGATTATTTCAATGGAACAAGCACTCTTTTAGAGCAAGGAATTGTTGCCTATTCATTCTCAATAGACCCTAGAAATCCTGAGAGCATAGCTTCCGATAGGTTCGCATTAAATGTGGGCGAAAGACTAAGCGTAGACGATAACGGTTTGCTATCTGGAATAACCCTATACCCTAACCCAATGGCAGACCAAGTAACTTTGGGTAATCCAAAAAACGTAACGCTTGAGAACGCTTCTATTTATGACATTACAGGAAGATTGATTAAAACAGTTGACCTTACAGGAGTAACTCCTAAAACAATAATCGATGTATCTACGCTATCTAGTGCTACTTATATAGTGGTAATTAACGGCAAAGATGGACAGGTGTCGCAATTGATGGTTAAAGAGTAGGAGACCTGAAAACTGGTGACCGAAGCCGGGCACCTTTACTGAAGATTGAAATTTAAAATCCGAAAACCCTTCTTTCACTTTGTGCTCGGAGGGTTCTTTTTGTTACGTGTACCTACCAGACCTTACCTCCAGCCCGCCTGCTTCGCAGCCATTTCTCCCTGAAAAAGTGAGAAAAACATGTTGTTAGCTCGATTTTGCTTTCTCATAAAGTTATTTATTCACACTAAATCTCTACGGGTGTTGCTCGGGTCTTCTCCATACTTTCTTCGGATAGGGATGCTTTTTTGAAAAAAAGAACAGGGTACATACCGCTCAACAGTAGAAGAAAACCGGAAGGAGACTGCTAGGAACACACGACATGCAGTCGGCATACGGATTTGAATAATGAGAGGGGTTTTTCGCCTTAAACCATTAAAACCAATTAGTTATGGCTTCTAAGAACAATTTTCCACCTATAATAGAAAAGTATAACGTAATTAACTACTACATTCAGGATGGCAAGCTGCGACAACGGAGAGCTGTGAGTGGATTTACTTTCGGCAGTATAAAAAACAATCCAAATATGACAGGAATTTGCAAGGTATCCAAGAGTACGCGCTTTACAGTAAGTTCAAAACGAATTTTAAAGAGGCACTATTTCCATTTCTTAGTGAGCTGAAGAATGGAACTTTGCTCCGGCGATTAATGAAACTTTTTATGGGCATTAAAACTTTGAATGAAGTTCCTGAGATACAGCGAACTGAGGGAAACGGACTGTGTTGTGATGCCACTGGAAAATGCTGAAGGAATCAAATTTACCACTGGCGCTTCCTCAGAGAATATCCTTGGATCATCTGTTATTCTAGATACGGAAACAGGAACATTAAAAGCCATCCCTTTTTGCTCCCAGACGAGTAAAATTTCCGAAAGGAAACACGCGCGCTAGCCCTGGAAGTCTCAGAAAAACCCAACAAAGGCCAACAGGTTGTTAGAGTAGTTAAAATACAGTTATTCCAAAAGACGAATAATCGCTTTGATATATTCATTGCCAAAAGGGCTTTAAGGATTGGGATTGTTTAAGTTTTGTGGTTTCAACTTGCTTTCCCAACTTAAATCCAAGAACATTTTGACCCAAACCGATTGGGTGGAATACCAAAATTTGTTTGAAGAGGTTTATCCGGATTTCTTCCCTTCCCTCCTCGCTTCTTATCCGGATTTGAGCCAAGCGGAAATACGCTATTTGTGTTTAGAAAAGCTACAATTAACAAACAACGAGATGGCTTTGGTATTAGGGGTTTCTGCAAATACGGTGCGCGTGACGAAGCACCGCATTCGAAAAAAACTCAATATAGAAAGTCAACAAGAAATGGAAAAACTCATTCAGTCTTTAGAAAAGAGTTAAGGTTTGGGATGATGTTCACGTCATGACCAATTTCCTATTGCCCACCAGCTTCGTCTATTGTTTTCCACATTCAAATTCTTGACTTTTATACGAGGTCAATCAGTATCTCCCTACCCGAAAAAAGCTAAAAACACTTTTCTACCTGAAAAAAACACTAATTCAGTGGCTCTCCAAAGCATTGTTATTACTGGCATATATAAATTGTAACGCTTTTGTAACGCTAATTATTGATTAAATAATATTCATTTTATCAATCTTTATTACGTGAATTACAAGAATAGAAAAACCACTCGGCTATTATTGATCTTATTGATTGGGGCGATCCTGGTTTTTTGTGTTTTGCATATTTACAAGCTTCAATTACTTGAAATAGATCATGCCATTGAACAATTGAATGAAAATTAAAAAAAGATAAAACCTGTTAAAACAATATAATAATGAAAAAATTTACTTTAGTACTCGTAATGTTGCTAAGTGCTCTTTACGGCCATGCACAAATCGTGTTGCAACAAGATTTTGAGGGAGCAGGACCAGACATACCCACAAGCTGGTCAGAAACAGGGCTATCGACCGATGACTTTTGGTCTGTAGGAGACGCAGTTGCTGCCTCCTCCGATAATTTAAACATACCAACACATACCAACTTTGCCTATACAAATGATGATCGCTGTAATTGTGACAAGTCTGCTGACCGGCTCATTACCCCCTCTATGGATGTATCCGGATATAATTCTTTAGAAATGAACTTTGATTACTATTTTCGTGATGGTATGAATCCCTCATTCACCATTGAAGCTTCCACCGATGGGGGCGCCACTTGGACAGAGTTGACCTCTCTCAACAGAGATCAAACTTGGCACGATAATCAAAGCATAGATCTATCGGCCTATGCAGGCGAAAGTGACCTAAAAATATCTTTTCTGTTCAATGACGGAGGAATTTGGGCATATGCTGCTGGTATAGATAACATAGTAATTCAAGGAGTTGGTGCAATAACCCCAGATGCAAATAACATACTATACGTTAACAAAGCCGCTACTGGTAATGGCAGTGGAGATTCTTGGGCAAACGCCTTAACTGATGTTCAAGCTGCTATAGATGCAGCCACTGCAGGCGATAAAATATTTGTAAAAAAAGGGGAATACACTCTTACGGCTTCCATTTTTATGAAAGAAGGCGTAAAGATGTACGGTAGCTTTGCCGGTACCGAAACTTCTTTGGCAGCCCGTGATTTAAGTGGCTTCTCGAACAATGCCGCCAATGCCACCATCTTAAAAAGTAACGGAGGCCAACGGGTAATTTCCAATGTTTTTACTAGTGGAAGCCTAATGACTTCTGCTAGCGTACTCGATGGCTTTGTGCTTACAGAAGGATACGATCCATTTGATGGTGGCGGGATATATAACAGCCACGCCTCCCCAACCTTATCCCATCTAATTATTAGTGGAAATGAGGCTGGTCAAGATGGCGGTGGGATCTATAACACTAATTCTTCTTCCCCAGCTTTAACCAACTTGACCATACTCGGTAATACCGCAAGTAGAGATGGCGGCGGTATGGCTAATAATAATTCTTCGCCAGTATTAACCAACGTGACCATACACGGAAATTCAGTTCCAGTCTTCGGCGGCGGCGGTATGTATAATGCTAACTCTTCTTCCCCAACCTTGACCAACACCCTTTTACTGGGGAATACGGGGGGAATACAAGGTATTTATAATAATTCTAGTAGTACAACCATAACCTACAGCCTGGTGCAAGGTGTACCAGCAGATGCTACCAACCAAAACTTAGACGGCACCACCATCACCACTGCAGACGTATTTACAGATGTTGCCAACGGGGATTACACCCTAAACGATGGGGCCGTAGTTATTAACGCAGGAGACAATACTTCATACACCAACGCAGGCGGAGACCTTACAAACGACACCGATTTAGCGGGCAACCTAAGAGTATTCCAAAACACGATAGATATTGGGGCTTATGAGTATCAAACCTTAATAATAACCCCAGACGCCAACAATATTCTGTATGTCGATAAAAGTGTAAGCGGTAGCAATGGAAATGGTAACTCTTGGGCAAACGCGCTTCCAGAACTCGCCGATGCATTAGTTTGGGCAAAAGAGAATGAAACGGCATGGTCTGCTAGCATAGATTCTTTACAAATTTATGTAGCTGGGGGCACTTACAAACCATTGTACAGTCCAGCAGATAATAACTTCGGAAATGATGCAGGTCGTGACAATAGCTTTCTAATGGTAAACAACGTACAATTGTATGGTGGTTTTGCAGGAACAGAAAGTGCTTTGTCTGAAAGAGATTTAAGCCTAACCGCCAACAAAACCATTTTAAGTGGTGATGTCAATGACGATGATGTGGTAAGTGGTAGTGGTTCAACGCTCTCCATTACCAATAATACCGAAAACAACTACCACGTAGTTGTAAGTGCTGGCCCTGTTAGCGCTGCTAGCTTAAACGGGCTTACCATTACAGGAGGTAACGCTGATGATTTTGATATCCTAACTGTAAATACCATAACGATTGTTCATTCCCATGGAGGCGGGATGTATAATTATAATTCTAATCCAACTTTGACCAATGTGACCATCAGCGGGAATAACGCTGAAGATAATGGCGGTGGGATCCATAATCGTAACTCTTCTCCAAACATTACTAACAGTATATTTAGAGAGAATGTTTCAGGATCATTTGGTGCAGGGATGGGTAATGATGAATCTTCTCCAAACATTACAAACACTTCCATTATTGGGAATAAAGCTGGTCCTTACGCTGGTGGTATTTATAATATCTCCTCATCTCCAGTATTGATTAATACGACTGTTAGTGGAAATTATGCATTTGCTCGTGATGGGATTTTTAACACTAATTTAAGTCCAATCGGTTCTAACCCAAAAATATACAACAGTATTGTTTGGGGGAGTATCTATAATGCTGGTAGTTCTACAACAGAAATTAAAAACAGTATTATAAAAGGCAGTAGTGATGTTACAAATGGCAATATAAATGCCACCAATTTAACAGACACAGCCATTTTTAATGACCCGCCAAATGCCGATTATAGTTTAAACGCTTTTGGGCCAGCATTAAATGCAGGAGACAATACTTTGTATATAGATGCTGGAGGTAATTTATCCACAGACAAAGATTTGGCGGGCAATGCACGTTTATTTGCAGGTATTCCGAATCCAGATGTCATCGATTTAGGTGCTTATGAATACCAAGGCGAGCCTCTAACTATCACTCCTACTGCAGGTATTTTGTATGTAAATAAAACCGCAACAGGTAACGGTAGCGGAAATTCTTGGGAAAACGCCATCCCAGAGTTGGCCGATGCTTTGGTATGGGCAAAAGAGAATGAAACGGAATGGTCTGCTAGCATAGATTCTTTACAAATTTATGTAGCTGGGGGCACTTACAAACCATTATATAGCCCGGCAGATAATAACTTCGGAAACGATGCAGGCCGAGATAACACCTTTTTAATGGTAAACAACGTACAATTGTATGGTAGTTTTGCAGGAACAGAAATTGATTTGTCTGAAAGAGATTTAAGCTTAACCGCTAATGAAACTACCTTAAGTGGCGATTTTGATGAAGATGATGTTATTTCCGGTAGTGGTGAAACCTTGAGTATTACTAATATTTCAGAAAATGCTTATCACGTAGTGGTAAGCTCTGGGGAGGTTAGTACCGCTCGTTTAGACGGTTTTATAATTTCTGGAGGTAATGCCAATTCTTCTATAGATATGATCATAAATACTAATTCTTTAAGTAGGAAGTATGGTGGTGGTATGAGCAACAGGTCTTCTTCCCCAAGTGTGAACAATGTGAGTATGAGCGGAAATACAGCAACTTATGGTGGTGGGGTGTCTAATTATAATTCTAACTCAACCTATACCAACGTGATCCTTAGTGGGAATTTTGGAAATAGTGACGCGGACAGCAGCGGTGGCGGAATGTTCAATACTATTTCCTCTCCAAGTTTAGATAGCGTGACCTTTAACGGGAATATCTCAAATTATGGCGGAGGAATGTTTAATAGTGGTTCTTTCCCAAACCTAACAAACGTGACCTTAAGCGATAATTTTGCAGATAACAATGGCGGTGGCATATCTAATAGTTATTCTTCCCCAATCTTGAGCAACGTGACGCTAAGTGGAAATTCGGCAGCTAATGGCGGCGGAATGTATAATATTTCTTCTTCCCCGACTATGACCAACGTGACCTTGAGCGATAATTTGTCAAGTGCCGATGGTGGCGGGATATACAATTATAGTTCTTCCCCAATCTTGAGTAACGTTACCATAAGCGGCAATTCTGCAGATAGTAATGGCGGCGGCATGTATAACGATGGTACTTCCTCCCCAAATATGACCAACGTGACCTTGAGCGGGAATTCGGCCAACACTGATGGTGGCGGGATTTATAATGAATATAATTCTTCCCCCAGCTTAACCAATACCATTTTATGGGGCAACACGGCTGATAATTCTGGGAACGGAATTGTCAATGGTTATCAAAGCACTCCAACCATTACTTACAGCTTGATACAAGGTATAGACAATACCTCTAATAACGGCTTAGACGGTACAGACAACAGCAATGCTCCAAGATTTGTAGATGCGGATAATAGTGATTATACCTTACAAATCACAAGTCCAGCCATAAACGCAGGGAGCAACACCGCTTATACCGATACTGGTGGAGATTTGGATAGCGATGTAGATGTAGCTGGTAATACGCGTCTTTACGATGGTACACCTGCTACCGATATTATTGATATGGGTGCTTATGAATTTCAGGGTGATCCTATTACACCAGACGCAAATAACATTCTCTATGTAAATAAAACCGCTACTGGTAATAGCAGTGGAGATTCTTGGACTAATGCCATCCCAGAACTTGCCGATGCTTTATTTTGGGCAAATAATAACAAAGCAGAATTTGAAACCACACCATTACAAATTTGGGTAGCAGGCGGTACCTATAAACCAATGTACAGTCCAGAAGATGGTAACTTCGGAAATGATGCAGATCGTGACAATAGCTTTTTAATGGTAAACAACGTACAATTGTATGGCGGTTTTGCTGGCACAGAAACTGCTTTGTCTGATAGAGATTTAAGCTTAACCGCTAATGAAACCATTTTAAGTGGTGATGTTAATGGCGATGATATCTTAATTAGCAACAGTTCAACATTCTACATTACAAATAATACTGAAAACAACTTCCACGTAGTAATGACTGTCAACTCGGTAGATTCTGTTAGCTTGAACGGTTTTACCATTACCGGAGGAAATGCGGATGGAACCAGTACCATTACCGTAAATAATTATGGCTTATATAATAATACAGGGGGAGGGATTTTTAATCACAATGCTACTCCATTATTAATAAATTCAGTAGTCACAGGAAACACAGCTGATGGTGGTGGAGGTATATATAATGCTAATGCTAACACCATATTAACAAATGTAAGTTTTAGTAAAAACATCGCTAATTTTGGTGGTGGAATGTTTAATAATAATTCTAATACAGCTTTAACCAATGTGATTTTTGATGAAAACAAAGCAATAAATGAAAATTCTTGCGCAGATTATAATAGTGAATATTCTTGTAACAACTATGGTAATAATTGTGTATGGAACTTTATTACAGATATTTGTGAAAGAGAAGAAGAGATTGGTGGTAAAGGAGGTGGTTTATACAATACAGATTCTTCGCCTGTATTAACCAATGTAACTTTCAGTATAAATCAGGCAGATGTCAGTGGTGGTGGAGTTTATAGTGAAAACTCTTCTCCCGGATTTTACAATAATCTTATTTTAGGAAATATTGCAGATACAAGCGGTTCAGGTATATATAATGAAAATTCTACTCCTGTAATAGAGTACAGTTTAATTCAAAATTTAACCGATACCTCTGATGGCAATATCGATGCCACGGGTATATTAGCTACAGATGTTTTTACAGATACTGCCAATAATGACTTCACATTAAAAACAGGAAGTATAGTGGTAAATGCAGGAAACAATACAGCTTACACCAACGCTGATGGCGATTTGAGCAACGATATAGATTTGGCAGGCAACCCAAGAGTATTTCAAAACACCATTGATTTAGGAGCTTACGAATCTCAAGTAGTTACGATCACTCCCGATGTAAACAACATTATTTATGTGGATAAAAGCAATACAGCTGGCGACGGAAGTGGTGCATCATGGGCTAGCGCGCTTCCAGAACTAGCTGATGCTTTAATATGGGCAAAAGAGAATGAAACCTCATGGTCTACCAGCATAGATTCTTTACAGATTTATGTGGCCAAAGGAACTTACAAACCTTTGTACAGTCCAGCGGATGACAACTTCGGAAATGATGCAGGCCGAAACAACAGCTTTTTAATGGTAAACAACGTTCAAATTTACGGTGGTTTTGATCCTGCAAATAATATAGTCGATTTATCTGATGCCCGAATTCTCCCAACTGAAGAGGGAATTGTGTCAGGCTCAATATTGAGTGGAGAAATTGGAACCCCGAACGACCTTACTGATAACACCTATCAAGTGTTTATAAGCAGTGGCTCCGTAGGCACAGCTATTCTAGACGGGTTTAGCATCACGAGAGGATATGCCAATGTTTATACCGATTTTTTAATAAATGGAAATCAGGTGTTTCAATGTTCTGGAGCTGGGGTTTACAACTCTGTTTCTTCACCCGAATATAAACATATACTCTTATTTGATAATACGTGTACTGAATCTGGTGGCGGAATGTTTAGCTATCAATCTTCGCCATCACTTCAACTGGTTAGTATTAAAAATAATCAGGCCAAAGACGGGGGCGGAATGGCAAATCAATTTAATTCCTTCCCTACTCTTTTAAATGTCTCTATCCAAAGTAATACGGCAAGTGAAAATGGTAGCGGAATGTATAATGTGGATCAATCATCTGCTACCCTTACCAATGTTTCTATTGTGGGTAATTCCGCTACCGTGAATAGTGAGGAAGTCTCGGGTTGTGTGTCTGATAATTCAGAAGTAATTCTAAATAACAGCATAATATGGGATGCTATTTCTGGAGACTATATCGCTCAAAATTCACTAATTAAAGACAGTAATGATACAAGTAATGGTAATTTGGATGCCACTGGTCTAGTAGACTCGGATGTTTTTACCGACCCTGATAATGGCGATTACAGTCTAAAATTTATTAGTCCAGCCGTTAATGTGGGAGACAATAGCCTTTATACTAGTGCCGATGGCGATTTAGTCAATGATTTAGATTTAGCAGGCAACCCACGTTTGTTTGGAACTACCATAGATATGGGAGCTTTCGAATTTCAGGGAGAATCAGGTTATATTTGGAACGACAATACATGGACTCCAGCCAATCCGCAAGGAAACGCCACTGCACAAGATGATATTTTTGTAATGAACGGAACTACCAACTTTACCCAAGCCTTGGAAGTAAACAGCATTACAGTGATGACTGGTGCTACTTTAAATGTGGAAGACGTATTGACAATACATGGTGATATTACCAACAACGGGAATTTAATATTTAAAAGTACTGCTACTAAAAACGGGGAGTTGGCACAAGTGTCAGCAACTTCAACCATTTCGGGAGTTATTACTGTGGAACGCTATATGAAAAACAAGCGTTCTTATAGAATGGTAAGCAGCGCAGTTACTACCACTTCTTCTATCCACGATAACTGGCAAGAAGGAGCTACAAGCAATACTGACAATCCAAATACTGGATTCGGAACACATATTACAGGAAGCACCACAGACCAAATGAACGGTTTTGATGGAACTATTACAGGAAACTCGTCTATGTTTACTGTAAATGTAGGAACACAACAGTTTGAAGCAATTGCAAACACCGATATGAATACGCTAACAGCTGGTAGCCCATACCTGCTTTTCGTTCGTGGGGATAGAGGTGTTGATCTGGGAGATAACCTAGCTTCTAGTGAAACTGTGCTCCGCGCTGCGGGTTCGCTAGTCACAGGAATCAACATTCAAAGCTTTGGCACTGTGATTCCTGGAGACTTTGCAATGTTCGGAAACCCTTACCAGAGCGCTGTAGATATAAACAGTGTATTCGCGAATGCTACGAACGTGAACCCTAATATGTTTTATGTATACGATCCAAGTCTTGGAGACCACGGGTCGTACGTAACGGTGAGCCTTCCCGCTGGAACTAACACAGCTAATTCTGATGTTAATCAATATTTGCAACCCGGACAGGGCGCACAGTTTGCTACTGTGGGTTATGGATGGTCTTCAGTTGAATTTAATGAGGCTGATAAAGTTCCAGGGAATTTCACAGCTACAAGCCGTCCAATGGCAGCTAACGATATGTTAACTGTACAGCTGTTCACTACTGAAAACTTCAACAACGGAGGCCCAGTCCACGATAGCTTCGGAATTGTATTTGCTGAAGAAAATGACAACGGGATAACACCAGCAGATGCCATAAAACCAATGAATTTCTACGAGAATTTAGGTGTAAACAACAACGGAACATACCTGAGCATCGAACAAAGAGCATTACCGCAAGCTGCTGAAGTGTATCCAATGTACACAACAGGTTATACGAAATCTGATTACACTTTAAAGGTGGTAGTAGACGGTTTGGAAGCTAATTCCCTATACTTAAATGATCATTTTACTGGCATAAGCATCTTATTGGAAGCTGGAGAGAATGCTTACAGCTTTAGGGTTGACGCTAACGATGCATTGAGCATTGCAACCGACCGTTTCTCAATTAGAACAGAACAACGTTTAGGAGTTGACGACAATAGTTTATTGACTGGTATCAGATTGTTCCCTAACCCGTTGAATGGAGATACCTTCTACATCCATGCACCAAAACTAAGCGGGGAGCAAGCAACAGTTAGCGTTAGCGACCTTGCAGGAAGAACAATTTCCGAGCATAGTTTAAACTGTCAAGCAAACACAGTTACAGTACCAATGGCTGAAAACATTGCTTCTGGGGTGTATCTGGTAACGTTAAAACACGGAGGAGTGTCCAGTACGTTTAGATTATTAAAAGAATAAAACCGAAGCCTAAAAATGCTTCAAAAAACGAAAACATTAGTTTAGGTTAATGTTAGTTAGTCAGTTAGTTAAGATGAAAAAGAACCTGTAATGGGTTCTTTTCTAATTTAATAAGAATTGAAATTAGATGTATTGAATACTGAATATTTGTCTATTAGTTCTATCTGTATATAAATCAGACTGGTAAAGTAGGTACGTTCTAAAAACAGACTTTTTATTTACTCTTAATGCTTCGATAAACTAGTTTTATTTTCAAAGCACCTCACTACTATTAAGCATTAGTTCTAGACGGGATTAGGTATGTCACTTTTAATGTGTTAAATGATTCATTAATCGCTAAAGAGTTATAGTGCGCTACTTATTTTAAGTTAATTGTGATAATTACTCGTTCAAAAGCACCCTTTTATAACTTATGTTTCCTATAGATTAAAATTCATTTAAATTAATTTTTAAGGCAAAACATTGCGATTTTTATGATTTTTATAAAAAAAATTTGATTAAAAAGAAACTACAAGTTATTTTTGTGAAGTCTTTAAGATAGTTTTATAGTGATATCCGATATGCTAAATGTTATAAAAATGTCTGTAAGGTGCTCTTGGATTTTTAAAAGTTTTAAAATCCCGATAGCGATAAAAAATAATTGTATTAACCAAAATGAAAGGATTATGAGAAAAACTTTATTTTTAATGCTGTTTACAGCAACCATAGGCTGGCAGGCGACAGCCCAATGTAATTATTCGATCAAGCTGATAGACTCTTGGGGTGACGGCTGGAATGGCAATACGCTTGATGTTCTTGTAAATGGAGTAGTGGTGCTTGACAATATTACTTTATATGATCCTCCTGGGGATGAAGTATCATTTTCTTTGGCAGTAAATGATGGCGACGAGATTACAGCTATTTACAATGAAACAGGATCTTACGCATATGAAAACTCCTTTGAGGTTTACGATGCAAATAACCTACTTGTTGGCAGTGGGGATGATTTAAATGATATAACTGTACCTATTGTTGTAACGTGCCCAACTTGTTTTGCTCCTTCCGGGCTTACGGTGGCTAGCTTATCGTCAACTACTGCAACTATTTCTTGGTCAACTGGTCCCTATCCTTCTTGGAATATCTCTTGGGGGCTCCCTGGGTATACACCAGGCGATGGTGATGTAGGTACCGGTACTTCTGCAACCACATCCTATCAAATTTTAGGATTAACAGAGGATTCAAATTATGACGTCTACGTACAAACAGATTGTAGTGATGAACAAAGTGCTTGGGCTGGGCCTTTAAATGTTTTTACAGGATATTGCACTTCTGTGCCTGATAGTAATGATCGAAATGGGATTACAAATGTGCAAGTGGGAAGCCTTAACTATACAGGGAGTGATGTTACTTATCTTGATTTTAGAAATGATGGAACTGCTGATTTAGCAGCAGGAACTTCAAGTAACCTTCAAGTTACTTTTGATACTGGTTATACGTACAACACCCATGTGTGGATAGATTTAAATAACAATTTGGTTTTTGAAGCATCTGAATTGGTCTTTTCTGGAGAGTCTACAGATGTAAGACCAACAACATTGAATGCTTCATTTACGATGCCAGCTGATGCGCCGCTAGGGGTACACCGAATGCGAATTGGAACGGCCGACATGGGTCAATCTACACCAAATCCTTGTTATAACGGAAGTTACGGGGTTACGGTAGATCTTAATATTAATGTAACGGCTGCACCTGCTTGCCTAGTACCAACAGCTTTAGCAGTGGCTAGCGTAACAGATAATGCTGCCGATGTTACTTGGACTGCAGGCGATTCAGAAACTGATTGGAATATTTCTTGGGGAGTTTTTGGGTACACACCAGGCACTAATGATCTTGGAACTGCAGTTGTTACTACAACTCCCGCATACCAAATCACTGGTTTGGATGACAATACACAGTATCAATTCTACGTACAAGCAGATTGCGGTGCTGAACAGAGTGATTGGGCTAGCCCCGTTAGTTTTACCACTGCGTGTACTCCTTTTGGCTCTTTTTCTGAGAATTTTGATACCACAAATGTAGATGAAGTACCTGCCTGCTGGAGTACGTTAAAAGAGAATTCAAACAATAGTTTTGCTAGTATAGCTGTTGATTTAAATCCAAATGCTATATCAAGCCCAAATGATTTTCAATTTTACAATTCAGGTGATGAAAATGCAGAATTTTATTTGGTTTCGCCCGAATTAACTAATTTATCAAATGCAGATCATCAATTACGGTTTTCGTATAAGGGTACTGGCGGAGTATCATTGATCATCGGTACTATGAGTGATCCTTCCAATGCTTTAACTTTTTCAGAAGTTCAAGCAGTAACTACAACAACAACATACGATGAGTACATTGTTTTGTTTGACCAAAGTTATACCGATCCTTACATTGTTTTTAAGGTTGTTTATTCTCAAATTTTTAAAACTGTAAATTTAGACGACGTAAGTTGGGAATTAATACCAAGTTGCCCAAAACCTACTTCTTTGACTGCGACAAGTATAACCACAACTACCGCTGATTTTTCCTGGACCACTGGGAGTTCAGAAACGGCTTGGAATATTTCTTGGGGAACACCAGGTTACTCGCCCAGTATTGATGATATTGGCACACATACAGCAACAACAACATCTTACCAAATTACGGGCTTAGATGCGAGTACTGAATATGAGTTTTACGTACAAGCAAGCTGTGATATTGCTGACGTGAGTGATTGGGTTGGCCCATTAGCCTTTACTACACAATCAGTAAATGATAACCTCTGTGACGCACTTCCTTTAACAATAGGAGCAACCTCTGCTGGAGATGCCTATACCAATGTTGGTGCAACTGTGCAACCCAATGAACCTAACGGAACGTGCTGGAGCGGTACAAGTAATCCACAAACAGTATGGTTCAGTTTTGTAGCCCCATCTAGTGGAAATGTAACCGCAACTACTGATATTGCAGGAGGCACACTTAACGATACACATATTGCTATTTACGAAGCCCCTGCTGATTGTGCCGACCTTTTAACTCTTGGAATGGAAGTAGGATGCGATGAAGATGG
Source organism: Aequorivita viscosa (assembly GCF_900106795.1). Taxonomy (GTDB): domain Bacteria; phylum Bacteroidota; class Bacteroidia; order Flavobacteriales; family Flavobacteriaceae; genus Aequorivita; species Aequorivita viscosa. The sequence goes on along the minus strand of NZ_FNNS01000002.1, from coordinate 1,695 downwards.
TGGAGAAATTGTGGGTAATGGTTGGACTTCTGTCGCTACAATGACCGGCTTAACCCCTGGCAACACCTACTATATCCAAGTTGATGGTTATGGTTCTAAATCAGGAACTTTTGGGCTTGAAGTCCACGATGATGGCTATGATGGCTTTGTATATGAAGCTGGTGTTTGGACTCCAAGCGACCCGAGTGTAGATGCAGGCCCAACAGATGATATTTTCGTTGTTGATGGTGTAACTAACTTTACTTCTGCTATGGAAGTAAATAACATTACTGTAATGAGCGGTGCAACCTTAAATGTCGAAGCCGTGTTAACAATTAATGGTGATATCACCAACGACGGTAATCTTGTATTTGTAAGTACAGCTACTGGAAACGGAGAACTTGCCGCAGTACCGGGAACCTCTTCTATTACAGGAAATGTTACAGTAGAACGTTATATGAAAGCAAAACGCTCCTACAGAATGGTGAGCAGTGCGGTTACTACTTCAACTTCTGTCCACGACAACTGGCAAGAAGGGGCTACGAGCAATACCAATAATCCTAATCCAGGTTTTGGTACGCACATTACAGGAAGTACTACAGACCAAATGAATGGTTTTGATGGTACTATTACCGGAAACCCTTCTATGTTTACTGTGAATGTGGGTACGCAAATGTTTGAAGCAGTTACCAATACCGATGTAAACACATTGACTGCTGGTGAACCGTACTTATTGTTTGTACGTGGCGATAGAAGTGTTGATTTAACCAACGACCTTGCCGCTGGTGAAACTGTGCTTCGTGCTACTGGTTCATTGGTTACAGGAACTCAAACTCAAAACTATGCCACTTCAAATGCAGGAGATGTTTTAATGTTCGGTAACCCTTACCAAAGTGCAGTAGATGTTAATGCAGTTTTCGCAGCTTCCACCAACCTGAATACTGGATATTATTATGTTTATGATTCAGAGCTTGGAGCCCACGGAGCCTATGTTACCGTAAACCTTCCTGGTGGATCCAACACTTCTGGGTCAGACGCAAATCAATTCCTGCAGCCCGGTCAGGGTGCACAAGCGGCTGCCTTAGCTGCGGGTGCAACTTCGGTTGTGTTTAATGAGGCTAGCAAGGCACCGGGCAATTTCACGCCAACAAACCGTCCAGTGTCAGCTAATGATATGTTGACAGTTCAGCTATTCACTACTGAAAACTTCAACAATGGAGGCCCCGTACACGATAGCTTCGGAATTATATTTGCTGAAGGAAATGACAACGGATTAACCCCTGCCGATGCAGTGAAGCCTATGAACTTCTACGAAAATCTAGGAAGGGACCTAAACGGAACCTACTTAAGCATCGAGCAAAGGGCGTTGCCACAAGCTGCTGAGGTGTACCCAATGTACTCAATAGGTTATACTAAATCTGATTACACTTTGAAGGTTATTGTTGAAGGTTTGGAAGCTAATTTCTTGTACTTAGATGATCACTTCACTGGTACAAGTATGTTGTTAGAAGCTGGAGAAAACTCGTACAGCTTTAGGGTTGACCCTAACGATGCGTTGAGCATTGCAACCGACCGTTTCTCAATTAGAACAGCGCAACGTTTAGGAGTTGATGACAACAGTTTATTGGTTGGCATCAGATTGTTCCCGAACCCATTGAATGGAGATACATTCTACATCAATGCACCAAAACTAAACGGGGAGCAATTATCTGTTAG
>NZ_FNNS01000043.1 GCF_900106795.1 Aequorivita viscosa | reverse complement strand
TATCCCTGGGGACGGCAATCTCGGATTCACCAAAGGAAGTTTTTATTTTCTTCTTGGTGTGACCGTTGCGCACATTAGCGTCAGTAGACTTTTGGTACTTGTCGTAATCAAGGTGGCTATCGAGCTCACCTTCGAGCATCTTTTCGATACCACGTTTCTGGATCTGCTTCAAAAAGCCCGTGAGCTCTTCGTGGGTTTTGAACTGCTTCAGAAAATCATCTGAAATTAAATCATCTTTCTTCATAATGTGTAAAAATTTAAAATTAGTTAAAAAAATAGCGGGGGCCGGCCCCCGCTATTTTTTTAACTAACACACTTTATGAGATAGTCCCTAGTGTCTGAAAATTTTTAAATGATTCTTTATGTAATTTAACTTTCTTGTGGTGTTAAATTTATTAATGATAATACATTACCAGTGTGTGCTATTGCGGATTGTAGAATTTTGCGGCAAACTTCAAAAGCGCATTTTTATCAGATTCTATTCCTAGTTTTCGTATAATTGATGCTCTATGGGCTTCGATCGTTTTACCAGATAAAAAAAGCATTTCAGCAATTTCTTTAGTGGTTTTTTGTTGTACTATTAACTCAAAAATTTTCCTTTCAGAAAAAGTTAATTTGTCTAATATCTCTCCTTTTTGATAATCTAAATCTGTTTCTAATTCAAATTTCATTCTATGACTATAGTAGTTTTCATTAGTCATTAAATGTTTAACGCAGTCTTTTAGCTCTTCTAAAGCATATTGTTTTAGTAAGTATGCGTTTATTTTTAGCTCTTCTGCTTTGTTAAAAACGCTTTTTTCTTTGTGTGAAGTTAATAGAATTATTTTAGTCGATAATTGATGAAGTCTTACGTTTTCAGCAACTTCTAAGCCGTCCATTACGGGCATACTAATATCTAGAATTGCAAAGGCAGGTTTTAATTTTTTAATTGCTTCCCAAGCATTTCTACCGTTATTATGACTTTCTAATACAACATGTCCCATTCCTTCAAGTATTACCTGTGTACCTAAGAGTGAAAGTGGATGATCGTCTGCTATTACAAAATACATAAAACTTGTTTTTATTTGGGAATCGAAATTTTGATTATCGTTCCGGTTTTATTCGATTTAAAATTAACTGAACCATTAATATGTTTGGTGCGTTCGGTAATATTTAATAAACCAAAGCAGTTTCCTTTTTCCAACATTTTGTCTACATCGAATCCCTTTCCGTTATCTTTCACTTCGGCATAGACAAATTTGGCGTCTTCGGTAATGGTTATTTTGCCTGCTAGCGCATCGGAGTGTTTCATCATATTGGTAGTCGCTTCCTGGATTATTCTATATAATTGCAACTCCACAGCATGGTTTAATGATTGGTTATAATCTATTTCTGAAGTTAGTAAAAAACTATGCTGGTTTTGAGCGCGATGGGTTAATTGTTCAACGCTTTCTTTCAACCCTAATTTGTCAAATAGAGTAGGGCTTAGGTTTCTACTGATGGTTCTTACTTCTTCTAAAATAGAATCAATTTTTGCTTTAAAACTCAAATTATTGCCCTCAAGTGCATGGCGTAAATTAACAAGTTCATTACTCACACTGTCGTGTAAATCGGAGGCAATTCGTTTACGCTCATCTTCAGTTTTGCTTAATAATAATGAGGTAAAGTTGTCTGCGAGTTGCTTTTCTCTTAGGATACTTCGGTTTTTATTCCAAATTAAAATCATCAAAAAGATTAGAATTAAAAATATGGCAGCTACTCCCAGTGCAATTATTGTATGTTTTTGCGACTCTAACTGTTTTTCTTGAACTAGGATTTTATTTTCTTTTTGTTCAGTTTTAAATTTTCGTTCTAGTTCAAATAGCTTTCCAGATATTATTTCTTTCGATTCTTTGTCTCGATTGTTTAGTAAGAAATTAGCGTAGGTATTTGCTTTTTTATAATCTCCCTTCTTACTGTAATAGGTAAATAATCCAGTTCCTAATTGGATCATATATTGTATGTTAGGGTCTTCTTCTGCAGCTAGGTCGTTATAGAATTTCTCTGCTTCTTCGGGGTTCTGTAGAGGTTTGTCAAAAATTTCCGCAAACATAATTTCTTGAAAAAGCGTTCTCATTTGAAGATCTGGACTGCCGCTTTGGTCCGTCATATCTTTCGCTATTTTCAAATATTCTAAGGCCTCCGTTTCCTCTCTTTGCGCAATGTGTTTAAAAGCTACAAGTTGATTTAAAAGCGCTTTGTGATAATTATGTAGATTTGGATAAGTTTTGGCGTGAATAGCCATAGAGTCAATATATTTAATTGCCCCTATGGTATCTGCCTTCGAAATATTAAAGTTAACGTAGAATGAGTAAGCAGAAAAGGTAAGAGACTTGTTGCCTTGACTTTTTACTATTTGCAAGCCTTTTTTTAAGTATTTTTCGGCTTCGTCTAATGCGTTCGTTTTATCGAAAACGCTGAAAAGCATTAGGTAAACGGTACCTTGATTGGTTCTGTCGCCTATTTCTTCAAAAATACGCAAGGCTTCAATTAGATGTTTTTCAGTGTTTTCAAAGTCGCGAAGTCGCGAGTAATTTTGTCCTAATGAAAAATTTGTAAACCCAATAATCTGTTTATGCGATTTGGATTGTGGGGAAATTGTAATACCTTTTTTAAACCATTCAATACTAGGCGTCATGTCATTTATAAAAGAACTTTGCGAGCCTAAATAATAGCATAACTGACTTTTAGATTCACCACTAATTTCATTTAAATGCTCGTTGTAGAAGGTTTCGGCAGTATTGAAATAGACACTATCATAGTGCATATTGCCATCTAATGCACTGCCATAAGCGATTAAATAATGAGCCGCATTTTCATAATTTTTGTTTTCTATCTGATGATTGAAATGATAAAAAGCACTGTCTTGATAAACTTCATTGTGATAATTCCTACTTTTTTCAAGCCATTCATATCCCGGAAGTGAATGTCGATACGCTTCCATATCTTTTTCTGCTTCCTTCGTTATTTCTTGTTCAGAAGAACTTTCACAGCTTAGCGAAAGCAAAGAACAAAGAACGGCGAGAAATAGAGTAGTTAGTTGTTTCATATAAAAGACTTTATCATTAAGTGCTTATCCATTTATTTCAGGTAATTCAATTATTGAAGGTATCGGATTGGATTTTGTCAAATATATAAAACTAATAATTAGTTCAAACCCTTGTTTATTTTGAAAATGCTTCTTTTCCACAGACAGCGGGAAGATTCGTTACAAAGTTAGAACATCTATTTTCCAGCCGACATCCCCCTACGTCGGCTAGATAAATAGATTGCTGTATAATACTATAAAGACTAGCTTTTCCCTCTCATTTGCTCGATTCATAATTCATTGTACAGTCGTTTTTAGATGTTACAAATTTGAGGTAAATGTTTATGGAATCTTTAGGGGTTAACCCTATATTTTAAACTAGCTGTTTGAACCTAGATATTACGCGCTTACTTAAAGCCTAATTAAACTGTTTTTATTATATAAAATGTAGCAACACCATATGGAGTTTAAATAGTCTTACCGTTAACTTTTCTTAATTTCTCTGAACTGTACAAACTCATATAAATTAATAAAATAGAATTAGCTGATAGTAATACGAAGGAAAGTTAATTGTTATTAAGTGGTTTGGGTGAAATTAGTTTTTCCATCTAAATTTTGTAATAATTCAGCAAGCCTAAAAGAAGAATGGGGTAGAGGTGTAATGATGAGGTTTTGTTGTGGATTGATAGGAACAATTTAAAAAAAAAGTGGGACCCAATTTTGGATCCCACTCTTTAATTAATTGCGAACATTTTTGAAATTAATGCTCAAGACTATCGGAGTATTATTCCTTCAGTCCTTTTATCCGCTTACGCAGGCCAATACAGGCTCCAGCGATAAGACCAATACTCAAGAACCCGTCTATAGGGGCATCTGGAATATTTGGATCTCCACCTGGAAGTCCTATCTGCGCATTTGCGGTTAAGCTACCTACGAGCAAGAGTCCTGTCAATAGTAGCATCACTTTTTTATTCGTGGTTCTATTATTTGTCTTCATACTATTTGTTTTAGTTTTCATATAACTTTTGCTTTAAGGTTATTACTCTTTTATCAATCTATAAGTTTGAGCTTCACCACCATTTGTTAAGGTAACTAAGTACACGCCAGAAGACATATTATCTCCTATTGGTACTGTTACAGTGTTTGCACGGCAGTCTAAGGTTTGCTCATAGATGTTTCTTCCTGTCAAGTCGTTAATGCTAACAGATAATTGCTCCCCGTTTAATTTTGGTGCATTGATGTAGAATGTATCTCCATTCAATGGGTTCGGGAACAATCTGATGCCAGCTAATAAACTGTTGTCATCAACACCTAAACGCTGCTCTGTTCTAATTGAGAAACGATCTGTAGCAATGCTTAAAGGATCATTAGCGTCAACTCTAAAGCTGTAAGAATTCTCTCCAGCTTCTAACAAGATGCTTGTACCAGTGAAGTGATCATCTAAGTAAAGGAAGCTAGCTTCCAAACCTTCAACAATAACCTTCAAAGTGTAATCAGACTTAGTATAACCTGTTGAGTACATTGGGTACACTTCAGCAGCTTGTGGCAACGCTCGTTGTTCGATACTTAAGTATGTTCCATTGTTGTTAACACCTAAGTTTTCGTAGAAGTTCATTGGCTTCACAGCATCAACGGCCGTTAGTCCATTGTCATTTCCTTCAGCAAATATAATTCCGAAGCTATCGTGTACCGGTCCTCCATTGTTGAAGTTTTCAGTAGTGTATAGCTGTACTGTCAACATATCATTAGCTGACACTGGACGGCTTGTTGAAGTGAAATTCCCTGGTGCTTTGTTTGCTTCATCAAATACAACCGAAGTTGCACCCGCAGCTAAGGCAGCTGCTTGCGCACCCTGACCAGGCTGTAAGAATTGGTTGGCAACAGAACCAGAAGTGTTAGTTCCTCCAGGAAGCATTACGGTAACATACGATCCGTGAGCTCCAAGCTCTGAATCATATACATAGTAATATCCAGTATTCAGGTTGGTAGAAGCAGCGAAAACTGTATTAACATCTACCGCACTTTGGTAAGGGTTACCGAACATTAAAACATCCCCTGCATTTGAAGTGGCATAGTTTTGAGTTTGAGTACCTGTAACCAATGAACCAGTAGCACGAAGCACAGTTTCACCAGCGGCAAGATCATCAGTTAAATCAATACTTCTATCGCCACGTACAAACAATAAGTACGGTTCACCTGCTACCAATGTATTTACATCAGTGTTTGTAACTGCTTCAAACATTTGAGCAGCAACATTTACAGTAAACATAGAAGGGTTTCCGGTAATAGTTCCGTCAAAACCATTCATTTGGTCTGCGGTGCTTCCTGTAATATGCGTACCAAAACCAGCATTTGGATTGTCAGTATTGCTAATAGCTCCTTCTTGCCAGTTGTCGTGAACAGATGTTGAAGTAGTAACCGCACTGCTCACCATCCTGTAAGAACGTTTTGCCTTCATATAACGCTCAACTGTAACGTCTCCTGTAATAGTTGATGTTCCAGGTACCGCAGCAAGCTCTCCATTAGCCGTTGCACTGCTCACGAATACTAAATTACCATCGTTGGTGATATCACCGTTGATTGTTAGCGTACCTTCAACGTTTAAGGTTGCGCCGCTCATTACAGTAATGTTGTTCACTTCCATAGCTGAAGTAAAGCTTGTTACACCATCTACAACAAAAATATCATCTGTTGGACCTGCATCTACACTAGGGTCGCTTGGAGTCCAAACACCACCTTCATATACGAATCCTGGCGCAACACAGTCTAGACTCAACGTAAAGTCTCCTGTTCCTGAATATCTAAAGAGTCTTACAGTGTAAGTGCCTGCTGCCGGCGCTTCGAGTTCCATTGTTTCAGGGTTACCTGAATCTGAACATCCTAAGCTTGTAAGGCTTCCACAAGTACCTGAATACACAAAAAGAACTCCATCAAATGTGTTTCCAGGGGCTGCATCTAAAGAAACAATATAGTTACTTGTACCATCTGCTTCAAATGTGTAAAATACGTCGAGTGCTGAACTTGAGGTATAACTACCGCAAGTAGCTGACAATCCAGATGCTGTTGCATTTGTGGTGCTACCTGTAATTGTTTCACCGCAAACTAGAGGTATTGCGCCGCCACAATCATCATTTGAAGGTGGGCATATTGCAGGAGAAGCAATAATTTCTGTAACACTACAAAGATCGTCTTGAATTCCTTCAGCAGTTACACTAACATTAGTTCCTGCCATAAATGGTCCAAGAACTACGGAACCATCCGCAGCTACTTCAACTGCATCTCCACTGTTTGCAGTCAAATTGTAAGAAGTATTACCTTCTCCGCCTGAAAGAGTTGCCAGTACATAATACTCAACTCCTGTGTTTACACAGCCCTCTATTGGATCACCTTCACCATCCTGCGTTGCAAGAGCCAATGTTGGTGCAGTACAATCTGGTACAACAGCACAATCAATACTTATTGTAATATCGCCAGTAGTGGTACTTGTGCCACTCCAATGAGCAACATATACATAATACATTTGTTCCGCTACAGAAGCTGTAATTGTATAAGTTTCAGCACCGGTAGAACCGTCTTTACAATCAATCCAAGATAATTCTCCACAAGACCCAGTTTGCATTGACATTTTGTGATCAAAAGTAGCGGAAGAGTTAATTGTTATATCCGCACCGGTACCTACAAATGAGAACCAAAGTCCATTTTTGCCTATTGAACATCCAGATGGGGCAACAGCGGTTGATCCGCTAGAAGAATAAGTTACTGGGGTAGCATTGCAATCCAAAGCTATTGCTCCAGCACAATTTTCATTGGCAGGAGGACAATTAACAGGTGAATTAATAGCAGTTGTAACACTACAATCGCCATCTTGTACACCTGTAGCTGTAATACTAACATCAGTTCCTCGGGCAAAAGGTCCAAAAACTGTAGAGCCATCAGCAGTTACTTCAACAGGAGTTCCACTATTTGCCGAAACGTTGTAGGAAGTATTTCCAGATCCACCAGAAATAGTAGCTAGTACATAGTATTCGCCACCTGCATCTAAACAAGTAATTGGGTCTCCACTAGCATCTTGCGCTGCAAGCGTCATTGTTGGAGCAGTGCATAACGGAGCAGTATTGATATTAATATTATCAACGTATAAATAAAATTGACCTGAAATTGAGTGTGATTGGAATCCAAAATAATAAATTCCATCAGAAGATACATTGAAAGTAGCCTCATTTTCCTCCGAGCCACTAAGGCTAATTGTATGATCTGCAATATCTTCAGTCATAGCAGCGGAATTTGCAGACAGCCCATAAGCAACCTTTAAATTCTCTGTATAATTGGTAGAGTTATTTCCATACTGATATGAAATCTGATAATCCACACCGGCATTTAAATTAATTCCTTGCGTGAAATACCACGAATCTGCATCACCTCCAGAATGATAAGAATATCTCAATACTTTTCCATTAAATCCATAAGAGGTGGTGCTGAAGGTTGCCCATGCATTACCATTATTAACCTCTAAGGAACCACAGTTTGGAATATTTGGTACGGTTACACTTTCAAAGTCTTGAGTAAACGGAAGATCCGCAGCCAAGCAAGTAGTTGTAAAACTAACTGGTCCTGACCAAGTACTTTCATCACCACCGCAATCGGCTTGTACGTAAAATTCATACTCAGTGTTAGCATCTAAACCTGTAATTTGAAAAAATTCTGTGTTTGCACTATCATCAGTTCCTGGCGTGTAACTAGGAAGTCCCCAAGAAATATTCCAGTCGGTTTCAGAACCGCCAGCAGTCCAAGAAATATTTGCTGTGTTGCTTGTTATCGAATCAACTGTTAGAGCTGTAGGCGCTGGGCAAGATGGAATAGGCTCCCAACTAACATTATCTAGATAAACTGTATTATAAGTAGTTGAATATATAACCTTAAAAGCTATATGACTATCTGAATAACTTTGATTAAGTAACACAGTATATTCGTCATAATTAGCAGTTGTATTTATAGTTTCAACGGCTGTAAATGTAGCTGCATCAGAAGGATCGCTCATAGTTCCAATAACTAAAGACGCACCAGATGCCACCCCTTGATAAAAGAATGATAATTGATGATCTCCTATGGTTAAGTTATTCAGGATTGGAGAGACTAAGTAATACTCTGCTGAACTATCACCTGAATTATAAAATTGAAAGTCATTTGGAGCGGAAATAGCATTTGAATTTGATTCAACACTAACCGATGCATAAATACTAGTTGAATTTTCCATTAGGATATTCCAGCAATTAGGAACCATAGAAGTAGTGGTACTGTCAAAATTTTCAGTAAAATCCCCAAAAGCATCACAAGCAGTTGTAAAACTAACTGGTCCTGACCAAGTACTTTCATCACCACCGCAATCGGCTTGTACGTAAAATTCATACTCAGTATTAGCATCTAGACTAGTAATTTGGTACGCCGGTGTCGTCGATACAATATCTGTCCCTTCATCATCAAGGCCTGGTGTATATCCAGGGGTTCCCCAAGAAACATTCCAGTCGGTTTCAACATCGCCCGCTGTCCATGAAATGTCAGCAGTATTTGTGGTTACACTTGCAACAACCAAATCTGTAGGTTGTAGGCAAGACGGAGGTGGAGCAATTTTTACATTGTCAATAATCCAATAATAATCCCAATCTCCAGTGTATCGGAAACGTACTTGAGCATTCGTTGCACCAGCCAAAGCTGTAGTAATGTCTAGGGTTAAATGCGCAGGATTTGCAGATGATGATGACTCACTGTGTACTTCGATCCAAGAAGCACCGTTAAATACCTCAACATAGATTGTAGCACCACAACATTGTCTGTGATAATAATCAAAGTCAAGAAAAACGGATGTAGCTGAAGAAGCATCAAAAGCGGGTGTTTCCAATGCCGCATTTTGTATTCCACCACTTCCATAGTTATCACTATCAAGAATAGCGAAAGGGGCGCTAAGAGGTGAATTGGCTGATCTATTACCAGGGTTGTCAAATTCCCATATTTGGCCTGACTCATTAAGGTCGTTGTTTGTCCATCCGGCAGGTAGAACTCCTCCAGAGAAATTTTCGTCTACAAACGCTTGCGACCACATGAGTGTGGTCATCAAACTTGCAAGACATAAAAGCATAATTTTTCTCATAATTGTTTCATTTTGGTTAATAATTTAATGTTAGTGAAAAATTAGCTTAACGCCCTATTTAGTGGGTTTCGTAATGTTGAAACAAAATGAAACTCTTAAAATAAATCGTTAAACTATGGTTAATTAATAAGTAATTAATTAGTTGTAAGGTAATTAATATGGGTGAAATATAATTAAAATTTTTAATTTAATATTAATATAATTTTATGTTTTATAAACAATAATTGGGTTTTATGATAAAGAAACAGCATTTATCTTAACGTAAGTGGTTTAAAATAAGTTTTATAAGTGAAAGCTATAGATTGTTAAAAAAATCAAAACAAAGAAAAGTTAAGCGATTGTTTTTGCACTTGATTTAATATTAGGAATTATGGGAATAATGGACACTATCCCGCTAAGTGTGTAAGTTTAAAATAACAGGGGTTAGACTTTTTAAAGTCTGACCCTTTTTTCATAGATCGTTAGGAACTGATTTAAAATGATGCCCCAGTTCCTGATAGGCATTGTCCATTTTTTGGTTGCTTCGCGTACAGACAAATATACGGATTTCATTACGGCATCGTCTGTTGGGAAAGAAAGTTTGTTCTTGGTGTACTTTCTTATTTTCCCGTTCAGGTTCTCGATAAGGTTTGTGGTATAGATAATCTTCCTGATCTCCAGAGGGAACTCATAGAACACCGTGAGCTCTTCCCA
>NZ_FNNS01000017.1 GCF_900106795.1 Aequorivita viscosa | reverse complement strand
GAGATAGGAATATGTACGGTTGGTGACTGTCCTGCAAGGTGTCGTCTTTTCCGATGATAATCGGAAAAGACCTCCTTGTAGGTCTTTAATAGCCTTATTAAATCGGTAAAACTAAAGCACCAAGTAATTTTTTGATTATTTTTAGAAGTGCGCATACTTCCAACATTCAAAAACAATAAAATCATGGAAACAACAACCTACACTAAAGTTTACCGAATTATCCATTGGGCAATAGCGATTACATTTCTACTTTTATTGATAACAATCTTCTTGCGATTGACTTGGATGAATAAATACAATATGGCAGATATTATCCAGGAATATTTAAAAACCACCAACCAGACCTTGTCGTATGACGAGGCCGTGCTCCTGGCAAAACAAATCCGGAAACCCATGTGGGAGTGGCATATCTATCTGGGCTATGTTTTAGTTGGATTGTTTAGCATTCGGTTTACACTTCCTTTCTTTGGGAAAATGAAATTCCCAAACCCACTTGCCAAAGAACTGTCGTTGAAAGTGAAATTTCAAAAATGGGCCTATATCATTTTTTATATCTGCGTTGTCGGATCCTTAATTACTGGACTCTTAATAGAATGGGGACCAAAAGACTGGAAAAAACCAGTGGAAGAAATTCACGAACTTGGTGTTTATTATCTCGTAGGCTTCATCGTAATCCACCTTGCAGGAGTTGTAATAGCTGAATTCACAAACCAGAAAGGGATTATATCGCGGATTGTGAGTGGGGGAGGGAAAAAGTAGTGAAAATGGGTGCTGCTCGGCACTGATATATAGCAATCCAAATAAAACCTAATCCCCAAAACCACCCCGTCCAATAGTTCTATTATACTACCCTCAGTTTATACTTGTTCGAAGATTGTTCGAATAGCCCCCCATCTTTGTGAAGGTGATTCGAACGAGACTCGAACAAGACTCGAACAAGACTCGAACAAAGCCCTCCAAATACCCAATATACGGTGCGTTTCGATTTTGTTTAAAACGAGTTAATCGAACGTAGATGTTGCTGTGGCGGACTATTGTGTGCCAATTGCTATAAAACTGCCGCTATACGGTTTAAAAGTGGAATTGCAAGCTGACATTTATGCTCTTTTTAAATGTTTTGTTGGGATAAATGATTAGAGAGATTCCACTCCGATTAATTTGCCCCAAATGCAAAATCTCGTAAAACTTTGATCTTCAAATGCTCTAAATTAGTCCAATAAATTTTAAGATATTAGGTATTAAGACACATAAAAGATGCAGTATAGCGATTATGTTGTAATTTACGGTAATAACTTCTGAAATACTACTATATTTACATCGTAATAATTATGTAGGTAATAGGTAATAGTATGACTAGTAAGAAAACTATATTAAAATCCATAATAAAGCCTGGTGGCATTGCTTCCGGTTATTCTTTTAGGGGAAAAATAAATGGTTCTCCTAAAGGTAACTTGCGTGTCGTGCAGTTAAAAGATATGGAAAATGAATATACTTCCATAGGTAATGAGTGTACTTTCATAGACGCAGCTGAAATTAAGAAAAAATACTATCTGGAAAAAGGTGATATCCTTTTTATTTCAAAGGGTGCTAACAATTTTGCTACTGTTTTTGAACTTGAGGATGCATTGCCGTCAGTTGCAAGTTCGGTGTTTTATGTAATTAAAGTAGATGCCTTAAAGGCAGAGCCAAATTTTGTGGCTTGGTATATTAATAAAAGCAAGGTGCAACAGTATTTTCAAGAATATGCTGTAGGAACTTATTCTTTAAGTATTAACAAAGAAGTGGTTGAAAATATTCCATTGCAGTTACCGTCTTTAGAAATCCAGATAAAGATTGCAAAAGTGGCTAAGCTTGCTCAAAAAGAACAATATATTTACAAGTCGCTTAAAGAAAAAAGAAATCAACTATTAGAAGCACAGCTTTTAAAATCAATAAATTAAAATATATAATAATGCAAGAAAAACCCAGTCAAGATCAGATAAATAAGATGCTTTGGAATGCGTGTGATACCTTCCGAGGTGCCTTTGATTCATCGGAATACAAAAACTATATCTTGGTTTTTATGTTCGTTAAATACTTGAGCGATGTATGGAAGGACCATTACAACGAATACAAAAAACAGTACGGAGATGATGAAGAATTAATAAAGCGCAAACTAAACCGCGAGCGTTTTGTGCTGCCTGAGAACTGTACCTATGATTATATATACGACCATAGAAATGACTCTGATATTGGTGAAAAAATAGACAAGATACTCTCCAAGATTGAGGAAAAGAACATTGAAAAATTGGACGGCGTTTTTAGAAACATCAGTTTCAATTCAGAGAAATTGGGGCAGACCAAAGACCGAAACCGCAGATTGCTTAACCTCATTAACGATTTTGCAAAGCCAGAGCTCGATTTTCGTCCTTCCTTATGGGATGGCAAGCAGGATGTTTTGGGAGAGGCGTATATGTATCTCTTGGAGAAATTTGCTTCGGGAGCCGGAAAGAAAGGCGGGGAGTTTTTTACACCAAAAGAGGTGTCACAACTATTGGCCAAGCTGGTAGCCCCAAAAGCGGGAGATCGAATCTTCGACCCAACTGCAGGTTCCGCGTCGCTTTTAGTGCAAGTTGCAGAGGAGGTTAAAGATAAAGACGGCAACCCGTCGAGGGACTTCGCTATTTACGGGCAGGAGAGCAATGGCGACACTTGGGCATTGAGCAAGATGAACTGTTTTATCCACGGAATGGATGCTGCGCGAATAGAGTGGTGCGATACCTTGAACAATCCACAATTATTGGAAGGCAACGGGTTGATGAAGTTTGATGTGGTGGTAGCTAATCCGCCATTTTCACTTGATAAATGGGGACATGAAAATGCGGAAGCCGATAGGCATAGAAGGTATTTGCGTGGGATTCCACCAAAATCGAAGGGGGATTATGCTTTTATACTGCATATGATAGAGACCACCTTGCCAAACGGTCGGGTAGGAGTGATTGTGCCGCACGGAGTTTTATTTAGAGGCGGCAGCGAAGGAAAAATTCGGGAGGCACTTATCGAGGAGAATTTATTGGAAGCTGTGGTAGGATTGCCTCCAAATCTTTTCTTTGGCACAGGTATTCCTGCAGCTATCCTTATTTTCAACAAGGCCAAAACGAATAGCGATACTTTGTTTATCGATGCCAGTAAGGAGTTTGATGATGGCAAAAAGCAGAACCGATTGCGGAAAAAGGATGTTGAGAAGATAGTAGCCGCATACCAAGGGTTTTCAGAAATTCCAAAGTACAGTCATGTGGCGCCATTGGAAGAGATAAAGGAGAATGATTTTAACCTCAACATTCCGCGATATGTGGACACCTTTGAAGAGGAGGAGCCTGTGGATATGGAAGCAACAAAACAGGAAATTGCGCAGTTGGAAAAGGAGTTGGTAGAAGTGAAGGCGGAGATGGAAGGGTATTTAAAAGAGTTGGGTTTATAATTGAGAACTAAAGAATGAAATATGGCAAAGAGGCAATCATCTATAAATGTAAAAGTTAGTGAAGTAAGCATTTATACAGAAAATGATTTAGACTTTATTTCTTTGACAGATATGGTCAAAAGTTTTGAAGGAGGAAGCGCTCTTATAGAACAATGGTTAAAAAATAAAGATACCATCTTGTTTTTAGGTGTTTGGGAGCAATTGAACAACACGGATTTTAATTCCCTCGAATTCGAGGGAATTAAAAATGAAGCATTGATATGAAAGAATCTGAAATTATCTTTTACACGACACCCAATGGCGAAGTGAAGTTGGATATTCGCTTTGAGGATGAAACATTTTGGCTCTCCCAAAAGAAGATGGCCGAATTATTTGGGGTTGAGGTTCACACGATCAATTATCATTTAAAGGAAATTTTTAAATCGGGAGAACTGGATGAGATGGCAACTATTCGAAAAATTCGAACAGTTCAAACAGAAGGCTCTCGGCAGGTTCAGCGAGAAATTGAGTTTTACAATCTCGATGCCATCATCTCCGTAGGCTATCGCGTAAACAGTTTTAATGCCACTCAGTTTAGAATTTGGGCAACTAAAACTTTAAAAGAATTCATCATCAAAGGTTTTGTTTTGGATGATGACAGGTTAAAGCAAGCTAAAAATTTCGGCCGGGATTATTTTGATGAATTATTGGAGCGCATTCGTTCCATACGAGCTTCGGAGCGGAGGTTTTATCAAAAGATTACCGATATATATGCCGAAGCCAGTATTGATTATGATCCGAGCGCACCAATTACCCGTTCCTTTTTCAAAACCGTCCAGAACAAACTGCATTGGGCTATTACTGGTAGAACGGCAGCGGAAATCATAAAACTTCGAGCCGATGCCAAAAAGGAGAATATGGGATTGACTACTTGGAAAAATGCACCTGCCGGAAAAATATTAAAATCGGACGTGGGCACCGCCAAAAATTATTTGGAGGAAGATGAAATAAAGGCTTTGGAGCGCATTGTTACCATGTATTTGGATTTTGCTGAACTGCAAGCGGAACGTCAAAATCCAATGAAAATGAAGGACTGGATTGGTAAGCTGGATGGTTTCTTACAATTTAACGATTATGAAGTCCTGCAAGATTCCGGGAAAATAACGGCAGTAGTAGCCAAGAAGTTAGCTGAAGAAGAATACGAAAAATTTGTGCCGATTCAGGATAAAAACTTTGTATCGGATTTTGATAGGATAGTAAAAAGGTTAAAAAAGAAATGAGTTCAGAAGAAGTATTTAAATTCGAAATAGATGAACCAAGCGAGAAATTTCGCAGGCATCTGGATATTGATTTTAATGATCGGATTATCCTGTCTGCACCTTTTGGTGCTGGGAAAACCTATTTTTTAAATGAGTTTTTTAAAAATCAGGAGGAATATGAAGCTATCCATCTTTATCCTGTTAACTATTCAGTAGCTTCCAATGAGGATATTTTTGAATTAATAAAATTCGATCTTCTATATGAGCTTTTAGGTAAAAATGTAGATTTCGAAAAAGAGGATTTTAGTAAACTAGATTATTTGCCTTTCTTTTTTCAAGAAAATGGAAAAAAAGTACTCGATGCTTTTACCCCGCTCATTGCGAGCATTCCATTGATTGGAAAGTCACTGTTTGGTGTTGCCGAAAATTTGAAGAAACTTCTAAAACAATTTGAAGATGAATTTAAAGGAATACAAATAGATGATAAAGCTTCAGTTTTAGAATATTTGGAAGCATTTACTCAAAAACCTGGCTCTACAAAGGAAGAAGATTTTTATACTCAGTTAATTTGTCAATTGGTCAATCAATTAAAAGATAACGACCAAAAGAAAAAAACAGTCCTTGTTATTGATGATTTAGATCGTATAGATCCGGAACATATATTTAGGATTTTGAACGTATTGGCTGCACAAATCGATAAAAACGGTAATGATAATAAATTTGACTTTGATAAGATTGTCCTTGTTTTTGACCAACAAAATGTACGAAACATTTTTGGGAATAGATATGGGACGAATGTGGATTATACAGGATATATAGACAAATTTTATTCTTATAAAATATTCGAATTTTCAAATGCTATTGGCCTTAAAAAAGAAATTCGCCGGCTTCTTAATACCATCCAAATAAACGGAGGAAGTATAGCGCTCTCTATAGATAAGGGTTTGCTTGATGACGCAACTTTCCTATTTGAGAAGTTGATTGAGGCGAATACCGTAATACCGCGCAGATTATTAAAGATACTAAACTCCCCTTTTTCAATCAGTTCTAAACCCATAAAATTTAAGGGCTCCACAAAATCTTTTAGTGGAAGACAATTTTCTATTTTATTGATCACAAAACTATTGTTACACGTTTTTGAGGAATGGGAAGATTTGTTAAAAGCTGTAGAAAAAATAATGCATAAAATGGGAAGTATGGATTCTAATCAGAGAGAAATAATTCCCATTATTGAACACTGTTTAGCCGTTTTAGATATCAATGGACACGATTTTAAAGTTGATCAGAATTTGGGGTATTCCCCTTCCGTTGATTCCCCCATAGAAATCCAATATAGACTGCATCATTTCCCCATGGAGCGGTCCTATGGTGTTTCGATAATTCCAAATTCAGTTGAAAAACTTAGGGGTACGGATCTTTTCAAAATACTATATGACACCTTATCAAAAATTGAAAAGGACCATTTAATTCAATAAATCAAAATATGAGTGCAATATCAGCTACTATTTCTTTAAGTTCAATTGGAGAAAAATCCTTTACGATAAAAGAAGGCTATAAAAAAACAAAATTGGGTTGGATACCAGAGGATTGGGAAACGCCAAGAATCGATGAGGTGTTTGATTTTTTAAGTTCCAATTCACTTTCAAGAAATCAATTGAATTATGAAGAGGAAGAAGGGGTTTATAATATTCACTATGGGGATATTCATGCGACTTATAAACGCCCGATTTTAGATTTCGAAAATGAGAGCCGAGTTCCGAAAATAAATAAGGAAATAGCTATATCACAAACTTCAGACTTTTTAAAAGATGGTGATTTGGTTGTTGCTGATGCTTCCGAAGATTATGAGGGTGTGGGAGAGGCCATTGAACTTAAAAATGTCAATGAAAGAAAAGTGATAAGCGGCTTACATACTTTTGCTTTTAGGGATAAAACCAACAAAACGGCGGAAGGTTTTAGAGTCTATATTTTTAGAAACCCTCTAGTAAAAAAAGCCTTAAAAACAATTGCAACTGGAAGCAAAGTATATGGAATCTCAAAAGGGAATCTCCAAAAATTTAAAATAGTATTACCTACACTCCCAGAGCAACAAAAAATAGCCACCATCCTCTCCACTTGGGATAGTGCCATTGCAAAACAAGAACAGCTTATCACCGCAAAACAGGAGTTTAAAAAAGGGTTGATGCAATTGTTGTTGACAGGGAAGAAACGGTTTGAGGGGTTTGAGGGGGAGTGGAAAGCAAAAAAATTAAAGGATTTAGGTGAAGTTTTTACGGGTGGTACCCCTTCGTCGGAAGTAGAGGACTATTGGGGTGGTGAAATTACTTGGTATACACCCTCGGAAATTAGAGGAGCAGGTAAATACATTCAAAAATCTAGAAGAAAAATAACATTAAAGGGTCTTAAAAACTCATCAGCGACCATCTTTCCAAAAAATACGATAGTTATTTGTACTAGAGCTACAATAGGGGAGTTGGCAATATCTAAAGTTGAAGCATGTACAAATCAAGGTTTTAAGAGTCTTAATGTAAATGAAAACAACGAAGTTGAGTTTATTTATTATAAACTTAAACAATCAAAAACCATTTTTATGAGGAAAGCTAGTGGTAGCACCTTTTTGGAATTGTCTACAACCGATTTTAGAAATTTAATTTTAAAAATGCCACCTCTTCCTGAACAACAAAAAATAGCTTCCGTTTTAAGTGCTGCGGATAAAGAAATAGGATTATTGCAAAGTGAACTTGCTAGGCTTCGGGGGCAGAAGCGGGGGTTGATGCAGCGGTTGTTGACTGGGGAGAAAAGAGTGAAAATTAAAAAAATAGAACTATGAAGTTAGAAAAACTAACAATTAAGAATTATCGATGTTATAAAAATGAGACTGTATTTAAAGTAGATGATTTAAACTGCTTGATTGGAAAAAATGATGCGGGCAAGTCAACAATTATGGAAGCTTTGGATGCTTTTTTTAATGACAATATTGATACGGGAGATTTGTCAACAAATAGCGATGGAACTGATATTGAAATCACTTGTGAATTTTCAGGAATACCAGAAACTTTGATACTTGATACCTCTATAGAGACCAGCCCCGAAGAAGAAGGAATACTTAATGAGGTAGGTAACCTAGAGATTGTAAGAGTTTTTAAGGTTGGAAAAACAGTTGGTAAATCTATTTTTCTTAATGCATACAATTATTCTCATCCTGAATTATCCAGCTTGTTAGAATTAAAAAATGGAACTCTCAAAGCTAAAGCAGAAGAGTTTGGTGTTGACTTAACCGGAGTTACTAAAACTAAAAATCCACCTATTCGTACTGCTTTTAGAAATCATTTCGGTAGAGAAAAGGTTAATGGGAGGATAAAAGTGGACGGAAGTTTGACAACTGAAAATAATTTAAAAGCAATTTGGGGTAAGGTTAATGCAATGTTGCCAATTTATTCTCTTTTCAAGGTAGATAAAAGTCTTGATGATAAAGATGGTGACGTTCAAGATCCCATGAAGAGTGCAATAGAAGAAACTTTAGCTATTGATGCAATTCAAATCAAGCTTCAAGAAATTGAGGATATGGTTAGAGAACAATCAACAGCAGTTGCAGATAGCATAATAAAAAAGCTAACTGAAATCGACGCTTCACTTGCTGAAACTTTAAAGTCTGATTTAAGAAAACAACCCAATTGGAAAGGTCTATTTGACCTAACTCTATTTAATGATGAAGGGATACCACTTAATAAAAGAGGAAGCGGTGTACGTAGATTGGTGCTATTAAGCTTTTTTCAAGCTCAAGCAGAAAAAAGAAAAGCAGACAAGAATGCTCCAGCCATAATTTATGCTATAGAGGAACCGGAAACGTCTCAGCATCCTAATCACCAGATGCTACTTATACAATCTCTTATAGAGTTAAGTGAAAGTGAAAATACGCAAGTTTTTTTTACATCTCATAGCGCCAATCTAGTTAGAGAAATTCCAGTACAATCCTTAAGATATGTTGTAAATACTGAAGATGGTTTAGAAATACGTAATGCTTGGAACTTTGATAATGACCAAGAAATTCAAGAAACAATTGATGCAGTTATTGCTACTTTAGGAATATTACCTAACCCTAAAGATTCTGTTCGAGTTTTAGTTTATGTGGAAGGAAATAATGATGTATTAGCGTTAAAACGCTATAGTGCCATTTATGTAAATGAAGGAGAGGGAACAATAAATTTAAGTGATGAAAGTATTGGATGGGTAATAACAGGCGGCTCTTCGCTTAAACATTATGTGGAAAATAGTTATTTGTCGGGATTGGGTAAACCAGAAGTTCATATTTATGATGGAGACGATGCAAGTTATATTCAAGCGGTGGCAGAAATAAATGGAAAGGGAGAACCCACAAAAGTAGGTTTTAACACTTCGCGTAGGGAACTAGAAAATTATTTACATCACGAGGCTATTAACGAGGCCTATGCCGTCAATGGAGCCAAATGCGAATTGACGATTATAGATGAAAAAGATGATGTTCCAACATTGGTTGCAGAGCACACTTATACACTAGGTGGTGGCGATTGGGCTTCCTTGGATATTATAAAGCAAAAGGAAAAATCAGATAGAAAAAAGAAGTTGTTAAACACACAAGCTGTTGAGCAAATGACAATTGTTAGGTTAAAAGAGACTGGTGGGTATGACGAAGTTAAATCTTGGCTTACTCAAATTGAAGTTTCTTCAAAATTATAAGTAATGAAAGTCAACTACACCGAATCCCAAGACTCCCAAACCCCTGCCCTGAATCTGCTTCAGAAGTTAGGCTGGGACTATATAACTCCTGAAAAAGCGGTACAGGAGCGAGATGGTTTTACAAGGATGATGGGGCGGTTACAACAAATTGATACTTCATACGATTGATGCAGCGGTTGTTGACAGGGGAAGTGAGGGTTGAAATATAGTCTTATCCGAATCTCTCGCTATTCATTTGACTAAAAAATAGTATCTTGATAAAAATATTCAGGCTATGAAAACAATAGAAATCAAAAAGAAACTAATCGAAGAGATTAATTTATCCAACAATAAAGATCTACTTGAAGAATTATACCGTTTTCTCAATCTTGAAAATGAAACGCAGGAAACTTACAAGTTAGATATGGAACAAATCTCTGCGGTTGCCGAGGCTCGCGAGCAAATTAAAAAAGGGGAATACTTGACTAATGATGATGCGAACCAAGAAATCGACGAATGGTTAAACAAATAATTTGGTCGAGAAGGGCACAAACCGATAGAAAGGAAATTTTCGAATATTGGAATAAAAGAAACAAATCCAATCTTTACAGCAAAAAACTAAACGAACTTTTCAAAGAGGCTGTCAGATTGATATCGGAATATCCCGAAATCGGTAAACCCACAGACGACAAAAATGCGAGAATTAAAATCGTAAGGGATTATCTGATTATTTATGAAGTCGATGAAAACCAACGCTTGTTAATTCTTACAATATGGAACAGCAGCCAAAACCCAAAAACATTAGAAAAAATATTGCGCAGATAGCCAATAGCTCACAATGCTAAAAAAGAATGTGCGAGCAGTCGCTAACCCCAATGTTTATACCATCCAATTTTAAAGTGGTCGAATTCGACCACTTTAGAAAAATGTAAGCTTGCGATTGGCTTATAATATATGCGTCCTAATCAAAATTACAGGGTGTTCGACATATTAAAATCAAAAATAAAAAGAATAAAGGTGTTCCCATAAAAACAAAAAACCTAAGCATATAACTTAGGTTTCTTGTCGACCGGGAAAAGCCCAATCCTTTTTACAATGACAATTTTAGTATTAATCAACAGTAAAAACAATGTTTTTAACAGTAAAATAGAAATTCCCAAAAGGGAGAAATAATATAGAATAAATGGCCGTATCAAACTACACCGAATCCCAAGATTCCCAAACCCCAGCTCTGAATCTGCTTCAGAAGTTAGGCTGGGACTATATAACTCCTGAAAAAGCGGTACAGGAGCGAGATGGTTTATTTACAAGTGTTTTGCTGGAGGATATTTTGACAACACAGCTTAGCAAGATAAACAGTTTTGAGTATAAGGGGGAGGATTATAAATTTTCCACAGGCAGCATACAAGCGGCTATCAATGCCTTAAAGTCGGTGCCAGACGAAGGTTTGAGCCGAACCAATGAAAAGATTTATGACCTGCTGACCTTGGGCAAAAGTTTTAGCGAGACCATACAAGGGGATAGCAAAGGATTCACTTTAAGATATATTGATTGGGAACATATAGAAAACAACAGTTTTCACGTCACTGAGGAGTTTGAGGTGGAGGGTATCAATGGGAAACGCCGTCCAGATTTGGTGTTGTTTGTTAATGGGATTCCGTTTGTTGTGATAGAGAACAAACGCAGGGACAAAAACGAATCCATTGACGAGGCTATTTCGCAAATGTTGCGCAATCAGCGGAAGGAAGGTGGTATTCCCCGCTTGTTTTATTTTGCGCAATTGTTGTTGGCCGTGCATCCCAATGAAGTGAAGTACGGAACCACAGGAACACCTGCAAAATTTTGGAGTGTTTGGAAAGAAGAGAATGAAAAGCAGGTTCAGAAATTACTAAAAATAGAAAAAGGAAGTGCTTTATCTGAAGACAGACTGCCTACCACACAGGATAAAAGTTTGTTGTCGCTTTGTAGTCCGCAACGGGTGATGGAACTTGCCTATAAATATATTGTTTTTGATGGCCCCATCAAAAAGATAGGGCGGTACCAGCAGTATTTTGCGGTACAGGACACCATGGCTCGGGTAAAACAGAAGGATGGGGATGGCAATAGGTACGGGGGCGTTATCTGGCATACTACAGGAAGTGGGAAGTCGCTAACGATGGTCATGCTTTCAAAAGCTTTGGCATTGGATCCTGAAATTCCGAATCCGCGAGTTGTAATAGTAACCGATAGAATAAGTCTAGATAAACAGATTTATAAAACCTTTCAAAATTGTGGCAAAAAAGTACAAAAAGCGCAAAGTGGTAACCACTTGACCGAACTTTTGAAAGACAAGGGCAATGAAATAATCACCACCATTATCGATAAGTTTCAAGTGGCTGCCAATAGGGTAAAGATAACAGATTCGCAAAACATATTTGTGTTGGTGGACGAGAGCCATAGGAGTAATTATGGGAGTGCGCACGCCAGTATGAAAAAGATCTTGCCCAATGCCTCTTATATTGGGTTTACGGGAACTCCCTTGATGAAAACCGAAAAAAGTACCGCCCGTAAGTTTGGTGGGTTTATACATAAATACACCATAGACCAGGCGGTAAAAGATGGTGCGGTTTTGCCCTTGTTATATGAAGGTCGCTCCGCCAAGTTAAGGATTAAAGAAGAACAGATCGACAAGGGTTTTGAGCGTTTGGCCAAACCTTTGGCAGAGGAAGCACAAAAGGATTTGAAGAAGAAATTTTCTTCCATTTCAAAAATTTATGAGTCCGATAGCGTGGTAGAGGAAATAGCCTACGATATATCAAAACACTATACCGCCAACTGGCAGGGAACCCGGGCAAAAGCGCAATTGGCCGTGCCCAAGATTGATGTAGCAATAAAATACCAGAAGTATTTTGAAACGCAGACAGATCCCGCATTAAAGATTAACACACGGGTGGTTTTTACGCCGCCCGATAGCCGGAAGGACAATGAGGATGTATGGCAGGAATCGAGTTCCGATTCCCGGAACTATTGGGAAGGACTGATGAAACAGTTCCGCGATCAGGATACCTACGAAAATTATGTAGTGGAAAAATTTATCGACCCCGAAGATACCGAAGTGGAAATGCTTATTGTGGTCAGTAAGCTATTGACTGGTTTTGATGCACCAGTTAACACCTTGCTCTATTTGGCAAAACCATTGAAAGGCCATAACCTTCTACAGGCAATAGCTAGGGTGAACCGACTGTTTAAAGGAAAGGAATACGGTTATATTATAGATTATGTTGGCGTATTGGGAAAACTGGACGAAGCCTTGACGGAATACAGCGCCTTGGAAGATTTTGAGGAAGACGATTTGTTGAATGCCGTGGCAGATATGAGCGAAGAGGTGCGGAAAGTGCCCATTCACCATGCCGAGGTTTGGGATATATTTAAAAGCGTAAAGAACAAGGACGATATAGAGGCCTTGGAACGTTGTATAGCCCAAAAGGATGTGCGTGATGAATTTTATGACCGTCTGTCGCAGTTTGCACGAACGCTACAAATGGCTATGGCATCGGACACTTTTTATGAGGAATTCACCACTTCGCAAATTGGTTTTTACAAGAATGAGCTGAAGAAATTGCAAAGTCTTAGGGTTTCGGTTATGTATCGATATGCGGAAGCTGTTTCGTATAAGGAATACGAACCCAGGGTAAAGAAGTTATTGGATACCTATGTGAATGCTTATGAGGTAATGGAAATTATCAAGGATGTGAACATTTTTGATAAGGACATGGTGGAAGAGGCTCTGGAAACTTATGGCAAAACCCCGGCATCAAAAGCTGATTTTATTGCACACCGAATGAAAAAGGTGATTACCGAAAATATGGAGAAGGATGAGGCGTATTACAAGAAATTCTCCGACCTGATTGAGCAGACCATCAACGATTTTCACGAAGGACGAATGAGTGAAAAGGAATACTTGGAAAGCATCAGTAAGGTGCGCAATGATTTTGATAGGGGCTATCAAGAAGGAATCCCCGATTTAGTAAAAGACCGTCCTGAAGCCCGTGCTGTATTTGGCGCAATTGCCCAAGTAATCAACGAAAAACACGGGGAGAAAATAACCACAGGAATTCAGGATAAACTGGCCATTGCAGGAATTGACATCACAAAAATCATAGAAAATCTAACTATCCGGGATTGGAAAAAGAATCTGGATGTTCAGAACAAGATGGAAAATGAAATTGAGGATTATCTCATGGAACACAGGAAGGACTTGGGGGTGTCAATAAATTTTGATGAAATAGATATCATACTCGCCAAATGTTTAAAAGTTGCCAAAAACAATTATTGATGGACAGTGTAATTTACGGTTCCAAAACCATTGATTTTAAGGTAAAAAGAGCGTCCCGAAAGACCCTAGCTATTGAGGTGCATCCAGACAGCAGCGTACATTTGATTGCTCCCGTGGAATCATCAATGGCGGAGATAAAAAAGAAGGTGGCGAATAGAGGTAGATGGATTGTTAAGCAACAAGCCTATTTTGAGGCGTTTTTACCGTTAACCCCGACGCGGGAATACGTTTCAGGAGAAACACATTATTATCTCGGAAAACGCTATTTGCTCAAGGTTGAACAGGGTGTTAAAAATACCGTCAAGCTTACGGGGGGTAAAATAGTGGTTACACTTATTTCGCCTAGTCAAGACAAGGTTAAAAAGATGTTGGCTGCTTGGTATTATAGGCTCGCCAAACGGAAATTTGAACAGGTTATGGAGTTGACTGTTCAAAAATTTAAACAGGAAAAGATCGAAGCTAGTTCTTTTGAAATAAAACGAATGAAGAAACGATGGGGGAGCTGTACCCCAGAAGGGAAGATTATCTTAAATCCAGAGTTGATTAAAGCCAATGCCAAATGTATTGAATATGTAATAACCCATGAGTTGTGCCATTTACTTATTCCTGCCCATAACAAAGAGTTTTACAGATTGCTGAAAGAGAAGATGCCTGGATGGGAGAAGTGGAAGGAGAAGTTGGAGAAGATGATGGCGTAGGGGGAAATGTGGTAGCGGGCAGTGGTCAATTTTTAGTAGCAGTAGGCAGTGGCAGTAGCCTGTGTTCAGTGTTCAGTGTGGTCGGTGTTCATAGAGATGATTTAGATAATATTAATATTCGAAAATAGGATCAAAGGTTTAGATCGATATGAATATTTTCATTAACACCTGGTGTTAATTGTTTTTTGTATATTTGCACTGTGGGAAGGGCGAAATTTTTATGAGCTCATGGATATTTCTTTTGCATCGAACAAGTTGAAGAAGCTTGCAAACAATGACCGAGAAGCCGTTAGGAAACTGGGCAAACGCTGTGCCTCCCTATTTAAAACACGACTTGACGATTTGAGAGCTGCTTCTACGCTTGAGGATGCTAGGCATTTGCCTGGACAATACCACGAGTTGGTTGGAAATAGGAAAGGACAATGGGCGTGCGATCTTGAACATCCCTACCGTTTAATCTTTGAACCGCATCAAGATCCTATCCCTACTAATAAGATTGGCCAATTTATTTGGTTGGAGATTAAAGGAGTGGAAATAATAGATATCACTGATTATCATTAGATATGACTACTAAGCAAAATCAATATTATCCAGAGAGTGTTTCACACCCTGGCCAGAGCCTTTCGCAGAAGCTCGAGGAAATGGGAATGGGTAAAAAGGAGTTTGCCGTAAGAACGGACAAGCCTGAAAAGACGATCTCTGAAGTTATTTCCGGTCAAAGTTCCATTACCTCGGAAATGGCTGTAAAGTTTGAGGATGTTTTAAAAATACCGGCTTCTTTTTGGTTAAAGAGACAGCAGGACTACGATGAGGCAAAGGCTAGAATGGCCAGAGAGGATATTGTGAAAAATGCTTCTCCTTGGGCCTTGTTATTCCCATATGCCAAGATGGCTGCTATGGGATGGGTTCCCAAAACTAGAATTGTTGAGGAGAAAGTGAAGGCCTTATTTAGTTTTTTCCAAGTTTCTACCCCGGAAGCTTGGGAGAAATATTATTTTGAGAGAGCTCTTTTGGTGGAGTTCCGAGTTTCATTGGCCCATTCCAATAAACCATATGCAGTTGCCGCTTGGTTGAGAAGGGGAGAGGTGCAAGCCCATGAAATGTCCAGCAATGAGTTTAGTAGTAAAAAGCTTAAAGAGAGTTTACCCAGGATAAAAGAGGTGATGGCGGGGCATCCCCCCGATTTTTTTAACCAACTTCAGCATATATGTCAAAAAGCCGGAGTTAAGGTGGTCTATACACCCTGTTTGCCAGGTGCACCAATCCATGGTTCTACTCGTTGGATTGGAGATACACCACTTATTCAACTCTCAGCGAGATATAAAACAAATGATAAATTCTGGTTTACTTTTTTTCACGAACTAGGTCATATACTCTTGCACGGAAAAAAGTATATATCTATCGAAAACATAAGCTATGAGGGACTTGATATTGAAAAAGAGAAGGAGGCCGATGATTTTGCGATATCTTGGACTTTTAGTGAAAAGGAGGAAGAAGAAGTCCTGAGGAATAGACCACTAACTTCACGAGATATTGTTCAATTTGCTAAAAAATTTGGAACCCATCCTGCAATTATTATTGGACGGTTCCAACACAAAAAATTGATTCCCTATAATAAGGGTAGAGGGTTTATTGCGGCAATTGAATTGGATGGATGAGATGAGTACTCGAATTTTAGCCTTCAAAGATAAAGCCTTAATAATCCCCAAATAAAGCAAAAAAAATTATTGATACAGACGATTTATCAAGAGCAACCTACTGTGGAAAGTGTCAAATTTCAATTTATAAATAAAGCCTTCCTCGGAATTTTCACACCTCAAAATAAAAACATCCTGACTTCTGATGAATTGCAAGGCAAGGGAAAGGTTTTTAATGATGCGGAAGAATTATTGAGCGCAATCCTCAACAACAAGCAATACAAACATTCTCAACACATTCAATATTTGGCGGATAAACACGAAAACCAAACGATGAAAATTCGCTTTGAATTAAACCCCTTTTCCTTTGTATTTCTTTCGGCAGGCGAACAGCGATATTATTTTGTTTTGAAAACATTGGATACAGAAGAGGCAACCTACTTATGGCATACACCTAAAAACAAATCATCACTTATTGAGAAACTAATTCAAATTGAAAATCAACTCAATATTATTAAGGAAAAAGGGTCAGACTTTAAAAAGTCTAACCCCTGTTATTTTAAACTTACACACTTAGCGGGATAGTGTCTTAAGGCATTTCCATTGGTATAATCTTATTTTCTCTAAATCAATCTTTCCAACCGCGCCATCATCTCATTCTTCTCCTTAAGCATACGTTCGCATAGATTAATTTTCTCGTCGTGTAATTTTAAGATCTGATCCACAGGATTATCGTTTCTTTGATAGCCAATCCCATTATCTTCAATGGTATTAGAAATAATATTCACCGCCTGCTCCTCATCAAAATTCTTAAAAGCTTCAAAGGGTATATGCAGTACTTGTGAAATTTACTTAAGTAGGGGAGTGTCCACTTCCTCTTTTTGTTCCAGCAAAGTGATTTTCTTTTGGTTCCATTCTTCGCCTAACTCATAAGCAAGTGCTTCCTGCTGAATGCCAAGCATCTCACGAAAGCGTTTCACATTCCGGCCTTGACGTATTTTAGTCTCCAATATCTGATGGCTTTTTTCTTTCCTCTTTCCTCTTTTCTCTTTCCTCTACCCCATCATCAATCTCAATTACCAAATTTAACACTAATTTTAATAAATGCCTTAAAAGCCCTTTCTAAAATATCCCAACCTAAGCCTGCCCTGAGCGCAGTCGAAGGGTCATTGCGAGCGCAGCGCGGCAACCTCACCATGCAACTACCTGCCCACATTGAAAAACCACCCCCCTCACATCACGCCCTCCCATTCTCTTTCATTTTTTCATTTTTTTTCATATCTTAGCAGTACAACCAACTCATTCTCAATGCAATGTCCTTCCAATTGTTTAAAATATTAAACATTATAGGCACAATCAAAGGTATTACCTATTATAGGTTAAACGGAAAATATGTAAAACGTAAGTCATCACCTCCTTCGAGAGAAAAAATTATGTTCGACCCTCGTTTCACTACCGTAAAAGCTAATGTTACCGAATTTGCTGCCGCAAATATGCTTGCAAAATCTATTTATACAGGTTTACAGGAAAATTTGAAAATTTTTAAAGACAGTTATTTTACAAGCCGCCTTACTGGCAGCTGTCGCAAAATAATTCAAATGGGTAGGGGAACCAAAGGACAAAGAGAGGCAAACGTTTTTAATCTACCCGATGCCCTTATTGGATTTCAACTACATAAGAAGCAGATATTTAACCAAATTTATTGGGCTAACAAATCTGTTTTAGTCAATAACGACCGTTCAAACATTACAATAAATATTAAAAAAAGCAGCCCCCTACATCTGAGTAAATGCCCTAAATCTGCAACACATTTTGTGCTTACCGCAGTAATAAGCACGGTTTCTACACATACCTGGATTCCAAAAATTAAAAAATACCAAACAGCATATCCCGCAGCCAATGCCTTGGGGAAAACAATACAAACCCCTGCATTATTGTGTAAACTGGAGCATCAAGACATTAGCTTAGAACTCAATATGCCCACCACAAAACCAATACCACCTAATGTTGCCATAACGGTGTGGCTAGGAATACAATATGGTAAAGAAATAGACAATATATTCACACCTTTTGTCGCGGGAAAAGCAATGGAATGCATCGCAATAGTCTAGAAATTGCCCTCCCTAAACTAAAACATCTTAAAAACAGTCTGTTTTTTCTTAAAACCCTTACTGTACAAGGGTGCAGTAGCTACTTTCTCCCAAAGCAACTCCAAGGCAAAGGCTAGGTTCACCCGTGTTTACTCCATAGATAAGCCATAGATAAAGCATAGATACGCCATAGTTCCTATCACATCAGTTATCGCCAAAAGGCACGACCGAAACAACCTCAAAATGCTAACACCTACCATAATAAATAAACCAAACGACATCATTCTAAGTTATCCCCTCCCAAACTTGAATATCCCCACAAACCCAAAGAACTTTATGCCATAAATCAGAATACACCACGTTATGGTACCACTTCAAAATCTTCAATCATTGCCCCCAAGACTTGGTTGCAAAACTGCACCGGCTAACCCTTGAACTTCCTATTAATAACATCTACTATCATCCCGCTACCGCCCCTAGAAACAGTCCACCTCGTTATTGTTACTCCCGAAATTACAAACAGCGAACTAATAGAAGCTAAAAAGTGGCTTCGCCTTGCCCTAAAAGAAAAGCGGATATATTTTCATGTACTTAATTACCTGCAAAAATATTACGGATATAAAAATGGCAATCCCTTTATCCCAGCCTATTGCACTGCGGCTGCAATGGTGTATCAAAATTAAAGTAATCAAATTCAGCATACCCGTTTTTATCATACCGAAAGGAAAACTCCAAAGTCCCATAGCGTAAAACCACATTTACTAAAAGAATATCAAAACAGATGGTATGTAGTAGGAGAAACCGATGCAGGATTTCGAGTTTTCGGTCTGGACAGAATAGAAGGTTTACAAGTGCTAGACAACAAACCTTTTAAAAATAAAACCGAAGAAGCCAATGAGAAGCTATTTCATACCGTTGGTTTAAATTTCACCGATCACGAACCCGTGCGCATCGTTTTGCGTTTTGAGGCAAGACAAAAACCGTATCTGGAATCTCTGAAACTGCACAGATCACAACAAGAGCTGGCAGATGGATTGGAAGGTTTTTATACAATCAAACTATTTGTTAGTTATAATTTTGAGCTCAAACAGCAGCTTTTAAAATACGGGAGTTTAGTTGAAGTTTTAGAGCCTTCCTTCGTAAGGGAAGACATCAAAAAGGAGCTGGAACAAGCGCTTAGTGCGTATTGATTATGACTACGGACTAAATATTGTAATTTAGACTAACTTAAAATTCAATTAACTACACATTCAATACGTCAACTTTTTAGTCTTGCCTCTAGACTCTAGTAGCGCAGCGATCTTGTCTCTTTTCTCGGGCGCTTCACCCGTATATTATCTTTCCACCACATACCCCATTTCCTAAATTAATTAACTGTACTTTCGCGGCCGCAAAAATAGCTTATGAAACGCATTAACGAATACAAGAAACTCTTTGGAGTTGAAAAGGAAATAGAATTAAAGGCTCTTAAAACCAGCTACCGTAACTTGGTAAAAGAGTGGCATCCAGACAAGTTTCAGGATGGGGACGAGCGTCAAGAAGAAGCTGAAATAATCAGCCGTAAAATTATTGATGGCTACCATTTTCTAGTGAGCATTGCTCCAGAAACCAAGGCAGCAAACTTAGAAGAGTATACAGAAACCATCACAAACGCTGGCATTGCCGATTTTCAGCATAAAGGGATGGTGTTGGAGATTAGCTATTTGGATGGTACTACGTATGAGTATTTTGGGGTTACTAGAAAGGTTTATATAAAAATGGTAAACAGCGACAAGCTCAATCGTTTTGCAAAGCGAACCATTTATCCAAACTACATCTATAGAAAATCTAAACGCGCTGTAGAAGAGGTTTAGTCTTCTGCTTTGTTTTAAAGAATTCTACTAAATCACTTTAGTCCACTATTGACGAGATAGATTTTAAGGAGCGCTGATGCATCCTTTAAAATCACCTTCGGCATTAGTGGATTTTTGTATACCTGCGAAAACCCTTTTAATTGCTTTCTATCCCAATGCAATTCCAATTCCCATAAGAATAAAAATCCCGCCTGAAACCTTATTGATCCATAGACTAGATTTCGGATTTGCTTGGAATTTTTTGGAGAAAGAACCTGCAAAGTAGGTTAGACATAAATACCAAATAACGCCCAGCACAGCATAAGTTAGCCCCAATATAAAAAAGGGAACAGGGTTCTGAATCTGAGTGGGCGATATAAATTGAGGGAAAAATATTAAAAAGAATAATGCGACTTTCGGATTTAAGGCGTTTGTCATAAAACCTGAAATGAAATCCTTCTTACGGGTGTTCATACTCTGAATCGCATCTTTGGAAACCGTAGCCTCTTGCTTTTTAATCAATTGCATAACGCCCATATAGATAATGTAAACAGCACCTGCATATTTGATTGTTGTAAAGGCATAGGTCGATTGGGCCACAAGGATAGAGAGTCCGAGGGCAGCAAAGAGCGTGTGCGTTAATACGCCCGCGTTTACACCTAACGCCGCAAATGCACCTGAGGTTTTACCTTGACTAATAGCTCTGTTTAATACGAAAATGGTGTCCATTCCTGGAGTCATTATAAAAAGCAATGCCGTAACCCCGAAAGCCATAAAATTTTCAATTCCCATCTGTCTATTCTCGTTAAAAGAGTACCAAATTTTTTATGCAAAGGAATGACAGCAATCGCAATTGAAAAATAGTTATATTTGATGTATTAATGCAAAAAACGGATTAGAGGTGACCATTCAGCAAATGCGATATTTTTTGGTACTCGCAGAAGAGCTTCATTTTTGGAGGACTTCTGAAAAGGTTTTTATGTCGCAATCGTCCTTGAGCAGACAGATTCAGGGTTTGGAAGAAGAGCTTGGTTTTAAACTATTGGAAAGAGATAAACGAAATGTCAAACTAACCGAGGCGGGGAAGTTTCTTCAGAAACGATGGAGAGAATTATTGGATGATATGGATCGCGCACAAACCCAGGCAAAAAAAATCAATATGGGCAGTTCTGGCCTTATTTCTATCGCCTATCCTGGTTCTATTTCTTCGAGTTTCCTGCCTGAATTACTTCGGACTTTTACCGCAGAAATGCCAGAGATGAAAATGGAATTGGTTGAGCCCACTGATGCCACCAATGAAAAGTTGTTGTTGGATTACCATATAGATATTGCCTTTAGTAGAGATAGCGTTCAGCACCCAGCGCTATCTTCTAAGAAACTGTATTCGGAACCCGTTTGTTTGGTGGTAGCGGAAAATCATTGGTTAAACGAAAATACGTATCACGATTTCAAAAGCCTCGAGAATGAGAGCTTTATTCTTTCAGGATTGCATCATACAACCTTTTTTGCCACGCTATTACGTCGTATTTTCACCACCTACGGCTTCGAGCCTAAAACTCACGTTGAAACCGATTTTGGCGGATTGATTTTAAACTTGGTCGCCAATGGCCTGGGAATATCCATCTTGCCGTATTCCTTTCAGTTTGGAAGTTATACCGGCGTTCGATTCATCAATTTGCAAGAAGAAGTAGATCTGTACGTAAATTGGCGAAAGAAGGATGAAAATGAGGTGATCGAGAAAATAATACAACATTCCGAAGCCTTGGGGGAGAAGATAAAGGCACGCATAATATTATAGAAAGTCTCGATTAAATACTTTCGCATTCCTGTAATGTGGACTTTTATTTCCCATAAATCTATTCAATAAACTTAAACTGAATATCGTTGGTCATTACGTGAACCGCTTTAAAATCCGAAACAACCCGTATTTGGTGTTCAATTGCAGAAGGGACAATAAAGCTGTCGCCTTGACGCAAGCTGTGCTCGGTGCCGTCCAAGTTTAAAACGCATTCACCTTCTAATACTATCAGTACAGACTCGATACTTGCGCTATGTTTTGGCAATAGTTCTCCCGCCTTAGCACGCATCTGTTTAGTTTGAAACTTATCTCCTTTAGCCAATGGCTTTATCGTTGGGTTGGTTACCGATTTCATGACAGTGTTTTTTGTTTATTTCTCATTCTGAAAAGATATTGCTTCTAAATTAGACAATTAACTCTTATTTCGCAACTGTTCGTGTTACGGAAATTGCTGATTGTGTCATTGATGCCCTTTTTACGTATCTTTGAGATATAACTTAAAAGCTATTTTTTAGCTCCATAGCCTTTATTTAACGACTCAGCCTAGGTGGGAACATTTCATTTATTGTTTGTTTAAAGCCAATAAAAAGTGGAGGGAAAACACGAAATTTAGAATTATATGAAAACCGTTAATACCACTATAAATTTAATATTTATATCGCTTCTGTTGTTCATCACTGCTTGTTCAAGTTCTGATGAAGCAGAGGTAATTGAAACTGATGATCCTGTAGAAGAAACTGAGTTGCGATTTAGGAGTGTTACCCAAAATGTAACGTTTGATGTATGCACCTCACAATATTGTAGCATTAAACAAATAGCATTCTTAAACGAAGAAGTGGGGTATGCTGTGACGGGGGTGCAATTATACAAAACTAATACGGGTGGCGAAACTTGGGAGTATCTGCTCAATCAAGATATTGTGGGAAGACTCATTCCATTGACCGAGGAATTAATGTTTTTGAATGTTTACGATGGGATATTAAAAACAACAAACGGAGGCTCCTCTTGGACTAATTCCCCAACTCGACCATTTGGGTTTATTTGTGAGTCAACGGGCTCAATCAATCCAGGTATTATAGAGTTTGTGGATAGTTCCAATGGATTTATTCAAGATAAATGCGATAGGGGACAGTTGTATAAAACTTCAGATTCTGGTAATTCTTGGGAAAGAATATTCAATTCGGATAATGATATTACGGAATTCCATTTTAGAGATGCTAACAATGGATTTGTTATAGTAAATGATATTTTATACTTAACAGAAAACGCAGGCCAAGATTGGACTGAAAAGGATTTCCTTCCAAATACCTTTGATTATGTAATCGAAAAAGGAAACTTCTTTCTATTTCCTGATGGCACCTCAAATGTTGATAAACCAAATCTAGACAACCCTAATAGTACTGTAACTACATTTGATGTTAATCAAAATGGCGATATAGCTGTAATTTTATATGACGATTCTTTAGCAGCCAATAATTGGCAATTAATGCTCTATATAAATAATGAAACCCCAGAGTGGATACGTGTTGATCAACTACCAGATTTAAACGATCCAATTTCAGTGTATAGTGCAATTAGTTTAACCAATGAAAAATCTATGTATATTGGTGAATCCCGCTCTGGAGTGCTACTTAAATATTACGTTGAATAGCATATTTAATTTATTTATTGCGTTTTTAATACAGCGTCTGTATAGCTGAATTATCCGTTGACAGTTGTTATAAATTATTTAATTGAAGTATATAAATATGGCTAAAATACCTTAGATTTATTATTTTAAATCATTAGCATCCTAAACGTTTTACTAATCTCTGAAAAACACCTCATCTTAGTAATGTTTCTGGCGGTTTAATGTTTTAAGGGGTTGAAAATTAAATATCAAATCGGCCTATCGAAAATTTATCGTAAAATTTGAAATGAGAGTAGCGTTAAAAATTTAAGGCTGTTTGAGCATTATTAATTTTTATATTTAGCAAAAAACATCAAAGCGAGTTCCTGAAATTTAGCTGCCGAATGATAAATTCAGATAAAGTTTCGTCAGCCTAGACTTTTTTGTTTCTTTTTTGGGCGATGCAAAAAAGAAAAGAAATCGAAGAACTTAAAAAAAATCAAAAAGTCAACAAAATTTATTTAGGATAGGATTGCTTTTAAATAGTGAATCCTATTTTCCACCTCAAAAAGTAAGAGCAATGAAGTCAATCTGTTCAGGTATATATAGCATTTTGTTTGTTTTCGTAATACTAGTGCTGACTTCGGGATGCAAAGCGAAAATACTATCAGGGATAGAAGCGGGTTATAATAAAACTGAAATTCTCGAAATCATGCCAGCCCTAGAACGGACGTATGATGCTGAAGACATTGGAGGTTTCAAAACACCTGCGCCAGAAAATATGAAGCAAGTATTTCGCTCTACAGTTTCTCCACTGATGAACCGTTTTGATATTTGGCTTACAGATGATAAAAAGGCCGTAATCACTATTAGGGGAACCATAATCGATACAGCTGCAATGAGTTCTGCCGCTGTACTATATTCGTTAATGGCACCCGCCAACGTAAAAATAAAAGTATCGGAAACAAACTGGTTTGAGTATAAGTTAGCCGAATTGCCAGATGCAGGCGTTCACTTGGGAATGTTATTGGGATTATATTTTATGTCTGATGAACTTGTGGACCAAATAAACACCCAATATACCAACGGAATCAGAGACTTTATTATAGTCGGACACAGTCAAGGAAGTGGCAACTCCTTGCTGGTAACATCATACCTTTGGTATCTTCGGAAAGATGGAAAATTGCCCGCCGATATTCGTTTCAAAACCTATAGCATCGCAACGCCAAAAACAGGAAATCTACAATATGTGTATGATTATGAAAAACTAACAGCGGGAGGATATGCGTTTTCAATAAACAATGTGATTGATTGGGTTCCGCGTGTACCCATGAGCTTTCAATCTGTTCAGGACTTTCCAAAAGTAAGTCCGTTTAGGGATATTAAAGGATTCCTTTCGGGTGCTAACTATACGCTGGGTCCAAATTTCGAGAAAGGTTTTGAAGCGTTTTCGAATGTAACTCCAAAAATTATCAGTCAGATTACCCAAGATATTCACCAAAACGTGTATCCAAAAATAGCAGCCGCTATACCTGGATATATTGAACCAGAATGTCTGCCAAGCTTCAATTTTGAACGATCGGGCGTTAGTGTACCACTAGTACCAAATGAGGAATATTTTAAATTATTTCCGAACGACCCTGATAACTTTAATGTGTGGGAAAATCATTCTGTGTATCCGTATTACATTCTTATAAAATCTAATTAAAATTTGATTAGGACAGAAATTCAAGTTTGTGCGTTAACCATAGAATAAACAGCACCTACGTTTCAGATGTTTTGACCTAATTTTAGTATATTTATAAACTATAACTTCAGGTTATATTTAAATGACTATGGCTTGCCTATCTCGTTATTATTTAAATAATCTGCATTTTGTAGCACTGCATATAAGCACACAACCATTCACCTAAAACTATATTCAATGAAAGAAGAAAGGAAAAAACTAACTTCTGTCTCAGGGAGGCCCATAGCTGAAAATCAAAACGTAAAAACGGCAGGTAGACACGGACCAATGTTGTTGGAGGACTTTTGGTTTTTAGAAAAATTAGCGCATTTTGACCGAGAAGTAATTCCTGAAAGACGTATGCACGCCAAAGGTTCAGGGGCTTTTGGAACATTTACGGTTACACACGATATTACCAAATACACAAAGGCAAAAATATTTTCTGAAGTAGGTAAGAAAACCGAGATGTTTGCTCGATTTTCTACAGTTGCAGGAGAGCGCGGAGCGGCGGATGCTGAAAGAGATATTCGTGGTTTCGCGCTTAAGTTTTATACTGAAGAAGGAAACTGGGATTTAACAGGAAATAACACCCCTGTTTTCTTTATGAAAGATCCTTATAAATTCCCAGATTTAAATAAAGCAGTAAAACGCGACCCGCAAACCAACCTTCGGAGCGCAAACCACAACTGGGATTATTGGACGTTATTGCCAGAAGCGCTTCATCAAGTTACGATTTTAATGAGCGATAGAGGCATTCCAAAGTCATATAGACATATGCATGGTTTTGGAAGCCATACGTTTAGCTTTATAAATGCGGAAAACGAACGGTTTTGGGTAAAATTTCACTTTAGAACACAACAAGGAATTGAAAACTTGTCTAATGAAGAAGCCAAAGAAATAATTGGAAACGACAGGGAAAGTAACCAACGCGATTTATTTGACGCTATTAAGAATAAGGATTTTCCAAAATGGAAGTTGCAAGTTCAGATTATGCCAGAAGCCGATGCAAAAAACTATCGTTTTGATGCCTTCGATTTAACAAAAGTATGGCCACACGGAGATTATCCACTAATGGATGTAGGAATTATGGAGCTCAATAGAAATCCTGAAAACTATTTTGCCGATGTAGAACAAGCTGCTTTTAACCCTGCCAATGTGGTACCGGGAATCGGGTTTTCACCAGATAGAATGTTGCAAGGTCGTCTGTTTTCGTATGGCGATGCACAGCGCTATAGGTTGGGTGTAAATCATTATCAAATTCCTGTGAATAAGCCTAAATGTCCATTTCACAATTTCCATAGGGATGGAGCAATGCGCGTAGATGGAAACGAAGGGGCAACACTGCATTATGAACCAAATAGTTATGGCCAATGGCAAGAGCAAAAAGAATTTGTTGAGCCCCCTTTAGAATTGGAAGGTGCAGCATTTCATTACGATCATCGAGATGATGACGATTACTACACGCAACCGGGAAATCTGTTCAGACTCTTAACACCAGAAAAACAAGAGCTATTATTTAAAAATACAGCTGCTGAGGTTGGAGGTGCCGAAAGGTTTATTCAGGAAAGACACATTTCCAATTGCTACAAAGCAGACCCAGCATACGGAAAAGGCGTTGCCAAAGCTTTAGGTATTGATATTAGTACATTAAAGCTAGAAGAATAATATAAAATAATCATTTACCTTTTCTTCTGAGTGAAGTTTTGGTGTTACAGTTAAACAAGAAAATGAAGCCGCTCTTTTGCGGCTTCGTTTGTTAATTTAACACAGTTCAAGAAGCTTGTGTTTACTAATTTGGTTTATCCCGTTTTGGCTTTAATGGTTGTAGGTTGTAAAGCGTAATTATTTAATTATAATTGTTTTATGGTGTGTTGGTCGTTTATAATACGATTAAATGGTTAGAAATCTAGTTGTTTGTAAAATACCTATTAACGGGTATAGATTAGGGGTTGTGTTTATATTACTTTTAGAAAAACATACGTCATGAAATGAACTATACTTAAAATTGCAATTTTCATTACATTTATTTTTCAGACTATTGGGCAAATTAACCCGATAACTAATCTAACCTGGATACAGTATTATGAAAGTCCGAATAATTACTTTCAACTTAGTTGGGACGAACTGGACTCTCCTCACGACGAGCTTATAGGGTATAATATTTACGCTGGAGACGAACTGTATAGATTTCAAACTGAAAACAGTCTATACAATCTAGAGGGAAGTTCAAATTGCGGCATTGATTTTTTGCTTTATTATGGTGGTGCAGAATTTTTGGCACACGTAACCGCGGTATATAACCCAGGTCCAGTAGAGTCTGGTTATACTGAAACTGTTCAAATTCAAGGAGCAGCAATAAAAGTGGCAGATTATGAATATTCAAAAGCAGCAATATTTCCAAATCCGTCAAGTGGTATAATACATATTGAAAACCAAGATATACAGACAATTCAGATTTACAATATTGCTGGACAGAAAATTAAAGAGCTTGCTCCACAAACTCAACTAGACTTATCTGAGTTTTCTAAGGGAATTTACTTTCTGAAACTAATTTCCGATAAGGGTGTTTTGGTGAACAAAATCATACTTGAATAGGGAATAGGTGTAAAAATTTATAATTATGGAAAAGGTAAATAGTTTATAAAAATATTGTTTTAGTTTTTTCGGTTAGTACCAAATTTAATTCTTTCCGAAGAATATGAAAAAACTCGTTCCAACTAGAATGTTGTTTTACAGAAGCATAAGTGTTTTCAATTTTATGACTACGCTAATTGGGTAACGCCCTAGATTTAAACCATTCCATTTTTATTATTATTACTTTTAATATCAATATGTTCTGAAGTAGGACAGGTTAAGGAAAATTTCAATTTCAGTAATGCTGCATTATCAACGTTGCTACTATCTTTTAAAACGATAACACTGCTAATTCTAGCAATAATATTCCATTGATAGCGAATTTGTTGTATGGGTAAATTGATTTTTCTATTTCCTTTGCTTGTTAAAGAAGGTATTAATGTTTTAATAATTAGAAAATGATAAACATCGAGTTTGGTCTTTACTTTTAAACTCATAATCCCTTTAAACTTTTAAACCCTCACACGCCTTTCTAAAAATCCCAAACCCTATCTTTGCCGAAAATTTTTTGCATCTTGGCGCTTTCAGATTACACACGGGAATTTAAATACAACACCAAACTAGCCACCCCTGTTATTTTAGGGATGTTGGGACATCAGGTTGTTGCCTTGGTCGACAACATAATGGTTGGGCAACTGGGAAGTGCGGAATTGGCAGCAGTATCGTTAGGAAACAGCTTTATGTTCGTGGCAATGTCTTTAGGCATTGGTTTTTCAACAGCTATAACACCTTTGGTTGCCGAGGCAGATGGCGAAGGAAATCGTGAAAAAGGAAAGTCCTCCTTTAAGCACGGCTTGTTCCTGTGCATCGTTCTCGGAATCGCTCTGTTTGCATTGGTAATGCTCTCAAAACCTTTGATGTATATGATGAAACAACCGCCTGAGGTAGTAGATTTGGCGATGCCTTATCTTACGTTAGTAGCGGCTTCATTGGTGCCAATGATAATTTTTCAAGGGTTTAAGCAGTTTGCAGACGGAATGTCGATGACCCGTTTCCCGATGTATGCAACCTTTGTAGCCAATTTGGTAAACGTGCTTCTTAATTATATGTTTATCTTCGGAAAGCTCGGGGCGCCAGAAATGGGCGTGGTCGGTGCCGCAATCGGTACGTTAGCTTCGCGAGTGGTAATGGTCTTCTATCTCTGGTTTTTATTGAGTAGGCAAAAGCAATCGTATTATTTTGTTACTGGAATTAAAATCTTCACCCTGAGCAAGGCAATGCTTAAAAAACTATTGAATCTTGGATTTCCTTCGGCTATGCAGATGTTTTTTGAAGTGGGAATCTTCACCTCGGCAGTATGGCTTTCGGGAATATTAGGAAAGAATCCCCAGGCAGCCAATCAAATAGCATTAAATCTAGCATCTATGACCTTTATGGTGGCAATGGGCTTTAGTGTTGCGGCGATGATTCGTGTGGGCAATCAAAAAGGACTTCAGAACTTTAAGGAATTGCGCCGTGTGGCGATATCTATTTTCTTATTGACATCAGTGTTGTCTTTGATTTTTGCGGTTGGCTTTATCTTGTTCAATGGTTCACTGCCAAAAATATTCCTAGATTATGATAATCTGGCTCAGTTTGCAGATAATAGTGAGGTGGTCTTGCTGGCGTCACAATTGTTGATAATCGCAGCGATCTTTCAATTTACCGATGGCTTGCAAGTGGTTGCCCTTGGTGCGCTGCGAGGCATGCAAGATGTAAAGCTACCCACCGTCTTCACATTTATCGCCTACTGGATTATCGGTTTCCCAATTTCGTATTACTTAAGTATGCACACTTCTTTGGAAAGTATGGGAATTTGGATAGGCCTCCTCGCCGGACTTACAGCTAGTGCCATTATGTTATTCATTAGATTTAATTATCTTTCGAAAAAATTGATTCGTTTGGGCAATGTGGAATAAACAAGAAAGAATAAATCAAAGAATAGAGACTAGATACACAAGATTCATAACTCTGAACTCATAGCTAGAAATAACTCAATAACCAGTAACATATAACCTTTTTAAACAATGGATTTCCCAAAATACTTATTAGGCGACAACAGCGATTACCCAACGGCGATATTTGTGATACATACTGAATTCCCGAGATTTATTATCAATCTTGAAGATGATGAAGTAGAATGGCTCGAAGATTTTGATAAAGAAGATCAAAAAGAACTTGAAGCTGAAGCAGAAGGCTTAATTCAAGGTGCGAATGATTTTTATGACAGGGAGATTGCGCGGTATGATGAGGAATAATTTGAATTAGCGTGTATACCTGAATGTTTTTTATAAATTCGTGTAATCATGGCGAATCTCAGCAGCTAAATTTATAAATAGAACTCAAGAGAATGCTTGACCAACTACTACAATTAGACACCGAAATA
This sequence comes from Aequorivita viscosa, assembly GCF_900106795.1. Taxonomy (GTDB): domain Bacteria; phylum Bacteroidota; class Bacteroidia; order Flavobacteriales; family Flavobacteriaceae; genus Aequorivita; species Aequorivita viscosa. Next base: position 51,307 of record NZ_FNNS01000017.1, on the reverse strand, counting down.
TTTCTTTTTCTGAACAATCTAGGCAGTGAGCCTTGGGATGGTTTGTGGTTGTTTATTACCCATAAGTTTTCTTCAATTCCGCTTTATATTTTTCTACTCTATCTTATCTATAGAAATTATGGTTTACAAGGGACTTTGGTTGTAGTTGTTTGTGTGGCGTTAATGATTACTGCTACCGATCAAATTTCCAGTCTTTTTAAATATGGAATTCGCAGACCAAGACCTTGCCAAGTTGAAGAATTAAAAGAATATATGCGCTTTGTAGCCAGTGGTTGTGGTAGATACGGTTATTTTTCGGCACATGCAGCTAGTTCCATGGCGGCTGCTGTTTTTTTAGGTTTGAGCCTTCAAAAGTGGTATAAGTATTTACCTTTCATATTGCTTGTATGGGCAATCCTTACGGGGTATAGCAGAATTTATCTAGGCGTTCACTACCCGTTAGATGTAGTGTCAGGAATGGCTTTTGGAGGTTTAACAGGTTGGCTGTTTTACTTATTACAACGGAAAGGACAACAACGTTTTAATCCTGAAATGAAGCCTTAATTATAGCGAGGGGAGGCTCTTTATGAATTTTTCTTCACCTCAAATCGAATATAATTTCGTCGCATCCACAAATACGCGAAACAAGCCGACAAAGGACCAAAAATTCTGTTCCACACACCAAACTTTGCTTCACCGCCTATTCTCGGAAAGTGCCGTACAGGGATTTGATGTACATGGCCTTTTTGCAATAAAATCATTGCGGGTAAAAATCTATGAAGTCCATTAAACATTGGAATTCGCTTTGCATAATCGGTCTTGATAACTTTTAAAGGACATCCCGTGTCTTGCATTCCGTCTTGTGTGAAAAGTCGGCGGATTCCATTAGCTACCTTGGATGAAACGTTTTTTACAAAGTCGTCTTTTCGACCAGTTCGTACGCCTGTAACCAAATCGTATTCATCTATATATTCAAGAAGGAGGTTGAAATCTTCAGGAGTAGTTTGCAAATCGCTATCTATATATCCTAGCAATGGGCTTTCAACCCAATCAAACCCCGCTTTTAACGCTGCGCTGAGTCCGTAGTTTTTTGTAAACGAAATAAAATGAAAATCGATATTGTGCTCGCAGATTTCTGAAATTAACTTTTCACTTTTATCTGTAGAACCATCGTTAACAAATAAAAAAGCAGTCGTTTTAGTTGCTATCGCGCGGTATTCCACCAATGCCTTTTCCACTCGAAGTAAATTTTCCGCTTCGTTGTAAACTGGAATGATAATTGTTAATTCGGGCATTTGTGGTTGTTATGGAATTTACAAATGTAATTTTTTTAGCTTAGAAGTTGAAGAAGTCAAAGGTTGAGGTTTAAATGTCTAACTGGTATTGAGTTTATTGGTTTGACTAGTTATATTTGATTATATTCCTTACCGAATATATAAGACATTTCTAAACTTGGTTTATTGCTGATTTTTTGAAAAAAGAGCCATTAGACAACCGAATACTATAGAATAATTTTTATACTTGTGCCTTCAAAATCAACAATGCGAAGTTTTTTTAGAACCAATGAATATGCGGTATTACTATATAGGTTGTTTCTAGCCTATGTGTTTTACTTTGTAGCTAGATTTCTCTTCTTTTTGTACAACAAAAGTGTGCTAAATGTTGAGAGCGTAGGCGAATTTTTTAGTTTGTCGTATTACGGATTGATATTCGATACTGCGGCAATTCTATACCTAAACCTGCTCTTCATTCTACTTTCGATCCTCCCGCTTTTTATCAATACAAATAGAGGGTATCAAAAGTTGCTTTTTTATGTCTATTTCACATTCAACTTAATTGGCTATGCGCTAAATTTTGTTGATTTTATCTACTATAAATACACCTTTACACGAACCACAATTGTAGTTTGGGACCTTTTAAAACACGAGTCTAACGGTTTTAGTATGTTTTTTAGGTTTCTTGTGTCCTATTGGCACGTTTACCTATTGTTTATTATCGTGGCTGCACTCTGGATTTATCTGTATAAGAAAGTCAGGGTAAGGCATATAATTCGTCCTATTCGCAAAATTCCCTATTTGCTTTCGTCCTTAATAGGTTTTGTTGTCATCGGTACCTTAATTGTTGGTGGAATTCGGGGAGGGGATTTCAAAAAAAGCACGCGGCCTATTAATATGCTTGATGCGAGTAGGCACGTAACGAGAATAGAACATTCTGATATTGTTCTAAACACACCTTTTGCATTTATTAGAACATTTAATTCCAATTCGTTTAAGAAAATGCCATTTGGTATTTCAGATGAAACTATCGAGAAGTACTTTAAGCCAATTAAACAGTATTCAAACAATCCAAAAACCACCCCTAACATCGTTTTATTTATCACGGAAAGTTATGGTAGGGAATATTGGGGCGCATTTAATAAGCATTCAAATATCCCTAATTATGAAAGCTTTACGCCGTTTTTGGACTCGTTGGCACAGCACAGTTTAATTTTTTCAAATGCGTATGCCAATGGAAGTAAGTCTATCCACGGAATGTCTTCAATTTTAGCTGGAATTCCTTCATTTAAAAATGCTTTTACTTCATCTTCTTATTCAAAACAAGATATACAATCCTTGGTATCCACATTGGACGAATTGGGGTATGACACGTCTTTCTTTCACGGCGCACCAAACGGGTCGATGGGTTTTTTAGGCTTCGGAAACATCCTTGGTTTTCAACATTATTACGGAAAAACAGAATATAATAATGACGACGATTTTGATGGCTCTTGGGGTATTTGGGATGAGCCTTTCTTTCAATATATGAAGACTACTTTGAGTGAAAAAAAGCAGCCGTTTTTTAGCACTATTTTCACTGTTTCGTCACACGAACCCTATATAATTCCGAAAGAATTTGAAGGGAAATTTCCAAAAGGATATGTTCCTATGCACCAAACAGTAGGATATACGGATTATGCGTTTAAAAAATTCTTTGAAGCCGCAAAGAAAGAACCGTGGTTTGAAAACACCATTTTTGTAATTACGGCAGATCACGGAAATCAGATTCATTTTAAAGATTTCTACGGAAAAGTGATTAATAGAAATGCTGTTCCTATACTTTTTTACAAACCCGATGGCAGTTTTGAGGGCGATAACAGGGAGCTTGCACAGCAAATAGACATCTATCCAACGTTGCTCGATCTTGTTGGTTACGATAAACCTTTTAGAAGCTGGGGCCGAAGTTTGATAGGGGATAACGACATAGAACCGTTTGTAATTAATGGAACGGAATACTACCAACTTCAAAGAGGAAATTATATTTGTATATTTAACGGCGAAAGAGCTATTGGTTTTTATGATATTCAAGATAAAGGACTTCAGAATAACCTAATTGCTAATAGGAATGCTGAAATGGATGAATTGGAATTGGTTTGTAAGGCATTTCTTCAGGATTATTACGAACGAATCATCGATAAAGAATTATAACGTTTTAAAAATCAACAAAAATGAAAAAGATATTATTAATTGCTTTTGCAGCTATAGTGCTTATAGCTGTTGGAAAATATGTGTATGACACAAACATTAACCACAATTTTAAACCAGTAACCGAAGGGAAAGTTTACAAATCTGGAGTTATTCCACCCGATGAATTACCAGGGTATATTGAAGAATATAACATTAAAAGTGTAATCGATCTTCGATTTCCAGGGACCGATGATTTGGTAAACAATCCTGAAATTCCTGAAGAACTATTGGCTGAAAAAAGAGTTATTGAAGGACTTCCTGGAGTTAATTACTACAACATTGGCTCAGAGCAAATTCCAGAAGATGAAACGGTAGATCGATTTTTAGAGGTAATGGACGACAGTTTAAATTATCCAGTGTTAATTCATTGTCATCATGGAGAAGGACGCGCGGTATTGTTTTCTGCAATTTACCGTATGGAATATGAAGATATGGACAATGAGGAAGCTCGAAAAAATAGTCGTTTTATCGTGAAATTTGGCAATTTTGACAATGGCACGAAAAAAGGGGAGTACGTGAAGAGCTACGAAAGAAGAAGAATTGGTCCTGAAAACAAACCATCGGCTACAGGGAAATCACTTTAGAAAAGACCAAATTCTTTTTCCTTACTGCTTTTATTACCCAAAACGTGTTATTTTACTCGCAGCCTAACTGTTCTTTTTGTAATTGATTATTTTTTTCAGATCAATTTTATTGCTGAATAACTGGAATGTGAGTTGGTGCACAGGAAGGGAATTTTAAATTTTAAAACGTGAGGGTTACTATTCACTTCATTGTAAATCCCATTTCAGGTAAAGGTAAAAATGAACTTTCTCCTGATTTAGTAAGCCGTTATTTTCCAAAATCAAATTATTCAACTTGCATAAAAAAAACTGAATATGCAGGTCACGCGATAGCCTTAACTAAAACTTCAATTGAAGAGGGCGCGAAAATTATTGTGGCCTGTGGTGGTGATGGTACAATTAGCGAAGTTGCTTCTTGTTTATTGAACACCTCTGTTGTTTTAGGAATCTTGCCCATGGGATCGGGCAACGGCTTAGCTTCTAACCTGAAAATACCGAAGAATAAGAAAAAGGGCTTAAACATTATTAAAAATCAGAATATAACTTCAATAGATACCGGAAGTATTAATGGCAGTCCTTTTTTTAGTAATTCGGGCGTTGGTTTTGATGCCCACGTTATTTCAGATTATGAAGAAAATAAGGCTCGGCAATTGTTTAGTTATGTGCAATCTTCATTTCGAACTTTAAAGAACTATCACTATAATAATGTGGTGGAACTTACCTATGACGGCACAACAGAGTTTATTTCACCTTTTTTACTTTTTGTTTCAAACTCAAACGAAATGGGGTATAAAATGAGTTTAACACCCCGTGCCTCTTTACAAGATGGCCTTTTAGATTTGATTATCGTGCCTCAGCTTTCTTATTTTAAACTGTTGTTCTTCACCATTTTGTTCCTTTTTAAAAAACACCATTGGTTGAAGGAAGTTAAGTTTAGGCAGGTGAAATCATTGCTTATTAAAAGTGATGATAATACAATCCTAAAGGCTCAAAAAGATGGAGAGTCTTTTATTCTGAAAGGATCTAGAATTGAAATCTCGATCCGTCCAGAAAATTTGAAAGTGTGTATTCCTTAATAGATTTCTTAAATTGTGAATATAACTAATTGGCTTTCATCAATAATAACTTTTCTGCCGCTTCAAAAGGCGTGGTTCTGTTTTCATCTATAGCCTTTAATTGGATTTCTAATTCTTTTTTAACAGCTGGGTTAGCATAAAATTCACTTTTCAATCGACTTTCAATAGTCTGCATTAACCAAAATTTATTTTGTTCCTTTCTTTTATGTTCGAAGTAGTGATTGGCTTTAACTGTTTCGAAGTATTGAAGTACAACACTCCAAATTTTATCCATTCCATCGTTGTTAAGCGCACTGGCCAACAATGTTTTGGGCGCCCAACCATTTTCTTTGGGAGGATAGAGGTGTAGGGCGCGACTAAATTCATTTTTAGCCATTTTCGCAGCTTTTAAATTATCTCCGTCTGCTTTGTTAATGATGATGGAATCTGCCATTTCCATTATTCCACGTTTAATTCCTTGAAGTTCATCGCCAGCACCTGCAAGTTTCAGCAATAAAAAGAAATCTGACATGGAGTGGACGGTGGTTTCACTTTGCCCCACGCCAACTGTTTCAATAAGAATTACATCAAAACCAGCTGCTTCACAAAGTATAATCGTTTCCCGTGTTTTTCGTGCAACGCCGCCTAAAGTATCTCCACTAGCCGAAGGACGGATAAAAGCGTTTTTTTCCTTAACCAATTCTTCCATTCTGGTTTTATCACCAAGAATACTCCCTTTGCTTATGCTGCTACTTGGATCTACCGTTAAGGCTGCAACTCGTTTTCCTTCAGAAATCAACAACTTTCCAAAGCTTTCTATAAATGTGCTTTTGCCAACACCAGGAACACCCGTAATGCCAATGCGTATTGATTTATTTGCGTGTGGCAGGCATTTTTCAATAATTTCCTTAGCTTGCTGTTGATGCTTTAAAGCTGTGCTTTCTATAGTAGTAATGGCTCGGCTTAAAGCTACTTGGTCTTGTGCTAGGATGCCTTCCACTAATTCAGAAACTGACGGAGCTTTATTTCGACTTGCTCGGAGTCTTGCTGCCATTTCTAAATTTAAAGTGGGAGGCTGGGAAATTCCTGCTTTTTCTTGTAATGCGTCTGTATTTTGTTTTTTCTCTTCCACGGAGTGAATTTAGCACAAATTTATGAATATGTTTTTTCTTAAACGATGCGAAGGTAGTATCTTGGAAGTTAATAATTTTAAAAGAAATAAAAAATGAAAACCTTGTATGAAGCTTCTTCAACAGCCGTAGGTGGCAGAAAAGGACACGTATCTACTGATGATGGAAAAATTGATTTAGAACTTTCAACACCTAAAGGTTTGGGTGGTGAAGGTGGAAATGGCACCAATCCAGAACAATTATTTGGATGCGCGTATGCTGCTTGTTTTGGAGGCGCTATTCAATTAGTAGCTAAAAACAATAAAATAGAAGTTGGCGATGAAATAAGCGTTACCGCAAATATTGAACTTGGAAAAACAAAAGAAGGTAACCTTCAATTACGAGCGGTTTTAGATTGTTTCATTCCTGGAGTAGATGTTGAAACAGGAGAGAAGTTAGTGAACGAAGCTCACGAAGTTTGTCCGTACTCTCGTGCTACACGCGATAACATTACTGTTACGTTAAATCTTTTATTAGACGAATAGTCAAAAGCGTTATAAATATTAACAAAGCCCCAGTTCTGGGGCTTTATAATTTAAATAGCTTTTAGATTTATAACCTTTCCTCCTTGATTTTCCTCAGGTGGTTTTTCGGTTGATTCTTTTTTATCTACAGCCACTTCTTTTTCTTCAACAGGTTCTTTAAAAGGACTCTGTTTAGTGTGCTGAATGGCTTGCTTGATATACCACTGCAATTGAAATTTATGCTTTTCAAGAATTTCAAGAACATTGTCGGGCAACTCGCGTCGCTCTAGAAGCTCCTCGTAGCGTTTAATATTATTGCGGTCTCGGCTAATGCACGAGTCAATAATAGCTTTGGCATCAAAGTGCTCTAGTGCTTCTTTAATCTCCATCCAAGAACGCTCTAAGTTTCCTTTATCGGAATCTTGTTTGAGGGGTTCAATGTCGCGGGAGTGAAGTTCGTTTGAAATATCATGGCTCATTCTATTTCGTTCAACAGCCATATAATTCAAAAACCTTTTAAGGGGTGTAGTTTGCGCATCTTGAGCAGCGTTGTAGTATAATTTCTCTGCTTCAAAACAGGCTACTAACAAACGGTTTAATTTATCAAAATCAGCGTATTTCTTTTTCATAACCATTTAATTTCGTCAAAGTTAGTATAAAATTTGGTATTCAAAAATTCTAAAATTCAAATATTTATTAAAATTTAAAGTTGTGAAGCCTTTAAACAAAAGGCTTTACCTGAAAAGATAGTGAGTCTATACCTCAAACTTGCATTTGTTAGTTTTTCCTAAAAGCTAAGAGCCAAATTGATTGGTTTATTACGAATCCAATATTGTATTTTTTTTGATGTTAAAATTAAAATTTCAAATAACTTTTTTAAATAAATGAGAGCAGTAATAAGACGTTTTTGTTTTAAATGAATCTATTCCGCTTCATATTTTCTTCTGACAAAAATGGCAGCTATCATCGAAATTAAAACTCCAAACCCGAAAAGGCCAAATGCCGACTGCCAACGATAGTTATTTATTTTTAAAAGGTCGTTCATTTTAGTTCGACTCATTAAATCGTTGGTAACAGAGGACTCTGCTATGGAATTAAAATTATCTGGTGTAAAAAAGTTATAGGCAACATATTCAGTTAGGGGAGAGAGTAGCGCCACAAAAACACTAATAATTAAACCCGAAGTAAAGCCTTGAAGCCAAGTCATTTCTCCTCCAAAAACCCTTCTTCTTTTTTCGCGTAATGCTAATAAGAACATTAAAATAGCGAAAGGCAGAAAAAGAATGGTTAACCACCAAAAACTTTCAAAGTCTTCGCTGTCCCACTCCATTGTTTTTTCAAACAAAATCCAGCACAATAAGGTGATGCTGAAAATAATTGCCCATTTTAACTCAATGTAAATTTTTTTCATACAGGTAAAAGCTATTTGTAATTATCAACTAATTTGATAGGAGTGTAATGATTAATAGAATGCTTAGCCCGGCGGTCGAGCCTTTTATTTTTCGATATTTTGCCGTGGTAATGATACACATTTTCAATCATAATTATTTAAATAGTATAATCTCTTTAAAACTCATGGTTGTCCGATTGAAACTCTATGATTTCTTATAGACCAAAGTTGATAAAGACTTTCTGGGAGTTTCTTAAATATGCCATCCATTTTCATTCTGTTGAGTATCAAAACCGAAATTTTTCAATCGTTTTTCGAACAATACTTTCTAAAATACTAATATTTAATAGGGTTATGATTTGTTAAATGATAATAAATGCGTTACATCGCTGTTCTTTTCTTCATCTATAAATTCAACTTGAGAAGTCCTTATCGAAATTATTTCCCATTGGTTGGAAAGTTTGTTTAACGAAGAGGTATCATTAAATTGAATGATCAATTGTTCTCCATTTTCTAATGAATTTCTATATATCCACGTTCCCGATTTAGAGGTACTATCGGCTTTGGCTTCAACAATACCATCGGTTTTAAATATAAAGCTGAAATTTTGTACACTGCCAATATAATCTTCATTGTTAATAAATAAATTATTGACCTTCCATTCGGTTTTAGGAAGGATAGATTCAATTTCTTCAAATTCAGTTACAACAGCATTGTCAGATTCATCAGTTTTTGAGCAAGCAACTAATATTACTAAAGAAAATATTATAATTAATTGTTTCATTTAGTGAGTTTTGGTCGAATATCGGTGTTTTTTGAACAAGGAATTCTTAAAATAAATGTAAATGAAAAAAGCCTAACAATACTTTATGATATTGTTAGGCTTTTGTCTTAAATTAAGTGAATATTCTACATTCTATTAAAACTTTTGAATCTAGATGATCTGTTCTTTGGCTTTTAAATTAAAATTCGTTTTTTTCTGAAGGCTTGAGTTAATTTGATAGTAGAAGGTTACTGTTCCAATCAAAATACTTCAAACTAAAATTTGTGTTTTGGTGATTATAATTTTTTTACGCTTCCAGAACTACTTTTATTGGCATTGACTGAAGTTGGATTTCCAACATATTGTATGTCGGCACCGCTGCTTGCATTTGCATCTAAAAAATCTTTAACATTAAGTTTTATCTCCGCACCACTTGATGCTTCTGCAGTACAGCTTACCACCATAAGATCTTTGGCATCCAATTCACTTCCGCTTGAGGCTTTCGCTACCAATGAAGATGCTTTCCCTGCTACTTTTATTTCGGCTCCGCTACTTGTTTGCGCACTTATATCTTTTGAAAATACTTCGATCTCTAAATCTGCACCACTACTAGATTTAAGTGAGAGTGTTTCACTTTTAATCATAGATTTTCCAACAACGTCTGCGCCACTACTTGCTTCAATTGTATTTACTTCTATAAAGGTTACGTAAATTTTCTTCGCCTTTGACCAACCAATATTTTCAGAAGTTGTTATATGTAGTTTACCGTTCGTGATATCAGTTTCGATGAATTGTTGAAGGTTTTCATCAGCTTCGACTTCAATTTTATATTCATTTCCTTGTATTAGATATATGTCTAGGCCTGCACTACCTCTAATTTCGGTAAATTTTTCTGACACATTACGTTCTTGAGTGATAACCTTTCCGTTACCTTTTACTCCTAGATTGAAGCTGCAAGCGCTTACGGCTAATGAGATTATTACGGTTAATGTGATGCTTAAAGTTTTCATGACTTTTGGTGTTTCTGGTTAGTTGTATGTGTTATATTGATTTAAAAGTGTTCGATTTTGAATTTTCTTTACTCTTCAAGTCATCAATTACTTTTTCTTCCCAGCTTTTAGTTTTTTGAGGCGAAACAGAATCGGTTTCTTTTTGGCTTTCAGTGTTTTCTAACGTTTTTGCGTTTTCTGAAATATCAATTTTTTCCTCACAATCAAGACAGGCTACCTTGTTTTTATGCATTTTAAAGTAGTGTGCTTGCTTGTCCCATTTGCTCGCTTCGTTAAAATATGAATCAAAGCTATAGTAGGATGAAACATCTTCGCTAGAGAAGATAATAGTGCCTTCAGGTACAAAAACTGTTATTTCAATCTGTTGATCTCTAAATTTGTTTTCGACAGGGGTTGTAAAAAAACCATCTAAATTTAGCGTTTTATTCTCAAATGAATAGTTGTAGTTAATCGCTTCAGCACGTTTTTTAGCATCTAAAGAATTATTTGCTTCAGCTGTTTTTTCAATTATAATTTTACCAATAGAATCGGTAGTGGATTTTATATTCATCCGTATGTTGGTGGAATATATAATTCGCTGTTCATCTTTGGTGTACTTAATTTCTAAATCTGAATCCCTACCCAACTTATGACTAAATTGATTATCGGCGCGCATCTTAACATGTAATGTGTCTAAAGTTCGAATGCTTAACGCTTTTTCTTCTATATAGTTTCCGTCGTATGCCTTTTCTGTGGCTTGTTTTATTCCGAGAATCGTCAAACCGATAATAGAAAGTGCCCATACTACAATTAAAACGATTTTCATTGTTGCGCCCATCGCTTTAAGGTTGCTTATTAATAGTTTTAACCCTAAAATAAACAGTGCGAAAAAGGGAATTCCAATTGCTAAAAATCCTAATAACGCCCACAACCAAAGTGGAACGTTTGTAGTATCTACCATAGCAATGTATTCTGTCATTTCATTACTTCCCCAAAAATCAATAGTGCCCATTGTGAAGAAACCAACCACTAATCCTATAATTGTCGATAGTGAGATGAAAATAATAAACACCCCAATAAGCTTTGCAAATACTTTGAAAATTGTTGTGATTATTTCACCGAGACTATCGAAAAAACTTGAAGCGCCAGATTTTACTTTGTTACCATACTTATCATAATCTACATTTTTGACTCGGTCGGTAACATTATCGAAACCCTCTTTAAATTTTCGTTCAATGTTTGAAATGTTAATAGGCTCGCCAGTCATTTTTAACTTATCTGAAGTAGTTATAGCCGCTGGAACTAAAATCCATAGTAAGATGTAAATGAATATAGGCGAACCTAGGCCAGCCAAAACTAAAATAACCCATAACAGTCGAATCCAGATGGCATCGATACCTATGTAATGACCTATTCCTGACGATACTCCTCCAATGTATTTGTTGTCTATGTCTCTAAAAAGTTGCTTGTGTTTAGCATTACCCGTAGATTTTGAATAGGAATTTGAGGATTTTGGGTTTTCTTCAAAAATTTCGTCGTCTACTTCATAATCTTCAGGCTGCCCCATTACGGTAATAACTTCGTCTAAATCTTTTAAACTTATAACTTGCGACTGAAAATGGATTTTTTCTGAAAATAGTTCGGCGATGCGAGCTTCTATATCTTGCATAATTTCCTCGCTACCATCAGCTCCCTTTAATGATTTTCTGATAGCATCTAGATAGCGTGAAAGTTTACCAAAAGCGTTTTCATCTATATGAAATGAAATGCCTGCCAAATTTATGTTTACTGTCTTGTTCATTTTGTGGTTTTTTCGCTAGTTACTTTATTTACTGCCTGTTGCAATTCGCTCCAGGTATTGTTCAATTCGGTTAAAAATAGAATTCCTTTTTCTGTAAGTGAATAATACTTGCGTGGTGGCCCGCCGGTAGATTCTTCCCAACGGTACGAAAGCAATCCCGCATTTTTAAGCCTTGTTAGCAACGGGTAAATAGTGCCTTCCACCACAAGCATCTTGGCGTCTTTTAGAGTTTCAAGTATATCTGATGTGTATGCCTCGCCATTCTTTAGGATAGAAAGAATACAAAACTCCAAAACTCCTTTCCGCATTTGTGCTTTTGTGTTTTCGATTTTCATTTCATTGTTTTTTAAGTAGATAGTGTTTTAATCAAACTGAAGTTAATCCTTCAAATTTGTTTTTTTGTATAATTATTCCAACTTCTCGTCTTGCTCGAAACTTTGGGTGCTAGAATTATTTATGCTCATTGCGCCCAGCCTTTCTTCCATTTTTATTGGTATCGTACTAACAGTAGCGTCGGTGTTGTGCGGTAAGAATAATGCTGCTATAAATAATGCTGCCCCAATTACATAACTTACAATTGTATTCATTTTTTAGATGTTTTGGATTGGTTTTGTTTTTATGAAAGGGATGCATAATGGGTACTTATAATGTTCACCCCTTGTAGCGTGAATTGACGCATTAATTACTGCGTACAATTCAAAAATGAAAAGAGTGATTAGTAGTATAAATACAATACTGAATAAGAGTAAATATCCTGATATATTTTGAAGTGTACTCATTGAAAATTGTTCCTTACTGCTATCAATTATTTCCAATAACGAAATAAAGTCTGTAGCAAAAATTAAAATGAATGGAAGACAAATTAACCCTATAAGCAGAGTATACACGAGTATGCTTAATTGAAAATTAATAGCCTGCCGCCCGTGTTCGTCAACAAACTCTTTGTCTTTATTAAATGTCCATATTAATAAAGGCGCTATGTAATTCGCAAAAGGAAAAAAATACTTTGATAATGTGGATAAATGGATTAATGACGCTGTGGTTTGCTGGTTTTTTGCCTCTCTGGCGGATGCATTTGATAGTGTTGTTTCCATAATTAGTTGTTTTCTTATGCAAATATATGTCTAAAAGACAGTAGTGTGTAACACATAGTACTGTAATTAACATTTATTTAACATGTAGGATGGTAGGGAATTATTGAATATATTCGCATAATATCTCTACAATATGAAGCTAACACCCAGTAAAATCAATACATTCTTATTATTCAAATTACCATCGGCATATTTTTTAGGCGTTCGGGTAAAATCTATTTCGGAAGATACTTGTGTTACCACGGTAAAGCATCGTTGGTTAAATCAGAACCCATTTAATTCTATGTTTTGGGCAGTACAAGGAATTGCAGCGGAGTTAAGTACAGGTGCAATGGTTATGGCCAAGATTAAGGAAAGCAATAAAAATATTTCAATGCTTGTAGCAAACAATAAGGCTTCATTTAGTAAAAAAGCGAAAGGGCGAATTTATTTTAAATGTACCGATGGAGGCAAAATGGACGATGCAATAAAAACAGCAATCGTATCGGGGGAGGGGCAAACTGTTTGGATGAAATCTGTAGGAACTGATTCTGCTGGAGATGTAGTTTCAGTTTTTGAATTTGAGTGGACAATTAAACTACGTTAAATTTCGACTCTTAGCATTCTATCTTTTAAATTTTATACCTTGTTAATGTCGACGAATTTTAGGATCATTTTTATTTAGTGCCCTCACAATCTCAAGCTCTTATAGATTTTTACAAAACTTTAACATTGCTTTCTTTAGTGAAATGTGCTTTGAATTGACATATAATTGCTATATTTATACTGTTAATGCAAAAGCACTTCCCCCTATATAGCAACTTTACCTAACTAATTTAAAAAATTAACTAGCTATGGCAAGAGCAATGTACGACTATACCAAAGCGGTACTTTCTAAAGTGAGCTTTGATGTAAATTTGTTCTGCAAGGAATTGAAAAAAGCAATGACAAGGTTACTTCCTTATGAAATAGAGGAGCTTAAACTTTGGATAGATTCGCTTATCAAGCAGAACCCACAATTAAATCAGTGTTTAGTATATCTAAACCCTTAATAAAAAGAGTCGCAAAAATTAATTTTTGCGACTCTTTTTAATTTAATATTATTCGTATTTATTGCAACAGTTGTATCAAAACTTGTGCATTTAGTCCGTTGAGCACAGTCGAGAACTTTAACGTATTAACTTTCAAAATTGTTATTACAACGGTTTACTGGCCAAATTAATAAAATTTTGGTTTTGGGATGCCTCATCTTTAATCAGTCTAATTTTCTAAGGTCTTTTAGTTCCTTTTTCCATTGGTGATTGATTTTTTCCTTGTCCGTGGCGGTATCTGGTTAACAGTTCACGTTTAAAATCGTCTTCAGCTTTTCTTAAACCGATTATTTTTTTTGGAGAAAGCACTTTTCGTAATGCTGCTATCTTCTCTTTTCGCATTTCTAATTTATTTGATTCCATAGAAAGATAGTCGTCGATTAGTTTATTGGCTTCTTCATCGGTCAGGTTTTCTATTCCAGAATGCAGTTTTTTATATACATCGTCATATTTCTTATGCCTTAAATCGTGGAACTTTTCATCAAACTTGTTATATACGGGCCAAAATTTTTCAGCTTCAGAAGGAGTAAGAGCCAATTGTTCTGTGATATAAGCCGTTTTAAGTGCTTTAATTTTTTCATACTTGTTTTCTTGCGAATACACCGCTGCCGATACAAGGAGGAATATAAATATAAGATTCTTCATAGTTATAATTGTGTTTTAAATTTCGGCTTGAATTTATTTCAAGATGGAAATTGGATATTATATTTTAAAAGTCCTATTGTAAAGGACTATTATTCTTCGATTAAAATTTCTTCTTCGGTGTTTTCTAAAAGGTAATCTTCTAAAGTGTTTTGTGAAAAGTATTGGTTATCAAAGTCTACAATCTCGATGTCATCCGCATCTAAATAACTCGTTAACTCGTACAAATCCAAATTTAAATTTCCTTCTTCAATATATTTATCAATTAGGCCAATTTGAATAGTATCTATATTCGAAACGTCTTGTTGTGAATTAAACAGCGTAACGGCAAGCAATAAGCAAGCGGCTATAGCCGCTGTATAAGCATAGTAACGCTTTGGAAAAAAGGAAATAACCTTACTTTTATCGTATACAGGATTTTCCTTCTTATTAACTTTTTGAAGAACTATTTCTTCTAAAGAATCAAAATATCCTGTTGGCACTTCAAATCCAGACGATTTTGGAAATCGCTCCTCTTCCAAACGAATAAATAACTCGGTTTCGAAATTTTCGAAATAATTTTCTGGTGTTTTAAATCCCGATATTTTAAGGTTTTCGTTCATATATACTGTTTGACTTCAAAATTATGAAAAGGTTTCATTCTCAGTTTTTACAAATTCCGTAATCTTCTTAACAGCAATATGGTAACTGCTTTTTAGTCCACCTACTGTTGTGTCTAAAATCTCTGAAAGCTCTTCAAAAGTGTGATTACCGAAATATTTCATTGTAAAAATAAGCTGTTGGCGTTCTGGTAGGGCTGCAATTGCTTTTTGAAATATTAACTGAATCTTGTCTCCTTCAAAATACACATCACTTTCTAGACTTCTTACGGCATTACTTTTCTCATTATCTAAAGAAATGTTGTTTTGTTTTGCTTTTTTGTTGAGAAATGTAATGGATTCATTGGCTGCAATTCTATACATCCAGGTGTGGAGTTTACTATCACCTTTAAAAGAATTGATGTTTCTAAAAACCTTGATAAAAGTGTTCTGAAGCACGTCGTCAGCGTCGTCATGGTCTAAAACCATGGTGCGTATTTGCCAATATAGACGTTCCTTGTACTGAGACACGAGTTCGCGAAAAGCGGCTTCTTTTTCCGCTTCTGTTTGTAATGCCGTTACCAGTTCTTTTTCTTCAACCACCTTGTGCGTAATTGGTTTTAAGACTAAAGATACACGGAATAGTTTAATTTGAAGTCGAATTTTCGCTGCTCATCGTTATTATCCGTTCAGCACTGCGCAAGCTAAAATTATATCGTAACGAGTCGCTAAGGTTATATTTATGCTAAAGATTGCATTTCAACCAAACTGTAATAGGTTCCTTTAAGGGCAAGGAGTTCTTGATGTTTACCTTGCTCAACAATTTTGCCTTTTGAAAGTACAACGATGTTGTCGGCATTTTGAATAGTTGAAAGTCTGTGGGCGATGACGATAGAAGTTCTATTTTTCATCATTTTTTCCAATGCATCCTGAACAAGTCTTTCACTTTCAGTATCGAGAGCAGAGGTTGCCTCATCCAAAATCATTATTGGTGGATTTTTCAAAACGGCACGAGCAATACTCAGTCGTTGCTTTTGACCGCCACTGAGTTTGTTACCACTGTCCCCGATATTGGTTTCGAACCCTTCGGGAAGATTTTTAATGAATTCATATGAATTACTGATTTCTGCAGCTTCTTGGAGTTCGGTGCCAGAAGCGTTAGGTTTTCCTAATTTTAAATTGTTAGCCACCGAATCGTTGAAGAGAATAGAGTCTTGTGAAACAATACCCATTAAGCCGCGAAGTGATTTTTTTGAAATATTCTTGATGTCAACTCCATCAATTTCAATGCTTCCTTTATTTACGTCGTAAAAACGGGTTAATAAATTAGCAATGGTACTTTTTCCACTTCCTGATTGCCCTAAAAGCGCGACGGTTTTTCCTTTCGGAATTTCTAATGAAAAATCTTGAAGCACGTATTGATTATCATATTTAAACGAAATGTTTTTTATCGAAATACTGTGGTCAAAGCTTACTTTTTCTATCGGGTTTTCAATATCAATAATAGTGTTTTCAGCTTCCAGAAGTTCTAAAATTCTGTGAGCCGATCCATCTGCTCGTTTTATAGAGTAACTAGCTTTGGCTATAGCTTTCGCGGGAGTTAGGATATTATAAGCGAGCATAATATAACCTAGGAAAAAACTAGCATCCAGCGTACGATCTACAAAAACCAAATAACCGCCGTAGATTAGCAATACTCCAATTGTTATAATACCAAGAAGCTCGCTTAAAGGTGAAGCGGCATTTTGCCTATTCATTACCTTGTTTGAATATTTATAAAACCGTTCATTGCTTGCTTCAAATTTCTTTTGAAAAAGATTTTCAGCATGAAAAGCTTTAATAATTCGCAAACCGCCCATAGTTTCTTCCAATATTGAAAGAAAGACACCTTGTTCTTGTTGCACTTTTAAAGACCCTTTTTTTAACGATTTTCCAACTTTTGAAATAAGAAAACCTGAAACAGGTAAAAATAGAAACACGAAAAGCGTGAGTTTCGGACTTATAAAAAGCATAACAATTAATGATGTAAGAATTGTTAATGGCTCTCGGATAATCATTTCCAAAACTGAAAGTACCGAATTTTTCACTTCTTCAACATCTACACTCAGGCGTGAAATAGTGTCACCTTTTCTTTTTTCAGAATAAAAAGCAAGTGGAAACTGTATTACTTTTTTATATAAATCGTTCCGAAGGTCTTTTAATACTCCATTTCTTAAATATGTGGAGTAGAACATGGCCATATAGTTGCTCAAGTTTTTAAGAAGGAAAATCGCAATAATTACACCTATCATAAACATAAGCACAACAAAGTCGCCATATTCATTAATATAATTTACCAAATGGTAACTCATAGCATCTTGCATATACGCTGTAAGTTTGGTTATTCCTTGATAAACAGGAGCTTTTCCAACTTCCCGTTGATCGCTAAATATTACTTGTAACACAGGAATTAACGCTAAAAATGAAAGCGTACTGAATACTGCGTACAGAATATTGAAAAAGATATTCAGAAAAGCATATTTCTTGTAAGGGTATGCGTAGCGAAGTATTTTTCTGAAATAATTCATTAATTAACGTTTAGTTGTGCCGCTATAGCATCAATTTTCTTTTGAAGTGTTTCAGTGAAGTTCTCTTTTTCGATAGTATTAACACTGATATAGAATTTTATTTTTGGCTCCGTTCCACTTGGTCGAGCGGCTATTTTACTTCCGTCTTCAGTAAAATAAATTAAAACATTCGATTTAGGTAAATTTAATGCGGAAGTTTTTCCCGTAATAAAGTCTGTGCATTCATCTTTTAAAATATCGTCCATCCGAACCACTTTGCTGCCAGCAATTTCTTTAAATGGGTTTTCCCGGAGCGATTTCATCATTTCGGATATTTCTTCGGCACCTTTTTTCCCTTTTTTGGTAATTGAAATTAAGTGCTCCCGATAGTTTCCAAATTGATTGTAAACTTCCTTTAAATAGTTATACATGCTACTGCCTTCAGCTTTTTTCTGAGCAGCTATTTCGCAAGCGAGTAGGGTAGCGGTAACAGCATCTTTGTCTCTCACAAAATCGCCTACCAAATAACCAAAGCTTTCTTCGCCACCACCAATAAACTCAAGCTCAGGGTGGTCTTTAATCATTTTAGCAATCCATTTAAAACCTGTAAGTCCTTCCAAATAATTCACATTATAATGTTCAGCTATTTTTTCGACCATGGGAGTTGATACAATTGTAGAAGCAACAAATTGTTTGCCGTTTAGCTTTCCTGCTTTTTTCCATTGTTCTAAAAGGAAATGTGTCATTAGCACCATGGTTTGGTTTCCGTTGAGAAGCTGCATTTCTCCTTTATCATTTCTAACAGCAATGCCCAAGCGGTCGCTATCTGGATCGGTTCCGATAACAATATCCGAATTTTCCTTATCGGCCAGTTCTAAAGCCATTTTCAACGCAGCAGGCTCTTCTGGGTTTGGAGATTTTACAGTTGGGAAATCGCCATCGGGCTCTGCCTGTTCCTTAACTATCGAAACGTTGGTATATCCAGCTTGTTCGAGAACTTTGGGAATCATAGTAATGGAAGTTCCGTGAAGGGAAGTGAAAGCTATTTTTAAATTTTCCCTTGCTTCCTTAGATGTTCCGAAAGTGCCATTTTTAATAGAAGCCGCCGCAAAAGCTTCATCGACTTCCGAATCAATAAATTCAATGAAATTTTCATTTGCTCCAAAGTTTACATCTTGATATTGCAATGAATTTATTTCGGCAACTACTTCCTTATCTTGAGGTGATACTAGCTGGCCTCCATCTTCCAAATAAACTTTGTAACCGTTATATTCAGGCGGGTTATGAGATGCGGTTAAGACGATTCCAGCTTGGCAATCTAAATACTTCACCGCAAAAGATAACTCTGGTGTAGGTCTTAATTCAGAAAAAAGGAAAACTTTTATACCATTTGCTGAGAAAACATCGGCTACGAATTTTGCAAACTCCTTACTGTTATGTCTACAGTCAAATGCTATTGCAACTTTAATGTTTTTACCGGGAAATCGTTTTCGCAAATAATTGGAAAGGCCTTGGGTATTTTTGCCCAAAGTATATTTATTGATTCTGTTATCTCCGTGACCCATTATTCCTCGCATACCACCAGTCCCGAATTCTAGGTTTTTGTAAAAACTATCTTCAAGTTTTTCAGGATCGCGAGCGATCATTTCCTTAATTTCGGTTTGGGTTTTTTCATCAAAAAACGGTGTGAGCCATTTGTTAACTCGAGCTAATATTTTTGGATCTACGTAAATCATTTCGCTTAATTTAATTTGCAAAAATAGGAATAAAATAAGTGCTTAAAGTTATAAGTGCGCTAAAGTCGTTAAAGTTTGGTTTACGATAGCTTTATGTGTTTTCGCCAGTAGTAGCTTCCTTAATAATGTAGTTTTGTGAATCTTTTTTGCTTCGAAGGATTAATTCGCCCAAAAATCCAGCTAAAAAAAGTTGTGTACCTAAAATCATAGCAGTAAGTGCTATAAAAAACTGTGGTCGCTCCGCTATCAATCTTCCATGCGGGTTTAAAAATAATTTGTCGACACCTAAATAAATTGCCAGAAAAAAACCAATAATGTGCATAGTGGCTCCCCACGCGCCAAATAGGTGCATAGGTCGTTTTCCAAAACGGGATAAAAACCAAATGGTAATTAAGTCGAGAAAACCGCGAATAAAGCGTTCTGCCCCAAATTTGGTACTTCCGTATTTTCTAGCTTGATGCTGTACTGGTATTTCCGAAATTTTAGTGAAGCCTGCGTTTTTAGCGAGAACAGGAATGTATCGGTGCATTTCGCCAGTTACTTCAATAGCTTTTACTACATCTTTTTTATAAGCTTTTAAGCCACAATTAAAGTCGTGTAACTTAACACCAGAAGTTTTTCTAGCTACGTAATTGAATAATTTAGAAGGAAGGTTTTTACTTAGCACAGAATCGTATCGCTTCTTTTTCCAACCCGATATAAGGTCGAAGCCTTCATCGGTAACCAATCTATACATTTCGGGGATTTCCTCTGGGCTGTCCTGTAAATCGGCATCCATTGTTATAACAACACTGCCTTGCGCAATGGAAAATCCTGCGTGTAAAGCTTGCGATTTTCCGTAATTCTTCTGAAAACGAATTCCTTTTACTTCAGAATGTTTTTTAGAAAGTGATTCAATGATATTCCACGAACCGTCATTACTACCGTCGTCTATAAAAATAAGCTCGTATGAAAAACCATTGGATTGCATGACGGATGCAATCCAATGGTATAATTCATTAAGTGATTCTTCTTCGTTTAGAAGTGGGATGACAATAGAAAGGTTCATTCAGTTTTTAAAATGGCTTTGGTGGATTTCTTTTCAATATTAAACCCGCAATAAGTGAAATAATGAATCCGAAAAATAATGAACTAATTAATGAAAATGCTGCCATTATTACTGGAGTCATTAGTTTAGAAGACATATTCATAGCCATATCAATTTGTTCTTGAGACATGTCCGGGTTTTGGTTTAACATTTGTTCTCGGGAAAAATCCATTGCTTTTTGAATATAATCAGGATCGATATAATTCATAAAGATATAATTAAATAACACAGCAATAACTCCAGCTATTAAACTAATAGCAACTCCAATTTTAAGAGCTTGCACAAGTGTTAGGTAACCTTGGTTCGCAGATCTAAAAGCGTTGAGACCCATGACAACAACACCAATAGAGATTACAAGTTGTAAAACAGTTAGCCACCAAGGGCGGTCTACGTGTACATCGAGTACATATGAAATTACTTGAGTAACGATTGAGAGTAGTGCTAATAAAATACCGTAATTAAGAGCAATTTTTTTAATTGAGGGTTCTTGGTTTTCCATTTTGATTAAGGTTTTTTTGGCCTGTTAACTATTAAACAGGTAGGTTTGGTTGTTAGTAAACAAAGATAGTAAAACGTTACATTTGCTAACTATTGTAAAATGATTTAAAAAAGTATAGATTTTTGTTGCTGAATTCTAATTATTGCTTAAATTTGCAAACTCAATTCCGAAAAGGTTCGGATGAGCGTATTTTTAAAAAATTAGAGTAATGAAAAAAGGTATCCACCCTGAGAATTATAGAATAGTTGCTTTTAAGGACATGAGTAATGATGATGTTTTCCTTACAAAATCAACTGCTGACACAAAAGAAACACTTGAGGTAGATGGTGTTGAGTATCCTTTGGTAAAAATGGAGATTTCACGTACTTCACATCCTTTCTATACAGGAAAAGCGAAACTTATCGATACTGCAGGACGTATTGACAAGTTTAAAAACAAATACGACAAGTTTAAAAAATCAGCTAAAGCTAAGACTGAAGAATAGGTTTCAATATATTTTCGATTATAAAATCGAAAGTATTAACCCTCTAAGTTAGATAATATTTAAGCCTTCGAGAAATCGAGGGCTTTTTTTGTTTTGATAATGCAATATCTAACGCAAGCCAATTGTATTTAGCTGTTTTTTCTGTAATATTGAATTTGAAACTGATAGGTGCGGTTTAATATTGAAATCGTAAATCTAAAATCGTAAATCCAAAATCATAATGAACTACATTCTCTTTGATGGCAACGTCCGAAACCAATTACTTCCATTTACTTTTACGCGTCCAGTAGCCGATATTCGAATTGGAATTTTAACTATTCGTGAAAAATGGGAACATCTTTTGGGATTTACCACCTCTACTGTAACTGAAGATTACCTTTCGGATAAATATCCGTTTGTTGAACTCGAAAAAAATATTCTTATAAACGCTTCTTTCTTACCTTCAGAAAATTTAGCCAATATTGTGAAAGGATTAGAAGAAAACCAAGCTGTGTTTTTTGAAGAAGAGCCAATTGCTTTTTTTGCTAGCGAAGGGCAGGAAGTAGATTTCGAAACTTTTGATGTTATTCAATATGCTTATAACGATGTATTGCGAATTGAACACACGTGGGATATTTTTTCAAAAAATGCAGAGGCTATAAAACGCGACTTTGAAATGTTAACGGAAGGACGAGAGTCTGAACCAATTCCTGAAGGCATTTGGGCTAAAAACCCAAAGAATATTTTTATTGAAGAAGGTGCTACTATTGAGTTTTGTACATTAAATGCTTCTGAAGGCCCAATTTATATAGGAAAAGATGCCGAAATAATGGAAGGTGCATTAGTACGCGGCCCTTTTGCGCTTTGTGAACACGCTACCTTAAAAATGGGAGCCAAGATATATTCTGGAACCACCATTGGACCGCATAGTAAAGTTGGGGGAGAGGTTAGTAATTCGATAATTTTTGGATATTCAAATAAAGGACACGACGGGTTTCTTGGGAATTCAGTTTTGGGTGAATGGTGTAATTTGGGCGCCGATACAAACAATTCAAATCTTAAAAATAATTATGCCGAAGTACGTTTGTGGGATTATGAAACTAAACGATTTGCAAAAACCGGACTTCAGTTTTGTGGCTTAATGATGGGTGACCATAGTAAGTGTGGAATAAATACAATGTTTAATACAGGTACTGTAGTCGGCGTTAGTGCGAATATTTTTGGAAGTGGATTTCCGCGAAACTTTATTCCGAGCTTTAGTTGGGGTGGTAGTGGAGGCTTTACAACCTATAAAACAGATAAGGCCTTTGAAGTAGCAAAAGTAGTTATGAGTCGTCGAAAAGTTGAGCTATCCGAAATGGATATTAAAATCTTGGAGCACGTTTTTGAGGAAACATCAGCGTGGAGAAAAGATTAGTCTTTGCAACATATGCGCAAGCGAAGCTTTAGCTGTATTGCGACTTCGCCCATTTCAACTTCATCTTCTTCAACGAGTCTTCTTTACATATTTCAAAATCAAAAAGTTCTGCGGATTAATGCCTAATCCGCTTACTTTTTTATTTACAAAACGTACCGCCATATCATAAAATAAAGGAACTACTGGCGCTTCTTCTACAATTATGGAGTCCATTTTTACATAGAGTACCTTTCTTTCGTCAATGTCTGAAATTAATAGCGATTTCTGATACAGACTGTCATATATTTCATTCTTAAAATGAAAATAATTTGGGCCGTTTGGCGCGAAATTCGGACTGTAAAATAGCGAAAGATAATTTTCTGCATCGGGATAATCGGCTATCCAACTACCTCTAAAAATATCTAATTCGCCACTGCTCTTCATTTGCCTTAGTGTTGAAGGTGGCATTACGTCAATCGTTACAGCTATTCCAATTTTTTCTAGTTCTCGTTGAATGTATTCGCACAAATCCAAATACTGACTATTTGTTCCAATCGTGATTTTTGGCTTTTGGTTTCCAGTTTCTTCAATGTAGTGTTGAATCAATTGTTTCGCCTTTTCTGGCCGATACGAATAGCCTTCAATTTCTTCATATCCAGGTAAACCTTTTGGAATAAAACCGTGAACTGCTGGAATTCCCATTCCGTTTCGTAAATAAGTCACCATTTTCTGCCTGTCGAAACCATAGTTTATAGCTTGTCGCAAGGCTTGACTTTGTATTTCTGATGAGTTTGTTTTTAAATAAAAACCAAGATATTCTGTATTTAAATATGGGCCTGTAACCATATAAGCGACATCGTGATATTTTGGCTGAAGCTCACCGCTTGTGGTTAAAAGCTCATCTTTATAACTATTATCTAATCCTGAAATGAAATCTAATTTCCCTTGTGCGAATTGTAGAAACTCACTTTGTTTATCGGGTAAGAAAGTTATGGCAACGGCTTCGAGATAAGGTAGACGAGTGCCGTTTTTATCTTTTTCAAAATATAACGGATTTTTTCTAAAGACCAATTTCACGTTTTCTTCCCACATTTTAAACTGAAAGGGACCTGTTCCTACAGGATTTCTTCGAAATTCATTGCCATAAAAATCAACAGCTTCTTTGGGGACAACGGAGCAATATCGCATAGAGAGCAAGCCTAAAAATGCAGGAAAAGGTTGTTTTAGTTGAATAACGAAAGTAGTATCGTCCTTGGCCTCGTAGCGTTCAACATAATTCATAACCCAACTGCCCGAAGATGCTACTTTTTCATCAGTCAATCTGTTGAAACTGTACACAAAATCTGAGGCTTTTACCGTCCGTGTTGAGTCTTTTCCAAACACTATGTTTTTATGAAAATAAACATCGTTTCTGAGATGGAAAGTGTAGGTAGAAGTTGAATCGTCAATAATCCATCGTTTTGCGATGTCGGGTTTAATATTTAAAGAGTCATCGAGTTGGATTAATCCATTATAAAGTTGATTATCAGGCCAGATAGCTTGTGGGTTTCGAGCAAAGGCAGGGTCTAATGTTGGTATATTACCGTGTTCATTATATCGAAAAACCAAGTGGTCGCGATCGCTTTCTGTTTTGTACTCGCACGAGAAAAGCGGGATAGCGAATATTGCGACTAAAAAAAATCTATACATGGGTGCTTTTGGCTTTCAGAAATTTGAAATTACGAAGATAAGATAATATCTAAAGTATTTAGGATGTAATTATTGTTTAGAAAATAAATAACCGTGTATTCGTGCTCAATAGTTTGTATTTTTGCACCCTCAATATCCAAAAGCACAACAATGGAATCACCCAAAAAAGTAGCCTTTTACACCTTAGGATGCAAGCTTAATTTTAGTGAAACTTCTACTATTGCACGAAGTTTTGAAAATGAAGGGTTCGATCGTGTAGAGTTTACCGATAAAGCCGATATTTATGTAATTAATACGTGCAGCGTTACTGAAAATGCCGATAAGCGTTTTAAGACTATTGTAAAACAGGCTCAGAAGGCAAATCCGAACGCATTTGTTGCAGCTGTGGGATGTTATGCACAATTGAAACCGCAAGACCTTGCAGATGTGGATGGTGTGGATTTGGTTTTAGGGGCAACCGAAAAATTCAAAATAACTGATTATCTCAATGATCTTACTAAAAACGATTTTGGAGAAGTCCATTCCTGCGAAATAGGGGAAGCCGATTTTTATGTAGGTTCTTATTCTATTGGCGACCGAACGCGTGCTTTTTTAAAAGTTCAGGACGGCTGCGATTATAAATGTACCTATTGTACTATACCTCTAGCGCGTGGAATTTCAAGGAGCGATACCTTGGAAAATGTATTGAAAAATGCTCTAGAAATCTCTCAACAAGGTATTAAGGAAATTGTCCTTACGGGTGTAAATATTGGTGATTATGGAAAAGGAGAATTTGGAAATAAAAAGCACGAACACACTTTTTTGGAATTAGTAAAAGCACTAGATGAAGTAAAAGGTATTGAAAGACTACGAATTTCGTCTATTGAACCTAATTTGTTAAAAGATGAAACCATAGAGTTTGTTTCAAATTCAAGAACGTTTGTTCCGCATTTTCACATTCCATTACAAAGCGGATCTAATCAGATTCTTAAATTGATGCGTCGTCGGTATATGAGTGAGCTTTATGTAGAGCGCGTTTCAAGAATCAAGAAGTTAATGCCTCATGCTTGTATTGGGGTTGATGTAATCGTTGGTTTTCCTGGTGAAACGGATGAACACTTCTTAGAAACGTATCATTTTTTGAATGAGTTGAACATTTCGTACCTCCACGTTTTTACGTACTCTGAAAGGGATAATACACCTGCCGCCGAAATGGACGGGATTGTGCCATTAAAAGTTCGTAATAAAAGAAGTAAGATGCTACGCGGACTTTCAGTTAAAAAGCGAAGAGCATTTTACGAGAGCCAAATAGGAACGGTGCGCACAGTTCTTTTTGAAGGAGAAAACAAACAAGGTTACATTCACGGGTTTACCGAAAACTATGTGAAGGTAAAAACCCCTTGGAATCCTGCATTGGTAAATACGTTACAAGAAGTTATCCTAACAGAAATTGATACAGATGGCCTAGTTAGGTTCAAAGTAAATGAAACTGTAACTGCTTAATGAATTCTATCCTGCAAGGTTTTCACAACCATGCTGGTTTTAACGATTAAAAGTCTAATTAAATATTTATTCCAACAGGAAGCAAGTCTTTGTACTTTCTTCGATTTTTTCGCATAAAACCGGCAATTTCTGGGCTTGTAGGGACTAAGTTTATTCCTCTTTCTTTAACTTCATCAAAAACCGCTTTAATGAAAATTTCCCGATAGCCTTTTTCTTCTAACTCTTCTGGCATTTCAAATTTTGTTAAAAATATTTTGCGTTCTTGAAGTGCGTATTCAATGCGAGCCATAGCATCGCCTATTTGAAGTTCAAACTGTCTTAAAAATTCGTTGTCGATAATTTCTACATCTTCAGTCATAGGGGAGTGTTTTTAAAGTTTAATCTGCAATTCTCGAATGGAGATAGGACAAATGAAAAGAGGCGTTTTGAAAGAAAAGAAATTATATCTGCCTCTTTTGAAAATACAATATTATATGTTTTGTTCGTTTTCAAAGCAAATCAACAATGATAGCGTTTATGGTGAGTTTTTTAATTCTATCTTTGCACTTGTAAAGTTACGAATAATCTTTGGGGATTCCCATTTTTCCAGTTAAAAGACTATATGAAATCCGAGAAAACGTATGTTTATTTTGTTCCGGGAATGGCTGCGGGCAGTGAAATTTTTACTAACATTCGTTTTCCTGAAAATCAATATCAAATTAAGGTTTTAGAATGGCTAATTCCAGAACAAAATGAGTCTTTAAAAAGCTATGCGCATCGTATGGCGCTAAGGATTACAAAGCCCAATGCGATATTGATAGGCGTTTCGTTTGGGGGTGTGGTCGCTCAAGAAATGTCACAGTTTTTAAATTTGAAAAAATTAATAATTATTTCAAGTGTTAAAACTAAACACGAATTGCCTCGAAGAATGAAAATAGCGGCTCGAACAAAAGCGTATAAATTGATTCCTACGAGTTTGGTGTTGAGTGTTGAAGATTTAACAAAATTTGCATTAGGTCCAAAATCAAAAAAGCGATTGGCTTTGTATCAGCAGTATCTACACGTTCGAAACGAGCATTATTTACGCTGGGCATTGGAGAAAATGATAACTTGGGGTAGGGAAGAGCAACTTTCAGATGTTATTCATATCCAAGGTGAAAAAGATGGTGTGTTTCCGATGAAATATATTTCCGATTGCGAAGTTATTCAGAATGGAACTCATATTATGATTTTGAATAGAGGAAGAGAAATTTCACAATTGCTTTTAAAAATTTTTAACCAATAAATGTTTGCTGATTTCAATAAAAAAAGCTTTATTCACTATTGTTATAAATTAAATCAACATAATGAAAACCATAGGTAAGATAGGATTGGGGATTGCGGTTTTGGCAGTTTGTACGGTAAGTATTAACGCAGTTCAAGATGCACAGACTGATGAAAAGCTCGAAAAGAAAATAATAAACGATTATAATGTTTACGCTTTGCCAATTCCAGATAAAATGGATTTTGCCGGAGAGCCTGTACCGCTTAACAATCCTGATATACGCGAACGATTGGATAGAGAGTTGCTTGTTAATGCCTATTGGCAATCAAACGGACTCTTGCTTTTTAAAAGAGCGAATAAGTATTTTCCACAAATAGAGCCACTGTTAAAAAAATATGGTCTGCCAGACGATTTTAAATATTTAGCTGTTGCAGAAAGTGCTTTGGATTATCAAAGTTCTCCAGTTGGGGCGAGTGGCATCTGGCACTTTATGAAAGGTACTGGTTTAGAGTATGGTCTGGAAATTAACGATTATGTCGATGAGCGATATAACCTTGAAAAAGCCACAATGGTTGCCGCTGAATATTTGAAGAAATCAAAAAACAGATTCGGAACTTGGACGATGGCTGCCGCATCGTATAACGCGGGAGTTGGCGGGATGTCTAAACAAATAAATAGACAAAAACAGGAAGATTATTACGATTTGTTACTGAACAGCGAAACCAGTCGCTATGTTTTTAGGATATTGGCAATCAAGGAGATTATGAGCAATCCGGAAAAATACGGTTTTAATTATAGAGAAAAGGATTTGTATCAAAATATCCCTACCTATAAGGTTATGGTAAACACTCCTATTGATGATTGGGCAGAATGGGTAAAACCGTATGGCATTAACTATAAAATTCTGAAAATTCACAATCCGTGGCTGCGCGACACTTATTTAAAAAACGCATCTGGAAAGGAATATTATATAGAAATTCCTGAAGAAGGCTATTATCAGTAGGCAATGCTAAGCTCTAATTAATCAGATTGTCCTAAAATTCCGGAACTTTCCAGGCTATTCAATAAAACCCTATCTTCATCTTTAAGGGTGGTTAAGGTAGAAACCCCATTGAGGAAGTATTTGTAAATTGATTCTTGAGGTGATATTTGACTATCTTGAGTATAAACCTGCGTTGCACCACGTCCAACGGCTTTAATACGCTTTTCTTTGTCTATTAAAAATGAAGTGGGCAGGCCTAGGCTGTGTTTCATTCTTTCAACAATGTGATTATTAGTGTTTTCCGTTTCGTCCACATAGACGATGTTTACTTTTCTTGAATATTTCCGCGAAGCTTTTTTAGCATTTGTTCTGTTATCCCAAAAAAGCACAACGAAGTCGACTTGTTTAGAATACTTTTTTGCAATTCTATTAAGTGAAGGTATTTCTCCTTCAGCAGGTACACACCAAGAAGAATAAGTAATCAAAAACGTTGGTTTCTTAAATTTGTATAATTCAATTTTCCTTCCTGATAGTTTTCGAACTTCAAAATTATCTAGATAACTACCTTTTATAACGTTATTAATAAGCGAATCATATAAAAACTCGGCTCTTTCAAAATCGCGATAGGCATAAGCCATTTGAGAATTGCGGGTATATTTTTTGACATTAAGCCTAATGGCTTCAGAAAATAAGTCGTTTTGCTCAATCTTAACTTGTGACTGGGCAGAAAATGTGACTAATAAAAAAAGAAGCAGTAGTTTTTTACCCATTAAGTGTTGTCTTTACAACAAATATAGGGAAATATAAAACTTTAACTTAATTTTTTAGAGGATAATTAAACTATTCTGGATGATTTATTGAAGACCTATATTTTCAGAAAATTTTTAAAACTTTCTTCCTCCTCGTCCGCTTCTGCCAAATTGTTGTCTGGGTTGTCCCATCTTTTTCATTTGCTGCTTCATCATCTTGATTTGATCGTCAAGCATATTGTGCTTGTCAAGATTTTTTGCCTCCAAAAGAAGTGCTTCAGCTTCGCGTTTGCGGTTTTTTGTCATTGCAATACCTGCCAAATTTAATTTTGTCATAGCCATATCAGCATCCATGTTAAGTCCAAGTTTTTCAGCTTTTTTGAAATACTTCTCGGCTTCGTTCATGTTTGTTTGAGAGACCATAAGTCCGTTAAGGTAATTATAGTAACCTTCTTGTTTAGGCACTAAAGATGCAGAAGGATTCTTGATTTTGTCAAGCCATTTTTTTGCACCAGGAAAATCTTGTTTTCGTAGTCTGAGGAAAGCTAAAAGAATAATCTCGTTCTTAAAATAAAGGAAAATAAAAACTAACGAGAGAAGAATGAGCATAATGCCATTACCTATGTAGCTTTCTGTAAACTGCCACACTGCTGTTCCTAACACAAGGGCAGCCAATACTAATTTGATATTTTTATTGAACATTCTTAAATTTTAAAATGGCTTGCAAAGGTATAAAAACTTACTGCTATCTGAATAAAATTTACTTTCTTCGCGTTTAATTCTTTTAATAGGCTTTTCTCGTTGGTATTTCTAACCAAAATGGATTGGTTAGACAACAGCAGAAAAGAAAGTTTAAGGAATTTTTTTAAAAACGTTTGCCAAAGTGAAAACTTGTTGTATTTTTGCACCCGCCTACGCAGAGAAACGCCTTGGCAAACAAATAAAATTTTTGGGCATCGCCTAAAGTATTTTTTAAAAATAGGTTATTACAGAAGTTAAAGCACAAAATAATGAGCAAGAGGACATTTCAGCCATCAAAAAGAAAAAGAAGAAACAAACACGGTTTCAGGGAGCGTATGGCTTCCGTGAACGGTAGAAAAGTGTTGGCGGCTCGCAGAGCGAAAGGAAGAAAGAAATTATCTGTGTCTTCTGAAGCCCGTCATAAAAAGTAATGTTGATAAAATGTATATAAAAGGTGTTGTTTACTAAAGCAACACCTTTTTTTTATACCCTAATGTGCCGTATTTTTGCAAACTCGGAAAAACACCAAAACTTATGCCTAAAAATTCTTCCATAAAATCTGTATTAATTATTGGTTCTGGTCCAATTGTAATTGGCCAAGCTTGTGAATTTGATTACTCCGGCTCCCAAGCATTGCGTTCATTACGCGAAGATGGAATCGAAACAATTTTAATTAACAGCAATCCAGCAACTATTATGACGGACCCTTCAATGGCCGATCATATATATTTGTTGCCGTTAACGACTAAGTCGCTTATAAAAATTTTAAAAGAACATCCCCAAATCGATGCCGTACTGCCAACCATGGGTGGGCAAACAGCACTTAACCTTTGTATCGAAGCCGATGAAAAGGGAATTTGGAAAGACTTTGATGTAAAGTTGATAGGTGTTGACATCAACGCAATCAATATTACTGAAGATAGAGAGGAATTTCGCGAGTTGATGGAGAAAATTGGAGTTCCAATGGCACCACAGGAAACTGCAAACTCCTACCTGCAAGGAAAGGAAATTGCTCAGAAATTTGGCTTTCCATTGGTAATTAGGGCTTCGTATACCTTGGGTGGAGCAGGAGCTTCTATAGTGTATAAAGAAGAAGATTTTGACGAACTATTATCACACGGATTAGAGATTTCTCCAATTCACGAAGTGATGATAGACAAAGCAATGATGGGTTGGAAAGAATATGAGCTGGAATTGTTGCGCGATAATAACGATAATGTTGTTATTATCTGTACAATCGAAAATATGGATCCTATGGGAATCCATACTGGAGATTCTATTACTGTGGCGCCAGCAATGACCTTAAGCGATAGAACTTTTCAGAAAATGCGCGATATGGCTATTCATATGATGCGTAGTATTGGTGACTTTGCAGGTGGATGTAACGTTCAATTTGCAGTTAGCCCTGATGATGAAGAGGAAATAATAGCTATTGAAATTAACCCACGTGTTTCAAGATCGTCGGCTTTAGCTTCAAAAGCAACTGGATACCCTATTGCTAAAATAGCGACTAAACTAGCTATTGGTTATAGACTCGATGAATTGAGTAACCAAATTACAAAATCGACTTCAGCTTTATTTGAGCCTGCTTTAGATTATGTTATCGTGAAAATCCCTCGTTGGAATTTCGATAAGTTTGAAGGGTCAGACCGAACTTTAGGATTACAGATGAAATCTGTTGGAGAGGTAATGGGAATAGGTCGTTCGTTCCAAGAGGCTTTGCACAAAGCAACGCAATCTCTAGAGATTAAGCGAAATGGAATTGGTGCCGATGGTAAAAGTTACACCAATTACGAGCAGATTCTTGACAAGCTTAAAAACGCTAGTTGGGATCGTGTTTTTGTTATTTACGACGCTATTCAAATTGGAATTCCTTTGAGTAGAATTCAGGAAATAACAAAAATTGATATATGGTTCCTACGTCAATATGAGGAATTGTATTTGTTGGAAAAAGAAATTTCAAAATATACCTTAGATACCCTTCCAAGGGAATTATTACTCGAAAGTAAGCAGAAAGGTTATGGCGACCGTCAGATTGCACATATGTTGAAGTGTTTGGAAAGTCAAGTTTACAAAAAACGTGAGGAACTAAATATTCAACGTGTGTATAAACTAGTTGATACCTGTGCAGCTGAATTTAAGGCCGAGACACCTTACTACTATTCTACCTTCGAAAATGAAATGCAGCTTGCCGACGGAAAACTACATTCTGAAAATGACAGTGTCGTTTCAGACAAGAAAAAAATCGTTGTTTTAGGTTCAGGCCCAAACCGAATTGGGCAAGGAATCGAGTTTGATTATTGTTGCGTTCACGGTGTGTTGGCAGCATCGGAATGTGGATACGAGACAATTATGATTAATTGTAACCCTGAAACTGTTTCTACAGATTTTGATGTTGCAGATAAACTGTATTTCGAACCAGTTTTTTGGGAACATATCTACGACATAATCCGTCACGAAAAACCTGAAGGTGTAATCGTTCAATTAGGTGGGCAAACAGCATTAAAATTGGCTGAAAAGCTTGATAGATACGGAATAAATATTATTGGAACGACTTATGAATCTTTAGATTTAGCTGAAGATCGTGGTAGTTTCTCAAAATTATTAAAAGAGAATAATATTCCGTACCCAAAATTTGGTGTTGCCGAAACAACCGATGAAGCTTTAGCACTTGCCGACGAACTGGATTTTCCGCTTCTAATTCGTCCTTCTTACGTTTTGGGAGGTCAAGGAATGAAAATCGTTATCAACAAACAAGAATTAGAAGAACACGTAGTTGACTTACTTCGGAAAATACCGAATAATAAGTTATTGTTAGATCATTATTTAGACGGCGCGATTGAAGCTGAAGCCGATGCAATCTGTGATGGAGAGAATGTTTATATCATTGGAATCATGGAGCATATTGAACCTTGTGGAATCCATTCAGGAGATTCAAACGCAACCCTTCCACCTTTTAATATTGGTGAATTTGTATTGCAGCAGATAAAAGATCACACAGAAAAAATAGCTAAATCGTTGAATACCGTTGGTTTAATAAACGTTCAGTTCGCAATAAAAGATGACATTGTTTATATAATTGAAGCCAATCCAAGAGCTTCTAGAACGGTTCCATTTATTTCGAAAGCTTACGGTGAGCCTTATGTTAATTATGCCACTAAAATAATGTTAGGACATAGTAAGGTAACAGATTTCAATTTTAACCCTCAATTAGAAGGATTTGCAATCAAACAACCCGTATTTAGTTTTAACAAGTTTCCAAATGTAAACAAGCAATTGGGCCCTGAAATGAAGAGTACTGGCGAGAGTATTCTATTTATAGATAGTTTAAAGGACGATGCGTTTTACGATTTATATGCGCGAAGAAAGATGTATTTGAGCAAGTAAATTACTTGTTAAATACGCTAGTTTCTTATAAATTTTTAGATTAAAAGGAAAGCTTGGTTATTCAGGCTTTCCTTTTTTTAACTTCCACATTTCCATTTATTAATCAAATAGAAGTTTTCTAGGATCAAGAACAATTGTTGTGTTTATGCAAAAATTGTAGTTTGCTTAAATAGAAAGAACTATACGTTTTTAGCTCCGCTCAACTATGCGGGTTCGACTGCGCTACCCTAATACACGTAAGTATGAAAACAGTGTGTTTTATGGCAATTTATGTTCCTGGTTTACATTAGCAAAGCGTATTCTAAAAAAACTCTTCTTTTACGCAATATAAAAGGAAGGTATATATTTGTAATACGTTTAATATACGCTATAAACACGCTATAAACACGCTATAAACACGCTATATAGTGGCTATAAAGATACTGTAACCACACTTTAATTAAAGGGATGCTCGATTTCTGGAATTGTTATTAGCTTGCTATTTGAAAATTGCGAAGGTTCATGAATAAATCTAGAAATGATTATTTGCTAATCAAGACTAGGCAAGTATTAGGAAAGATTGTGTTGAGTTGAAATGAACACTTTTTAATTATACTTAAAGTGATATTAACTATTAGGATAGAAATATTTCTGAAAGTAAGCGTGTAGTTAATGGGATAAAGAAAGCAATATTACCGATTAAAGTGCGGAGAGTTTTCCAATTCAACATCGGTAATAAAGTAGTTTGTTTCCCCCCAAATAGCAAAACTAGCAAAGCGTTCGATGTAAGTAACTTTTACGTAATTACCTTGATATTCTTTTAGTTTTGCGATAACGTCTTCATCTTTATCGAGGACGGAAAAGGAGAAAATTTGTGCGCCGCTTATACCTTGACTTATTTCGCCTTCCCAAGTTTTAATTACAACCCCTCGATAGCTAAACTTAATTAATTCGCCAGCGCGTGTTCCTTTACTGTAGGGTACATAGTATAGAAATGCAATATAAAGTGCAAAAATTGCTATGAGACTTCCAAGGGTAATAAAAACAGCTTTTTTCATACCCTAAAGTTAGCGAATTTATTTCAGGTGTTTATAAGAAATTGTATCCAGCAATTATAGCAAATGAATTATATGCGGAATTAAAATTGTCATAATTTAAAAGCTGTCTTGGGCTGTGGTATCTGGCTTCTAGGCTGTATTTATTTTTAAATCTAAAACCCACACCAAATGCGAGTGCAGCATCGGCGCTAATATTTAAATCATAACGAGAAGAAATTGATGAATTCATATTAGAATCTAGTGTTGAAACATCCATAATAACGGCGGCATCAACAAAAATAGCGGCATTTTGGTTTAAAAACATATAATGACGACCACCCATTGGTAACTCAATTGAATTGTATTCAACACTAACTAAGGTGTATTTTTGCGTAGTCACCCATTCCTTATATAAAACATTCTTTTCTGTTTTATAGTTGCGGTAAGTAGGCTCAATAAAAATAGACCATTTGCCGTTGTTAAATGGCAAAATATATTCCGCTTCAAGACCGATTCTGATACCTGTATTGGTGTCAAAATTCACTTCATCATCACCATATCTTTGGAGGGAAAATGATGAAAAGGTGACTCCTGGACGAATACTTAAATTAAATTTACCTTTCTGCTTATTTTTGTTGAAAACAACAACTTCTGAATTTTCACAGGTATTGTATTTGGTGATTATATTCACCAAGGATTTCGTTTTGTATTGAAGAGCTTCAAAATTCTTCTCGCTCAGGTTATTGCAGGTTAAAGCTAAGGCAAGTTGCTGTTTATAGCGTTCGTTTTTTCCAATTTGTGTAGGTGTGGCTAAAAATCTTTTATTTATTAGTTGTTCTATGGTTCCATTTTCTAAACTGTAGAAGTAACGGGACACACCTTCTACTTGAGTATAATAGAGTGATGCTTTCCCTTCTACTAAAGTTTTCAGAAAGAGGGTTTGTTCTTTCATTATAGGCGTACGAACGTCGCTTAGATTGTTTACATTGTCACTAGATTGATCGACTTGAACAGTGGCTTTTACGTATTTAAAGGATTCAGCAGATCCAAATGCAGATACTTCATTTGTATGACCAAGCTTTAATACACCGTTTTCTTCAAGTTTGTAGATAAATGTAGTGGGCCTTCCTTTCCAATCTTCATTTTTAATAAGACAATTTATTTTGGTGCCGTCGGTTTGAATAATATAACCAGGCTCAAAATTAGTTTGAGAAATAGCGCTTATTGTTGATAGTATGATGGTTGCGAACAGTAGTTTTAGTTTCATTGAGATTTTGTGTGCTAAAAATTTTGGGAGTTCAAAGTATGAATTTATTTTTTCGTGATTTAGCTTTTGTCGGGGTTATTTTCGTCACTATTTTTTAGGAGTTTTTGATTGATATTTTTACTTGTGATAGCTCCCAGTTTTTTGAGTTTTTCGACTCTTCGTACAAGATTCCCTTTGCCTTCGAGCTTTACCAAGGCATTGTCAAAAGAACCTTGAACAGTGCCTAGCTGTCTTTTTATTTTGTTCAATTCATCTAATAATCCAACGAACGAATCATACAATCTACCTGCTTCTGTTGCAATTTCCAACGTATTTCTCTTTTGATTGTCGTTTTCCCAAAGATTTTCTACTAGGCGGAGTGCAGCGAGAAGGGTGGAAGGAGTTACGATCATCACTTTTCTTTTGAAAGCTTCTTGATACAGATTTTTATGATGTGCCACAGCAATTGCAAAGGCTGGTTCTATGGGGACGAACATAAAAATAGTATCTGGGCTTTCACTAATGGCGTGATAATATTTTTTTTCGCTGAGGGAAAGAATATGTCTTTTTATAGAATCTATATGTTTTTTTAAATATAGATTTTTTAGGTTTTCGTCGTCTTCGGATACATATCGTTCAAAGTCGGTTAATGAAACTTTACTGTCTATAATCATCTTTTTGCCGTCTGGTAGATGAATGATTACATCTGTTTGCAACCTACCACCATTGGGGTTTTCGTGGCTGTCTTGGACGGTGTATTCACGACCTTTTTCCAAACCAGATTCCTCCAAGACTCGTGAGAGGATCATTTCGCCCCAATTGCCTTGAATTTTTGAATCGCCTTTTAATGCTTTTGTGAGGTTGTCGGCTTCTTGGCTTATCTTGATATTTTGCTCATTTAAAAACTGAAGTTGCTTACCGAGTTCGGCGTGGGTTCGTACAAAGTCGATATTATTTTTGCCAACTTTCTCCTCAAACTCTTTTATCTTTTGGTTTAATGGTTTTAAAATCCCTTCAATATTTTCTTTGTTGGATTCTGTAAACTTCGCGGTTTTATCAACCAAAATCTTATCCGCTAAGACGGAAAACTTATCTTCAAAATCCTTTTCAAAATTCTTGAAACGTTTCTTTTCTTTTTCAAGTTCAGCATAGAGCGCATCATATTCTGCACTTTGTCTTGAAAGCTGAATGCTTAATTGTTCTTTATCGGCTCGAAGGTTTTCAGCTTGTTTTTTTAGTGTTTCTAAGCCTTCATTTAGCTTCCCTTCTTGAAAATTCAAGTTACTTATGCGTTCCTCTAATTTTCCTGTTTCTGATTTATTTTTCAATCGTGCGAAATAATGCCCCAAGAAAAACCCAATTGCCAAACAGCAGATTGAAACAGTCAGAATAAGAAATGTTTGATCCATTATATGAGTGTTTTAAAAGTAAATATACCTTATTTTCTAATGGTGAACCGACCGTTTGTAGGGTCAAAAGCGATTGTTTCTTTAGGGAAAAGAGAATCAAATTTTCCAGCTTCAATGAGTTTACAAGGCGTATTGAAAAATGTTTGATTTTTAGACATCACAATCATACTGTCGGCTAGTTGAATTGCTAGATCAATTTCGTGAGTAGAGAAAAGAATCGTTTTGTTAGTTTCTGAAGCTAGATTTTTCAGAAGTTTTAAAACGTAGGCGCGATGGTATAAATCCAAATGTGTTGTAGGTTCGTCCAGTACTATTATTGGCGTATCTTGGGCTAATGCTCGTGCAATTGAAACACGTTGCATTTGCCCGTCGCTTAACTCGTAGCATTTTCTTTCGGCAAGCGCAGTGGTTTCTGTTGCTTCTAATGCAAATTGAATTGCCTTTTTGTCGTTTTCAGACAATGACCCAATCCAGTTGGTGTAAGGTTGTCTTCCTAAGGAAATTAATTCCCGTACCGAAAGGTTTTTTGTTGCCGGAGGTTCAGTTAACACAACGCTCAAAAGGGTTGCCAATTGAAATGCAGAATAACTATTTAGAGGTTTGCCGTTAATGGAAATCGAGCCGCTTATCGGTTTTTGCATTCCCGTTAAAGTGCGTAATAAGGTGGATTTTCCAATTCCGTTTGCACCAACAAGGCTTACGAGTTCTCCTTCGGCAAGAACAAAATTAATTTCGTCTGCAACCGTAGAATTTCCGTTTTTAGCAGAATAGCCAACGGCTAAATTGCGAACTTCTATAATAGTATTACTTTCCGTTTTATCCATTAGAAGAACAATTTTCGTTTACGAACTAAAAGCCAAATAACAACTGGAGCACCGACTAGCGACGTTATTGCGTTTATAGGTAACGTAAAAGCACTGAAAGGCAATTGTGCTATCGTGTCACAGATTAGCATCAATAAACTACCGCAGACTAAAACAGCTGGAAGTAATACAAGATGGTTTGCTGTTTTAAAAAATTGTCGAACTAAATGCGGAACTGCCAGTCCTACAAAGGCAATTGGGCCTACGAAGGCTGTTATTCCACCTGCAAGAATACTCGTGGCGAGAATGATGATAAATGTGGTTCTTTTTATGTGAAGTCCCATACTCTTTGCGTAATTTTCACCTAATAACAGTGAATTTAATGATTTGCTGCTAAACAAACTCAGTAGTAATCCGGTAAGAAAACAAAGACTTAAAATTGAAACCCCTTGCCAAGATTGGTTTCCCAAACTTCCAAAGGACCAAAAAATATATTGTTGTAATTGTTCCGCATCGCTGAAATAGGAGAGGACAGACACGACTGCGGTAGTAACGCTCCCGAACATCAAGCCTATAATAAGAATTGCCATTGTGTCCTTAATTTTGAAAGTCACAGCAAGTACAGCAAGTAGTACAAGAAAACTGCCGATGCCCGCGGCAATTACTAAGCTCCATTGACTTAAAAGCAAAGTTCCAAAATATCCTCCAAAGGCACCTGCGCCCAAAATGAGAATAGCAACGCCCAAACTAGCGCCACTGCTTAGTCCTAAAACAAAAGGACCTGCCAATGGATTTCTAAAAAGTGTTTGCATCAACAATCCTGAAATAGCCAAACCTCCGCCAGCAAGCATTGCCGTGATAGCTTTTGGAAGTCGGTAGTCTATTAAAATGTAGCGCCAAGTTTCTTTACTGGCTCCGTTTCCTATAAAAACTGATACTATTTCGTCCATAGGAATAGAAACAGAACCGATGCTCAGATTAATGAAAAATGCAGCGACAAGTCCCAAAATTAGAATCAAAAAGTGAAGGCGGTATGTCTGCGCTGTTTGCATTATTGAAGTTTACTGAAAAAGTAAAGTGTGTGTTCAGGAAGTAATTCTGGATGCAAGATTTTTATTAGGTCTTGTAACACTAAATCGGGTCTGTTTGGCGCTAGTTCAAAATAAATAGATCCGCCTTTTTTACCTTTTTTCAAATTGTAAGTATATACCTCTTTGTTTTTAAAAGCATTAAATTGGGTGTAGGCTTGACTTGCGTTTTGTAAATCTTCAAAACGGGTAAATTGTGCTGGGCCAATCCAAATATCGGCACCGTGGCCTTTTTCTAGAACAGATTCTAAACTTAAAGACAAACTTCCAGTTCCTTTTGAATCACTCCAAAGGTAATTGCCATTTGCATCTTCAATAAATTGAGCTCCCCAACTTTCACCTTGAGGCATATACCAAATATCTTTAAACATAGCGCCGCTGATTACAGTAGGTCTTTCGTTGGCAGTGGATGCAATTTCTTTTGCCGATAGATAAGCGGTTTCAATAGAATTGAAAATGCTGTCGGCTTGCTTTTCTTTGTTGAATAATGCACCAAAAAACTTAATCCATTCTGCTTTTCCTAGTGGGGAAGTTTCTGTCCAATCTGAATTATATAGCACAGGAATCCCAGCATTTTGAAGGATTGAAAAGGTTGAGTTTTTTCCGTCCACCGCAAAACCAACAACAGCGTCGGGAGCTAAATCTAACAATATTTCGGTGTTAAGGTCTTCGTTTTTACCTACTTCCATAATTTTTCCATCTGAGATTTGAGCTCTTGTTTTTTCGGAAGAAATATAGTTGAGGTTTGGAAAACCTATCAAAGCGCCAATTTCGTCAAGAGATTCTAATGAGGGAATATGTGTGGTGGAAGTAACGACAATTCTTTTCACGGGAACTTCAACTACTGCGTCATAATTTTCAGCATTAGGAAGGGTAGCGCCTTTTTCAACCAATGCGTATTTAAAGGTTAAATTCGATCCTGGCCAAGGGTTTTTTAATGTGATAGCTTTGTAATCTTCAAAAGCAGTAATCTCGAAACCTTCAGCGTATTTAATGGCTACTTCGTTCGTAGAAGTAATAACCGTTTCAGAACTTTTCTTTGGTTCGTTTTTACAAGAAATGAATAATACAATAATGAAAAAATGAAGGGCAATGTTTTTGAATTTTAGCATTGTTACAAGTATAACGTAAACTCTTTTTTGACAATAAATAATCTGCAAAGGTATCATAAACCTAGTTAATGATTGCCTGAGAATTTTAACTCACATATTTTAAAAACTTTTTGAATTATAATTAACGGCAAGAAGTGAATTGTTTACACAAGATGGTTTTTTAATTGAAACGGTTATCGTACGAAAGTTTGTGCAAGAACATTTTTCAATTCAATATTACCAAGTATCTTTGCCCAGATTTTGGTGAGCATTTATCGGTATCAAAGAAAATGTTCTTAAAAGGGAAATAGGTGAAAGATGAACTCCAATAGTTCTAAAATATTAAATCCTATGCTGTTCCCGCAACTGTAAGTCGGCTCAAGTTTTGCTTGGGTGTGCATACTTCAAAAACCACTGTTCCTGGTATTGGAATGGGAAGGTCGCACAATAGATAAGCCAGGAGACCTGCCAAGATTATAACATAAAATTATCAAACTTTCGGGATAAAGGTTGAATTATGAATCGACGCGGTTTACATATTCTGTTATTTACTTTTTTGTGCCAAGCAGTAGCTTTCGGGCAGTTGGATTCTATTCAAGAATTGCCAAAAGTTGTTCTTGCAGACAGGCAGCTCACGTTATTTTCCAAAGGTTTCAAGCTAGAAAGGCTAGCAGACTCTGTTGTTAAACGAAATCCTGTGTCACTAACCGATGTGCTGCGGCATAATTCTTCAATTTATTTTAAGGAAAACGGAAGCGGAATGGTTTCCTCGCCATCTTTTCGTGGTACAAATGCTGCGCAAACTGCGGTGATTTGGAACGGAATAAACATCAATTCAATTTTTACAGGTCAGACAGATTTCAATACTATATCTCCTTTTAATTATGACGAAATATCTATCCGAAGCGGTGGCGGTGGTGTACAATTTGGTAGTGGTGCCGTGGGTGGAAGTGTTCATGTAAATAATAACTTTTCATTTGACGAAGCAGATCGCACAGAGATTGGCATGCGCTATGGCAGTTTTTCTACTTTGGGCGGAAACGCATCGACCACAAAAACTTGGGGAGACCACTATTTGAATGTGGGAGTGGACTTTATAAGTTCCGACAACGATTACGATTACGTAGGCAAAAACAAAAAAAACTTACACGGCGAATATTTGCGGTTCACGGCTAACCTAAATCAAGCGCGCAGATTGAATCGGGGCGTGGTTAGTTTGAATTCTGAATATTCGTATAACGATCGGAATTTCTCGGGAAGTTTAAACACCATTGGTCGCGATGGTTATAAGGATGTAAATACTCGAAATCTTTTACAACTGCGTCAAAAATATGGGCGATTTAATACCACAGCGAGAGTGGCGCATCTTTTTGAACAGTTCAGATATTATCCAGATTCGGAAGGGATAGTGTTTTCTGAAGGTCGGGCAAATACTCTTATCGGCGGTATAGAATCTGAAACGATGCTGGGAAAAGCGATCAAAATATTGGCAAAGGTGGAATATACACTTATCGATGCCCAAGGCGATAATACAGGAAATAACGAAAGGCGAACTTTTTCGGCCGTAATGTTAATGAATCACAAACTGTCGAAAAACTTTAATTACGGGATAAATCTTCGGAAGGATTTTTCAAATGATTTTGAGAATCCATTTCTGTTTTCAGCAGATGCAAAATGGACATTATCTCAAAGCTATGCGCTTCGGCTAAATGGTTCAAAAAATTATCGAGTGCCTACATTTAATGATTTGTATTGGTATGCTGGTGGAAATTATAAATTAAAGCCTGAAACTTCGTATCAAGTAGAGTTAGGACAGGAATTCCATTTTGGCAATTTCATTGTTGATTTGGCGGCCTTTTATATTTCGTCTGAAGACTTAATAAAATGGGTGCCTGGCAATGGTTCGCTCTGGAGGCCTTCTAATATTTCAAAAGCTCAAAACTTTGGTGTGGAGGCAAAGACTAACTATGGAATTCGTTTTAATAAACATCAAAAATTAGATATTCAATTGCTTTATTCCTATACGAATGCCGAAGACAAAGAGAAACAAAAGCAACTTATCTATGTACCTTTTCATAACGCCAATTTTTTATTGAATTACGGATTTAAAAACCTGAGCGCTTATTTTCAAGGAATGTTCACAGGGAAGGCTTTTTCCACCACCGATAATAGTGATTTCGTTGAAGCCTCTACAATTTTCAATCTTGGAGTTGACTACAGCTTTTCAACTATTCCAAATATTTCAATCGGCGGGCGTATTAAAAATATTTTCAATACCTATTATGAAAACGTGGCATATCGCCCAATGCCTTCAAGAAATTTTCAAATCTTTTTAAACTTTAATATTTAAACAAATAAAATCTATGAAAAACTATTTATTGTCTTTCGCTTTCTTAACGCTTCTATTTGCTTCTTGTAGTAGTGATGACGACAACCAACCAGCACCAATCCCAGCCGATTATGAAAAAGGAATTTTAATAACCAATGAAGGGCCATTCAATAATGGTAGTGGAACAATCTCTTATATTTCAAATGATTTTGCAACTGTAGAACATAAAATTTTTAACAAAGTAAATGGATCAGATCTTGGAAATGTGGTTCAGTCTATGGGTTTTACTGATAATGACGCCTATGTTGTTGTAAGTAATTCACAAAAAATAGTGGTAGCAGACAGGTATACTTTTGAAATGAAAGATACGATTGTAACAGGTTTGCAAAACCCTCGATACTTTGCTTCAAATGGTGAAGTTAATGGATATGTTACAGATTGGGGTGATCCATTTGACGAAACAGATGATTATGTTGCGGTAATCGATTTGAGAACCAAAGCGATAAGCTCGGTAATTTCAGTTCCTTTTGGACCAGAGAAAATATTAAATCACGATGGGAAAATATATGTTGCGCATCAAGGTGGTTATGGACACAATAATCTTATCTCGGTGATTTCTGGAAATGCTGTTGAAAGTACTATTAATGTTGGTGATACACCTAACGCTATGGTTGTTTCTGGAAGTTATTTATATGTAATGGGAGGCGGCAAGCCAGACTATTCAGGAAACGAAACTCCAGGAACCATTACAAAAGTTGACTTAGCTACAAATCAAGTGGTTGAAACGTACACATTTAATAATACTACAGATCATCCTTCTGGACTAACTGCAGATGGTTCACAGCTTTACTACAGCCTAAACGGCAAAGTTTACAGACTAAGTACAAACTCCTTAAGCTTGCCAGGAACTCCAATTATCGACGGATTCTTTTACGCAATGCAAGCTAAAAATGGAATGCTCTACGCAACCGATGCTGGAGATTACGCAAGTCAAGGAAGTCTGTATGTCTATGATTTATCTACAAATCAACAAGTTCAAGATTTTCAAGTAGGTATTATTCCTGGAGGAATTTATTTCAATGAATAAGAAAAGTTAACGTTCTAAATTGATTGTTTAAAGCGTTGTTTTAACGAAAGTTAAATCCGCGGTTCAGATTAAATGAATCGCGGATTTTTTTATAGGTTATAAGTGAAGTGATAGTCGTTAAAAGCTGATTATTAGTGAAATAATAAGCTGAAGAGAATACATAATGTAGAATTCAATTTGAGTTTTATTCCTGTTCTACAATCATAACACCATCAACGGGAGATGTAATCTGGCTATTCGACACTTCTTTAAGTTGAAGTAAATTTTTATGAGAATGACGTGGTAAGCCCAATATGTCATTTAGAGCAGCAGACAATAATGGTTCTTCAATATCACCTAATTGCCCAAGGTTGAAAAAGTCTTCTTTTAAAGTAATTTCTGGAAATAAACCATCTACAAAATCAGTATGACCTACTTTATTTGCTGTTTTAAAAACCAAGGGCAACATTGCGTATGTGTGTGCAGGTGAGGCTTGATCTCTACTAAAGGCAGGGGCTGGGGCGTCGTACATTAAAAACGAAGCCTGAAACTTACCAGTAGTTGTATCGCCCACTTGAACAGTATTTATATAAGGGTCAAGTCCGTTAATTACCAATTCGCTAGCAGAGGCAGAACTTGAAGTTGTTAAAATATATACACGGTTTAGGTTGAGACTGTTTATTGCTGAATTATTACTAATAGAATTGTCGAATAATCCATCGCGCGCGCGCTCTTCTTGTCGGTCGGCATTCCAAAATTCCTTATAAAAAACCTCTCCTTTAAATTGTCCAGTAATCATACTTGCCAAATCTGTAGCAGTTTCAACAGCCCCACCGCCATTGTATCGCAGGTCGAGAACTAAATCGGTTATACCATCCGCTTTAAATTGGGCAAAAGCGTTATTTAGTTCTATATCATATCTTTTAACGAAGGAATTATACATTAAATACCCTATTTTTTGACCATTAATTTCTAAGGTTCTAGAAATATACACGGGATTTTCGTCATATTGAGTTTTATTGAGTAGTGCTGAGCTACCGGTCAATTCAAAACTCTCTCCGTTAAAAGTAGCAAGTTCAATTGTGTAACTGTCTCTACTAAGTAAGTC
This sequence comes from Aequorivita viscosa, assembly GCF_900106795.1. GTDB lineage: Bacteria > Bacteroidota > Bacteroidia > Flavobacteriales > Flavobacteriaceae > Aequorivita > Aequorivita viscosa. The sequence continues at coordinate 7,091 of NZ_FNNS01000017.1, read as the reverse complement.
GTTATAATTATTTTCTGTTATCTGAACGCCATCTACCGAGGTAAAAAGATCACCGCGTTGTAATCCATTGGCTGCTGCGTCTGTATTTGGAAGTACATAGCGTACGTAGCCAAAAACATTTCCGCTATTGTCTGGATAGTATACTAAACCAAACTCCATTCCATTGCTTAAGGAAACTCCCGCCAAAGCATTCTCAATAACTGTATAATCAGGAAATAGGCGGCTAAAACGATCTTGAGGCGATTTTAAGTAATCGAATAGTGATTCGGGGCTGTCGTAACCATTCAGAAAATTTTTTAATTGTTCGTCATCTGCAAAGGCATCGTTTGCAAGTTCTGGAGTGTCGGCTTTGTATAAATAATAATAATTAAGCCCGCGATAAATAAAATCTTGAATTTCAGAAGAAGAAGCAGCTCGAATATTGTCGTCCATATCTTCAAAACAAGAAGTAAATAAACAAGGAATAGCAAGTAATACAATTAGAATCTTTATTTTCATCTTTAAATATATTATAGAAGTAAAAATAGGATTTTTGATTGAAATTGAGAGGAATGAAGAGGAATGATTTATTTTCGGTTGTCGATTGTCGGTCAAGGATTAATGAATTGATGACAGGTTTTTGATAACAAATAACCAAAATCGATTAATGATTGTTGATTTAATAACGCCTGTCCGAATGAGCTTTTTCAGCGAAGGCGGAAATAACAAATAAATCCCATTGTAACAAAACAACTTTCCATTCGTCATTATAATAGAACCAGGGAGAAACAACCAAATCAACATGGACAAAAAGGAGTTTACCGAAATAGTAATGCCGCTTAAAGATAGGTTGTATAGATTGGCGAAACGAATCCTGGTTTCAGCAGATGAAGCGGAGGATGCGGTTCAAGAGATTATTTTTAAACTTTGGAAGGGAAGACAAAATTTAGAAAAATATAGAAGTACTGAGGCTTTTGCAATAACAATGACAAAGAATTATTGTTTGGATCGGCTAAAATCAAAACAGGCTTCAAATTTAAAAATTGTTCATTCCAATTATCCAACATCTCAGAATATTGAAAGAGAAGTTGAAGCGAATGAAGGGGTTGCTTTGGTTTTTAAAATAATGGAAACCTTACCCGAACAACAGAAAATAGTCCTTCAGTTGCGCGACGTAGAACAACTTGAATTTTCCGAAATAGCAATAATATTGGATAGTAACGAAACAGCAATCCGAGTGGCACTTTCCCGAGCCAGAAAGACAATTCGAGAAACAATGATAAAAAAGTACGATTATGGAATTAGATAAAATTAATAAACTATTGGAAGCCTATTTTGATGGCAGCACAAGTCTTGAAGATGAGGCGATTTTGATGGATTATTTCAACAATCACACGGTTGCAGATCATTTATTGCAGTACAAGCCTATTTTCGTAGGATTGTCGGCGGCACAGAATGAAAGCTCTAATAGAAACTTTAAGATAGCAGAACCTACAGCAAAATTCATCAAACCTTGGTGGTATGCAGTGGCTGGAATGACTGTATTAGCAGTTGGAATTGGAAGTTTATTCTTATCGCAACCACAATTAAGTCAGGAAGAAAAAGAAACATTAATCGCTTTTGAAAAAAGTAAAAAAGCGCTGATGATGCTTTCTGAAAATTTAAATAAAGGAACGCAACAGCTTTCGTTTGTAAATCAATTTTCTGAAACAAAAGAAATGTTTTGGAAGGAAACGTCGGAATAGAAATTATAAATACAGAAACATAAAAAATTTAAAAAATAACAGTAAACTAAATATTATAAAATGAAAAAAATAGCAATAATTCTAGCACTGGTCTTAGCACCAATAGTTTCTTGGAGTCAGAATGCTTTCGATTCTTTTGAAAATGAAAAAGACGTAACCTCGGCGCTGTTTACGAAGAATATGTTCAAGCTGTTGAGCAAGTTGGACCTTAATTCATCCGATCCAGAAGCGCAAGCATATTTGAACTTGGTGAATAACTTAGAAAACATTAAGGTTTTTGCAACTGAAAACCCTGTGGTTGGGAAAAAAATGGATGCAGCCGTTGCCAAATATATTTCGACTTCTAAAGGTTTAGGAGAGTTGATGAGCGTAAAGGATGATGGTCAAATTATAAAATTTTACAGCAAAGAAGGTAAGAATGAAAACTTTGTAAGTGAACTTTTAATGCACCTAAACGGAATAGTTGATGGGAAGTCCACGACAGTTATTATGAGCATTACCGGGAACATAGATTTGAAACAGATATCTAAATTAACATCAGATTTAAAAGTTCCCGGAAGCGAGCAATTAAAAAATCTTGAAAACAATAAAGGGAAGTAATTATGGCATTTACCAGATATTTTATGGTCTTGATAATGGCCGCAGTAACCTTTGTTTCTTGTAGTGATAAGTCACTTCAGAAATATTTGGTCGAAAAACAAGACGATTCTAAATTTGTAAAAGTAGACCTCGCAACAAGTTTATTGCAAGGGAAAAACAGCAACTTTAGTGATGAGGAGAAAGAGATTCTCAAAACCATCAAAAAGGTGAATGTAGTTGCTTACCCAATTGCAAATGGGGATACAACAAATTATAAAGTTGAAAAAATGGAGTTAGAATCTATTTTAGATCAACCTCAGTATAAAGATTTGACGCGAATAAAAAGCAATGATTGGAATGCTCAATTGAAATATACAGGTGAAGAAGATGCCATAAATGAGGTAATTGTTTATGCAAGTGACAACGAACGCGGATTCGCAGTGTTTAGATTATTGGGTGAAAATATGCGTCCTGATCAAATGTTAAAACTTATGAACTCTGCCGAGCGTGGTGATTTTGATTTGTCAGCTTTGAGTGTTCTTGGTGATTTATTTGAAAAGTGAATTTAGGTGATAAATTGATGGAAGAAACTATTAGACCTGACAGGTTTCAAAAACCTGTCAGGTCTTGTGATTAATCATTAAAAATAGATTGGTGTATTCGTGGCAATCTATTTAAGACCACATTATATAATTCTTAAATTCCCGTGTAGTTGGCAGGAGTAATATTTCGCATTTCTTGTTTTACACTTTCAGGAACTTCTAGAGTCTCAATGAAATGCGCCATTGAAGCTTGATTTATATTCTCATTAGTCCTGGTTAACCCTTTTAACGCTTCATACGGATTTGGATATCCTTCACGACGCAAAATAGTTTGGATTGCTTCTGCAACTACAGCCCAATTATTTTCAAGGTCTTCTGCAAATTTCGGTTCGTTGAGTAAAAGTTTGTTCAGACCTTTTAGCGTTGCCTGAAAAGCAATAACTGTGTGGCCAATTGGGACTCCAATATTTCTTAACACCGTGCTATCGGTAAGGTCACGCTGCAATCGGCTTATAGGAAGTTTAGCGGAAAGATGTTCAAACAGCGCATTGGCAATACCTAGATTTCCTTCGCTATTTTCAAAATCGATCGGGTTTACTTTGTGCGGCATAGCACTCGAACCAATTTCACCTTCTTTAATTTTTTGTTTGAAATAATCCATAGACACATACGTCCATATGTCTCTATCAAGGTCAATTATTATTGTATTGATTCTTTTTAAAGCATCAAAAAGGGCCGCAATATGGTCGTAATGTTCAATTTGAGTAGTTGGGAAAGAATGGTGTAAACCTAAAGTTCCTTCAACAAAATTTTTCCCGAAAGCTCTCCAGTCTATATTTGGATAAGCAACTTTATGTGCGTTGAAATTTCCTGTTGCGCCACCAAATTTAGCGGCACTTTTAATATCGTTAAGCAAATCAAACTGTTCTTCAATTCGAACCACAAAAACTGCTATTTCCTTTCCCAAACGAGTTGGAGATGCTGGCTGACCGTGTGTTCTAGCTAGCATAGATACACCTGCCCAGCCTTCAGAAAGCTCTTGTAGCTTGGCCTTAAGTTCCATCAAAAGCGGTACATACACATTGTTTATCGCATCTTTCAAAGATAACGGAACTGCTGTGTTGTTGATATCTTGAGAGGTTAATCCGAAGTGGATAAACTCTTTGTATTTCTGAATGTTTAATTCGTCAAACTTATCTTTAATAAAATATTCAACGGCTTTAACATCGTGGTTGGTCACCTTTTCGGTTTCTTTTATTTTCACAGCATCCTGAATGGAAAAATTGAGGTACAAATCTCTCAATTCAGAAAAAAGATTTCTATCAAAATCGCTTAATTGTGGTAAATCTAATTCTACCAGAGCAATAAAATACTCAATCTCTACCTGTACGCGGTAACGAATGAGGGCTTCTTCAGAAAAATATGGAATAAGGCTTGATGTTCGCGACGCGTATCTCCCGTCGATGGGTGAAATGGCCTGTAAAGCGTTGGTGTACATGGTTCAAGTTTTAAAAATGCAAAGATACGTAACTCAACTAAGTTATGCGGATAGTGTTTAACTATAAAAAAAACTCTCGATTTTAAAGCATAAAATTCGAGAGTGGGGAGGATATAGAATTGGGGGTAATTAATCGTAATATTTCTTTCTTTTTTTTCGTCTGTTCATTGCAAAGGAAATAATTGTGATTGCAAGTATAATAAAAAAAACAATTTGAAATGTAGGCATACTGCCGTAACCTAATCCAATAAAACCTAGGACACCGGTTACAATTGTGAGGATTCCAAGAAATGGTACTAGATACATTTTGTTAGGTTTTTTAGAAAAACAACTTTCTGTTTTTATGGCTTTTTAAATATAAGTAATCTTTTTAACATAAATTAAACAAAATTAAAACTTTTTTAAAATTAATATTAAACGTTATAAGTGTGTTGTTTTTCAGTTTCTTATAGCGATTCTTTCATAATTTCTTGAACTATGCCAGGATCTAGAAGGGTTGATGTATCACCAAGATTGGAAGTGTCTTTTTCGGCAATTTTTCGAAGAATACGCCTCATTATTTTCCCGCTTCTTGTTTTTGGTAATCCAGATGTGAATTGAATTTTATCCAGTTTTGCAATTGGGCCAATATGCTCTGTAATTATTTGATTAATTTCTTTGCGTAAATTATCGTGAACCCTGCTTTCTCCTGTTTCCTTCAGAATAATAAAGCCATAGAGTGCATTTCCTTTTACTTCGTGAGGGAAACCAACAATTGCACTCTCTGCCACCGCTGGATGTTCGTTTACCGCATCTTCAATTGGGGCGGTTCCTAAATTATGACCAGAGACAATAATTACGTCATCAACACGACCCGTAATTCGGTAATATCCTGTGCTGTCCCGCAAAGCTCCATCGCCCGAGAAGTAATAGCCTTCAAAAGTTGAAAAATACGTGTCTTTATAGCGCTGATGGTTTCCCCAAATAGTTCGTGCCATCCCTGGCCAAGGGAATTTTATACACAATCGTCCATCAACTAAGTTGCCTTTCAATTCGTTACCGTTTTCATCCATAAGAGCAGGCTGAACGCCTGGCAAGGGAAGTGTGGCGTATGTTGGTATAGTTGGGGTTGAATAGGGAATTGGCGAAATTAAAATACCGCCAGTTTCTGTTTGCCACCACGTATCAACTATTGGGCATTTTTTCTTTCCTATATTGTCATTATACCAATGCCAAGCTTCTTCATTTATAGGTTCTCCAACGGTTCCTAGAATTTTTAATGAAGAAAGATCGTGGCTCTCGGAAAACTGCAAACCTTCTTTCGCCAAAGCTCGAATAGCTGTAGGTGCGGTATAAAACTGGTTCACTTTATGTTTTTCGACTACTTCCCAAAACCGTCCATAATCTGGGTAGGAGGGAACGCCTTCAAAAAGCACTGTTGTAGCGCCATTTATCAACGGTCCGTATACAATATAACTGTGGCCTGTAATCCAGCCAATGTCGGCAGTACACCAAAACACGTCATTATCGCGATATTGAAAAACATTTTTAAAAGTATGCGCCGTAAATACCATATAGCCCGCAATAGTATGCACCATTCCCTTAGGTTTTCCTGTAGATCCTGAAGTGTAAAGTATAAATAATGGGTCTTCGGCATCCATTATTTCGGGTTCGCATTCGTTGCTTGCTTGATCGAGTAACGGTTGAAGCCATTTGTCACGGGATTCCTTCATATTGATTTCAGAATTTATCCGTTTTGCCACTAAAACTGTTTCCACTCCTGGACAGCTTTCTAAAGCTTCGTCCACGATTCCTTTTAAATCAATCGTTTTATTGCCTCTAAAAGAACCATCACTTGTTATCACAATTTTGCAGTCTGAGTCGTTGATTCGGGATGAAAGTGCAGTAGCTGAAAATCCTGCAAATACTACCGAATGAATGGCACCAATGCGCGCACAGGCCAATAGAGAAACAGGTAAATCGGGAATCATGGGCAAATAAATACAAACACGATCGCCTTTTTTAACGCCGTTATTCAGCAAAACGTTGGCGAACCTGCAAACCCTATCGTGCAATTCTGTGTAACTAATGTGTTCAGCCATTTCGGAAGGGTCGTTAGGCTCAAAAACAATAGCTGTTTTTCTGCCGTTTGCATATAAATGTCTATCGATGCAATTTTCAGTTATATTAAGTTTAGCTCCTTTAAACCAAGATATTTCAGGACGCTTAAAGTCATATTCCAACACTTTATCCCAACGCTTTTGCCAAACAAAATTCTCTTCGGCTATTTCTTCCCAAAAACTTTCGGGATCGCGTACAGATTTTCGATATACTTGAAAATATTCTTCTAAATTCTTGATGTGGTAGTTGCTCATTTTGATACGTTTAATGTGGAAACTATAGAAAAAGCCTTCACCTAAAAAAAGACTTTGGCTAAATGATTTTTGGAAATATATTCAAAATAAGTCAATTTCTGGTGAAGGAACCTACACAAATATACAATGTATTACCCGTTGTGCATTATGATTTAAAAGAAAAAAGTTGTCCATATTACTGATAATCAGTATCTTGTTTTAGCTATAAAACATTATATATGAACAACTTAAGTGCAAATTACGAAAGAATATTGGAAGTTTTAAGAAAAATATCAAAAGATCAACTTTTACCCTATCAAAGGCGTGAACCAAAGCTCTGTGACTTGGAACTGATAAGTTTGAGTTTAACGGCTGAGTTTATGGGCATAGATAGTGAAAACGATCTTTTCAGAAA
>NZ_FNNS01000012.1 GCF_900106795.1 Aequorivita viscosa | reverse complement strand
GCTCATTGGCGAGCCTTCGCCTTCGCCTGTTGTATACACTTCGCTCAATTTTTGTATATATCATTTCGGGAAGTTTTCTGAAAAGATCGTTTTCACTATCTCTGCCCATAAACTCAGCCGTTAAACTCAAACTTATCAGTTCCAAGTCACAGAGCTTTGGTTCTCGCCTTTGATAGGGTAAAAGTTGATCTTTTGATATTTTTCTTAAAACTTCCAATATTCTTTCGTAATTTGCACTTAAGTTGTTCATATATAATGTTTTATAGCTAAAACAAGATACTGATTATCAGTAATATGGACAACTTTTTTCTTTTAAATCATAATGCACAACGGGTTAGTTAAAATATAATTTCTATTCTAAGGTGACCACTAAATCCCCTTTCATTACCATAGAACCAGGTTTTAGCGACACAGATTTTACCTTTCCATCTTTATTTGCAGTTATCGTGGTTTCCATTTTCATGGCTTCAATAATAAAAAGGTGATCGTTCTTTTTAACCTTCTGCCCTTTTTTCACTAGGACCTTATAAAGACTTCCCTGCAGCGGAGTTCCGTATTGATTCGAATCCTGTTCATCGGCTTTTACGTTTATTTCTTTACTTACAATAATGGATTTATCTTTAATTTCCACAAATCGGTTTTCTCCATTTACTGAAAAGAATACAATTCTAATTCCGTCTTCGTTTGGAATTCCAACAGAAAGAAGCTTAACAAGTATGGACTTGCCCGGCTCCAATTCAATCGTAGCTTCTTCTTGAAGTTTCATTCCATAAAAGAAATTTTCTGTAGACAGAATAGTTGTATTTCCGTAAAGTTTATATTTCTCGTGGGCATCTTCAAAAACCCTTGGATACAGTATGTAAGAAAGGAAGTCTTCAAACTCGAGAGATCTTGAAAATCCTTTCTGAAACTTTTTCTTAAAAGCATTAAATTCTACATCAAAATCTATCGGATCTAAATGCGCATTAGGCCTTTCGGTGTACGCTGACGTGTTTTTAAGAATTATGTTTTGAAGTTCTTTTGGAAATCCGCCAATGGGTTGCCCTAAATCGCCTTTAAAAAAGCTAATTACCGATTCTGGAAAAGAGAGCGATTCGCCCCGTTCCATAACATTTTCTGGCTGAAGGTTATTCGTTACCATGAAAATAGCCATGTCTCCCACCACCTTTGAACTCGGTGTAACCTTGATAAGGTTTCCGAACATTTCATTAACCTTTTCGTACATTTTTTTCACCTCATCAAAACGATCTCCTAGCCCTAAAGCTTCAGATTGCGGTCGAAGGTTTGAATATTGTCCGCCAGGAATTTCGTGTTGATACACTTCTGCAGTTCCCGATTTAAGGCCAGATTCAAAAGGATAATACTTTTCACGAACGTCTTCCCAATAATTGGAAAACTGATTCAATTTATTAATTTCGAAATCGTGCTCACGCGGTTGGTTTCGCATCATCTCGACAATAGAGTTGAAGTTTGGTTGCGAAGTAAGACCCGACATTCCGCCCAAAGCAACATCAACAACGTCTACTCCTGCTTCAATTGCCTTTAAATAGGTTGCAGATTGAACAGAGGAGGTATCGTGCGTATGCAAGTGCACAGGAATATTCAAGATGTCTTTTAAAGCAGCGACCAGTTCACTTGCAGCGTATGGTTTTAGCAACCCTGCCATATCTTTAATACAAATAATGTGCGCGCCGGTATTTTCAAGGTCTTTTGCTAGTTGGGTATAGTACTTTAAAGTGTATTTTGTCTCTTTTGGATCTAAAATATCTCCTGTATAACTAATAGCAGCCTCGGCTAATCCGCCCGTTTTCTCTCGAACAAAATTAATACTAGGCTCCATAGCTTTTACCCAGTTTAGCGAATCGAATATTCTAAAAATGTCGATTCCGTTTTCCCAAGATTTCTCGATGAATTTTTCGATTAAATTATCTGGGTACGCTTTATAACCAACGGCATTTGAACCACGAAGCAGCATTTGGAATAATATATTCGGAATTCTCTGCCGTAATTCACGAAGTCGAGACCAAGGGCTTTCATTTAAAAACCGAAGGCATACATCGAAAGTAGCACCGCCCCACATTTCAATACTAAATGTGTTGGAATGGTTTTTAGCAAAACTTTCGGCTACCTCCAACATATCATAGGTGCGCATTCGCGTTGCCAATAAAGATTGGTGCGCATCGCGAAATGTAGTGTCGGTATAATGAATTTTCTTTTCGTCCATTAACCATTTGCTAAACTTTTCCGGACCCAATTCGGTTAACAAATCTTTCGTTCCTTTTGGGTAATCGCCCAAAATGTCAAATTTTGGGACTTTTGGTGTTCTAAAAACTCTGTTTTTATCAATTGTCTTCACGTCTGGATTGCCGTTTACAATTACTTCACCTAAATAATTAACAATTTTTGAAGTACGATCTTGCGGAAGTTTAATCTCAAACAAGGATGGGGTATTGGCTATAAAATTAACGGTAGCCTTTCCGTCTTTAAACGTTTCGTGTTGAATTACATTTTGAAGAAAATGGATATTTGTTTTAACTCCGCGAATACGGAATTCTTTTAAGGCCCGTATCATTTTTCGTACCGCTCCGTCTAAAGTTCTTCCGTGGGCCGAAACTTTTACCAACATGGAATCAAAAAACGGACTTACATTATAGGATTGATATATACTCCCAGCATCCAATCGAATTCCCATTCCAGAAGCACTTCTGTATGTGGTTATTGTGCCGTAATCTGGCGTAAAGTTGTTTGCTGGATCTTCAGTTGTAAGGCGACATTGCATTGCAAAACCATAAGTAGCAAGTGTTTCTTGATCGTATATTTTAATTTGTTTATCAGATAATTTATAACCTCCCGCAACGAATATTTGAGTTTTTATTAAATCAATACCAGTTACCATTTCTGTAACAGTATGCTCTACTTGAATTCGGGGATTAACCTCTATAAAAAAGACATTATCTTCTTTATCGACTAAAAATTCAACAGTACCTACGTTGTTGTATTTAACTTCGGTGGCGATTTTAACTGCATATTCGTAAATAGCATTCTTAACTTTTCCAGAAACATTAAAAGAAGGTGCAACCTCAACAACTTTTTGATGTCTACGTTGTACCGAACAATCACGTTCAAATAAATGTCGGATATTACCGTGGTTGTCAGCAACTATCTGAACTTCAAGATGCTTTGGGTCTTCTACATATTTTTCCAGAAACATGGTGTCGTCGCCAAATGCGTTTAACGACTCGCTTCGAGCAGAATCAAAATTATTGCTTAAATCATCATCATTTCTAACAACGCGCATTCCACGCCCGCCACCGCCAGAAGCAGCTTTCAACATTATAGGGTAACCAATGGTCTTAGCTTCTGAAAGGGCAACTTTTAAAGATGTAAGTTTTTTGGTATTGCTTTTTATGGTTGGAACATCACATTTTTCGGCTATTTTCTTAGCAGTAATTTTATCGCCCAATGCGTCCATTACTTCAGGATCGGGTCCTATGAAAATAATTCCGTTTTTTGCACAATTACGGGCAAATGCTGAGTTTTCGGATAGAAAACCATACCCAGGATGAATGGCATCTACATTTTTTGCTTTTGCTATTGCAATAATTGCATCCCCGTCTAAATAAGGCTTTAACGGCTCATTATTTTCACCAATTTGATACGATTCATCCGCCTTATATCTGTGCTGCGAATAGCGGTCTTCATGGGTGTATATTGCAACTGTGGTAAGGTTAATTTCGGTACAGGCACGTAAGATTCTGATAGCAATTTCGCCTCGATTGGCAACTAGAACTTTTTTAATTTTCATGAAGACTTTTATTAAGGTTTATAAGATAAAGTCGTAAAGATAGGGAACACAGACAAAGGCTTAATATAATTTTCCAAATTTTTAAAATAAATATGCTAGCATAGGTGTAATTTAGAATACCTATACTTACATAAATTAAAAATTTGGCAGTTTGTGTAGAGTATTGATAATTTCAATAAAAAAATTAACAATCTAATTATGAGCCTGTTCTGACTCTGCGTAAATGAGGGTTTTCATTTTTATAGTTTCGAATTACAAAATCTAAAGCACTAGTAAGTACTTCACCCATATTGGTAGATTTTTTAAAATTCACATCGCCCGTTAGTTTAAACAAATCCATTTTTAATTGTTTTACTTTTTGAGGAGAAGAAACGCTATCGTTTCGTAAGCAGTTCATTAATCGTTTTAATCGTTTCCGCTCGCTTACCGCACGTTTTGCCAATAACGACCTTTCTTCATTTTCGTATTGATCAATGGATGCCTTTTGAAGTAAGCTCAAAGTCATTTCTACAAGTTTAAAGTTTTCTTTAAGAAATTGTGGTTTATATACTTTTACGTTTCCCTCATAACATTGTTGGTCGAAATCGATGGCGCGAATTCGATATTGTATTCGGTCAAAATCGTGGGTAAGTACTACAACATAGTTATAAGATCGCATATCGCCTAATAGCCGCACAAAACAACGTTCATTGAATTTCACAAATTCCTTGGCGATTTCCATTTTATCTCTTTCGTTACAATTATCCAAATAGTTCTCGATAAAATCGTCTCCCGGGATGCCTATAATATGTTCTTCGATTAATGTGTTTTTGTGTACGAGAAAATTAATGTTGTTTGGAGAGAGGATGCTTTCTAGCTCTAACCCGTAAATACGAGAGGCATCGGCTGTTTTTATGTATAAATAAATGTAGTTGTCGTTAAGAACATTTCGGACTTTAACACGGAAAGGCTTTGAATTTCCGAAGGTGCAAAAATCTACACTGTCAATATTTAGGTAAGGCAGAATAGTATCGCTACCGTCGGATTGTAAAATGGAATATATCTTTTTTAAGCTGTGATTTATTTCCTCAGTTTCAAATTCAGAATAATACACACTAACCCACAGGGTGTCTTTTCCATTTTTGTCATAAATAGAAACAGAGCCTTGAAAACGAAGTAAATCGTCATAATAAACCGGAATTTGAATCGTCCGGCCGTGACGGTTAAGATATTTTGAAAGTGCTTCGGTAATGGGATACGTCGGCTTTTTTTTTGAAATGAGTTTGTTTGACTTGTCCATGAAATAATCAAATAAGCCCTAAAGATACAGATTTAGAGCACGGATGCAATTTTAGTTTAGGATAGCCGTACCTTATAAAAAAGTGGTTCAGCCGAAATGACCTTAGAAAACGTGAAAAACCCGCATCCAGAAATTATCCCGCAATAATGTTGAATATAGTTAAACGCTTCGAAGTTACTTTTTTCAATAACCCGCACCGCATCAAAATTTTTCTTTATTTTTGCCACAGCAAACCCAAAATATGCAATACAAAAGAATTCTTTTAAAACTATCTGGCGAAGCCTTAATGGGCAATCAGCAATATGGAATCGATCCTATTCGCCTTAAGGAATACGCCCAAGAAATAAAGCAAATTACAGATAAAGGTGTAGAAGTAGCCATTGTTATTGGTGGCGGTAACATTTTTAGAGGTTTAGCAGGAGCCAGCAGCGGTATGGATCGCGTACAAGGCGACAATATGGGAATGTTGGCAACCATTATCAACGGTCTAGCATTACAAAGCGCCTTAGAAAACGAGGAAGTACCTACTCGTTTGCAAACTGCAATTAACATTAACGAAGTAGCAGAACCTTTTATTCGTCGCAAAGCAATACGTCATTTAGAAAAAGGTCGTGTGGTAATTTTTGGTGGCGGAACTGGAAATCCTTATTTTACTACAGACTCGGCTGCCGTTTTAAGGGCTATTGAAATAAATGCCGACGTTATCCTAAAAGGAACCCGTGTAGATGGCATTTACACTAGCGATCCAGAAAAGGACAAAATGGCGACAAAATTTGATTTTATAAGTTTTGAAGATGTTCTGCAAAAAGGTCTTAAAGTAATGGACACAACAGCCTTTACACTAAGTCAAGAAAACGAATTACCAATAATTGTGTTCGATATGAATACGAAAGGAAATCTTTTGAAAGTAGTTTGTGGAGAACGTATTGGAACCAAAGTTAATTTGTAATAAAATACTATTTTTCCCGAGTATTTAATGATTTTTACTCGCGATAAAATTATATTAAACTTGTAACCTTAAGCGAAGACGAAGCTTGAATTTTTAACCTTATGGAAGACGAAATAGATTTTATAATTGACGGTACCCGTGAAGCAATGGGTAATGCTCTTAAGCATTTGGAAAAACAATTTGCGAACATACGTGCAGGTAAAGCATCACCAGCAATGGTGGGCAGTGTAATGGTAGATTATTACGGCAACCCTACTCCGTTGAGCCAAGTGGCAAACGTAAGTACTCCTGACGGCATGACTATTAGTATTCAGCCTTGGGAAAGAGGAATGATTAACGAAATTGAACGCGGAATCCACCTTGCAAACCTCGGATTTAACCCAATGAACAATGGCGAAAGCGTAATCATTAATGTACCACCACTTACCGAAGAACGCAGAAGAGATTTGGCAAAACAAGCAAAAGCTGCCGCAGAAGAAGCCAAAATTGGTGTCCGTAATGATCGAAAAAATGCAAATAATGACCTAAAAGGACTCGATATTTCTGAAGATCTTAAAAAGAATTTAGAAGATGATATCCAGAAAATGACCGATAAGCACATCAAAAAAATTGATGACTTCTTGGCTGTAAAGGAAAAAGAAATAATGACGGTGTAAGCTATGCTTCCGTTAAACTTATTACAATAAAGCGGCTATTATGCCGCTTTGTTTTTACCTTTAAAAACACACTCCCTACGTTCCAATATGCAAAAAACCCTCTTTTTTGTTTTCTCGCTCATCGGACTACTTGCTTATGCTCAAACTCCAGCCATAAAGACAAGTGATACGATTATTAATGTTGAAAATAAGAAAGAACACCCGCTTTCAACAGGTTATTTCCCAATAGGGTTTTTCGATATTGACCTCAAAACACTTGTAAAATACAACAATTACGAAGGGGTACGATTGGGCATAGGAGGTCTTACGAACGACAAACTTTTTGAAAATTATAAACTAGGTGGATATGTAGCGTACGGGTTTATCGATGCCAAAGTAAAGTACGGATTGGGAGCCAGTGTGCGAGTCAATAAAGAAAAAAAAACCTGGATTAAACTCTTTTATGCCGATGATATTAAAGAAATTGGCACATTCGATTTTCTTACCGATGCCCGCGTATATTCCATCTTCGAACCACGTTTGATAAATATTATTCAATTTTATAAATATCGGGAATACTACGCCAACATTACAAGCGAGCTCTCCCCGAAACTACTTTCCGAATTCCGTATAGCACATAGTAATGTTGAAAATATAGAAAACTATTTTTTTATAGATAATAGCAGATTTTATCACAATTACAAACTATCGGAAGCGTCCTTTTCTTTTCGGTATAGCCCAAAAACAAACTTCTTTACCAATGAAGATGGGACTCGTGAGTATTTTGACGGTCTTCCAAAAATTAGTGGACAAGTTACTCAGGGATTTAAAGGGGTTGGTGAAAGTGATTTTAATTATACCAAAATCGGACTTAAATTCGATTATTTCATAAAACGAAAAGATCTTTCTTCAACAAATATTCTCTTAGAAGGATTATTGGCAATTGGCGATGTTCCGCTTACCCATCTCTTTCATTCATACCCTAACCAACCTAATAAATTAGATTGGACAGGGCGTTTTTCTGTTGCAGGGGTGCAGAGTTTTGAGACGATGCATTTTGGCGAATTCTATTCAGATAAGTTATCGATGCTACAAATAAAACACAGCTTACGCCGTTTTAAACTCACTGAAAAATGGAAGCCTGAACTCGTTATTATCACGCGACACGCAATGGGTGATATAAGCAAAATCGATAAGCATTTTGGTATTCCTTTTAAGTCTTTAAAGCACGTTTATAACGAATCTGGCGTTGAATTAAATAAAATTATTTTTGGCTTCGGACTGAGTTTCGCATACAGATACGGGTATTACCATTTGCCTTCCTTTGAAGAAAATGTATCGTTTAAATTCACTTTTAATTTGAAGGTATAAAGAACGAATTTTTTACTTAGACAACCTCAGCAACAACAAAGGTGCTTCCTCCAATGTATATAAAGTCGTCATAAGAAGCCGCCGCTAAAGCAGACTTATACGCTTTTTGAACCGAGATATATTCCTCTCCCTTTAGCCCAAATTCCAATGCTCGAACCGTTAATAATGATGCGTCTAGTCCGCGAGGAACATCTGGCTTACAGAAATAATAAACAGCTTCTTTCGGGAAAAAAGGCAAGATAGAAGCAAGGTTTTTATCATTTACAACTCCAAGAACAATGTGTAGTTGTTTGTAGGTTTCCTTTTTAAGTTGATTCATTACAATACGCAATCCGACTTCGTTGTGCGCAGTGTCGCAAACCACTTTCGGATTCTCATTTAAAATCTGCCAACGCCCCATTAAACCTGTATTTTCAATACTTTTTAACAAGCCATTCTGTATGTTTTCTTCAGATATATTCCATCCATTTTGCTGTAAAACTCGTATTGAAGTCAAAACAGTACGGATGTTTTTTTGCTGATAAACTCCTTTTAAATCTGAAGGATAATTTGGAGTATCATCTTTTTCGGCAAAAGCTATCGGCGCATTTTGTTCTAAGGCTTTACGCTCAAAAACAGGTTTTGTTTCGGGAAGGGTTTCTCCAATGATTACTGGCACTTCTTTTTTGATGATTCCAGCCTTTTCAGCCGCAATTTGACTTAGGGTGTTTCCCAAAAACTGTGTATGGTCTAAACCGATGTTTGTAATTATTGAAATTTCGGGAGTAACAATATTTGTGCTATCTAACCTACCACCCATTCCTGTTTCTATGATTACAATATCCACTTTTTCACTTCTGAAATAATCAAAAGCAAGTCCTATTGTCATTTCAAAAAAGGAAAGTTGATTGCGCTCTAGATATGGTTTATGTTTTTCAACAAATTCGCAAACAGTCTGTTCGGGAATCATTTTTCCGTTAATTTTTATCCGTTCACGAAAATCCTTTAAGTGAGGCGAAGTGTAAAGCCCAGTTTTATAACCTGCTTCTTGATAAATTGAAGCCAATAGATGGCTCGTACTTCCCTTGCCATTAGTGCCGGCAACATGCACACTTTTAAAGCTTTTTTCAGGATTGTTTAAATAACGGGCAAGATTAATCGTTGCTGATAAATCGGCTTTGTAGGCAGATTGCCCCACCCTTTGGTACATTGGGAGTTGCGCAAAAAGCCACTGTATTGTTTTGGAATATTTGATGAGAATAGAATTAGAGCTACAACAAAATTACTCTGAAAGGCTGAATCTATAAACTATTTTACCGATTTGTTTTGCTGGTGCTTTATCGTCGGGATTAAATTTTGTTGCCATAGCAGCACGTTTTGCTGGCTCGGTAAGACATTTAGAGTTGTTTGTAGTTCCACGAACTCCTGGAGTAGCACTGGTTACGTTTCCGTTTCTATCCACTTCAATACTAACTACCACAATACCAGCTTCGTTACATTCTTGCACAAATTTTTCCTTGTTCAGTGCTTTTCTTCCACCTAACTGATAGTTACCATCGCCATCCAAACCTTTGCCTGTACCGTAGTAAGCACTTGCGTTAGGGTCGCCATCTGGATCTCCTTTATCTCCAGGCTTACCGTCATTTCCTTCTCCCCCTTTTGCCGTTCCATCGCTCTTAGGACCATTCAAAAAACTGGAAAGCGCATCTGTGGTAGATTGATCTGGCTTTGGATCTGGTTTTTTTTCTTCCTTTTTAGGTTCTTCTTTTACAGGCTTTACAGGAGTTTCAGTTTGTTCCTTTTTAGGTTTTTCTTTTTTAATTACAGGAACATCTTCAGCATCCTGAGTCACAACTTCTTCTTTAATTTCAGATTTTGGTTGTGAAACTGGTTGCGAAGTAGTTTTTTGAGGTGCTGATTGTATTTTTTCGGTTGGCTGAATTTTTCCACTACCTACGTCAGACGTTCCAAAATTAACCGCAATCCCCTGCTCTATTGGAGGGTCGAGATATCTCATTCCAACAAAAAACAACAAAATAAGAAGAATGACGTGCACGATTACCGTGATGGTCATACTTTTTCGTTTATGTTCTGTGTCTAAAAGTTTCAAAGGTTTGCGGTTTGTGGTTTGAAAGAAACGGGGTTAATGGTACTGCGATAAACGACTTTACTTTATCAACTTTATTTGGGCCTAACGGCTAGTACTACTTTAAACTTATTTTTATTTGCAATATCCATTACAAAAACAGCGTCTTCAATTGGTACGCCTTCTTCGGCACGCAAAATAATTGTGGGATCATCTTGGCCTGCTAAAATACGTTTTAGCTCCTTTTCTATATTGTATTCGCTTGTTCTTTCGTTGTCTACGTAAAAAGCGCGATCTTTTGTAATACTCACCGAAGCTTTCTGTACACTTGAAGTCTTTCCGCTTGCTTTTGGAAGTATTAAATCCAAAGCATTTGGCGTTATTGTTGGCGAAGTAAGTAAGAAAAACACCAGTAACAGAAAAACAATGTCTGTCATGGAGCTCATACTAAACTCGGCACTTACTTTATTTCTCCCTCGTAAATTCATTAACTAGGCTCGTTTAACATATCAAGAAAATCAACTGCGGTAGCTTCCATTTGGTGCACTACTTTATCAGTTTTAACTACTAAATGGTTGTAGCCCATATAGGCAATAATCCCGACGATTAGACCCGCTACTGTTGTGGTCATTGCAGTATAAATACCTTCTGCCAGTCCGCCCATTTCAGCTTGTCCGCTACTTGTTGCTAGTTCGTGGAAAGCCAAAACCATACCAATTACGGTTCCCAGGAAACCAATCATTGGAGCTGCTCCTGCAATAGTTGCAAGAACGCTCACATTTTTCTCCAGCTTATACACCTCAAGACGTCCTGCGTTTTCAATTGCTGTATTAATATCTTCTAAGGGGCTGCCAATTCGGGAAAGTCCTTTTTCTGTTAGATGCGACACAGGAGTGTTGTTTTGCGAACATAGCATTTTTGCTGCTTGCAGATTACCTTTAGACACGTGATCGTGAATCTGGTTCATAAAATTAGAATCCATTTTACTTGCAGCTTTTATGGCAAATAATCTTTCAAAATAAATATAAACCGCAACAAAAAGTAACACAAACAGTATTGCGATTATAATCTGTCCCGCGATTCCCCCGGTCATTAGGAGATCCATTATTGATAGGGTTTTTTCTTCGACAATTGGTTCAAGGTCTTGTGCTACTTCAGCACCATCCTGAATTAAGAAGTTCAACATAAATACATTTTGTTTAAGTGAATAACGAGATTGATTTTTAAAAATTGTTATACGTGATGAAATATGACTCTTTCAACCAGTAAAAATACTCCTGCTCCTGCAATAAACCCAACAAATGCGAGCCAAGTAATGTTTTTTAGATACCAGATAAAGTCGATGCGCTCCATTCCCATGGCTGCTACACCTGCTGCCGAACCAATAATGAGCATACTTCCTCCTGTTCCTGCAGCATAGGCTATAAAATGCCACAAAACAGAATCTACTGGCGAATCGTACATTCCCATTGAAGCCGCAACCAAAGGTACGTTATCAATAATTGCAGACAACATTCCTAGAAGTATTATAACGACGTCTTGATTTGGAATAGTTCTCTGCAAAACTTCTGCCATATATCGAAGTGTTCCTACTTCTTCACCTTTTACAACACCATATACCAAAGCTTCTAGACCTGCAACAGCCATTAAAATTCCGAGGAAAAACAAAATACTTGAAATTTCTATTCTGGCCAACGCTTTATGAGTTGAGTAAAGTTCTCTTCTTTCCCTGCTAAAATCCTCTTCTGGATGGATGTATTCCGAGACTAACCAAACCACTCCCAAAGCGAGCATCATCCCCATATATGGAGGCAAATGAGTTAAAGTTTTAAACACAGGTACCGAAACAATCATTCCAAGCCCTAAAAACAACATTGTTTTACTGCTTAATAGTTTTGTGGCTTTGCTGCTTTCTTGCGGCTCTACCTCCAACGTTCCTTTAAAGACGGGCAGATAACTTGCAATTAAGAATGGAATAACAAACGAAACAATAGAAGGAAGCACAACAAACTCAATTAAACCTCCGGCTGTAAGTTTCTTTGCAATCCATAACATAGTTGTGGTTACGTCTCCAATTGGAGACCAAGCTCCACCTGAATTTGCTGCAATAACTATAAGGGCAGCATACCACAACCGATCTTCTCGTCTGTGAATTAACTTTCTAAGGAGTGTAATAAGTACAATAGTTGCCGTTAGGTTGTCTATAATAGCTGAAAGAAAAAATGCTAAAATTCCAATTATCCAAAGTAGCTTTCGTTTGCTTCGAGTATGGACCACGTTTTTTAGAACTTCGAAACCTTGATGAAGGTCTATTATTTCTACAATCGTCATTGCGCCGATCAAGAAAATAAGTATTTCACAAGTTTTTCCAAAGTGATGAAGCAAGGTTCCTTCAAAACCTTCTAAGGCGTGTTCGCCACCCGATAGAAAGTTAAACACCTGCCCTTCAGTATTTATGATATTAAACCAACCATTGGTGAATCCAATAGCTAAAACAGCCCAAATAAGTGAAGCCATTACGAGTGCTGGAACAGTTTTATCCAGTCTTAAGGGGTGTTCTAGTGTTATTGATAAGTACCCGAGAACAAAAATTAAAATGATGATCGATTCCATTTACTCCTAAATATGCTTTATAGCAATTGTTTCAACGCGATCTCGAATGAGGTTTTGCTGATATCTGTTTTACTGTTGTTTCTATCGAAGGTGCTCTGAATTGCATCTTTTATAGTCGAAGAAGTATCCTTAAAAATTGCCTCATCTGTCAATTCAGCTTTACCCTCCATTAAATAAGCAAAAACCCTTGCCATTCCGCAGTTACTTATAAAATCTGGAATTAAGCTTATATGTTCGTCGGTGTATTCCATAATGGGACCGAAGAAAATTTCTTTATCTGCAAAAGGAACATTTGCGCCACAGCTAATTACTTCAAGTCCGGTTTCAATCATTTGAGAAACTTGTTCTTTAGTAACGAGCCTTGAAGCTGCGCACGGAGCAAATATTTCGGTTTCGAGCTTCCAAATTTGATTGTTTATTTCTTCAAACGACATCATATTATCAGCTACAAGTTCATTTCCGTTTTTATTCAGAAAAAGTTGTTTTACTTCTTCAAACGAAAAACCTTCTTTGTTTATAATTCCTCCATTTCGGTCTATTATTCCAACTATTTTAGCACCCATTTGGGCGAGATAGAAAGCGGCTGCCGAGCCTACATTTCCAAAACCCTGAACAACGGCACGTTTTCCTTTTACACTACCTCCGTAAATATCGTAATAATGCTTCACAGCTTCAGCTACGCCAAAACCGGTAACCATATCGGCAACTTTTAAATTTTGGCTAACATCTGGACTATATGTCGCACTTTCCAAAGTTTTTCCAACTCCATCTCTCAATTGCCCAATACGCTGAACTTTATCTGCTTCCGATGGGTTAAAATGACCATTAAAAACACCTTCTTGTGGGTGCCTAATGCCGCATTTTTCAATAAAAGGAATCACTTCTAGTCGTTGATCCACGTTCATATCGCCACCAGTGCCATAATAATTTTTAAGTAACGGGGAAACAGCTTTAAACCAACGTTCCAAAACACCTCTTTTTCGAGGGTCGGCAGGGTCAAAATTTATACCGCTTTTTGCACCGCCAATTGGAGGGCCCGCAACGGTAAATTTAACTTCCATGGTTTTAGCTAAGGAAAGCACTTCGTTTTTATCAAGTCCTTTTCGCATTCTTGTTCCGCCACCAGCAGCTCCTCCTCGTAAGGAATTGATTACTGTCCAGCCTTCAGCCTCGGTTTCAGGGTCGGTCCAATGGAATACTATTTCGGGGGCTTTTTCTTCGTACTTTTTGAGTAAGTCTTTCATTGATATGATTAGTTAATCTCTAAATATCCAAAGCTTTGGAGAATGATGAGTTCTTCGCTAACAGCTTCAAATTTGCTTGGCAAATATAGAAAACTTAGAAGGGGATTTGTTTTATTTTTAAGAAAAATTACGGCGAGAAAACAATCCCTGAAGAATGGTTAGACTTTGCTCCTGTGACACTTGCCAAGCAATTTACTTCGCCCCGCATCTTTAAAATACCTAAAAGTCCGAAAATCAACGCTTCTTTATACTCAATTAATTTAGAAGATGGAACAATTACCGTTACCGCACTAAGGTTTTTTAGTCTTTCAATTAAAAAAGAGTTATAAACACCACCACCCGTTATTAATACTGAAGCGCCTTCGGAAAATTGGTTTGCCAGTTGCATTGCAATATGTTCTGTAAAAGTTCGTAAAATATCTTTGGAAGAACTATTGACATCGTCTAGTATGGGAAAGATGTTTTTATTTACCCACTCCAAGCCTAGCGATTTTGGAGGTGTTTCAGAATAAAAAGGAAGTGCGTTCAACTTTTCTAGCAATTTAGAATTGACTGATCCGCTTCTCGCCCAATTTCCATCTTCGTCAAAATCCTTCCCAAGTTTTTCGGCATATCGATTTAACACGATATTTACAGGACAGATATCATAAGCAATTCTGTTTCCATTTACTTCTGAAGAAACATTCGCGAAACCTCCGAGATTTAAACAGTAATCAAATTCTGAAAAAAGTAGTCTGTCACCAATCGGAACCAACGGCGCTCCTTGTCCGCCCAAGTTAACATCTTGCGTTCTAAAATCGCAAACAACGGTTCGAAAAACCAATTTAGCCAATCGCGGCAGATTTCCAATTTGAAGTGTAAATCCTTTTTCTGGTTGATGCAAAATGGTGTGACCGTGACTGCAAATAGCATCTATTTCCTGAATATTATTTCTTCTTATAAAACCTAAGATTTCTTCAGATAGCTTTTCGGTATATTTAAAATCAAGTCGCTCTAATTGTTCTTGTGAATAGTTGATTGCTTCTCGAAGTTCGTTTTTCCAATATGAAGAATACGGAATCGTTCGGGCTTTAAGGATTTTAAAATTCCATTTCCCTTCAGAATAATTAAAGGTAGCCTCTGCCAAATCGATACCATCTAGGGAGGTGCCACTCATTACTCCGATAATATGATAATTGTCTTTTTTCAAATTTATATAATTGGATTTGGATTAAAGATAGTTAGGAAGATTTGAAATAAAACGAAAACAAGAATCAAATTTTAAAATCTGATTGCGGATTTTGGGATTTTAAATTGGTGCTTTGGGATTTACTTTAATTTTAAAGTACATTTGCAATTCTTAAAAACGATATTTTCAAAAACAAAGCCTATGGATTTCAGTCTATCCGAAGAACAGATAATGATACGCGACGCTGCTCGCGATTTTGCACGTACCGAATTACTTCCGGGCGTAATTGAGCGTGACAACCTGCAACAATTCCCTGCCGAACAAGTCAAGAAAATGGGCGAACTCGGATTTTTAGGAATGATGGTAGATCCAAAATACGGCGGTGGCGGTATGGATGCAGTTTCCTACGCTTTAGTCATGGAAGAGCTTAGCAAGGTAGATGCATCTTGTTCAGTAATTGTTTCTGTAAACAACTCCTTAGTCTGCTATGGTCTCGAGGCTTACGGAACTGAAGAACAAAAACAAAAATACCTAACTAAATTGGCTACTGGTGAAAAGCTTGGTGCATTTTGTTTAAGTGAACCAGAGGCGGGAAGTGATGCTACTTCGCAAAAAACGACCGCGATTGAAGATGGTGATCATTATATCCTAAACGGAACAAAAAACTGGATTACCAATGGCGGTACCGCTGATTATTACTTGGTAATTGCTCAAACCCATAAAGAGAAAAAACACAAAGGAATTAACGCCTTTATAGTTGAAAAAGGCTGGGAAGGCTTTGAAATTGGCCCAAAAGAAGATAAATTGGGAATACGCGGAAGCGACACTCATTCTTTAATTTTCAATGACGTAAGGGTTCCAAAAGAAAACAGAATTGGCGAAGATGGCTTTGGATTTACTTTTGCTATGAAAACGCTATCTGGTGGCCGTATTGGTATCGCGGCTCAAGCTTTAGGAATTGCTGCAGGAGCTTACGATTTAGCTCGCGAATATTCAAAAGTGCGTAAAGCGTTTGGAACAGAAATCTGTAACCACCAAGCTATCGCATTTAAACTTGCCGACATGCACACGAGCATTGAAGCTGCGAGACATATGGTATTAAAAGCAGCGTGGGACAAAGACCAAGGCAACAATTACGATATGAGCGGCGCAATGGCTAAACTATATGCTAGCCAAGTAGCAATGGACGTAACAGTTGAAGCAGTTCAAGTACACGGCGGAAACGGTTTCGTAAAAGAATACCACGTTGAACGTTTAATGCGTGATGCCAAAATTACCCAGATTTACGAAGGAACTTCAGAGATTCAAAAAATTGTAATTTCCAGAGGACTTTTAAGAGACTAGTCTTGGTATAATTCTTTTTTGCCAAAGCAAATAGGAATCACTCGACTACCATTAATTGTGCGGTCATTTAACAGTTCGCATTTTGTGAAGTGAATATCACTTCAGAATATTCACATTGAATCTCTATAAACACTAAGCAAGGCTGATAATGGTCTTGCTTTTTTGTTTTAGAGGGAAATTATCTCTTAATAAATGACTAAGTAGTTATTTAGAACAATAAAAAGGCTTCAAAATTAATAGTTTCTTGCAGGAAACTGATTACTAAAAAGCAACTGCGAATGACTAACTTTACACTTAATTTTCAAACTAAATAATATGGCTGTAATAATACACGTAGATTTTCCACACAACGATGTTTGGGGAAAAGAAATGGCAGTTCAAATGAATGAATTGGCTCAAAGCATTAACAACGAACCTGGTTTTATCTGGAAGTTTTGGACAGAAAGTAAAAAAGATGAAATGGCAGGTGGTGTTTATATGTTCGATTCAAGGGAAAATGCAGAAAAATACCTCAAAATGCATTCTGAAAGATTGGCGCAATTTGGATATTCAAATATTAGAGGAAAAGTTTTTGAAATAAATGAAGAGCTTTCTGCTATTTGTAAAGCACCCCTGCAGTAATTCAATTTTTAAAAACCGAAATCGCAGGCTATTTCGTTTGGAATTGTAATAGTTACGAATTTTTAAAGAAACTTCAATAAAGCCACAAACAGCGGCTTGAGTAGATTGTATTTAAATTATTGAATCATTTATCATTCTATTTAATTACATGAATTGTTATTCTTAAAATGGATTTTAGAACAATGTATACCCCAATAAAACAGCCACCGATTTATATTCTGAATCATAGTTTACATACGATTCTATAATATTTCTATTTGTAAAATACCTCAACTCCAAACTATATCTATCATTAAACTTGTAACCTAATCCAAAAGCAAAATTAAGATTGGATTTTATATTAACATCGGGCATTGTTTCAAACTCGATTTTTGAGTTGCTTATATCAAAAACCAAGGATGCATTAACAAAAACTTTCGACTTTGGGCTTATAAAGAAATAGTGCCTTCCTCCTATGGGTATTTCCAACGATTTATAATCCAACTTAAGAGTTTGATATCTCGACTCGCCCTCTGCTTTATAATATTGGTAAGTAGGCTCCAATAAAATTGCCCATTTATTTTTATTGAAAGGTAAAATAAACTCTGCCTCGAGACCGATGGTAAAACCAACCTGACTTCCAAAATCTGCATTTCTAGAGCTTAAAATATTGTTTTCTAAAGAATAACTAGAGCTTCTTATACCTGGACGAATACTTAAATTTAAAAACTTCGTTTTTCGTTTCTCTCTAAAATCGGTATACGCAGCATTACTACATTTGTTGTATTCAATAAAAAATCGAGAGAGATCTGACTCTCTGTAATTTAAATTTTCAATCTTTTTTACATTAATGCTCGAACATTGTAAATCATTATGTAACTGTTGTTTATATTGATTGTTTTTACCCACTTGATTTAATGGCGCTCTGTAACTTTTAAAAACCAACTGTTCGATATCCGAATTATCAACAGTGTAAAAATATCGAACCAAACCCGTGTCTACATATTCATATAAACTCGCTTTTCCTTCTACCAAAACTTTTAAAAAGAGCCTTTCTTCTTGAAACTCTGGGTTTTTGTTGTAGGTTAAATTTCGAATTCCTTCTGCTGACCTATCAATATCTACTGTTTTTCGCACAAACTTACCAATATTGTATAAACCGAATTCTTTAATCAAATTGATAGTCCCTTTTTGGGTAGGACCATCTTCGGAAGTTTTATAAACGAATTCAGTTGGCGTACCACCCCAATCCATGTTTTTAATTAAACACTCTACTTTTTGATTGGCATTATCTATAAAGTAGCCCTTTTCAAAAGTTATTTGAGAATACCCCTGATGACCTAGAATAATCGTTAAAATAATGAATATAAATCTTTTCATTTCTTTCAGTTTTAGTTTGCGAAAAAGCTAAATAATACGGGGTTTGCTGTATTTTTTTAGCTGTAAAATCAAATGTAATAAATAATATAATCTCAACAAAAGTAAAAGCTATAATAAATAAGTGTTGCTAGAAACAACCGTATAAAGGTACTTTTAAAAGCTAGTTACTACAAAAAGAAATTCCAAACCAATCCAAACCGCAAAACATTGTCGCGGTACGGATAACCCGGTGCTGCGAAGTATTCATTTTTACTACTGAAAAGCGCAGTGAAATTTTCGTAAACAAAATAGATTCGGGTCTGCCTGATTTTTGCGTTAAAGAAGAGGTCTACCAACGGGAAACCACCTAATTCCTGATTGTTCTGTACGTAAAACTCGGCTAAAACTGGATCGTAGGCATTCATATTATACTTGGTGAAGTATTTAAAAGTTACTCCCGTTTGTAAAAACAAAGCTTTCTTAAATAGATGGTTTTGATAATAAAGTGAATTTCTGGTAATAAGCTGTGGCACATTAAACACATTTTCCCCGCTTAAAACCTGTTGGTACATTATGGTATTTTCTAATGCAAACTGTCCGTAGGTAAATTCCTTTTCGGCTTTTATCTTTAAATAATCCACTCGTTCCGAAGCTTGTAATGGCGATGGAGTGCTTTCATTTGCTTTTATTCCGAAGTAGGTGTAATCGTCAATACCTGTATAACTAACCGAAGCATTTCCAAATTTTTTTGTGTCGATTTCAAACTTGAGTTCTTGGCTTTTTACATTGTTCAAATTGGTTTTCCAATTGTAGTTTTTGTAATCGCTTTGGTTTAGTTGAAAATTAAAGTTGGGCGCCACAGAATGAATCGTTACAGAGGCTTTTGCTGCCAAATCATCATTCAAATTGTACGAGGCCGCTCCTTGGAGGTAGTTACCGTCAAAATCGCCAGCTACGTTAACAGCTCCCTTCCCCGAAAGTTCAAATCCGCGATATTGCTTTTCGTACGCAGCTCCCACTTCAACCATATTGCCAATAATTCGGTCAGGAATTATACTATTGTCCAGAATAAGCACAGAATTATAGCCGTAATTTAAATCGGTATATCCTGCCCAACCCGTGATTTTTCCTAAAAGCGAATTGTTATAATCTACAAACCCCTTCACGTTAAAATCTTCAAGTTTTGTTCTGGTAGATAAGTCCGTTGCCACATAAGAAGGCCCAAAATCCTCGAACGCTGTTGTCTGATTGTAGCGATAATCTTTGTGTTCAAAAGAAATGACATTTCCAACGGTCAAGACCGTATAGGCCGTACTATCGCGTTCACTAATTAACTCGTAATAATGATCCCCGTAAAACCGCAGCCCTTCCAGTTTATTGTCAGCATCTTCAAATAGAACATCCATTCTACCGCGATCCCTAAATTCGGAATCGTTATTTATAAAAAGTGCCAAGGAAGATTCGTTCAATCCACCATTTTCTTGATTCATTATGTCCTGCGCCGCCACATGGGTGCGTATAGCATAACGATTATTCTTAGTGTGATAATTTGCCGTAAAAAGGAAGTTTCCTGTACTGGTTAATATATGCTGATATTTCCCTAAAGAGCGAACGCCTTTATAACCGATCGAAAAATTGAGTTGTGGAGACGTGTTTACCGTAAAAAACGCATCCATTTGCTGTCCTTGCTCATAGGCAGTTTTAAAATACAGCTCAGTAAGCGGCGTGGGGACCCTAAAATAATTTACATCTTCAATTTCTTTGTAATTAAAATGATGCGATTGCGCGGCAAACAACGGTTTTAAGTGTAATCGATCAAAAGAATAGGCTAACGAATTATAAGTCTGACCTACGTTTGAAAACTGTAAAAGTTCAAAATTATCTTTCCGAAGGTAGTTGAATTTGTATTTTTTACGAATTGAAAGTGTCGTGTCTACAAAGGTCGTGTCGCGATCAAATGAGATTATCCTATAATCGGTAATCGGTGGTTTTTCTTTTTTCGAAGAAGGAGCTTGCGAAAACACAGTTGCAGTGACCAACGAAACCAACAATAGCAAAAGTATTTTCTTCATACTGAAATAGCTTTTCGGCAAAGATAATTTATTTTTAAGTTTAATGCAGGATTACCTATTGAATTGGGCATTTGATTAGTTGTACTGAATCAATTATTATTCGTTATTTGAATTGGGTTCTTGCATTTTTATATGGAGTTTTGCATCTATTATGTTGAAATTAAAAATAAATCCGAATCTACTAGAATGTGGCACCGATGAAGCGGGTCGTGGATGTTTAGCAGGCCCTGTTACGGCTGCTGCTGTAATACTTCCCAACAATTTCAAGCATCCCTTTTTAACGGATAGCAAACAACTTTCAGAAAAAAAGCGAAACAAACTTCGTGAAATAATTGAAAAAGAAGCAATTTGTTATCACGTGGTACACGTAATGATGCACGAGATAGACAAAATCAACATTTTAAACGCATCTATTTTGGGCATGCATCGCGCCATTGAAGGACTTTCACAAACACCCGAATTTATAGCCATAGATGGTAACCGTTTTAAACCTTTACATCAAATTCCGTTTGAATGTGTGGTGAAAGGAGATAGCAAATACTTGCATATAGCCGCAGCTTCTATTTTAGCAAAAACCTATCGCGACGAATATATGGCGGCACTTCACCAAAAATTTCCGGCATACAATTGGAAACGAAATAAAGGCTATCCTACTAAAGAACATCGGGAAGCTATCCGTAATTTTGGAAGTACTGATTTTCATAGAAAGAGTTTTAATCTAGTGCCTGTTTAATTCACAAGCAGCTTTTAACAGCTCAATACACACTTATTGGCAATGATTAATTCGGAATCTGTTGAAAACCCGTCAATAAACATTTTTAAAACTGCTTGAAACCAACGCCTTTCCTTGCTACATTTGTCTATATGGAAAAAATTTCGGGAAAACTGATTTTGCTTTTACTTTTCGTCTCCTTTTTGAGTTGTGAACAAACAACCCAGAAAACAGGAACGTTAATGGACTTTGTACCAGAAAATGCAGCTGTGGTTCTAAAAATATCAAATTGGGAAGGCCTGCAGGCAGATATTAAAAACAATTCCCTGCTTTCAGAATTTGATAAAACCATACCGTACCTATTCTTTTCAGAAGAAGCACCACTTCTTAAAAATTTGCACCCCAATTCACCAAGTTTATTGAGCATCAACAAAGTAAACGATTCGCTTTCGGCTTATACTTTTATATCAAAACAAGCTGCTACCCTTTTTCAACCAGATTCTATTAAAAACAAAACAGTTGAAACTTTACAAATAGACAAACAGTCCATACAACGAATTACAATCGGTAAAAAAACAGCTTTTGCGACCGTAGTAGATAGCATATTTGTCGCTTCTTCTTCGCAACAAATTTTGATGGATATTTTAAAAGGAAAAACCGAAAAACAAGAAGCTTTTAAAAAAGTATTTCAACTGCCAAATACTAGTGAATTTACAGCCTTACTCCGCGGAAATAAAGTTGCCATAACCGATTCTTCAAATGTTGATTTTACTTCGTGGAGCGCTTTAGACATTTCGATTAAACCTGAGTCGTTCGTAGCAACTGGAATTACGTTAGCTACAGATAGCATTCCGCAGTTGCTCAACATTTTTGAAGGACAAGTGCCACAACAGAATAATCTTGCAGCATTAGCACCAATGGATGCTATTGGAGCCATGAGTTTTACTTTTGACGATGCCGAAAACTTACAAAACAAGCTTCGTGGATTTCGCGGGGAAAAAGCAGGAGCAAAAACCACTGGTATTTTCGATTCTACAAGCGAAATTGGCACCATCGACCTTAAAAGTGGCTCTGCAATTTTCATAAAAAGCATTGATGCATCTTTAACAAGCGATGCATTGGCGCGTTATGTTACAACAGAAAATTCATTTCGCGATGTAGAAATAAAAAGTTTTAGTGAGCCCGTATTATTCCAAAAAACATTTTCCCCACTTATCAATTCACAAAAAGCAAACTATGTTTTTCAACTTGAAAATTTCTTTGTTTTTACAGACACTGAAGCTTCTGCCCAAGAAATAATTGTTTCATTTCAAAACAATACAACTTTAATAAACACAACCTTTTTTGAAAATACCGCTTCAAATTTAAGCGCGGCATCTTCGCTGTTGGTTTTAAAAATGAGGGGCAATTTTGCGAAAACGATCGCAGGCTTTTTTAATGCAAATTCGCGAAATAGCTTTAATAATATTTCATTGACAAACTACCCTTTAGCAGCACTTCAATTTAGTTTCGACAGAAATTTTGCCCACGTTACGCTAAGCTGTAAAGAAGGTAAAACTGAAACTAAAAGTATTTCTAGCGCGGTTTCGGAAAAATTTAATACCAACCTTGAAAATACCGTTTTGGGTAATCCTCAAATAATTGGCGATGGCGGCAATGTAGCGGTTCAAGACGTTAGTAACAAACTGTATTACATATCTGAAAGCGGAAAAATTCTTTGGACTCGAAATCTCGATTCGCCTATTTTAGGTCAAATTATAGAAGTAGATATTGCAAACAACGGCAAAAAACAAATGGCTTTCGCTACCAAAAGCACAGTTTTTATAATTGATAGGAATGGAAAAGACGTGAAATCATTTCCAATAAATTTCAAGGACGAAATCACCAAACCGCTTGCTGTTTTCGATTACGATAACAACGGTAAGTATCGGTTTGTAGTGGTTCAAGGAAAAGAAGTATTACTTTATAACAAAGATGGAAAAATTGTAAAAGGCTTTAAATTCCCTAAGGCGAAAAGCAACATTGCCCAATCTCCCGTACACATTAGAATGGGAAATAAAGACTACATTCTAATTGCTGAAGAAAACGGCACATTAAATATTTTAAGCCGCATTGGAAAACCTAGGGTTTCCGTTTCAAAAAAGTTTAATTTCTCTGAAATTCCAGTAACAGCCGAAGACAATACTTTTGTTGTAATTACTAAAGAAAACACCAAAGAACGTATTGCTGAAGATGGAAAAGTTAGTTCGCAAAAACTAAATGTAGGAATTGGCTACTGGTTTGCTATTAACGGTAACACAAAAGCAACGTTAGACAATAATTTATTACGAATTGATGGAAAATTAGCCGAACTCCCTATCGGACTATACAGCAAGCCCAAATTATTTGAAATAAATCGAAAAGTCTACGTAACCACTACCGAAACCCAAGAAAACAAAGTCTATGTTTTTGACACGAATGCAAATTTGATAAATGGATTTCCAGTATACGGAACTTCAGAAGCATCTATGGGCAAAAGTAGCTCTCGAAATGGATTTAATTTAAGTGTAAAAGGCGATTCTAAAGACGTAATCGTGTACGATGTGAATTAGGAATTGAGACTTACTTCACACTTTTGGTTTTTTTATTACTATTGCCTGAAAAATTATTTCATTAGAAATTTCACTATCTTTCGGTAATTTAAAAGGACTAGATATGAAAAAATACGTACTACTCGTCTTAATAATTCTATTTAACTACACCTCACAGTCTCAAGTTATTTATGAAGAAATTAATTCAAAGAAAATAGGTGCCACACAACGGATAAAAATCCAACTTCCAAGAAATTACGAAACCAATAAAGACAAAAGATACCCCATCGTTTTGGTGCTAGATGGTGATTATCTGTTCGAACCAGTAGCTGGAAATGTTGATTATTATAGCTATTGGGAAGACATGCCAGAATCTATTGTTGTTGGAATTATTCAAGGTGAGAATCGTTATTTAGATTGTTCGTATGACAATATAAACTATTTACCCGATGAGGATGGTTCGAAGTTTTTCGAGTTTATTGGCTTAGAACTAATCCCGCACATAGACAAAGAATACCGCACGGCAAAATTCATTATTGGCGTAGGCCACGATTTTACAGCAAATTTTATAAATTATTATCTCTTTAAAAGCCCGCCTTTATTAAACGGATACATCAACTTAAGCCCAGATTTTGCACCTATGATGGAGCAGAGAATAGCCGATAGACTGGCTGCCATTCCGGGGAGGATATTTTATTATGTTGCTACTGGAACAGATGATATTAAAGGACTAAGAGAGTCTGCCGAAAGTTTAAACAATCAATTAAAAGAAATAAAGAGCCCTACATTAAATTATTATTTCGACAATTTTGAAGGTGCCACGCATTACACATTAGTTGGTAGAGGAATCCCACATGCTTTGGAAAAAATATTTTCTGTGTATAGACCAATCAGCAAACAAGAATTTAACGATGTATTGCTAAAAATGGAAACGCCAATTTCTGAATATCTTCTAGATAAATATAAAGTCATCGAAGAGCTTTTCGGAATAACCAACAATATTCGTGTTAATGATTTTCTAGCAACCCTTGCAGCTTCAGAAAAGACTAAGCAATGGGAATCTGTGCGAGATATCGCTGCTCTTGCCCAAAAACAATATCCAAAATCGGTTTTAGGCGATTATTATATGGGACGCTATTATGAGGAGTCAGGCAATGCACGAAAGGCAATGCGAATTTATCAAAGCGCCTTCGATAAGGAAGAAGTGGATTTTATAACCGTTGATGTTATGTTAGACCGAGCAGCTAAAATAAAAAACGATTTTGGGTATTAATTCCGTTAATTTTCAAAGCCTTTACTGAAGTAAATATCGACACTTAAATTCCATTTCTATTGAATTGTTCTAGCTGATTAAATTGAATCGGATAATGCTATTTATAAAATCAATTTTTAATTAAAAGAAACCCGTATTCAAAAGCCTATTCGTTAAAAAGAAGGTGCTATTTTCGCAGAACAAAGATTAAAACAAAACCATTGGCTAAAACTAAAACAACCTTTTTCTGTCAGAACTGTGGCGCTCAATTTGCCAAATGGCAAGGACAATGTACTTCTTGTAAAGAATGGAATACCATTGCCGAAGAAGTAATTCAAAAAGCTGAAAAGGTAAGCTGGGAAAACCAGGATTCATCAACATATGGACGGAATAGAACCGCCAAACCGCAACGAATCTCGGAAATCTCGACTCAAGCCGAAGCTCGATTAAACACCCAAAACAACGAATTAAACCGAGTTTTGGGCGGCGGATTAGTGCCAGGGTCTTTAACGCTTTTGGGAGGAGAACCAGGAATTGGAAAAAGTACGTTAATGCTGCAAATAGCACTTCAGCTTCCCTATAAAACCTTATATGTTTCGGGCGAAGAAAGCGTACAGCAAATAAAAATGCGGGCAGAGCGCATTCAGCCCATTTCAGAAAACTGTTATATTCTTACAGAAACAAAAACTCAAAATATTTTTAAAGCTATAGCAGATCTCGACCCCGATATAGTTGTGATCGATTCTATACAAACCCTTCATACAGATTATATTGAAAGCAGCGCAGGAAGTATTTCCCAAATTCGCGAAACCACAGCAGAATTGATAAAATTTGCAAAAGAAACCGCAACACCTGTTATTCTTATTGGCCATATTACCAAAGACGGAAATATTGCTGGCCCTAAAATCTTAGAGCATATGGTCGACACGGTTTTGCAATTTGAAGGCGACCGAAACCATATTTACAGAATTCTACGCGCCAATAAAAACAGGTTTGGTAGCACGAATGAACTCGGAATATACGAAATGCAAGGAAGTGGTTTACGTGAAGTGTCAAATCCTTCAGAAATACTTATTTCGAAAAATGATGAAGATTTAAGCGGAACCGCAATTTCTGCCACGCTTGAAGGCATGCGCCCATTGATGATCGAAATACAAGCGCTGGTTAGCACAGCGGTATATGGAACACCGCAACGAAGCGCCACTGGTTACAACGCCAAACGCCTAAATATGATACTCGCCGTTCTGGAAAAAAGAGCCGGATTTAAATTGGGTTCTAAAGACGTCTTCTTGAATATAACGGGCGGAATAACAGTAGACGATCCGGCTATCGATTTGGCCGTTGTTGCTGCAGTACTTTCTTCAAATATTGATATTGCAATAGACAAACGAATGTGTTTTGCAGCCGAAGTTGGACTTGCAGGCGAAATAAGACCCGTGACCCGAGTTGAGCAACGTATTCTCGAAGCCGAAAAACTTGGATTCACTTCTATTATTGTATCAAAATACTGCAAGATTCCAAAAGACACTTTCAGCATTAACATTATAAAAGTAGCCAAGGTTCACGATGTTGTACATCATTTATTTGGATAGGCAGAACACTTCAATGGACTAATTCACTAGTAGTCATTGTAATTTATGCAAATTAACTTTTTTTTGGCCAATTACAAATCAGCTTAACGGTATCTTTAGGATTCACTTCTAAAAATACCCGTATGTCCATCTTCTCAAAAATAAAGCAAACGTTTCGTCTAATGAAAGACATTGACCTCGATGCGTTGGGCGAACTTTCGCAAAAGGTAGATCTTTCTGAAATAATGAAAACTGTAGGCGAACTCGACGATCGCCAATTGCAAGGGCTGATGAAAATGCTAAAACACAAAAGCGGAAAAAAAGGTCAGCATAAACTACCTCCCATCGATGGTGATTTTTACGACCTGAGTTTAAAACTAACACCACAACAAAGAGAACTACAGCTAAAAGTTCGAAATTTTATGGAAGATGAAATTCGACCTATTGCCAATGAATACTGGAATAAAGCTGAATTTCCATTTGAAATCATTCCCAAAATGGCAGCGCTAAATATTTGCGGACTCACTATTGAAGGGTATGAAACACCAAATGAAAGCTCCGTTATGGAAGGAATCATCGCTATGGAAATGGCAAGGGTAGATGTTTCTATTTCCACATTTTTTGGAGTACATAGTGGTTTGGCAATGAGCTCTATAAATATTTGCGGAAGTGAAGCACAGAAGCAGGAATGGCTTCCAAAAATGGCTCGAATGGAAGTAATTGGCGCCTTCGGACTTACAGAGCCAGATGTGGGTTCTGCTGTTGCTGGAGGAATGGGAACCACTTGCAGACGAGAAGGCGACGAATGGATTTTAAACGGACAGAAAAAATGGATTGGAAACGCCACTTTTGCCGATGTAACCGTTATTTGGGCGAATGATGAAGAAACTAATCGAGTAAAAGGTTTTTTAGTAAGAAAAGGAAACCCAGGATTTAAAGCTGAAAAAATTGAAGGTAAAATGGCTTTACGAACAGTTCAAAATGCATTGATTACCTTAACAAATTGCCGCGTTCCTGAAAGTGATCGACTTCAAAAATGTGATTCATTTAAAGATACTGCAAAGGTTTTAAAGGTAACCCGGGCTGCCGTGGCTTGGCAAGCAGTAGGTTGTGCGCGGGGAGCTTATGAAAGCGCTCTTAAATATACTAAAAAACGTGAGCAATTTGGCAAACCGATAGCCTCTTTCCAACTGGTACAGAATCATTTAGTCGAAATGCTGGCCAATTTAACCGCAATGCAAACCATGTGTTTCAGGCTTTCCGAACTGCAAGACGAAGATTTATTGACTGATGAACACGCTTCATTAGCAAAAGTTTTCTGCAGTCTTCGCACCCGAGACGTTGTGCGTAGTGCCCGTGAAGTAATGGGCGGTAACGGAATTTTATTAGAGTACGATGTAGCCCGATTTGTTGCCGACGCCGAAGCAATTTACAGCTACGAAGGCACCAAGGAAATTAACACACTAATTGTAGGAAGGGCAATTACAGGATACGGTGCTTTTGTTTAGAAAGATATTTTCCACAGAAAACCTCCTTATTAAACCATTCTTAATGTCACTTAAAAAAACTGCTTCCAAAAGGTTGCATTTTTGGAAACAGTTAACAATTGTACCGTATTAAATTTTACTCTTCTCCGTCGTATTCGGAATAAAGAAAATCATTGTAAGGAAAGCGTGTAGTATGTATTTCCTTAACTTTTTCATAGACCATTTTTCGGAACTCATCAAAGTTTTCTTTGTTTAGGGCAGAAATAAAAATGGCATCACCGTTTACTTTTGCCATCCAGGTCTGTTTCCATTCTTCTAATGTATAATGAGCCGTGGTCTTTTCGGTCATTAAATCGTCTTCATCAATTTCTTCAGGTTTATAAGCGTCAATTTTATTAAAAACCATAACTGTTGGTTTATCTGCGCTTCCTATTTCTTCTAAAACTTTATTCACCGAGTCTATATGATGCTCAAATGAAGGGTGTGAGATATCGACTACGTGCAACAACAAATCCGATTCTCTAACCTCGTCTAATGTTCCTTTAAAAGACTCAACAAGTTGGGTAGGTAATTTTCTGATAAACCCTACCGTATCGGTCAATAAAAATGGAAGGTTACCAATTACAACCTTACGCACTGTAGTATCTAGCGTGGCAAAAAGTTTATTTTCGGCAAAAACTTCACTTTTACTAATGGCATTCATTAATGTAGATTTTCCAACATTTGTATACCCTACCAAAGCAACACGAACTAACGATCCGCGATTGCCGCGTTGAACATCCATTTGGCGGTCAATTTTTTTCAATTTATCCTTTAGTAAAGATATTCTGTCGCGTACAATTCGTCTATCTGTTTCAATTTCTCGCTCACCAGGCCCACGCATTCCAATACCACCACGCTGTCGTTCTAAGTGAGTCCACATTCCTACCAATCTTGGTAACAAATATTCGTATTGTGCCAATTCTACCTGCGTTCGTGCATAACTGGTTTGTGCTCTTTGGGCAAAAATGTCTAATATTAAATTAGTTCTATCAATAATTTTGCATTGTAGGATGCGTTCAATATTTTTTTGTTGGGCTGGTGAAAGTTCATCATCAAAAATGGCGACTCCAATTTCGTGTTCTTCTACATATTGCCTAACCTCTTCCAATTTTCCAGTTCCAATAAAAGTTTTAGGATTGGGCACTTCCATTTTTTGAGTAAACCGCTTTAACACCTCACCACCTGCCGTAAAAGCGAGAAACTCTAGCTCGTCTAAGTATTCATCACTCATCTCCTCATTTTGGTATTGTGTAATTAGTCCAATAAGTATTGTTCTTTCGTAGGAAATATCTGTTTGATCTATCATAAGCTTAATATACGTTATATATAGGACAAATGTACAAAACCCTGAGGAAGGTATTTCTGTTGTTTACAGCATTTGAATATATTTAACTAAAACAACCCATTCACTATTAATCATTAAAAAGCAATCAATGATAATGTTAATTTAAGAGGTTTTTAACACCACTCTCAGGATATTTAGTCTTTTATCATTCAATAAATCGCGTCTTGATATTATTTTAAAAATCGTGAGCAACCTGATTATCAACAAAAATTAAAAGTTAACACACAATTCCTAGCGATGATTACTATAAATTTATTATATTCGGCTGTTAAAAATTTTAACTTAAATACGATAATTTTCAACCAATGCTTTATGAAGAAAAAATTACCCCCTTGTTTACGAAGTTGCCTCAATTTTCTTAAGGTGAACTTTGCAAGAAACACTTTCTTGCTATTCAGTTTCGTTGCGATATCTCTACAGGCGCTTGCTCAAGGGCCAGGGCATCCAAATGTAGATGCAGGAGAAGATATTGAGATACCTTGTAATGAAGACTGTACCGAACTTAACGCCAGCTACCTATATACTGGTGACACTAGTGACTATGCAGTTTCATCTATTCCCTACGCACCACCGTTCCCTTTTACAGGAGGAACGCCGGTTTCTGTGAATATTGATGACAGATGGTCATCTGCAATCACCTTGCCATTTGATTTTTGCTTTTACGGTGAAACTTATACAGAAATGGTTATTGGTTCAAACGCAGTTGTTTCTTTCGACTTGGCACAAAACACTCCTGGTGGTTTTTGCGATTGGTCTTTTGACGAATCAATTCCAGACCCTAACCTATTCCACACCGCTATTTTTGGACCTTATATGGATGTGAATCCAGCAGTTGGAGGCTCAGGAAATATAAATTGGACAGTTTTTGGTGATGCACCAGACCGAACTATGGTTGTAAACTTCCCTGGCATTCCTTATTTCGGTAGTGCTTGTTCTGGTTCAAGCCTTACTTCACAAATAGTAATGTATGAAACAACCAACGTTATTGAAGTATACATTCAAGACAGACCAGGAGGTTGTACTTGGAACGATGGAAATGCTGTAATAGGTATTCAAAACCAAGATGGTACTATAGGAGAAACCGCACCTGGTAGAAACACAGGTAACTGGTCTGCCACAAACGAAGCATGGAGATTTACTCCAAATGGCCCACCAAATGTTGTGTTTTCCTGGTTAGATGCTGATGGAAACGAGATAAGCACAAACCCAACCATTACTGTTTGTCCAACAGATCCGGTTACTGTTTACACAGCACAAGCTGTTTACACAAACTGTAATGGTGATGTTGTTACTGTAACCGATGACGTTCAAGTTTCTTTAGATGGAGATTTTGATTTAACTCTTGATTTAGGTCCAGACTTAGCACTATGTGATGTTCCTTCATACGAAATAGTTCCTACTATTACTGGAGATATTACTGGCGCAACCTATTTATGGAGTCCAGGAGGAGAAACAACCCCTACAATAACTGTTACCGATTCAGGAATATATACGCTAGAAGTTACAAAAGGTGATTGTAGTATAATAGACAGTGTTGAATTATCTTTTGGCGAAACAGTTGATCTTTCAAATGATTTGCCTACTGAGCTTCAAATCTGTTCAATAGACCCAATACCGGTTCTAGACGCTACTCCAACGACCCCAGGAATCGACCTTACTTTAGTAACTTATGAATGGACAGATTCTTCTGGAACAGTAGTTTCAACTGATGCCACTTTTACTCCAACCGTAGGAGGCACCTATAATGTTACTGTAACCTACGCTCCTTGTAGTCAAGAAACTTTTACTATAGATATTATTATTTCAAACCAACCTATCTTAGACTTGGGTCCAGATAAAGTTGTTTGTGCTGGTGGTACTTTCGAAATTGTTCCTACTATACCAGGCGGAACAACAGGTGTAACATTTTTATGGAGTACTGGAGAAACCACACCTACAATTACTGTAAGTGAAACTGGAACCTACACCTTAGATATTTCAATTGGTAGTTGTACTGCTACAGATAGTATTGTGGTAACATTTACCGAACCAATTGTTGTGAGTTTAGGAGATGACTTCGAAAGTTGTTTTGAAGCTAATACCACAATTACTGCAACTGTAAATGATGCTTCAAACATGA
Source organism: Aequorivita viscosa (assembly GCF_900106795.1). GTDB lineage: Bacteria > Bacteroidota > Bacteroidia > Flavobacteriales > Flavobacteriaceae > Aequorivita > Aequorivita viscosa. The sequence continues at coordinate 71,500 of NZ_FNNS01000012.1, read as the reverse complement.
CTTTTGAATGGTTTATGAATGGTGTATTACTAGCTGGTGAAACAAATCAAACTTTAGAGATCTTTGAAGTAGGCGAATATTCAGTAATTGTAACAGATGCGAATGGCTGTACAGGTGAAGACTCTATAATTGTTAGCGGCCGTGATGATCTTGAAGTTACACTTGGCGCCGATTTCCAAACGTGTCCTAATGAAACTCAAACCATAACAGCTACTACTTCAGAAGAAGGTGTAACTTACCAATGGTTATTAAATGGTAATGTAATAGCAGGTGAAACAAACAGTACTTTAGATATATCTCTAGACGCTGGTTTAATGGGAACTCAAACCTACAGCGTTATTATTTCTACAGGCGGTTGTACCGGTGAAGACTCTATCGACGTTACCCTTTACCCTGTTGGAAACTGTGTTATTTCTCAAGGAATTTCACCAAACGGAGATGGGTTTAATGATGTTCTAGACCTTACTTTCCTTAATGACAGAACTGGAATTAAAAAACTACAGATTTTTAACCGTTACGGTGCTATAGTTTTTGAGCAAGTTAACTACACAAATCAATGGAAAGGTCAATCTAAAAATGGAAATGATTTGCCAACGGGAACGTATTTCTACGTAATCGACCTTGCAGGGAACGATAGTGTCTATGGCCAACAAGCTACAGGTTGGATCTATCTTAACCAAAAGGCTAACTAAAAATCATGAGACACTTTTTAACTACCAAAAAGATAAAAATGAAAAAACATATATATATCCTAACAGTGTTAGTAACGGTTCTGCTCTTTCAGGAGTCGCAAGCGCAACAAGATCCGCAATACACTCAGTACATGTACAATATGAACGTAATTAACCCTGCTTATGCGGGGTCGAAGGAAAGCCTTTCCCTTACAGCACTATACCGTAACCAGTGGAGTGGCATGGACGACAGTCCAGTAACCTTCACTTTTGCAGCACATACTCCAATTAGTGAAAAAATAGGTATCGGTTTATCTGCTATTAGAGATGAGTTAGGTCCTGTAACAGAAACAAATGTTTTTGCAGACTTCTCGTATACATTACAAATGTCAAGCAGTATTAAATTGGCTTTAGGTATTCAAGCGGGAGCGACATTTCACGATGTAGGGCTTTCTAATTTGGATTTACAAGATCCAAATGACCCGTTTTTTGCAGAAAACATTAATAATACCTATCCTAACATTGGAGCTGGAGCTTTTCTTTACGGAGATAAGTTTTACGTAGGTATCTCGGTTCCAAATATGTTAAAGTCTGTTCACCTTGATGAAAACGGAATGAAATTAGGTTCTGAAACCAATCACTTTTTCGGAACAGCTGGATATGTATTTCAAGTTACAGACAATTTTAAGTTGAAGCCTTCTGTAATGGTAAAATCTGCGTTTGATGCACCAGTTTCTTTTGACGGAAACTTGAATGCACTATTCTATGATAAGTTTGAACTTGGTGCGTCTTATAGAGTAGACGACTCCTTTAGTGGTTTGGTTGGATTTCAAGTAACTCCCAACGTGCGTATTGGATATGCATACGACCACGTAACGTCGGATATTAAGACTGTTGGACCAGCTTCACACGAAGTAGTACTTACTTTTGATGTGTTCTTTAAGCCACGTATTTTACGTTCACCAAGATTCTTCTAATAACCTAATTAATTTCATTTAAGATGAAGAAAATATATACTATACTACTAATCCTCGCGGTCGGTACCACAATGGTTACCGCTCAAAATAGTAAAACCAAAAAGGCCGATCAATATTACGATCGCCTTCAATATACTGACGCCGCAGAGGCATATCAAAAATTGTTAAAGAAAGGTGAAGCTAGTGCCTACGTCTATGAACGTTTAGGCAATAGCTATTACTTTGTAAATGACACAAAACAAGCCGAGACCTACTACAAAAGAGTTGTAAAAGGGAAAAACGTTGATCCTGAAATAGTCTATAACTATGCACAAACATTAAAAGCTAATGGCAAGTTTAGCGACTATAATACTTATATGAAGCAATTCTCTGAAATGAAGCCATCAGACTCTAGAGCCATTGCTTTCATGAAGAACCCAGATTATTTACCAAAAATTATTGATGAAAGTGCACAAAAATTTACTGCGACAAACCTTGAGGCTATAAACACGGAGTACTCCGAATTTGGCGGAACAGTTGCTGGAAATGACTTTTACTTTGCATCAGGTAGAAATACCAATCGTAAATCTTCAGGATGGAACGATGAGCGTTATTTTGAAATCTACCAAGCTTCTATAATTGGTGGTGTTGAAAAAGACGCTGAGCTTTTAAAGGGTGATGTAAACACAAAATATCACGAAAGTACACCAGCCATTACTCCAGATGGAAAGCGTATGTATTTTGACAGAAGCGGTCTATACAAAGGGAAACTTCAAAAAGATAAAGAAGGTGTAAGCCAATTAAACATCTATTACGCAGAGAACATTAACGGAAAATGGACAAATATTCAAGCAGTACCTTTCAATAATGAAGAGTACTCTACGAGCCATCCTGCTTTAAGCCCAGACGGTAGCACTTTGTATTTTACGAGTGATCGTCCAGGAGGTCAAGGAATGGCCGATATCTATAAAGTTTCTATTTCATCTAATGGCACTTTTGGAAAGCCTGAAAACTTAGGAGATAAAATCAACACCGAAGGAAAAGAAGGCTTCCCTTATGTTGATTCAGACGGAACATTATACTTCAGTAGTGACGGACACTTAGGAATGGGTGGCTTAGACGTGTTTTCTGCTGAAGCTAAAGGATCTGGGTTTGGAAAAGTAACCAACTTAGGGCTTGGAGTAAATAGCAGTGCAGATGATTTTGCATTCCGTTACAATCCAACTACAGGAGAAGGATATGTATCTTCAGACCGTAAAGGTGGAAAAGGAAGCGATGACATTTACAAAATAAAGAGAATTGAATCTTGTGAAGTTAACCTTATTGCTCTAGTTGTTGATGCTAATACCAACAAGCCTATTTCTGGCGCACGTTTAGACTTATTTGACAATATGGAGAATAAGCTAAAATCGAAAAGCACTAACGCGAGCGGAAATGGAAACTTCGAACTTTCTTGCGACCAAGCTCACGTAGTACAAGCATTTAAGGAAGGATATGAAAGCAATGCAGCATCGATTGGTGCTTCTAAGAAAGGTGATAAAAACATCACTATAGCTTTACGTCCAATTGAAGAACTTATTGTTGATGAGAAGGTTGTCTTAAATCCAATTTTGTATGATTATGACAAATCTAATGTTAAGCCTCAAGCTGCTTTCGAATTGGATAAACTGGTAGAATTAATGAAGCGAAACCCTTCAATGGTTGTTAAAATTGAAGCACATACAGATAGCCGTGGTAACCACACTTACAACAAAGCGCTTTCTGAAAGACGTGCACAAAGTGCTGTACAATACATAATGACCAAAGGAATTGCGGGAGACAGAATCAGTGGCGAAGGCTTCGGATCTACTAAACCTGCTGTGGACTGTGGTGGAAAATGTACAGACGCTCAACACCAACAGAACAGACGTTCAGAATTTATAATTATTCAAAGATAGTCAGTTTTAAAAACTGCTAATCAACCAAGAAAGCCCTCGCTTTTCCAAAATGGAAGTAGCGGGGGTTTTTGATTATAATAAGGACGATTTTAAACAAACAATAAAAAGTAAACCCTCTACATACATAGCAATAGTTTTTGACCCTCAAGGAGCTTTTAAATACATAATATTAAAGTTGCTTTGACTACGCTTCGGATTATATAAATTGAGGCTAAAAAGCTTTCTAAACGCCTTAAGCATCATACTTCCATTTTTGGTTTATAGGGAGATTTACTTCAATAGTAGTTTTATAGAATAGAAAACTCTAAGAAATGCTCTTGAAAACATTGAGAGCAGACTGTGAGCTATTCTGAAACTAAACCCCAAGGGTCTTAAAGACCTTTAAGGTTTCTTATAATTACAATCAGTATTGTCCGAGAAAAGAAACAAGACCCGCCCGTACCGACCGTTTGAACGTATTCATTCAGGTTGGAATTGGCGTCTTTGAACGGGCCGCTATCGCTATAAGAACCAAGCCAGCCTGTCGTAGAAGCGCGAGCCAAGACTAGATTGTACAATACTGAAAATGTATCTCTTAGTATTTAAAGATAGAAAAGATTGAAATATTTCGGTTTTGATACTGAACAAAATGAAAACGAAGGTCATATGTAAGAAGCTTCCCGAAAGTCTATGTTGACTTGATTTATAAGAGATCATAGAATCTTAATCGGACAACAATGAATTACGATTCAAAAAAGGTCAATTTCAACTAAAGTAAATTCTTAGCAGAAAACAAAGCGACTTTCAACTATCAAAATAACATCAGAAAACCATACTAAACTACCACGTTATATATAATTGCAAAAGCACCTTAGGTTTGCCTTTTAAGAAAGGGTGCATTCATATAAAGGACTATAGGCAGTTGTAAAAACAAGCTTGCTATTTCATTAATAACCTAAAAAAAAACCGCCTCACAAGGGAAGCGGTTTCAATATAACAGTAATGAACCTGTATTTATTCTACTACAGATACATTATCAATTTGATAAGTAGTTGTTGTACCGTTTGAGGCACCAACATAATGATAAGCTACATAAACAACTTGTCCAGCGTATGCAGAAAGGTCGATGTCTCCAGAAGGAACAAAACTATCACCATATCCACTAGTGTTGCCTGTAGAGATAGTAGCGTTTAGCGGGCTCCAAGTAGCAGCAGTTACATCGCCAGTAAAATCTGTTGAAATTTTAATTGTAAGCGCGTTTCCATTATTAAAACCATCTTTAGTTCCAAACGAAAGTTTTGGAGATGTACCTTCGGGCAATATTAAACCTGGAGTTACTAACCAAGTTTCGTATGGGTTTTCGTTAGAGCTAAATGCCGAAGTTTGAGCATATTTATTACCGTCAAATTCTCTCACTTCCCAAACGCGTGTTCCTCCATTAACGTTTACGTTAGTCCATCCTTCAATGCTTACAGCACTTCCAGTACCAGAGGCTTGTCCTTCGAAATCTTGTGAAAATGGTAATGCCAAAGCATCTCCAGGACCATCACCACCACCGCAACGTTCACCGTTCATTTGAACATCATCGGTATTGCGTAAAAACAACTGGATATCGCTATTAAATATGCTTAAGATAGCTGTTACGCTTCCGTTACCTGAAGGCAAAGTCATATTTTTAAAATCGGAATATCCACTTGTACGCATCATTATAACGCTTCCGTTACAATCTTCGATAGGTCTGTTAACTCCGAAATTATTGTCTAGGTTACCATACGCCTCAACACCAGCAAGACCATTTGGAAACTGAACATCTTCAAATTTCACTAATGTACTTAAACGTGCAGGGTTACTAGCTTCAGAAATAGACATAACTCTAGGAACCAGCTCTTCGCTTACTGTAGATCTTAAAATACGCTCTTCAAAATCTTCAACACCAATTCGCCCTATTTCGTCGCCTTGTTGCACACCGATCGTTGGCAAACCTGCATATTCACCAATGTAAAGTCCGTCCACACGTAAATAAATTTTACGACCTGGCTCTAACTTCGCATATAAGTCTGTAGCGTTTGTAGAAATTGAAACTCCAGCGGTTGGGTTTTCAGGAGAATCTTGTACAAAAAGTTGCTTATAGATATTTCCAGACTCGTCGCTAGAAATAACATATGCCTCTAAATACATTTCATTAGTTGAACCATCGCCTGCTTCAATTTTAACAGGATTAAATCCATCGTACATTGCTTTTACAGAAGCGATACTAGTATTAACATTTACGTTTGGTTCTTCAACTATAATCTCTGGCACACTAAAGTCGTCGTCGTGTACACAAGAAGTGGCTATCATTCCTAAAAAGAATAGGAAGCTTAAAAGTTTAATGTTTTTTAATTTTTTCATCTGGATATAATATTTGTTTTTTTATTGGAAGATGGAATGCTTGTTTATGCTTCGTCGCCTTTTTTCAGATTATTCAAAGGCATTTCATCTTTATATAAAATTAATTCTTTTTTTTCTTAATTAAAATCGAACGTAAACATTCAGGTAATATGCAGCACCATATCCGTACCAGTACTTAGGTCCAAATACGCGAGTGTCTTTAGAAGCATCGGCAGATAATGTTCTGTAGTTAGCATTTCTACCTTGCTCAAATCCACCAGTCTTGTATTGCTTGTCGAAAACGTTACTAATTGTAGCAAAAAATCCAACATAGTAATCTCCAACTCTCCAGGATTTACCACCTACTACGTTCACAAGCATATAATCATCAAACTTTTCTTGCTTTAACAATTCTCGTGCAACTTCTGGGTCATAGTCGTTAAATGGAACTCCATCGTTGTCTGTATAAAAGTTTTTCGATCTAGCCAATGGTGAAACATCAACATAGGCATTCGAGAAGTAGTTTGCAGTAGCACCAAACCACCAGAAGTTTGGATCACGATATTCGAATCCAAGCTGATACGCCTGTTGTGGCCCTCCTGCTACTTTATAATCTTTCATATATGATTTTCCAAAAAACTGTGGGTCAACAAAATCATCTGAAGTAATGTATAAATCAGGATTGTTATCATAAGTGTTTTGACCATAAGCGGCAGCACCTTTCAACTTGATTGTTGGTGTTACTTGCGCTTCTATACCAAGTTCTCCTCCAATGTTTCTTTTATCAACATTTGTAAGCACTTCCTGAACGAAAGCAGTTGTTGCGCTTCTTCCTTGTACTGAAATACCATCGGCATAAAAGAATCCAATTTCTGAAGCATCTTGTAACAGTGTATAATACCCTGTTAATCTCGCCTTAACTTTTGATGTACGGAAGATATAACTAGCATCTACATTCATTGTTTTTTCTTCGGTCAACCCAATTACAGTGGCATTAGTTTGACGTGAGTTAGAGAATGAATTTCGCAAAGATGGAGGATCGGTAAAGTAAGATCCGTTAATTTCTAATGCGTGCTTACCAGAAATTTTATAAGTAGCTCCGGCCTTAGCACCATAGGTTGTGAAATCTAATTTTTCACTTTTCCCAAAAGATTCGTTGTCATTAGCATACGATCCGTTTCTGTACAATCCATTTCGTTGATACGTCATTTTCCCAGCCTTTCCAGCTAAATAGAAATCGACCGCTGCATACGAAAATTGAGCTTGTACAAATCCGCCGTATTCAGTGGCGTCAAATTCGTAGTTGTATTTAAAAGTGTCTCCTTTACCTACTACTCTATCAGGATTGTTCAAATCGTTTTGCGCTGCATCTCCTTGGTTGAAAGAATCAACATCCAAGTATCCATTTCCTCCAAGCAAATCTATCATATTTGCGTAGTTATGAGAGTTTAGATTCTTATAATCTAGGGAGGCAGTAAGTGAAATGCGATCGGTCAACCTTGCATTCAAAATGGTATTAGCCATTAACTGATTGTCGTCATTACGATCTTCGTATAAATAATACCTTGAAGTTCCTCCGTAAAAAATATTCGTTTCATAAATATCTTGCCAGTTAATCTGACCGTCGTTTACAAAAGATGAGTATGCTTTGTATGCGCCTGCGTAGTCTGGTCCATTTGGATCAGACAAAAAGAAGCTAGGTAGTTTTTGGTAATAAGATGGGTCAGGGTTTGGAGCATTATCGTACCCTAAACGGCTGTTTCCTACTTTTCCAAACTGGTACCCTACGTTAGTATTCAATTCTAAATTTTGAGAAATGTCCCAATAGTGGTTCAGCATAATTACTGGTTCTTCCACTTCTTTAATACGCGAGTTACGCATTTCGCCATCTTGGTCTCCCCAATATGAATTATAACGAGTTCCTTTTAGGTCGTACACTTCTTGCGTATTAGCAGAAGATTTACCTCTTCTATTAGGAGTGTAGAAAGCAGTAAGGTTAAGACTGTGCTTTTCGTTCAATCGTTTTTCTACAGAAGCAAAGAATGAATTGGCATCGTATAACGTTCCTTCATTAAATCCTTCGTCGGCAAAACGTCTAGATACTAAAACAGAATATGCCCAGCCACTGGCTAAAAGTCCACTGTTATAAGATCCCATAACTCTTCCTCGGTAGCTCCGGTTACTACTCGCGTATGACACTCTACCACCTTTACGGTATTTAGAAGCTCTCATAATAATGTTAGTTGTACCTGCAAGATCTCCAAAGTTGTATTCGTTTGCCGAAATTCCCATAGAGAACATTTGGTTACGCATTACATCATTTAAACCTCCCCAGTTACTCCATTGTGGTCTACCGTTGTAAAGCTTGTTCATTTCCAAGCCGTTAATCAACACTTTTCCATCTTCGGAGTCGTAACCTCTTGGCCTGAAAAACGTCGCGCTAAAGTCGTATGAAGCAGCATTCAGAAAAACATCTTTGGAAGCTTGAAGCAAACCAGAAACGTTGTCGGAAGTACCTTCATCTTCATCCAATTGATCGTCGGACAGACTAATTACACCAATTTGAGATTCCATATCGGCAACATCCACTTTAAAAAGCACAGGAGCTACTTCAGTATGCTCACCGTTTTGAATAGTTACTGGAATTCTTTGCGTAACATATCCTGTTTTCGAAAAAATCAGAATTTGGTCTCCTTCAGGTAGTTTATTACCAGAAATAGTAAAAACACCATCACCGCCTGTTAAGGCATTAAATTTACTTCCCTGAAGATTAACCTCAACTCCGGGAATGGGTTCGCTGGAATAAGTATCGAGTACCTTTCCTTTTACAGCAGTATTTTGAGCAACAGTCGTAAAACCAGCCAAAAACACTGTGAAAATCACTAAAATGAATTTGTTCATTCTCTTCTTAAAAATTTATATGATAAAATTGTTTAAAATTGCAGGGCAAAACTACATGTTTTAAATGAAAGAAGTACTTTTGAACAAGAATTTGTTAAACGTAACCCAATTATTCCCTCCGAAATGAGATTTACAAGACTGTCATTATTCTTTATTATATTTTCAAGCTCAATTGTTGTTGCACAAAAGCAATACAAAATAAACACAATTGCTTTCTACAACGTGGAAAATCTATTCGACTACGAAAAAGACCCAATTACTTTTGACGAGGATTGGACTCCTGAAGGCAAAAACGGCTGGACAAAAGAGTTTTATGAAGATAAACTCTCTAAACTAGCCCGCGTAATGTCAGAAATAGGATCAGACATGGCAGGCACTTCTCCAGCTATAATTGGAGTTTGTGAAGTTGAAAACCGTCGCGTATTGGAAGACCTAGTAAACGAAAAGCAATTAGTAAATCACGATTACGGTATTGTACAGGTTGATAGTCCTGATCGTCGTGGTATTGACGTAGCTTTACTATATAAAAAGAAACTCTTTACACCTACAAGCTATAAGAATTATGAGTTAATTCTATACGACAGCCAAGACAGAACTAAGCGAATTTATACCCGTGATCAATTGTTGGTTAGCGGTATGCTTGATGGAGAAAAAATTCATATAATAGTAAACCATTGGCCATCTCGTTATGGTGGGGAAGAACGAAGCAGACCAAACCGTATGAAGGCTGCTGAGCTAAATAAAAAAATAATGGATTCGTTGTTTAGTGAAGATCCGTACGCAAAAATCTTGACTATGGGCGACTTTAACGATGACCCATCAAGCCCAAGCATAAAAGATGTTTTACAGACTAAAAAAAGTCGAGAAAACATGAAAATGAAGGAGCTTTTCAATCCTATGGAAGAAATGCACAAAAAAGGAATGGGGACTTTAGCCTATCGTGATGCTTGGAATTTATTCGATCAAATTATTATTTCCTCAGAACTAGCAAAAAAAGACTATTCTTCATATCGCTTATATAAAGCGGGGATTTTCAACAAAAGTTACCTGCAAAATCCAAGAGGACAATACAAAGGCTATCCGTTTAGAATGTTTGCCAATGGGTATACAGGTGGTTATAGCGATCACTTTCCAGTATATGTCTATCTAATTAAGGAAAAGTAGAAGACAAATAATCGTATCAACATTTTTGTAGTATTAAAAAACCGAAGCGAAAGCTTTGGTTTTTTTTATTGCTAAGAATTCTACTCAGAACCATTTTTAGGCTATGAATTTAAACTTACAAATTATTAGGGTTAGCCTTTAGGCTGCGCTAGGACAAACACAATGTTTTAGTTTCAGCCCTATTTCGGAACGTTCTTAAAAACAATGGATTATTTAAAAATGAGAAAACCTTGAAACAATGATTTTGACGTTCTAAGCCCTCCATTAGCAATGGTTTAATCAACTTTAATCCCAACAGCAATCTAGAAGCGTCCAAAAGTTGTGCGCACCAGATATTAGCAACTTGACTTCAATCGATTATTGAACTTTAAAGTGAAGGAGAGAATCGGTAATATTACAGCGGAATAATAGGTTACCAATGGTGTAACGTAGAAGTATCTATGGAGTATAGTCGGCATTGAGTCGGCATTGAGTCGGCATTGAGTCGGCATTGAGTCGGCATTGAGTCGGCATTGAGTCGGCATTGAGTCGGCTTTAGGTCGGCTTTGAGAAGAAATAAAGGAGTGTTTTACTTAAGGTATTTGAGCAACTAGCTTAACCTTAACACTCTTATTGTTAGTCTATAACAGAGTTCTAATATACAACATTTAGAAGGTGAAATCAAGTGAATTTGAAAAATTTAGGATTTTTCTGCATAAACGCAATAATTGTTCTTGATCCTTATTTTCGAGTGATTTATTCTTAATTCAGGTTCAATTATTGAGCATAAAAAAACCACCGAGTTTTCGGTGGTTTGGGATGTGGAGAATATCGGAGTCGAACCGATGACCTCCTGCGTGCAAGGCAGGCGCTCTAGCCAGCTGAGCTAATCCCCCAGAATTAATCCTTTTCTCGAAGTTTCAGTTGAAACCCTAAAGATTAGGACGGCAAAAATAATAAATTTTTAGATACCACGGTCTATTTTAAAAAATCTATTGTTATTGCTACAACATCAGCTAAACTATCGGGAAGCGAATCTTCCAACCAAGGATGACTTGCTCCAAATACGTGGTCTCCATTTGGAATAATTACCAATTTGCTTTTAGGATTCCACGAATGTAGCGCCTTTGCTTCTTTAATATCGACTGTTGGATCATTATCGCCGTGAATTATTAATAATGGAACATTTAGATTTTTCGTCGCACGGCTAATAGTAAACCGTGTTTCATTAGCTTTAAAATCTTCATAAAACTGAAAATTATGAGGAAGTTGCTGTTTGGTTCGGGCGTTTTCAATATAAATTACACCGCTTTTCTTCCACTCTTCAAATTCACTCGTGTTTTCTTGAAACCTTGCTTTAAAATCGCAAACGCCAGCCCAAGTTACCACCTTTTTTACGCGTAAATCTTCTTCCGCTTTTATTAAAACAGTTCCGCCACCTCGGCTATGCCCAATCAAGGAAATTGTTGAAATTTGTTGATTCAGATTTTCATTTCCTGCTTCAATGCTATTCAAAACCCGATTTAAATCATCGAGTTCTAAACTGAAATTGTTTTCGGCAAAAGCTTCTAAATCTGGAAAATCAATTGGCTGATCGACAGTTCCGCCGTTATGTGAAAAATTGAATTTCAAGAAACAAAACCCAGCTTCTGCAAAGGCCTTTGCAACTAAATGCCAAGCACCCCAATCTTTAAACCCTTTGTAACCGTGACAAAAAACAACTAACGGAATTGGCGACCCAAATTTTTTATAATAGAGATCGTATAAAATTGGTTTTTTACTTTCGGCTTCTAAGATTACGTTTTTCTTTATAATCATCTTTCTATTTCTTTTTCAATAAATGGCGTGTTTTGATCACAGATTTCCAAAATAAGTCTTTTCAATTCAATAAAAAAAGTTGAAAGCACTTCTTGCGAAATATTAGTATCCTTTGCACCTCTCGACGAAGCTTTTGTGGCAAACTTCAAAAACCCATTATTTAAGTTTTTAAACGAAATTATTCCTCCCTCAGCAGTATCAAGCGGAACCTCCTTAGAAATCATGGCAGCATATGCAAGAACTTGGAAAGCTTTACTATACTTATAATCTTGAGTTAACGATTCCCATTCGATTATCTCTAAGTCTGTTTGTTGCACGCTTCCTGTTTTATAATCAATTATTCTGAGTTTTCCATTATATCGATCTACCCGGTCTACTATTCCACCAATATTTACCTCAAAATCCAATTCAGGGATGGGAATATTAAGCGTAAGTTTAGTTTCAATTTGTTCAATTTTTATTTGATTGCCAGCTTTTACATCAGCTATTTCAAGAGTAATAAAATTTAGGATGTAGCGTTTAGCAACTTCAAAAACTATAAGGTTTTTACCCTTTGAAAATGTACCACCCCGAAACGTTTTTTGAAACTGCTTGGTTACTTCTAGCGGAATATTGCCCTTCATTTCTTCTAAGTGGGCAATACTGAGGAGCTGCCCTTCCAAAGGCTTGTAAAACGCTTCTAAAGTGTCGTGAACAATGGTTCCTAAGGTATTTGCTGCAATATTTTCTTCAACTTCCTCATACTCGCTAAGTTTTAAAATCTTCTGAAAATAGAAGTCTATCGGGTTTCGTATATAGGACGTGAGCGCAGAAGGGGAAAATCCTTTTTTAGCGATTTCTTTTAGTCGGGTTAAAACCTGTTCTGTTTTTTGGATTTCTTTCAGAGCAGTCGACTTAATCGTGACGGAAGGTGAAAGAATTATTTTTTCATAATTGTGATTTGGGTTATTTTCAAATTCCAATTGTCTGACAAATCGGCTTTTTTCTCCAGAATTTATACCATCGGAATGAGCATTATACAACAGGGTTACGGTTTTTGCGCGCTGTAACATACGATAGAAGTGATAGGTGTATATTGCGTCCTTTTCAGTATAAAGCGGCAGCTGGAACTCTTGTTTTAAATCGTATGTAATGAATGATGTATTCGATTTACCTGAAGGAAAAACCCCTTCATTAACTGATGTAATAACCAGGTGTTCAAAATCGAGAACACGAGTTTCTAGCACTCCCATTATTTGGGGGCCGTTGTAGGCATTTCCTTCAAAATCTAAGGTGCTTGTGTTGGCCAATTCAGAAAACAAGTTTAAAACTGTTTTTACAGAATTTAAATAAGGGTATTTTTCAGCCAATGCACTTATGTTTCCAAAAACCTCCATTAGTTTTTGAATAACTAAGTGTTCTATTTTATCTGTTTTGATCCTGATATTGAGTTGCTTAAGAATTTTCAAGCAATTATCCATTGCTTTAATACCGTCATCATTCCAGTTTTCAAAAAGAAGTTTGACAGGGTCGTTTTCATTTGTTTTGGAAAATGAAAAAAGAATCTCGGGAGTAGGGTGCGTGATATTTTCGGAAGTTAATTTGTTCGATATATCCTTCGCTTTTTCTACCAGAATGCTACCAATAGGGTGACTTAGCAACGACAAAACATCTTTGTAGTAGATTGATCCTTTGGAGCGCAGTTGTAAATTGAATAATAACTCAAAAAATACGGTTGCGGGAAAGTTCTTTAAAGGCACGCCCATCGTCACGTTTATACCGTTAACATTTGAAGGCAATGAATTCAATACAGGAACCAATAAATTTTCATCTCCTAGAACAATTGCGGTTTTATTGAGTTTGTCATCCGAAAAATTAGTCAGTAGTTCGCCAACATATTTAGCTTGTCCTACATTTTTCTGAACCTCAACTATTTTAAAATCTTTCTCACTGGTAAAATTAGCTGGAAATTGTGGCTTTTCTTTCCCTTCATAATAGCTCCATTCCCGAATATATTTCCGGATAAAGTAAGATGCACTGTGCTTGGAATCTTCATAAAAATGTTGGTCGGTATCCCAAAAGGTTTCTGAATTTCCTGTTTTTAATAGTTGCTGAATTATTTTCTGTTCAGCCGCGTTAAGTGCGTTAAAACCAATAAATACGTGATGTTTTTTACCGTGTTCCGCAATGTAGGCCGAAATATTGTTAGCGGCTTCTCGATATACCATTCCTTGGTATCCCAAATTTTCACTTTTTAGAAGATTCCATAGTTCGTTGTATAAACTTGGAAGCCCTTCCCAAAATTGAAGATAGCTTGATACTAATTTTGATTCTTGTTTTTCTACTCCCCACCTTTCAAGAGTTTTGATATTTGCCAGATATTCAAAAAAAGGTTTGGGTTCTATAAGATAACGATCTACTTCATTAAAATCATTTAATAAGGTTAGCGCCCAAGTTGCATAATTTTCGAATGTCTCTTTTTCACGAATTGAGGCAGTATTTAAATAAGCTTTGTAGCTTTTAAATATTAGTTCGGTAGGATCGATTATCGATAAGTTGGCTATTTCCTCAATAAACTCCTCAATACTTAAGATTTGAGGTGCGAAGTGAGTTACTGAGGCTTGTTTTTTAAGTTCATTCATTAAAAAACCGCCCGCTCTTTTACTCGGTAAGATAATAATGCTTTCAGAAATATCTGCACGAGAATTTCGCAAAGCAGCCAATGATTCTTGTAGAAATGTTACCATAGGCTAAAAATAAGAAACGCCCCCAATATTGGAGGCGTTTCTAAACTATTTATTAAGTGTGTTTAAAGAAATTACTTCTTTAAAGAAATTTCAACTCGACGGTTTTGTTGTCTTCCAGCCGCAGTATTGTTTGTTGCGATTGGTCTAGATGGACCGTATCCTTCAGAAGTTAATCTGTCTCTGTCCATTCCAATAGAGATTAAGTAATCTTTTACTGAAGCAGCTCTTTCTTTAGAAAGTTTTTCGTTCAATTTCAAGCTACCAGAGCTATCAGTATGTCCTTCGATCTCAAATTTAGCAGTTGGGTATTCTTTCATAATATCAACGATATTCTGAAGAACTGGGTAAGAGTCTTTACGGATACTTGCTTTACCTAGGTCGAACAAAATAGTTTTAGAGAACTCATTCAATTGCTTAATGATTTCAACTGTTACTTCTGGGCAACCGTTGTTTGCTACAGTTCCAGGAACATCTGGGCACTGGTCGTCTTTATCAAGAACACCATCACCATCTCTGTCTGGCCAAGGGCAACCATCGTTTGCAGCAGGTCCAGCTTCGTTTGGACACTTATCTAAGTGATCAGGGATTCCGTCACCATCAGTATCAGGACAGCCGTTAAATTTAGCCAATCCAGCTACAGTAGGACATTCGTCAAGGTGATCTGGAATTTTATCTCCATCAGTATCAGGGCAACCGTTAAATTCAGCTAAACCTGGAGTATCTGGACACTCATCAAGGTGATCTGGGATTCCGTCACCATCAGTATCAGGACAGCCGTTAAATTCAGCTAAACCTGGAGTTTCAGGGCACTCATCGTCCTTATCATAGATTCCGTCTCCGTCAGTGTCTACACCACCAAACTGGAATACAACTCCTGCTGAGTGTTGGAAATGACTGATACCGTAATCGTCCTCAAAAGCATGCTTATAAGTAGATTGTAGGTTAAGAGCGATGTTTTCGTTGAACCAAAACTTAACGCCTGCAAGGGCATTTCCAGTTCCAAATCCGATATCATCAACCCAAGTGTAACCACCTCCAATACCTATAGAAGGATCGAACCAAGTGCTTCCAATTGCATTTTTAAAGCTGTACTTGATTTCACCATCAGCTGAGTAGTAGTTTAGGTCATCAGCAGAGCTATCACCAATTTTGGTGATTTTGTTGACAGAACCACCCGCAGTAAATACAATACCGTTGGCGATATAGCGGCTAAGCGCAATTCTTGAAACAGAAGGGAGGATGTTCCAGTGATCGTTAGCATTAAAGAATTCGTCAAACATTTCCCCTCTCATGCTTGGGTCAATACGACCTTTATCGCTTGTGCCTACTGGGTAAAAGTCAACAGCGTTAACTCCAACCTCTAGGGCCCAAGGATGATTCTCGTCTTGTGCGTTCGCTACGCCAATCCCCATAAATAGGATGGCAGCAACTAATAATTTGAATAGATGTTTCATATTCGATTGTTTAATTTTTAAGTGTTAATTAAAGGCAAAAGTAGGTTGTTAAAGTGTATCTACAAAAGCAAATTTGATAAAGTTTTCCTAAAACAGACACGATTAATGCGAAATTGTTGGGTTTAAGAGTTGATTATTCTCAATTTTTTACCTACAGTTATAAATGCATTTATAGCTTTATCTAAATGCTCGCGAGTGTGAGCAGCAGATAATTGCACTCGAATTCGTGCCATATCTTTCGGCACCACAGGGAAGAAGAATCCAATTACATATATACCCTCTTCAAGTAGCATATCTGCCATTTGTTGAGAAAGCTTCGCATCATAAAGCATTACCGGTACAATTGCTGAGTCCCCATCGATAATATCAAATCCGGCTTTTTTCATTCCTGCTTTAAAATACGCTGTGTTTTCGGTAAGTTTATCGATAAGCGAATTATCTTTTTCAAGCATTTCAAAAACTTTTAAGGAAGCACCAACAATTGCAGGAGCAAGAGAATTAGAAAACAAATAAGGACGAGAACGCTGACGCAGCATTTCGATTATCTCTTTTTTACCAGTTGTATAACCGCCCATTGCACCTCCTAGCGCTTTACCAAGTGTTCCGGTAACGATATCTACTCTGTCCATTACCCCTTTTTCCTCACCGGTTCCACGTCCTGTTTTTCCGATAAATCCAGTTGCGTGGCAATCATCAACCATAACCAAAGCGTTGTATTTGTCTGCTAGGTCACAAATTTTATCTAATGGGGCAACAAGGCCGTCCATTGAGAAAACTCCATCTGTAACGATAAGTTTGAAACGATCTCCATTTTCAGTTGAAGCGATGAGCTGTTTTTCCAACTCTTCCATATTACTATTTTCATAGCGATACCTAGAGGCTTTACATAGTCTTACACCATCAATTATGGAAGCATGGTTTAATGAATCTGAAATTATTGCATCCTCTGGGCCTAACAGCGGTTCAAAAACACCACCATTAGCATCGAAACAAGCAGCATATAGAATGGTATCTTCATAACCATAAAAATCGGCTATCTTCTTTTCCAATTCCTTATGGATATCTTGAGTTCCACAAATAAATCGGACAGAAGACATTCCGAAGCCATGCGTATCCATAACATCTTTGGCTGCTTGAACTACTTCTGGATGGGAAGAAAGCCCTAAGTAGTTGTTTGCACAAAAATTAATTACCTCCTGACCTGTCGATATTTTTATAACCGCATCTTGGGGTGAAGTAATAATGCGTTCTTTTTTAAAGAGTCCATTTTCCTCTATTTCTTGTAGTTCTTTCTGTAAGTGTTCCTTGATTTTTCCGTACATTTTTTGGAGTTTTAAAATGTGTATATAAAAATCAAATTTAACCTTTATTTCTCAAATAGAACAAGATTTAGAAAATGCAAACCAAACGGTGGGTTAATGCTTGGGGAATTTTAACCTAAGAACACGCTAAAAAACCTTTAATTAAAATACAATAGATAAGATACCTCAACTCTACCCTTATAATTGTTTTAAATCGGATGCAGGAATCCATCCATCTTTTCCGTCGGCTAGAGAAATTCTGAACCAATTACCGTCTTGCGCCATAATTTGAACTTTGGTTCCTTCGTGAAGCACAAAAGCGGAATTGCTGCCCATAGAAGGTTCTGATTTGACTTCAATTTGATTGGCAAAGATAATTGCAGGTTGGTTTTTAGAATAATCTCCGTACGTTAAAAACGCCATAGTTACGGCTCCTAAAAGCAATACTATTGAAAGCATTGAAGTGGCAAACAACAATCGCTTTCGCTTTTCAATATGTGAGAAGTAATACAATAAAAATAAGATTACAAAAACTATAGAGAACCCAACTGCAAGAATTGCCCATCCATCATAAGTAAATGTGTCGGCGATATTTTTATACCATTTTGTAAATACCGATTGTGGTAAAGGTTCGATTGCGTCAATACGTGCGTTTTCGGCAAAAGCGAGATTGGTTTTAATATCAGAATCGTTTGGCGAAAGTTGTAAAGCCTTTTCATAATAATAAATACTTGGCCCAATTTGATTCAATTTATATTGTGCATTCGCTATATTAAAATAAAGTTCGGAGGAAGTCTGACCGTTTTCCAGAATTTGCATCCAGGAATTAATAGCCTGTTGGTATTTTCCATTTTTATACAACTCTTTTCCTTGGTCAAAAAGTTTGTCATTTTGACCAAAACTTAAAATTGAAAAAAGTAAAATCGATAAGTACAGCAGCTTTTTCATCATCTTCATTTTTACTGTATTTGTTTGTCAATATTTGAAATTACCTCAACCGATTTAGCGTAATCCTTTTCAACCGAAGTAGGCGAAGTTGACGCATATCTAGCAAACTCACAGCTCTTCAACAATTTGATAAACTCGTGAACAGTTTCAGTTTCAACATTTCTTTCGAGCAACATTTCAGAAATTAAACCTTTTTCCATTTCTGAAGTTTCAATGTTCAGTTTTGCTTTTAAGTAATTGTGAAGCGCAAGTTCCAAAGCTTCGTAAAAGGCAACTGGGTTTGAAATATTTCTTTTAGCTTCAGAAAGGTATTTTTTCGCGAGCTTGTTCGCTCTTCGCAATTTATTTCCTTCTACATCAGATAATCGCTCCTTGCGCTTTTTTCCTGCCATTATAAATAGTGGGATCAATAACATTGGACCACCTAATAACGACCAAAAAAGGGTAGATTTAAAAAATGGCTCTTGCCCAATAGGCTCTAAGTTAGCTTCGAGTTTAATGTATTTAAAATTATCCTGAGAGAGTACCACCTTTTGTTTGTGATTATTTGGAGTTGTTTGGCTACTACTCGCCGTTACTGGACCGTTTTCAACTTCAATAGTAAATTCTTTGGATGTAATTGTTCTATACTTTTCTGTTTTAGGATCGAAAAAAGAAAAAGTTAAAGGTTGAATAGGGTAACTTCCTTTAAACTGAGGAACTATGGTGTATGTATTTGCTATTGAACCCTGCATCCCGTTAATATTGGTTGTTACATTTTCGCTGTGTTCTGGCTCATAAACCTCCAATGAACTTGGTAACTTTACTGAAGGTGGCGTGAACAATTTTAAATTTCCTTTTCCTGAAATTTTTACATTCATTTCTAAGGATTCATTTGCATTCAGCGTGGTTTTATTGGTGGTAACTGCAAATTGAAAATCTCCTACCGCTCCATTAAATCCGTCAGGTTTTCCAGTTAACGGCAGCGGTTTTACATCAATGGTTCTTTTTCCGGCTGATATAGTTTTATTAACACGCTCCATTACACGTCGACCAAAAATATCACGACGATTGCCCTGTACGTCGATAGGAATATCTAGAGTGAGAGGTTCAATTTCAAGTTCGCCTGTTTTTTGGGGATAAAGGACAGTAGTTCTCAGAATTACATAGCGATAATCTTCACCATTGTATTTTCCTTCATACACCTTATAATTATTTCGATTATCGATGTTTTGGCTCCAGAAATCGGCATATTTCGGGGTGTCTATTTCACGCCACTGACTGGTAATGCTCACATCGTGTGAAACATATAGCTTATAAGTAACTGTTATTGCTTCATTTAAATACGGATTGGCTTTGGACACTTCGGCTATTAAATGCACGTTTTCACTCGCAACATAATCGGCATTATTTCCATCTTTTGGGACATCTACAGCCGCAGTAACCACCACCTCTACGGGAGAGGTTTTATAGACTTCGCCTTTTACATCTATAGTAGCTTGGCCAATCGTTAATTTACCTGTTTTTTGCGGTGCTAAAAAATAGGAATATGTTTTTGAAAAGCTTCGTTTCCCATTTATCCAGGAGTTGCTGATGGACTGATTTGGACCACCTACTACTCTAAAGTCTTCAAAACTAGGCGGCCTAAAGTTATCGCCATCTTGATTCATTTCAAAATCTACACGTAGTCGTTCATTAATCCCAAGTCGGTTTTTACTCACCTTGGCATCGAACTGAACTTGCGCTGAAGCATTTACGCCATATAGCATAAAACCAATTAGGAATAAAAATATCTTCATCTTCATAATCTACCAATCTTTATCTGACTTCACTTTTACGCCTTTTTGCATTTCGGCGTTTATTTTATCCTGTACTTTTTTCTCTTCGTTATTCATTGCTTCCAAGAGACTTTTCACTTGTTGCGGCGAAAGTTGCCCTGGAACCTGTTGCTGTTGTTGGGGCTTATCGCCCTCTTCTTCTTTTGGCTTATTTGGCTCGCCTTTTTCTTTATCTCCCTGCTGCTTATCTTCTTTTTCGTCTCCTTTATCTTTATCTTCTTTCTCTTCTCCTTCGTCGCCTTCTTTTTTATCTTGATCCTTTTGGTCTCGATCTTTTTCTTGCTCTTTATTGTCTTTGTTATCCTCTTTTTTATCGTCCTTGTCTTCTGGTGGCGGTGGATTTTTTTCGAGCATGTCTTTCGCTAAAGCTAGATTATATCGGGTTTGGTCGTCGTTAGGATTGTTTCTGAGTGCATTTTTATACGATTCTACCGCTTCCTGATATTTCTTTTCGTTCATAAAAGTGTTTCCCAAATTATGGAAGGCTTGGTGTTTCTGTGCCTTTGTTGTCGCTGTTGTTGCCGCTTGTTTAAAACGCAACATTGCTTCTGCATTTTTTTCTTTTCCATAATAAGCCGTTCCCAAGTTGTATTTTGCAACTTCACTTTTAGGATTTAAGGAAATGGCTTTTCGGTAATCTGCTTCGGCTTCGGCAAATTTTTCCTTTTGAAGTGACTGCTGTGCTTCACTAAGGTAATTCTGCGAGGCTTTTATTTCTTTTTCTTGTTCTTTCGTTTGTTGAGAAAATGAGAAAAAAGGAATGAGCAACAAAACCAACAGTGCGGTTTTGCCAAAATCAAACTTTGATATTTTCTTTAGTGAAATGTTCATTTTTTCAAATTATCCAGTTTTTTTAAGACCTAAAAGATTTTTGAGTCCAAGCAGGAAACAACTTTTTCAGACCTACAAGGTTTTGAAAATCTTGCAGGAAATATTAATTAAGTTGATTTCTTCTTTTCGTTAAACAAATTCAATCGTTCTAGCCACGCTGTTTTTCGTTCTAAAAAGAATATATCTAATACCAGCAAAAATAATGCCCCAGCCAAAAACCACTGAAATTGATCTTTAAAATCGGTAAATTGTTTTGCTTCGAATTCCTGTTTATCCATTGCATTCAGGATTGTTTTTACACGATCCACCACATCTTTGGTATTTGAGCCGTCAAGATACTCCCCATTGGTGATTTTTGCAATCTCTTTAAGAGTTTCTTCACCTAATCGGCTGATAACTTGCTCGTTGTTATTGTCACGGAGGTAATGCTGAAGAACACCATTCCGTTTTATAGGAATAGGTCCGCCTTCCACAGTTCCTACACCAATTGGATAGATGCGAATTCCCACTTCGGCTGCCTCTTCTGCGATTTTAGCGATGTTTCCGCCGTGGTCTTCTCCATCTGAAATCAGGAATAACACCCGGTTTGTTTGTCCTTCATCGTTATAAAAAGTTTGGGCAAGTTCGATAGCTTCGGTGATAGCAGTTCCTTGCGAAGAAACCATATCGGTATTCATGCTACTCAAAAATAACTTTGCCGCTGCAAAATCGGTGGTAATTGGAACTTGCGGGAATGCACTTCCGGCATATCCGATAATTCCAATTCTATCGCCCGCTAGGTTATTTATTATTTGGGTGATGAGCTGTTTTGATTTATCGATACGATTTGGCGCGATATCTTCTACCAACATACTTTTTGAAACATCCAAAGCAAAAACAATGTCTACTCCTTGCCGTTTTACCGTTTCGAGCTTGGTTCCTATTTTTGGATTGACCAATGCAAAACTAAGGCAAGCGATGGCGAGGCAAAGAACAAAAATCTTTAGTATAGATTTAAACGTAGACCGATTGGGACTCAGTTTTTTAAGCAGCTCTTTATCTATAAATCGTTTTTGCACCGATCTTTTCCAAACCATAACCATTGAAAACAGAATCACCACCACCGGAATGGCGAAGAGAATGTAGAAATATATGGGTTGCTCTAGTTGGTACACTTTATATTTAGTTAATGGTTATTGGATTTTCTGAATTTATAAAAAGCCTTTAAATAGTGTTATTCGAAGTATGAATTCCAATCCAATCAAGATCAAACCCAAAATGACCCAAAAGCGGAACATTTCGTTATAGTTTGTGTATTTGAATTCTTCGATATCGGTTTTTTCCAGTTTATTTATTTCTTCATAAATCTTTTCAAGCTTTTCATTATCGGTTGCTCTAAAATATTGACCTCCGGTTCTATCGGCTATATCTTTCATTAACTGTTCATCAATTTCAACCTGTACATTTCCATATTGGAATCCGCCATCTGGGCGTATTGCAATGGGCGACATTGCCATCCCGTTGCTTCCAATACCGATGGTGTAGACTTTAATTCCAAATTCCACAGCCAATTCACTTGCGATTTTTGGATCTATAAAACCTGAATTATTCACTCCATCTGTCAATAAAATAATAACCTTGCTTTTCGCACGACTGTCTTTTAATCGGTTTACGGCAGTGGCTAAACCCGAACCAATAGCTGTTCCTCCTTCGATTGTAGTATTGTATTCCATACTTTTAATCGAGGACAGCAAAAGGTTTTTATCGCTTGTAAGTGGCGTTCTTGTGTAACTTTCCCCGGCATATTCTACCAAGCCAATACGGTCATTTGGCCTGCCTTGAATAAATTTAGCCACGGTCGTTTTTAAGGCTTCCAAACGATTAGGCTTTAAATCACGCGCCAACATACTGGCCGAAAGGTCCATCGCCATAACGATGTCTATACCACGAGTAGTTTTGGTTTTAGTTGTTTCGTCTACCGTTCTAGGTCTCGCCATGGCCACGATAATTGCCGAAAGTGCCAAAAGCCGAAGTGCAAACAATATCGGTTTTAACTGAGCCAACCAGTTTTTTCCGGTTTTAAAGCCTTGAATACTCGATATTCTCAAGGTAGCTGTTTGTTGTTTCCGCTTCCATAAATACCACAGCACAAGCACTGGAAGTAGTAGGAACAACCAGAATAATTGCGGATTTACAAATTCGAAATTACTTCCCATCTTTCTGTTTTATTTCGAGTTCTATGGAAGCTTCCATTCGCTTAATTATTTCCTTGGCGTATTTATCATCATCTTGATAAACAATTAAAACTTTTTGCAAACCGTTTTCTTGCGCAAAGAGCATTAACTGATACGTGCTTTTTTCATTTAAAACCTTGTTATCTGAAACTTGAACGTTGAAATCGCCATAAGCCTTTAATCCGTTAATTCCTTTATCGGTTTCAAAATCGTCACGTTTAACTATCATGTTTTTAGCGCCACTTTGTTCTAAATCGTCTAATACAGAATCTAAAGCTAAGTTTAGGTCGATATCTTGTTTTTGCTGAAATTGAATGGTTGAAACTTGAATGTAGAATGGATCCTTCATTTCACCATAAGTGAAAATATCTTGTCCTTTAATGATACTTTCATTGGCATTTGTGACAGAGACTTCAGCTCTTATCAATACTTCAGGGGTTTCCAGAATAACTGCTGGGTTTCCGTATTCACTTTTTATCCAACGGCCTTCAGCAAGTTCGCGAAGATCATTGCCAAAAATTTTATCTTTTAAATTGTCGAATCCAGTTACTCCTCCATATATAACGGCTGCTAAAACAACTGCGGCGAGTACACCTGAAATTCCTAATATCCATTTTCTACGTTGGCGACGTTTTTTCAGTTTTTCGAGGTATTCTTGATTTTTCAAAAGCTCTTCCTCGGTAGGTTCAGGAATAACTTCGTGGGTTTCATTGATAATTTCTTCAATAGTTTTACGATCCACCTCAGCCTGTCCAGCTTGTTGGTTCATTTTGGCAAACTTCACCAAATCTGCTCGTTTAAAAATTGAATCTAATTTCCGGATTGTTTCAGTATCAAAATCGAAATTTCCCGCATCTTTGTGCATCATTAAGCGTGAAATAAGCTCGTCACTGGTGCTTTCCATAGCTGCTTCATCGACTTCGCGATCTAAGTATCGTTTTACAATTTCAGTTAAGCTACTGTAGTATTCCTTACTTTTATTTTCTTTTAGAAGCTGGGTGTTGTCTAACTGCTTTAAGGCTACAATTGCTTCTTCATAAGGAGGTAATTTCTTTTCGGCAGCCTCTCTTCGTTTTTTTCTTCTGAAGAGAAATAAGGCGATAGCAACAATTAAAATAAGCGGTAGTATCCAAGTTAGTGGTTCAATCCAGTTAAAAGGAGGAGCTTTAACTTGCATTGCAGGTTTAATGTCGAACATTTTCTGCTGCGTCGTGTCTACAACTACATCGTTAACCCTTACATTTATAGAGTCTGTTAAAAATGTTTTGTTGGTGATGGTGACACGTTGTTGCGGAATGGTGTAATGGCCGCTGTCAAACTGTGTGAGGCCATATTTTTTAATTATTCGGTATTTTGAAGCTTCAAAAGTAGTGTCGACTTTATACGATTCAATCATTTCTAAAGGCGCAAATGTTTGCTCTTCAGAAAAAACAACAGTATCGGTAGAATCTGCTTCTACGCTGATGATGTATAGTATTTCCTCACCGATTTTTATTTGAGTGGAATCAACGGTGGAGGTAACCTGGGCGGTTGCGAAGAAAGAGAAAAGAATAAAGAAAACAGAAAACAGGACTGGGATATAATTATTATACCTACAAGGTCTTGAAGACCTTGCAGGAAGTCTTGAAGACCTTGCAGAGATTGAAAATCCAATCGGTATTTGTCTAAAATCAAGCATCTAAAATCTACCGTCTTTTTTATTAACGTCTTTTAAAATATCCTAATAATTTTTTCACATAACTTTCGTCGACCCTGCAGCTTAAAGCCCCAGCTCCACTTTTTTTAAAAGCTTCAGAAAAATAGTCTGCACGCTCTCGATGATATGCGTAATATTGATTGCGTACACTTTTAGAACCTGTATTTACAAGCACTAACTCACCCGTTTCTTGATCTTCCATCTGCACCATTCCTAAATTTGGAATGTTTTCTTCGGCTTGATCGTATATTCTAATTCCTGTTAAATCGTGTTTACTGGCCGCTATTTTTAAAGTATCGCGGTAGTTATCGTCTATAAAATCTGAAAGCACAAAAACGATGGCTTTCTTCTTCATTACATTGCTCAAGAACTTCAACGCATGGGCAACATTGGTTTTATTGCTTTTTGGCTTGAATTCGATTAATTCACGTATAATTCGCAATACGTGAGATTTTCCTTTCTTTGGCGGAATGTAAAGTTCGATTTCATCTGAAAACAGGATCAATCCCGTCTTGTCGTTATTTTGCATTGCTGAAAAAGCCAAGGTTGCAGCTATTTCAGTAAGTATTTCATTTTTAAATTGTTCTTGAGTTCCAAAAAACTCCGAACCACTTATATCTACAACCAGCATTAAAGTAAGTTCGCGTTCTTCTTCAAAAACTTTTACAAAAGGCTCATTGTAGCGGGCGGTTACGTTCCAATCGATATTTCGAACATCGTCGCCAAACTGGTACCCGCGCACTTCGCTAAACGTCATTCCACGACCTTTAAAGGTACTATGATACTCACCACCAAACACGTGATCGCTCAAGCGTCGCGTTTTGATTTCGATTTTCCGTACTTTTTTAAGAAGCTCTTTAGTATCCATTTTCGTTATTTACGACATACGATTTTAGATTTATGATTGTTGGAATCGTAAATCGACATTCTAAAATCGAAAATCCTACGGTACTTCAATTACGTTTACAATTTTATTGATAATATCTTCTGAAGTGATGTTTTCAGCTTCAGCTTCGTAGGTGATTCCAATTCTATGACGAAGCACATCGTGAACTACTGCACGCACATCTTCAGGAATTACATACCCTCGGCGACGGATAAACGCGTAGCATTTTGAAGCTATAGCAAGGTTGATACTTCCACGAGGGGAAGCGCCGAAATTGATAAGAGGTTTTAAGTCGGCTAGACCAAAATTTTCTGGAGTTCTTGTTGCGAAGATGATATCGAGGATATATTTTTCAATTTTTTCATCCATATAAACTTCACGAACGGCGGCTTGGGCTCTTTTAATCTGATCTAAACTAACTACTGGATTTACCTGCGCATACTCCCCTTTCAAATTCTGGCGAATAATCAATTGTTCTTCAGAAATTTGTGGGTATTTAATTACGGTTTTCAACATAAAACGGTCAACCTGAGCTTCTGGCAATGGATAAGTACCCTCCTGCTCTACTGGGTTTTGGGTTGCCATTACCAAGAAAGGTTTTTCTAAGGTAAATGTAGTGTCACCAATAGTTACCTGCTTTTCCTGCATTGCCTCCAGAAGGGCTGACTGAACTTTTGCAGGCGCACGGTTAATCTCATCTGCCAGTACAAAATTGGCGAAAATTGGGCCCTTTTTTATACTGAAATCATTCTGTTTCATGTTGTAGATCATCGTTCCCACAACATCGGCAGGAAGTAAATCTGGCGTAAATTGAATCCTACTGAAACTACCGTGAACAGCCTTAGACAACGTATTAATAGCAAGGGTTTTTGCAAGTCCAGGAACCCCTTCCAAAAGAATGTGTCCTTGCCCTAAAAGACCAATCATCAATCGTTCAACCATATGTTTTTGGCCAACGATCACTTTGTTCATTTCTAAAGAAAGAATATCCACAAAGGCACTTTCTCTCTCAATCTTTTCGTTTAATGCTCCAATGTCAAGGGTCGAATTTGTATTTTCCATACTATATTTAGATTCAATTTATGCTCTTTATAAAAGACCGTGCAAATTGAAAATTAATTGATTAAATAGCTGTTAACAATTGGTTAAATATAAAAAGAGGAAAACCTAAATTCTCCTCTTATTCATCTACAATTGTTAAATTTTTAATTTTACAGATTAATCTCGCCCATACTTGTCACCTCACCTCGAACCACAGTAACATTTTCAACGATTACTGGTGGAATTCCTAGGCCTAAATCGGCTTGAATGGTTACGGTGTAATTTCCGTCTGGCACACCGCTAAGTAGAAAATCTCCTTGAAGATTTGTATAACTAGAAATTTCAAGGGATCCATTAACCGCCGTTACCATGGTTAACACCTCTGCAGGAAACACTTTTCCAGAAATAGCACCGCTTTCGGCAACAGTAGTTGCTCTAATTACAGGTTTTAGGCTGTAGCCTCCATTTCCTTGAGAAACAATAGATTTGTCAACATCAAAATCGAGCATAAATTCATACAAAACTCCAGGTTGAAGTGTTTCGTTAACCTGAATTTTTAAACCTGATTGTTGGGCGCTTGGAGTAGCCAATGGCAGTGTTTCTCCATCAACCACGATGGTATTTTCCTCTCCCAGAACTAATCTGATTTGGCTAATAGCTCCAGCAGGAACTTCATCATCATATAACAAAACATTGACACCAGCTGTTAACTCTAATAGATTGTAAATACCGGCGTTAATGCCTAAAGTAACATCATCTTGTCCGCCATTATATTTGATCACTACATCTTTCACATCGATATAAACTGCTTCATAATCGCCTGGAGCATCGGTAAGTCTTAATGCTAGTTTTGCATTACCTTCACTTTTAATAGCATCGTCATCACTGCTACAGGATGCAAATCCTACGAATACTAATGCAATCAAACTTAATTTTAATAGGGTTCTCATATTTGCTATTTTTAGAATTAGATTTGTAAACCTACCGAGTGAAAGTTTCTACTACAAATGAGTTAAGAACAATTAACTTATGAGTTAACAAAATTTAACCCATCATAGCTTTCGTGAAAATGAAAATTTAAAAAATCGTAAAATGAAAAATAAAATAGCCCTCATAACTGGAGCGACTTCTGGGATAGGAATGGCAACCGCAAAACTATTTGCCAAAAACAAAATGAAATTAGTGCTCTGTGGAAGACGTGCGGAACGCTTAAAAACTCTTTCCGAAGAACTTGCTGAACTTACTGATGTTTATACTTTAAAATTTGACGTTCGAAGTAAAGAAGATGTCAAAACCGCAATAAATTCACTTCCGAAACCCTTTTCAGAAATCGACATTTTGATAAACAATGCAGGTAATGCACATGGATTGGACGCTTTTGATGAGGGAAACACAGACGATTGGGATGCAATGTTGGATATTAATGTGAAAGGATTGTTGTACGTTACCAACGCTATTCTTCCTAAAATGATTGACAGAGAAAGCGGACACATTATCAATATTGGAAGTACTGCAGGAAAAGAAGTCTACCCTAAAGGAAATGTGTATTGCGCTAGCAAACACGCTGTTGATGCCTTAAACCAGGGAATGCGCATAGACCTAAACGGAAAAGGAATTAAGGTAGGTGCAATAAACCCCGGCATGGTCGAAACTGAATTTAGCGAAGTCCGTTTTAAAGGAGACTCTGAACGAGCAGGAAAAGTTTATCAAGGTTTTACGCCCTTAAAAGCAGAGGATATTGCCGACATTATTTGGTTTGCCGTTACCCGTCCGCCACACGTAAACATTGCAGATTTAACGGTAATGTGTTTGGATCAGGCGTCTTCTACGATTGTGAATAAGAGATAATTATTTATTCCCTATTATTATTAATTATTACACCTTATAAATTAACAGTGTAAAGAAATAATAATAGATAACAGTAAAAAAGAGTAAAAAGAATCAGTATTGTCCGAGGAAAGAAACAAGACCGCTGCGCTACAAGAACCTAGAGCCAAGACTAGAAACGTAACCTGTTGTGAATGAGTACTTAAAGATTTTAAATCAGATTGCATTTTAATATTTTGGTTTTGTTTATAAATAAGATAAAAAGGAAGGTCATCATTAAGCTAAATAGCCTAAAATCTTTGTTGGTCTGACTTTAATAGGAATATCTAAATTTTAATCGGACAACAGTGAAAAAGAATAATAGCAATAAAGAATAAAAATATGGCACACTATAACTCATATCAGGAACTGGAAATATAGAAACTGGCTAGAGAAATTTGTAAAGATGTTTGGGGCTTAATAATTTCAACGCCGCTTGGCAGTGATTTCAAACTTAAAGATCAAATAAATGGTGCTTCTGGTTCAATTATGGACAATATAGCTGAAGGATTTGGACGAAGAGGGAATAAAGAGTTTATAAACTTTTTGAGTTATTCCAGAGGTTCTTGTTGTGAAACTGAATCACAATTAATTAGAGCTTTGGATCGAAAACATATTTCTCAAGAGGAATATGATTTACTCATCATTAAAACACAAAATGAGATAGATCAAATATCAAAGTTTATGAATTATCTAAAAAACTCAGATCGTAAGGGACCAAAATTCGATTAATCCTTGAATAAAAAATAGGAATAGAAAATAACTATAATGATTAACAAACGGCTTCTTATTAAAAAACTACTCGCGCATAACGACGAGAGTAGTTTCTATGATAAAAAGCGAAAAATTGATCTTGGTACTAAAGAAGGTAAGGCAAAATTCCTAAAACATATTTGTGCGCTAAGCAATAGCAATCCGGCAAATAATTCATTTATAGTAATTGGGGTTGAGGATGAAACTAATGAAATAACAGGAACCGATTTTTTTGACGATAGCAAAATACAAAATCTTATAAACGCCTATTTGACTAACGCGCCGTTAATTGCTTATGAAAATGTTGCTTTTCCAAATTTACCGCCTGATAAAGTGGTTGGTTTGGTAACCATTCGGCCCAATGGGAAGATAACCTCACTTCGGAAAAATATTTGGAAATATTGGGGAGGCACCATATTCCTTCGCGATGGAAGTATCTCGATGCCTAAAGACTTTGACATCGAAATAAAGGATGTAAATTCCGAAATCGTGAAATCTATTGAAAATGCTGCCAAAAACAATATAGAAATGACGTTGGACGGCGTCATAGATTTTATAAACAACCGCCACAAAGATTTTGAAAGTCACTACAAGGTTTTTAAGGAGCAATTCGTTTTATGTTGGGCTGGAATCCCAAAAAAGGTGAAGAACGAAATTTATTATTCGCGTGTAGATATTGAGCTAATAAATGAACAAGTGCGACTTTTTTATTCTGCCTTGGATGAAATAACCATCAGTTATACAGCAGATTATTTTAGGACGGTAGAGTATGTACATTTAGGTCTTAATGAGCAGTTTAAGTATTATCCGCTAGAAGAGGTAACTATTTACTTCAATGAAAATGGTTCGTATAAAATCGACACCAAACTGCTTTTTGAGCCGCCTCAATTCAACAAAAAAACGCTCTATCATATTTATAACGCCAATAATTCAATTCTTGAAAAACTAAAAAAGCAAACCTCTTTGAGCAGTTCAGAAAAAAAGGATCTTTACAATTTACCTTCGACGTATCTAATTTGTTATTTGAACAATTTTGAAGAAGCCAAAGATAAATTACAAGAAGCCCGAGAACTCTTAAAAGATTTTGATTCTACAGTGTATCAATTAGCGAAAGAAGCGCTTCGAATTTTAAGAAAAGTGAATTATAATTAAATCTTCAATTATAAAATTCTTAACTCTTGAAATTCTCAAATTGATTATATTCCCAACATGAAAACAGTAGTAATAGGAGATGTTCACGGCGGGCTCAAAGCCTTAGAGCAATTAATAGAACACGCAAACCTTCCCAAAAACACAAAATATATATTCTTAGGAGATTATGTAGATGGATGGAGTCAGTCTGCCGAAGTAATTTCGTATCTAATCAATTTTTCTCAGGAAAACGACTGTGTTTTTATTCGCGGAAATCACGATGAACTGCTTTGCAACTATCTTAAAACAGGTACAAGTAATCCTATGTGGCTCAGCCAGGGTGGACAAAGTAGCGTTGATGGGTATTTAAATCTATCAAAAACAAAAAAAGAAATCCATATTCGATTTTTAGAACGCCTTACCAATTATCACATAGATTCTGAAAACCGACTCTTTCTACACGCTGGTTTTATGAACCTCCACGGCCCTCAAAACGAGTATTACCCAAATTTGGTGTATTGGGATCGTACGCTTTGGGAAATGGTTTGCGCAATGAACCCTTCCATTCCAGAAGATGACGACAGGTACCCTAAGCGTTTAAAATTGTTTAACGAAATTTATATAGGGCATACCCCAGTAACTCGCATCGGATTTGATAAACCAACCAATTTTGCCAATGTTTGGAACATCGATACTGGAGCAGCATTTAAAGGGCCAATCTCAATGCTTGACATAGATTCTAAGGAAATATGGCAAAGTAACCCCGTTCATTTACTCTATCCCGACGAAAAAGGACGGAATTAAGAGTTCTTTATTGCAAAATCAATTTTCACCTTCCTATATTTGTAGTTAACAAAAGACAATTATGGCTCTTAAGAATATACGATTGGAAGTAATGCAGACAGTGGAAAAGGAAATCGATGATTATATCGATAAATTTCTTATTCCAGTAGAAGAAATTTGGCAACCTACCGATATGCTTCCCGATTTTCAAAAAGAAAATTATATGGATGAAGTTACTCAACTTCGCGAAGAAGCCAAAGAATTAGGTTACGACTTTTGGATTGTACTCGTGGGAGACATGGTTACAGAAGAAGCTCTACCAACCTACGAAAGCTGGTTAATGGATATGGAAGGCGTTGATCAACACGGTAGAAACGGTTGGAGCAAATGGATACGCCATTGGACTGGTGAGGAAAATCGCCACGGAGACACGTTAAACAAATACTTGTATTTATCTGGAAGGGTAAATATGAGAGAAGTAGAAATAACTACCCAACACCTTATAAACGACGGCTTTGAAGTTGGAACGGGCCGAGATCCATACCGAAACTTTGTATATACCAGTTTTCAGGAATTAGCGACCAATATTTCACACAAGCGAGTAGCTAAAATCGCCAAGCAAAAAGGCAATAAAATGCTTTCAAAAATGTGTGCAATTATTGCTGGTGACGAAATGCGACACCATTTGGCTTATCGTCAATTTGTAAAAACTATTTTTGAATACGATGCAAGCGAAATGATGCTTGCCTTTGCAGATATGATGCAGAAAAAAATTATTATGCCAGCACAAAACCTGCGACAAAGTGGTGGGAAAATGGCATCTGCTTTTGATGATTTTAGTAATGCCGCACAACGATTAGGCGTTTATACAACTTATGATTATATCGACATTTTAGAAAAACTAAATGCGCATTGGGAAATAGCCAAAATGAATAATCTTACCGACGACGCTGAAAAAGCAAGGGATTATTTGGTGAAATTACCTTCTAGAATGCATCGAATTGCCGAACGCGTAAAAATTCCACAAGACACTAATTATTTTAAATGGGTAGAGCCTAACGGAATGATTTAAAACAAGCTTTTGTAGTTTGGTAATTCAGTTAGTAGTCCAAAATAAGTTTCAATAATGATAAATTACTTTAAAAGTACACTATTATTGTTATGCCTCTTTAGCCTTTCTTTGATAGCAGAAAGTTGTGGTAGTACTCAAATTTCCAATAATATTATGTTTGAAGCAAACCCTCCCTTTACAATTAAAGAAGCCTATTTTCAAAAATGGGTAGCTGGCACTAAAGAAGGTGGCGCTGGCACTAAGGTGCATCTTGTTTTTAAATCGATTGGACCTGAAGTGGCTTTAAAGGAAATTTATTTTCAAAATCAAATTCAAAAAGTACAAAAAGCTTCAAACAGCGGCTATGACTATTTCGCCGAGTTCGATAGTAATACTAGAAGTAATATCATTATGGATATCGACCCAATGAAAGAAGCACAGAACACACCCTCTCAAAATTTTCCGTTTGAATTACAAGAAAACGAAGCCGTTGTAAGCTATTTGTTTAACGACAAGACAAATTATTTTAAAATAATAAACCTTTCCGAAAAAGAGCGAATCGCCTATCCACAGTCCAATCCAAACCTTCGGAATTAATTTTTCTGATTATGAAAGTCCTTCACTTAGACAGCAATCATCCACTATTGATCCAAATGCTTCGGGAAGCAGGATTCAAGAATGAAGAAAATTACAAAGCGTCCAAAGCTGAAATTGAAGAAATAATTTCTGAATATGACGGAATTGTAATCCGAAGTCGATTTAATATAGATCGCCAATTTTTGGATGCAGGTAAAAATTTAAAGTTTATAGCGAGAGTTGGTGCAGGACTTGAAAGTATTGACACCGAATATGCCGAAGAACTTGGAATAGCGTTAATCGCTGCGCCTGAAGGCAATAGAAATGCCGTAGGAGAACAAACTTTAGGCATGTTACTATCCTTGTTTAACAAGCTAAACAAAGCCGATCGTGAAGTAAAACAAGGACAATGGAATCGGGAAGCCAACCGCGGAACCGAGCTCGACGGAAAAACTGTCGGTATAATAGGGTATGGAAACATGGGAAATGCTTTCGCAAAAAAGCTACGAGGTTTCGATTGCAATGTGCTTTGTTACGACCTTAAAGACAATGTAGGCAATGAAAACGCCAAACAAGTATCATTAAAAGAACTACAACAACAAGCCGATGTCCTCAGCCTACACACCCCTTGGACGCCATTGACAGACAAAATGATAAACACTGACTTTATCAATTCATTCTCAAAACCATTTTGGTTAATTAATACTGCGCGCGGCAAAAGCGTAGTAACTTCAGATTTAGTTGAAGCATTGAAGTCTGGAAAAATCCTTGGAGCAGGCCTAGATGTTTTGGAATACGAAAAATCTTCATTCGAAACATTATTCGATTCAGACAATTTTCCACAAGCTCTAAAAGAACTTTTTGAAATGGACAATGTGCTTCTAAGCCCCCATGTTGCAGGATGGACGGTGGAGAGCAAAATTGGTTTGGCTCGCACAATTGCTGAAAAGATTATCCATAACTTTAACTAGCACCCAAATTTTTACAAACTACTTTAACAGCTTTATGATAAAGTTTATTTCACTTTTTTTTACTTTAGTCAAACAAAAAAAATCAACTAAAACATGGAATACCAAAGAAATAATCCTACCAATGAATTTAAAGAAGAGTGGAACCAAATGCCTTACAACCAAGAAAACAAAAAAGTTTTGGCTGGCGTTTTGGCCATTGTTTTAGGAAGTTTAGGAGTTCACAAATTTGTTCTTGGTTACACTAAAGAAGGCGTAATTCAAATTATAATTTCAATGGTTACTTGCGGAATGGGAAGTGTTATTGGCTTAATTGAAGGAATAATTTATCTAACAAAAAGCGACGAAGAGTTTTACCAAACGTATCAGGTAGGTAAAAAGGGATGGTTTTAATTTAATTGACGCTTTATAAGAAACCAACACCAATTGGGTTTGTTACTTTAAGCTGAGTTGTGATTTAATGGTATATTAGAATCTGATAATTTTCGACTACACTTGGAATTGACATTCAGAAGGCCTTTATAGAAACCTCTTAGGCTTCTACACCATTCGCTTCATAAACGCATATTAATCTTCTTTTTCCGTTGTTATGGAGTCATTTTCCATATTCTGGTCGGAATATTTCTTTTCCAATTCTGCCTGAAACTCTTCCATTACGGGTTTTACCGTACTTTCGGGTAAATCGGCAATACGAATATACATTAACCCATCTATCGCATTATTGAATAGTGGATCTACATTAAAAGCAATCACTTTCGCATTTTGCTTAATGTACTTTTTAATAAGCACAGGAATACGCAGACTACCTGGCTCCACTTCATCGATTATTTTATCAAACTTATTCAGATCTGCCTCGCTTGCATCAAAAATAAAGTCTTTGTCAGCATCTTTTAGTTTGACTTTATATTCCTTTTTAGGCTTGATAAATTGTGCCACATACGGATCGTAATAATTCGACTTCATGAATTCTATCATCAAGCCTTTAGAAAACTCCGAAAACTTGTTGCTTATGCTCACCCCTCCAATCAAATAGCGATGTTCGGGAAACCTAAGTGTGGTATGCACAATTCCCTTCCAAAGTAAAAACAATGGCATTGGGCGTTGTTGATATTCTTTAATGATAAACGCCCTTCCCATTTCAATGGATTCGCTCATCATTTCATATAATTCAGGCTCAAAACGAAATAGATCTTGTAAATAGAACCCGTTTATGCCATATCTGGGGAAAATCTCAGAACCTAGCCCCATTCTATAAGCCCCGGCTATTTTCTGCGCCTCATTGTCCCATAAAAACATGTGGTGATAGTAACTATCAAATTTATCTAAATCGGTGCTATTGTTGGTTCCTTCGCCCACTTCGCGAAAGGTGATTTCCCGCAATCTCCCTATTTCTTGTAACACATAAGGTATAGATTGCGCCTTGGCTAAAAACACCTCATAATTTTTACTAGTAAGAAGTCGCTTATCCTCTTGTCGTAGCTTTTCAACTTCGGCCATCATCTTATCGACTGAAATCGGTCCAGCAATTTTCTTTGGCGGCTTCGGAAATTTTAGTGTTTTAGGAATATTATCAAGCAACTTTTTTCGCTCGAAAGCGTTAGAAAGCATATATGTTTTCCTACGAATAAATTGGGTGAAACCAAGGAGGGATTTGTGTTCGTTTTGGTCTTCAACCGAAATAGGATTGCCAATACGCACTTTTATCAATCTATCTTTTTGCGTCAAAAGTTCAGACGGGAGTTTGGCTGTACGCATCGTATCGCTTACACTCGCCATGCGATAAAACATTTTACTGTTTTTAGCATGAAAATATATTGGAACAATAGGCACTTGCGCTTTTTTAACAAGTTTCATTGCACCTTCTTCCCACGGGCGATCTACCAGAAGTCTACCTTCGCGATGTGTAGAAACTTCGCCAGCAGGGAAAATTCCCAAAGGGTGTCCGTCTTGTAAATGCTTTAATGCAGATTTAATACCAACTGTGCTTGATTTTACATCTTTTCTATCCTCGAAAGGATTTACAGGCATTACATAAGGTTTCAATGGTTCGATGCGATGCAGTAAAAAATTTGCTATTATTTTATAATCAGAACGCTGTTCTAGCAGAAGTTTCAGTAGTAAAATACCATCAATACCACCTAATGGGTGATTTGAAATGGTAACAAATGCTCCGTTTTTTGGAATCCGACGTAAATCTTCTTCGGGAATTTCAAAGTTAATTTCAAATTCATCCAGAAGTGCATTTATAAAGTCTAGATTGGTTAAATGCTTATGTTTATCGTAGATTTTGTTGAGGGCACTAATGTTTAGTACCTGCATCAAAGACCAGCCAACGAACGTGCCCATAAAGCCAAATTTGTCTAAACTAATAGCTTTTGCAACTTCTTTTGCATTGACTAATCCCATAAAATTGGAGGTTGTTTATTTCAACAAATATAAGGAAACCATTCGACTCTATTCCTTAATTACTAGCTGTACCGTTTCTTGAGTTTCTTGCTTTAGGAGTACTTGTTTATCTTCCCGAAGTGTCTTTATTTCAGTTGGATTAAAATGGCGAATGGTATAAAGAGCAACATTTTCATTCCATTTTACGCTAAATTTTTCTCGAAGTTTTTCTAACAAAGCATTCAAATTACCGAATTTATCGCTCACACAGACTGAAAAACTGATGGCTGAGTTTTGAATGAGTTCTACTTTCATTTTATACTCATGAAGCCATTTAAAAGCGTCGCCAATGTTATCTTCCATCATAAAACTGAAATCTAAGGACGAAAGGGAAATCAAGACCAAGTCTTTTTTTAGGATAAAACACGAAACTTGAGGTTCCAATGTTACGCCTTTCCCCACGCAAGTACCGCTATCTAATGGTGAGAGAAACGATTTTACATATAACGGAATCTCTTTTCTTTGCAACGGTTGCAATGTTTTTGGGTGAATGACCGAGGCTCCGTAAAATGCCAATTCTATTGCTTCCCGATACGAAATTTTGGAAAGTAATTGTGTTTGTGCAAAATATCTCGGATCGGCATTTAGAACCCCTGGCACATCCTTCCAAATAGTAACGCTTTCGGCGTTTAGGCAATATGCGAAAATTGCAGCAGTATAGTCACTTCCTTCCCGACCCAGCGTTGTTGTAAAATTATTCGTGGTATCTGCTCCTAAAAAACCTTGCGTAATAGTGATACCCGTTGTACTTACTTTTTCTGAAATTTTCTGTTGTGTTATTTCCCAATCTACTTTTGCATCGCGAAAATTATCGTCCGTTTTAATACATTGTCGGGCATCGAGCCAAGTATTTTGAAGGTTACAATCTGAAAAATAATTAGAAAGAATTTTGGAAGAAATCATTTCGCCATAAGAAACTACTTGATCGTAAACAAAGGCATGATTCCGTGATTTGTTGCTATTTAAAAAACTACGTATCTTATCGAAAATAGCTTCCAATTCTGAATAAATTGAATGCGAATTATCGGGAAAAAGTTCTTTTACAATGTTAAGGTGAAAGTCGTAAACAGAAGTTAAGGAAGTGTCGACTTTACCTGACTCAAAATAATAATTTACTACTATTTCCAGCGCATTGGTCATTTTTCCCATTGCCGAAATAACAATCACTAAATCCTTTTCTGCAGTCTGATTGATAACAGAAAGCACATTTTTTATATTCTTGGCATCTCTTGTAGATGCCCCACCAAATTTGAAAATCTTCATTCTTAAATATTTACCGCGGATTGATTTTTCATCACTAATTCACAAATCAATGTGTTTTTGTTAAATGTAAGTGACTAATTAAAATACAGAAAAAAGCTTAAATTCTTTTTCTTCAATACAAAAACGAACTTATTGCAATGTTTTTGCTCAACTATCTTTCCGCTTAATATAATTCTGCAATCCACTTTCGTCCATATGCACCACGCGCCAATCTGTCATTAGTTTTGCACCACTGCGTTCATAAAACCTAATTGCTCCTTGATTCCAATCCAATACATCCCAAGCTACTCGTTTTAGGCCTCTATCATAGGCGTATTGCATTACTTTATTATAAAGAGCTTCGCCTATTCCTTTACCTCGCTCCGATTCTTTTACTATTAAATCTTCTAAATGCAACATTCGGCCTTTCCAAGTAGAAAAACGAAAATAGACCAATGCTGCGCCAACAATTTCGTCCTGTATTTGTGCGACAAAACAAGTAAAAAGCGGAGTTTCACCAAAACCTTCTTTTTCTAAAGTTTCCACAGTTATTTCAACTGCATGAGGTTCGTTTTCAAAAACAGCAAGCTCTTTTATCAGCTCCAAAACCTGTGGCATGTCTTCATTATTAGCTTCTCTAATCAGCATTTTAATATATGATTGGTTTTCGATTTTATAAATTTTTTCTCTCGCAAAGGGGTTTTTCTCTCGCAAAGGCGCAAAATCGCAAAGGGGTCTTCTTGACGGATTTGCGACTTTGCGTGAAACCCCACGGATTCGATTTCAAGTTTTATTGTTTTCCTCTCGCAAAGTCGCAAAGGCGCAAAGGGATTTTCTTGGCGGCTTTGATTTTAACCAATTGTTTCATTTTCATCTTCATCTTCGATTTCGATTTCATTTCATTTCAACAATTGGTTACAAATATCGGTTCAATTTCTTAAAATTCACGATATTTGCGAAAAATTCAGGACACCTTCTATTATGGCAAAAATTAATCAATCTCTCGGCGAGTTCATCATTGAAAACCAAAGTGAATTCAAATATTCCTCTGGCGAACTTTCTAGACTTATTAACTCCATTCGACTTGCAGCAAAAGTTGTGAATCACAAAGTAAACAAGGCCGGGTTAGTAGACATAATAGGTGCTGCAGGCGACCAGAATATTCAGGGAGAAGACCAACAAAAGCTCGATGTTTTTGCAAATGAAGTGTTTATTAATACACTTACCAATCGCGAAATAGTTTGTGGAATTGCCAGTGAGGAGGAAGATGATTTTATTACTATAAAAGGCAGAAACGAAAAGAATGACAACAAATATGTGGTCTTGATTGACCCTCTAGATGGGTCTTCAAATATTGATGTGAATGTTTCTGTAGGTACTATTTTTTCTGTTTATAGAAGAATTACGCCATCGGGATCGCCCGTTACAATTGAAGATTTTTTACAACCCGGCGTAAATCAAGTAGCTGCGGGATATATTGTTTACGGAACCTCAACAATGATCGTTTATACAACTGGGCACGGCGTTAATGGGTTTACATTAAATCCAGCCATTGGAACCTATTATCTATCACATCCAAATATGTGTTTTCCCGAAAATGGTTGCATATATTCAGTAAACGAAGGTAATTATGTACGTTTTCCACAAGGAGTGAAGGACTATATAAAATACTGCCAAGAAGAAGCTGAGGATCGCCCATATACTTCGCGCTATATTGGCTCATTAGTTTCCGATTTTCATAGAAACATGATAAAAGGCGGGATTTATATCTATCCAAGCACTTCTAAAAGTCCTGAAGGTAAACTACGCCTTTTATACGAATGCAACCCGATAGCAATGATTGCTGAACAAGCGGGCGGTAAGGCTAGTAACGGTTTTGAACGAGTTATGGAAATACAGCCTACTACACTTCACCAACGGGTTCCATTTTTCTGCGGAAATACATCTATGGTAGAAAAAGCAGAGGAATTTATGCGGAATGCTAAGTAAATCGTTTCATATAAATAGTTTCTTGCCGATTGCTTGCTGTAATTTCACGAATTATATTGCTTTCGGATTTTATTTACAATAACTTAAATTCATTTTTGAGCATTATATCCACGTTGAAAATAAGGTTCGATTAATAGGCTTATTTATAGATTTTGTCTTCAATTTTTCTATCAGAGCACCTCTGTAATCGCAAAATTTTCAGTTATTTGCATCACAATAATCAATATTAAGTATTGTTATGACCCGATGGAAACTGCTTTTCTTCATTACTGTTATTTTTAGTACAAGTGTTTATTCGCAAGAAGATGCTGCCAATCCTTTCAATTTTAAGTGGGACAACGGCTTTAAGCTTGAAAGTCGAGATTCAATTTTTTCGTTAAAATTTGGAGGTTCTTTAATTATAGATCACGGTTATTTTCAGCAAGACACTGAACTTACCGAAAATTTTGGACCTTTGGTAAGCAAGAGTGGCACTGAGATTAGAAGGGCTCGTTTGTTTTTTTCTGGAGATATTTATCACAACACATATTTTAAATTTCAAGTTGATTTTGCAGGAGATGAGGTTTCGCTTAAAGATGCTTTCATTGGCATTAGCGATATTCCGGTGATTGGAAATATTCAACTAGGTCATTTTAAAGAACCATTTCGTCTTTCGGTGCTTACCAGCGGTAAATACGTAACGTTCATGGAACGAGGCCCAAACAGTTATTTTACTCAGTCCAGAAATAATGGCGCCATGGTGCTTAATGATTTTTTAGATAAGCAACTTTCTTTTCAAATGGGTGCTTTTCGAAATGCAAACAACAATAGCAATGATGCTTTGGCAAACGACGGATACGTACTTACAGGAAGAGTAACGGGAATTCCAATTAGAGATAACGCTACAAAACAACTGTTACATATTGGAGCTGCCTATAGCTTTAGAAAACCAGATAGTAAGGAATATAAAGTATCTGTTAAACCAAATTCTAATTTGGCGGAAAAATATCTAACCACTGGAACAATTGAGTTTGTAAATGACATAAGTTTAGCAAACTTTGAAACAGCCTATATCTACGGACCTTTTTCGATTCAAGCAGAGTATTTAACAGCTTCGGTAAACGCTGTTGATTATCAGTACAACTTTTCAAGTTATTATGGCGAACTGAGTTATTTTATAACGGGAGAAAGCAGAAATTATCGCAGTTCGTACGACGGTTTTGGACGAATTAAACCGAAAAATAATTTTGGAGGCGCACAAAAAGGCCCTGGAGCACTAGAACTGGCTTTAAGATATTCTAAAACAGATTTGGGCGATGAACTATTTATTGTTGAAGCTCAATCGGAATTTGCGTTAGGAATTAATTGGTACCTCAACCCAGTAACGCGCTTGATGTTAAATTATACAAGAACAGATATTGAAAACAAAGGAAATCTAGACGGCATACAAGCTAGATTTCAAATAGATTTTTAGTGAATACTTAATGTTTAGATAACATACCGTTCTAAATTAATTGGCACTTTTGCCGGATAATCGTTCAATCAAAATGGAGAACATATACTTATTAATGATAGTTGCCCTTGTTGGGCTTGCAATTGCAGATTTAGTTGTTGGAGTTAGCAACGATGCAGTTAATTTTCTTAACTCCGCAATTGGGTCGAAAGCAATTCCGTTTAAAGGAATTTTGATCATAGCAAGTTTAGGGATTTTCATCGGGGCTGTCTTTTCAAGCGGTATGATGGAAGTAGCCCGAAAAGGAATTTTTGTTCCAAGCGAATTCTATTTCGACGAAATCATGATCATATTTATGGCAGTAATGATAACCGATATCTTGCTGTTAGATTTTTTCAATACCATCGGACTGCCTACATCTACTACGGTTTCTATTGTTTTTGAACTTTTAGGTGCAGCCGTAATTATGGCACTTATAAAAATTGGAAATAATGACGCCGAAACAATCTCATCGCTTACTAAATACATTAACACAGAAAAAGCGGTTGAAATTATAGTGGGAATTGTCTTGTCCATTGTCATCGCCTTTACCATCGGAGCCATAGTACAATATATTTCGCGCCTTATTTTCACTTTTCACATTGAAAAAAAGATGAAGTATTTCGGTGCCATTTTTGGAGGTCTGGCATTGACGGCAATTAGCTATTTCATCTTCATGAAAGGTTTAAAAGGAACTCCTTTTTACGGAAGTTTTAAAGGTCTAGTCGAAACTAATACCGTAGTAATTATTTCAATTAGTTTTATAATCTGGACAATTTTCTCGCAGTTATTCATGATGATTTTCAAAAAGAGCATTTTGATTATCGTTATTGCCGTGGGTAGTTTTAGTCTTGCTCTAGCATTTGCTGGAAACGATTTAGTAAACTTTATTGGGGTGCCAATGGCGGCCTACCACAGTTATATAGATTGGACTGCCTCTGGAGTTGCTGCTTCAGAATACAGCATGTCGAGTCTTGAAAACGCTGTGCCGGCAGAACCTTTTTTACTATTTGCTGCAGGAGCAATTATGGTGCTTACACTGTGGTTTTCTAAAAAAGCACGAACTGTTTCCGATACTGAAATTGATTTAGCGCGTCAAGGCGAAGGTCACGAAAAATTTAATCCGAATGTTTTCTCTAGAGCTTTGGTTAAAGCTAGTACTCAAATGGCACTAGGTTTAAACAAAATTGTACCGGCATCGCTTCAGAAGAAAATAGACAGTCGTTTTGAAAAACCGGTTATCGATCTTCCGAAGCACAAGGCATACGAGCTACCAGCTTTTGATATGATTCGAGCTTCGATAAACCTTGTGGTAGCGGGAATATTAATTGCTACAGCAACATCTATGAAACTGCCGCTTTCTACTACTTACGTAACCTTTATGGTGGCAATGGGTACATCTCTGGCCGACAGAGCTTGGGGACGGGAAAGTGCTGTTTATCGCGTTGCGGGAGTGCTTAAAGTAATAGGAGGCTGGTTTTTTACTGCATTTGTCGCATTTACTGCCGCCGGAACACTTACTTATTTAATCTATATTGGAAGAGGAGCAATGATTGCTGTATTGTTATTACTAGCTGTTCTTTTATTAGTTAGAAATTACATTTCGCATAAAAATAAAGTGAAGCTTAAATTAAATAGTGGAGGCCTTAAGAAAACGGAAAGCAAAACCGTTCAAGGTATTATTCATGAGAGTGCCGAGAATATTGGCAACGTGGTTTCCCGCTCGAACAAGATTTATACCGATATGCTTCGCGGACTTGCAAAACAAGACACTAAAAAGCTTAAGAAAAGCAAGAAAGGTGTGAAGAAGTTGAATGATGAAGTAGAAGAATTGCGAGATAATATTTTCTATTTCATTAAAAACCTTGATGAAACCAGTGTTCGGGGAAGTAACTTTTATATTATTATTTTAGGATACTTAACAGATGTGGTTCAATCATTAGAGTTTATATCGAAGACGAGTTACAAGCACGTTAATAATAATCATAAGGCACTCCGATTTAATCAAATAAAAGATTTACAAGAAATAGATCGACACTTAGAAGAGCTTTTAAATGAAATTGAAGACATCTTTAACAAGAATGAATTTGAAAGAATAGGTAAAATATTGGATAATAAAGATGAAATATTCAATAGCCTTTCGCTAAAAATCGAAAAGCAAGTAGCGCGCACACGTACAGAAGAATCAAGTCCTAAGAACACAACTTT
Source organism: Aequorivita viscosa (assembly GCF_900106795.1). Taxonomy (GTDB): domain Bacteria; phylum Bacteroidota; class Bacteroidia; order Flavobacteriales; family Flavobacteriaceae; genus Aequorivita; species Aequorivita viscosa. Next base: position 28,329 of record NZ_FNNS01000012.1, on the reverse strand, counting down.
GTATTTCAGTTTGTTGTTAGAAACAAAAGATTTGGTTTCGGCATTAATGAACTTGATGCAAGAATATTATTCAAGCTACAAAAAAGCTTAATCAGTTGAGAGACTGAGTAGACAACTTGGAAACTTCGTTAGTCTCAAATTAAGTTAAAGCTAGATTTACTTCGGTATTTCTAGCTTTTTCTTTTGAAGTTTGGTAGTTGTCAAGTTTCGTGCAAACCCCACTTACGAAGCCATGAGGTAGTTCGCTAACGATGGAAAGCACTAATATAAAGTGATGTTTTTAAAGGAAAAGATTGGCGACATGCTCTGGGATTATAACTGGGCGGCGTGTTTCTCCGTCTAATAAACACCATAGCGTTTGTGCTTCAATAATTGTTTTGCCATCTGAAATTCGAACTATGCGATAGTGTCGCTCACTTCGGACACCTTTATGCGAGTCGATCCAGGTTTGCACTTCGAGTTCTTCACCCAAAAAAGAAGCGTTTTTATATGAAATATTGTGATTGAGCACGACCCAAACGTATTTCTCGCGCAACTTGGCATCGGTTTTAAATTTCCAGTGGGCTTCGGCAGCTTCAAGACACCATTGCAAATAGATAACGTTATTAACGTGGTTTAGCACATCTATTGCGGAAGTAGGAACTGTAAATCGGTGAGTAAATACTTTCGAATTCAAAATCCTAAAATTAGTTTAGCGATGAGGAAGTAGGTGAAAATTCCAAAAACATCATTACTTGTAGTAATAAACGGACCCGTTGCTACAGCCGGATCAATTCCTCTTCTATGTAGAAAAATAGGAATAAGGTTTCCAACAATTGCAGCAAGTATAATAACTGTAATCAATGCCACCCCGATACTTAATGACTCCAGGTAACTTGTATAGAAAATAAAATGACTAATAAACAGCACGATAATAGCGATTGAAATTCCGTTGACCAATGCAACCGTAGTTTCTCGTACTATTCGTGCAAATAAATGCCCTTTCAACGAATCGTTTGCCAATCCTTGAACAATTATGGCGCTAGATTGAACCCCGACGTTTCCAGCCGTTGCCTGAATTAAAGGCACAAAAATAAGTAGTTTGGGATAGGTGCTGAGAATAACCTCAAAGTTGGATATAATTGTTGCTGCACCCAGGCCGCCCATCATTCCAATCATTAACCAAGGCAAACGTGCTTTGGTTTGTTTAAAAAGGCCATCACTTGCTTCAACGTCTTGGCTAATACCTGCTGCCATTTGATAATCACGTTCAGCTTCTTCTTTTACGTAATCTAGAATATCATCAATGGTAATTCTCCCTACTAAAATGCCTTCGTCATCGACTACGGGAATTGCTTCAAGATCATATTTCTGCATAATACGAGCCACTTCGTTGGCTTCTGTATGAACAGTTACATAATCTACTTTTGGAATATACACCTCGCTAATATGGGCTCTTTGGTGGGCAGTAAGTAAATCTTTTAATGATAGCCTTCCCTTTAATCTTCCCTCTTTATCGGTAACATAAATGGAGTGAACGCGCGTAACGTTTTCGGCTTGTCTACGCATTTCCCGAACACAACCTGCCACAGTCCACGATTCTTTTACGCTCACCAGCTCCTTCGCCATTAATCCACCTGCAGTATCTTCGTCATAGCGCAAAAGATCAACAATATCGGCGGCGTGGGTGGTGTCCTCAATATGTCCGATAACTTGTTTCTGGATATCGTCATCGAGTTCGGCGATAATATCGGCCGCGTCATCGGTATCCATTTCATCAAGCTCATCGGCAATTTCGGATGGTGTAAGGTTGTCTAAAATACTTTCCCGCAGATCGTCATCGAGTTCGATAAGAATTTCGCTGGTTACTTCACTATCGAGAAGTTTTACGATATATGTAGCCTCATCAGTGTCGAGTTCTTCTAGGAGCTCGGCGATATCGGCAAAGTGATATTCTTTTAAAAGCGCCTCTAAAGCCTCGCCATTATCATCTGCAATAAGTTTTTCAACCTTCTCTATAAATTCATCTGTCAGTTGAAATCGCATCGTTTTCTAGTTTTTGGGTGAGCGCAATAAATTCTGAAACCGAAAGTTGTTCAGGACGTTGGCCAAAGATAATATCTTCTTTTATTCTATCGGAAAGATCAAAGGATTTTAGACTGTTCCGAAGTGTTTTTCTGCGTTGTTGAAAAGCGGTTTTTACCACTCTATAAAAGAATTTTTCATCACACGGGATTGAATAATCTTTCTTTCTTGTTAACCGCAACACGCCACTATCTACTTTTGGTGGCGGATTAAAAACTGAGGGCGGAACCGTGAACAGGTATTCGGCATCATAAAACGCTTGAGTCAGCACCGAAAGAATTCCATAGGCTTTACTTCCCTCCTTTTCACAGATTCGCTGCGCCACTTCTTTTTGAAACATCCCGGTAAACTCCGGAATTCGATCTTTCCATTCCAACATTTTGAAAACGATTTGAGTGGAAATATTGTACGGAAAGTTACCGGTTATTGCGAATTGTTCGTCACCAAAAAGTTGTGTGATATCAAACTTCAAAAAATCACCTTCAAGAATTTCCAGGTTTTTGTTGGGATAGTTTTCTTTTAAGTAGTCAATAGATTCTGAATCGAGATCCATGGCAATTACAGCAACATCCTTTTCAATTAGATATTTGGTCAGCACGCCCATTCCGGGACCTATTTCCAATACGTTTTTATATCCTTCGAGCGTTAGGGTATCGCCAATTCTTTCAGCAATCACCTCATCTTTAAGGAAATGTTGGCCAAGGTGTTTTTTGGCGCGCACTTCTCCTTGATTTGGTTTGGAATATGTTTTATTACTCTTTTGGATGTTTTTTGCCATGTTTCTTTTAAGCGCTACAAACTTTATGATTTTTGGTTGTTTTTGAAAAGTTCATTATGAGCTTCCCCTATAACTTCTAGTTCTGTTCTAAAAGCTATAAATTTTCCTTCAAAAGCCTTGCTATGGCCACGAAGTTCTTCCGCATTTTCGTCATAATATTTCTGAAGCGTTTCTTTACTATCGGTCGTATATTGAACGGAATATGTTGTACCGCCCATTTCTTCTTCTACAACCACACGTGTCATGAGCGCTTTACTGAATTTTCCAGTAGCGAGCATGGCGGGAATGTGTTCAGAAATCATCCACTGTAACCAGCGGTCGTGAATTACCTGTTCTACGTTTATTGTTACGTTGTATATGTACATATTTTTTAATTTATGGCATCGCCTCGTAGCATTCTAAACCTTTTGCGGGCTTCGACAAAATAAATACTATCGGCGTGATTAAATATTATTTGTTCGTATTGATATTTAGCTTTGTCTGGCTCATCTAATTTAGTTTCATAAATTTGAGCCAATCGGTAGTGGGCGTCGTCTGCCAAGATATCGTCTTTGTAAAATTCTATGATTTTTAGATAGTTTTCGATCGCCTTTATATAAGCACCTGTCTTTTCAAAAAGTTCTCCTTGTTTTAACAATGCTTCATCTTCGATAGATTCACCTTTATGATCTACCAACACTTCATCGAGCACCGCGATTGCTTCTGTATTTCGTTCTTGAAACGCCAATAAATCGGCACGTGCATATTTTTTTAAAGCCGTTTGAGTAGAATCTTCCAACGAGTTATCCCTGATCATTAAACTCAATTCCATAGCGTCGTTGGCTATTAACTGTGAAGTTGATTTTTTCAAGACATCGAGTTGAACTTGTGTCCATTCAAAATCTCCTTTAAAATAGCTGGTTCGAGCCACTTTAAATCGTGCTTCTTGCGCAAGCACATCGTTTTGCACCTTGTTTTGAATTTGTGAATAATAGATTAAAGCAGCATTAAATTTTTCGTCAAAAACCAAAATATCGGCGAGTTCCATTTTTACCCGAGCCTCTTGATAGCTGGTTAATGCCTGTTTTGTCAACGCCTTTAAATTTTCGATTGCAACTTCTTTCTTATTGTTTTTAAACGCCAAAAAATGGTTGTAATCTATTTGAAGCAAATAGGTGTCTTTACCCCTTCCAAATTCATCTAACAGTGCTTCAAATTTGTTTTCTACTGCAGCGTATTTTTCGGGAGTTGCAGTTTCGACTTCCATTTTCATTAGAATTTGATATGCCTGCAACCTGTTTTGTGGGGTAAACGAATTTTCGATTACGAAATTTATTATTTCCCTTCCGTTTTCGTAATCCTTGTCGCCGATGGCTATGTAGGCTAAATCGACAATACTGCTAAGATCTTCGTCTACTCGTTTATAAATTGCTTTTTCTTGCGTAAATGCTTTTTTATATTCTTTTTGCTGAATAAAAAGCCAGCTAAGTAATTCGTTATATAGCGTTTCTGGATTTTGTTGGGAGCGCTTTAAAAGCGTTCTTCTAAGCACCGAATTAGCCTCGTTTAATGGATCTTCTGTAATATAAAGACTGAAATAACGTTGGGCTGTACTTCTAAAACCTTTGTTCTTTTCTATGATATCCAGGTAACTCTCGAACATTTTTTCCAGATTGCCCTGTTCGCCATAAATTTGTGCCAACTGCATACTGTAATCCACTCTTTCATTAAGTTCCATTGCTTTTTTATAAGCAGCGATTGCTTCATCTAGCAAACTGTATTTTTCGAATGTGTTTCCAATAGTGTAGCCAAAGTTTGGATTGCTTTCGACCGCCTCAATTGCTTTGTTATAACTCTCGACAGCTAATTCAGTTTTGTTCTGAAGCGAATAGTTATAACCTAGCTCTACGAAAAGTTGCGGGTAGTTGCGTGCATTGCTTAATTTTTGTTTCAGTAACTGTTCTGCTTCTGAAAAATTTTCGAGCTGTTGGTGACTTTTAACTAAGCCTATGAAATAATCGATTCGGTTTGGTTGCTGTACACTAAGCTTTTCGTAAACAAGAAGTGCTTTTTCAAACTCGCCTTGTTCAAAATAATTTTTTGCTAAAGCACTGCTCTGGGAAAATCCAGAAACAAAGGTTAACAGTAAGAATATAGTACAAAAAATGCGCATGGTGTAAATATAAGGAAATGCCCCGATTGCTATGGGGTTCTGGAATTATTTATCAAAAATCGAACCTTATCAAAAAAAGGGCCAGCATAAAGCCAATCCCTTTTATATTAAAACTTGCAAAGTAAAACAATATTGGGGTTAGCCCAAATTGTCCAAATTTAAATCGTCTATAACGTCCCAAGTATCGTCGAGACTCATATTTTCTCCTTCCGTTTCGATATAAAAACGGTTTTTTTCCATAAATTGAATTTTGCTTTCACTATTGTCTTTGCGGTATTCTAAAATTACCTTTTTGCCATTTTTGGTTTCGGTTTTTCGAATTTCATATTCATCTTCCTCTTCAAAATCCTGACTCAGCATCATTCGCATAGACGCGGTTAAGGTAGCTCCCATTTGGCCTGCACCATCAATTAGTTTTACATGAAACTTTTTTGATTTGTCTTCGTTGGCATAGGTAGCTTCAATTGAAGAAATGCCCATCATTCCCACTTCGCCTGCCTTATAGCTTATACGTTTCATACCTTCAACTTCATCTGGCAACCACTCTTTTAATTCTGCATTGGTAAGTGGTGTTACTTCAGCTAAATCCTTGATGTCGTCCTGCATTTTATTTATTTCATTAACGGCATTGGAGGTGTTGGAAACCGTTTCTTGTGTTTCCTGAATTTTTTTACTCACTGGATTGTCTTTACAGGCTACCAATGAAGCGCAGAAAAGTAATAAGAATAAATACTTTTTCATAATCTTAAAATTTTAGTTCGTTGATTTAATTTTGAATACTAATATACTCAAAATCAGGTTAACTAAATATAAGTTATAAAAGTGATTATGGAAAATTACATTTGAGAAGCTACTTTCTCCAACTCGGCATACCAGTTTTCGCCAAATTTTCTAATAAGGGCAGTTTTTACAAATTTGTAAACAGGAACTTGTAGTTCTTTTCCTAAAGTACAAGCATCGTCGCAAATAGGCCAGCGATGATAGTTTACTGCTGCAAACTCACTATATTCCTGAACGCGAACAGGATATAAATGACACGAGACAGGTTTTTGAAAATCGATTTTGCCTGCATTATAGGCATCTTCTATTCCACAACCGGCTGTTCCGTTTTCAGAAAAAGTAACATAAGCACACTCCTTGCCTTCTACCAACGGTGTTTCAAATTCGCCAAGGTCAGATTCTATATGTGTGCCTTGTTTTTCAATTGAAGCGACACCCTCGGGGCGAAGAAAGGGTTTTACTTTTGGATAGATTTCTTTTAAAATATCTATTTCTTCAGGAGTAACAGGTGCTCCCGCTTCTCCTTCGATACAACAGGCACCTTTGCATGCGCTGAGATTGCACACAAAATCCTTTTCGATTATATCTTCTGATACTATTGTTTTTCCAAGCTGAAACATGCCGCAAAGATAAATTGTTTCCTGAATCTAGCTAATGGAAAATTATACATTTATTAACTACTAATAAATCAATTAGTTCAGATAATAATTTCTACTTTTGCGCCCTCAAAAAAAAAATCGAGATGAATTTTAATTTTAAAGAAATAGCCACAGCCACAATGGTACTTTTTGCAGTAATTGATATTATTGGCGGAATTCCCATCATTATAGGTCTTCGTGAAAAAGCTGGAAAAATACATTCTGGAAAAGCTTCTATTATTGCCATGATTGTAATGATTGTTTTCTTAATTCTTGGAGAAAAAATCTTGAAATTAATTGGTATTGATGTAAGCGAATTTGCTGTAGCAGGTGCGTTAATCCTGTTTTTTATCGCGTTGGAAATGATTTTAGGAGTTACCCTTTTTAAAGAAGGCGACGAAAACCCAAATATGGCATCTTACTTTCCGTTGGTTTTCCCTCTTTTAGCCGGCCCTGGAAGCTTAACAACCTTAATATCGCTTAGAGCAGAATACGCTCTTGAAAACATCATTGTTGCTATTGTAGTGAACATTATAATAATTTATGCGGTACTGAAAACCTCTGGAAGACTACAAAGATTTTTGGGAACAAATGGAATTGCTATAATAAAGAAAATATTTGGTGTAATTTTGTTGGCGATTGCTGTAAAGCTATTTACTTCAAATATTCAAGGACTTTTTAATTAGTTTTAAATATTTGAATCTTAAAAGTATATAGGTGGTGCTGTAATTTTTCAACTTCGCCTATATACTTTCAAAATCATCGAAATAAAAAATAATACCATGAAGATTTTTATTTACTTTTTGATTGCTGCCTCAGTAGGTATAATTGTTTATAATGCCACCAAACTGGATTTTGGCAACTTATTTGTAGGAGATAGCTCTATTGCGCTTTTCGGGGTTCTTTCTGGCTTGTGTGCAATTTTGGTACTCTCTATTTTTTTGATTTCACAAAAGATAGCTGCAAAATTGAAAAAATAGAAGCTCTATTTTTCATCCAAATGCCCTTTACCTTCTAACTCTAGAACTTTTAAGATCATAGGGTCTTTCTCGTTTAGAATAATTTCATATTCGTTAGGGCCATAAAGCTGTTGGGCTATATTTGCTTTTATGGTTCTTTTCAACTCTTCGGTATACCCTGAAAGATCTATATGAGCTTGATCAAATTTGGCATATTCAAGAAATTCATTCGATAATTTATCATCTACTTCAAACTTGGTTCTGAAATCCTCAAAATTCATTCCGCTAAAAATAGTTCGATTTTTTTCGAGATATTCAAAAATAAAATAGCTTAAAAACCCACTTCTTGAAACGTATTGGATGGTTTCATTTTCCATGCTCGTATCCTTTGGAATAAACACATCCGGAATAATACCACCACCACCGTACACTACTTTTCCTTTTGGAGTAACATAGCGTAAAGAATCTGCTACCTTAATACTGTCGGCATGGAGCAGTTCTCCATTTCGGTACCGTTTTTCATAATCGCTATAATACGATTCGTTCCCTTGTCCGTAAGGTTTTTGAATAGATCTACCGGTAGGCGTGTAGTATCGGGCGATGGTTAATCTAACGGCACTTCCATCGCCTAGCGACATTTCCCGCTGCACCAAACCTTTTCCGAAAGACCTTCTGCCAATAATGGTTCCTTTGTCGTTATCCTGAAGTGCACCCGCGACAATTTCACTAGCCGAAGCCGAATTTTCGTTGATAAGGACATATAGTTTTCCGTGTTCAAAATCTCCACGGCGAGTGGCGTAAGTTTTGTTTATTTCGCCACTTTTATTCTTAGTGATTAACACCAGTTTTTTATTCCCCAAAAACTCATCTACCACCCTTTCGGCCGTTGAAATGTAGCCTCCTGGATTATTGCGAAGATCTAATACCAATTTGGTAATACCTTCATCTTTCAATTTATCCAAGGCTATTTTGAATTCGTTGAAAGTAGTTTCGGAAAATCGGTTTAACTTAATATAGCCTAAGTCGTCGGTTAGTTTATACGAAGCATCTACACTTATTAACGGCACTTCTTTTCTTCGCAGGCTTATATTCAATTTTTCGTTTTGGCTAGGCCTGTAAATTTCTAAAGCAACTTTACTATTTATAGAACCCTTTAAATAATTAGTAATGCTGTCGCGTTCTATCAATTCTCCGAATAGCTTTTTACCATCGGCATAGATAATTCGGTCGCCGGCTTTAATTCCTGCATTATAAGCAGGTCCGCCAGTTATTGGTCGAATTACAGCAATACTATCTTTATAAATATAAAAGCTAACCCCAATACCAATAAAAGCCCCACGCATATCGTCGGCGCTATGAGCATATTCCTTTTTCGGAATGTAAACCGAATGCGGATCGAGGTTCTCGAGAATTGCGTTTACGGTAACATCAACAATACTGTCTGTGTTAACCTCATCAACGTATTCATAATCGATATAATCGATAAGCCTATTGAGCTTGTCCTTTTTTGAATTGGTTGCGAATATTTTTTTAGTAGTATCGTTAAAATTCAGTTTAGAACCGATTAAAACACCAGAGGCGAGCGCCAGTCCAACCCATAAAGGCAAGTACTTTTTAAGGTTGTTACGTGATTTTGAGGTGTTTTCTTTCATTATTCTGAATCCAAATCAGGAATGTGTTCAATTTTCACCCCTGCTTTTTCTAAAAATGCGATACCGGCATTATCTTTATATTCATCTTTATAAACTAGTCTTGTAATTCCCGCTTGATGAATCAATTTACTGCATTCTTTACAAGGCGACATGGTAATATAAAGCGTAGCACCTCGACAAGCTTGGGTAGAGGAGGCTACTTTTAAAATAGCATTGGCCTCTGCGTGTAATACATACCATTTTGTAAACCCTTCATCATCTTCACAAATATTTTCAAAGCCAGTGGGAGTGCCGTTATAGCCATCGCTTATAATCATTTTGTCCTTAACAATAAGCGCGCCAACCTGTCTGCGTTTGCAATAGGAAAGTTTGCTCCATTCCTTTGCCATTCGTAAGTAGGCTATGTCGTAGGTGTGTTGTTTACTATGTTTCATCTGTAAATATTCAAAAATAGTAGCACGGAATCCAAATTTACCTCTATTGAGTTACAAATAGTTAACAGGTATTTCCAGCTATAAACTAGAAAGCGAAATTAATGTGAACTTACGCCACTACCAAAAAAACCTTACTAACTTATTGCTAAATGAGTTTATGAGGTTTATTAGTTGGAGACAGATTGAATATTTATGGTTAAAAAACCTCTTTTGAACTAGGAAAACAATTGAAATTAATCTAAAGTCGGTACTATGTAGGTACAATTTACCAAAATAAAAACGCATCTATTTGTGAATCAAATAAATGCGTTTTTTTATCAGTACTCGAGGCGGGAATCGAACCTGCCTGCGTGCCTTCGGCAGGCAGGCCTGCCTGCCGAAGGCACGACAGGCAGGCCCGCACGTCTTGCGACATTGGATCTTGAACCCAACGCTACTTATTTAAGGAATCCCTCATTTTTCGAAGTTGTCTTTTCCCAGTTCCTGATTTCCAATACTTCTCGCGCAATCTTGCATCAACCCTATTGCCCGCAACTTCGGAATAAAGTAATATATATGGGCAATACGGCTTTGTAGTTCTTTCATAGCCTCCGTTATGCTGTTTCAAACGACGGTCAATATCATCGGTCATTCCGACATAAATATAGTTTTTGGACAAACTTGAAATGGCATAAACAAAAAACATAATTAAATATAAAAAAAATCCCTGAACGAGATAAGTCGTAAAGGGATTTCGTACTCGAGGCGGGAATCGAACCCGCACGTCTTGCGACATTGGATTTTGAATCCAACGCGTCTACCAATTCCGCCACTCGAGCAATTGGGGTTGCAAAAATAAGTAAATATTTTAGAATATCTCGAAAAATTTTGTTGCGTATTTTTTTTAAGATGACTAACCATTAATCTTTACCTTTGCGACGTATCCATCAAAACCTACAATTATGCCAACTCTTGCCCCCGAACCTAAGATTTTTGCCTGTAAACAAAGTGAAGCCCTTGGAAAAGATATCGCCGAAGCCTTTGGAATTCCATTAGGAAAAGTCATAACTTCTCACTACTCCGATGGCGAATTCCAGCCGTCTTTTGAAGAGTCGGTGCGTGGAAGCCGCGTATTTCTGATAGGATCTACTTTCCCAAACAGCGACCACCTAATGGAGCTTTTGCTTATGATTGATGCTGCGAAAAGATCTTCAGCTAGACATATCACTGCCGTGCTACCCTATTTTGGCTGGGCACGCCAAGACAGAAAAGACAAACCAAGAGTACCGATTGCGGCAAAACTAGTTGCAAAAATGCTTGAAGCCGCAGGTGCTACTCGAATTATTACTATGGATTTGCACGCAGATCAAATTCAAGGATTCTTCGAAAAACCAGTAGATCACCTTTTCGCATCAACCATTTTCCTGCCATACCTACGGAGTCTAAATCTTGAAAACCTCACCATTGCATCACCAGATATGGGAGGTTCAAAACGTGCGTATGCCTATTCCAAATTCTTGAATAGCGATGTGGTTATATGTTATAAGCAGCGTGAAAAAGCGAATGTTATCTCGCATATGGAACTAATTGGAGATGTAAAAGGAAAAAATGTAGTACTAGTTGATGATATGGTAGATACTGCTGGAACGCTTACTACCGCAGCCGACTTAATGATGGAGCGCGGAGCCTTAAGTGTTCGTGCAGTTTGTACGCACCCATTACTTTCAGGAAATGCTTACGAGCGAATAGAAAAATCGCAGTTATTAGAATTGATTGTTTCAGATTCTATCCCAACAAAGCCGAATGATAAAATTAGAGTAATAACTTGTGCTAAGCTTTTTGCAGATGTTATGTTGAGTGTAAACGCAAACAAATCTATTAGCGGTAAATTTTTAATGTAGCTTCGGAACGATTCCGATAAAACGCACTAATTCATTTTGTCGGAATCACTCAGTTGCCTTTTATTCGTTAAATAACGGACCCTCATTGAATGTATTTCTAATATAAATAGCGAAAACTATTTTATGGAGATTAGTTGGTTATCATTTTCGATTCATAGCAAATAATTTTAAATTCTAAATCGTAAATTCAAAATAAACCATATCTTTGCCAACCTTAAAAAATTGGGTTTTAATTAACTCAACAACTTAATAATTAATAACTTTTACAAATGAAATCGATTACAATTAAAGGATCAAAAAGAGAAAGCGTGGGCAAAAAGGCAACAAAAGCCCTACGTAATGCTGGAATGGTTCCTTGCGTAGTTTACGGAGGAAAAGAACCAATTAGTTTTTCAGCAGAAGAAATTGCATTTAAAAACTTGGTTTACACTCCAGACGTACACACGGTTGTGGTTGATTTGGGTGGCACTAAAGTAAATGCCATTCTTCAGGATATACAATTTCACCCAGTTACAGATCGTATTCTTCACATCGACTTTTACCAAATTTTTGATGATAAAGAAGTAACTATGGAAATTCCAGTCCGTACTACAGGAAACTCTCGTGGTGTACGTAATGGCGGTACTTTACGTATTGTTACACGTAACCTTCGCGTAAAAGCTTTACCAGAAAACCTTCCAGATTTTATTGAGGCAGACATTACCGAAATGAAAATTGGTGCTAAAATGTACACTAAGTCAATTGAAACAGACAAGTACAAGATCATGCACCCAGAAAACACAGTTATCTGTCAAGTTAGAACATCACGTACCGCTGTTGCAGACGTTGATGACGAAGATGAAGAGGGAGAAGCTACTGAAGACGCAGGAGAAGCAGCTGCTGAAGCATAGTATTATCTATACAAATATTAGTAGAAGGCATCCTGTTAAATCAGGGTGCTTTTTTTATTTTTACAACTTTATTAAGTTTCAGGTTTTAAGCGCAAAACCTCAGGTTTAAAAACTATGGATTAAAAAGTATATGCTATCATTTTTAAAGAAATTGTTTTTTGCAAAAGCTGAACAAATTAGTACAGAAGAAGATCCAATGAAAAAATTTCTTATCGTAGGTTTGGGTAATATTGGCCCTAAATATGAAAACACTAGGCACAACATCGGTTTTAAAGTGGTCGATTTTTATGCGAGCAAAAACTCTCTTTCTTGGGAAACAGCAAAATTGGGCGATATATCTACACATAAAGTTAAAGGAAGAACGCTTATCTTTCTAAAACCAAGTACCTTTATGAACCTGAGCGGAAAGGCGCTGAAATACTGGATGGAGAAAGAGAAAATACCGTTAGAGAACATCTTGGTTATTACCGACGATCTAAATTTAGCGTTTGGAACTATTCGTGTTAAAACCAAAGGAAGTGATGGCGGTCATAACGGACTAAAAGACATTCAAAATACGCTTCAGACCACCAATTACAATCGTTTTCGCTTCGGAATAAGCGATGCTTTTAGTAAAGGGCGACAAGTAGATTATGTGTTGGGCGAATGGGAAGCAGAAGAAGAGAACGCCCTGCCAGAACGTTTGGAAAAAAGCTGTGAGCTAATAGAATCTTTTGCGCTTGCAGGAATAAATATTACAATGAATACTTTTAACGGAAAATAATTTTGAAGAAATATTCCTCTGCCTCCGCATATAAAAACAACCGTAAAAGCGTTGTTACCATTGGCACTTTTGATGGAGTTCACATTGGGCATAAATCTATTTTAAAACGATTGGTAGAAACTGCAAAAAAGGAAGATTTAGATTCCGTAGTACTCACTTTTTTTCCACATCCTAGAATGGTGCTACAGCAGGACATGGACTTAAAGCTTATAAACACGATTGAGGAACGCACCCAATTACTTCAAGAAACCGGCCTAGATCAATTGGTTATTCATCCTTTTACGCACGCTTTTTCTCGTTTAACTGCCTTAGAATATGTACGCGATATTCTCGTAAACAGCTTAAATGCGAAGAAAATTATCATTGGTTACGACCATCGTTTTGGAAGAAATAGAACTGCCAATATTGAAAACCTAAAAGAATTTGGACGCACTTACGGATTTGAAATTGAAGAAATTTCAGCCAAGGAAATTGATGATGTAGCAATAAGCTCTACCAAAATACGAAAAGCATTGGATGCCGGCGATATTGAAACAGCCAACAGCTATTTAGGATACAATTTTATGGTCACTGGCAACGTAGTGCGTGGAAAAGCAATTGGAAGAACAATAAATTATCCAACTGCCAATTTAAAATTAAAAGAAACATACAAGCTCGTTCCAAAAAATGGCGTTTACATTGTACAATCAGTTTTGAACAATGAAAAGGTTTTCGGAATTACGAGTATTGGGACAAACCCCACGGTGGGAGGCGTCGAAAAAACCATCGAAACTCATTTTCTCGAGTTTACTAAAGATTTGTATGGAGAAGAAATCACTATCGAATTTTTAAAATTTATTCGAGCAGAAGAAACGTTCGACTCTATTGAAACCTTGCGCCAAGAAATTGCCAAGGATGAAAAGTTTGCCATTCAATACTTAAAAGACCGTGGATAAATTTCTTTTCAGGCAGATCGACAATATTGGTCTTGTCCTGTTTAGGGCCGTTTTTGGTCTTCTTATCACCATCGAAGCTTTTGGCGCTCTTGCCACTGGCTGGGTTCGAAGAAACTTGGTTGAACCACCCTTTACATTCAATTTTATCGGATTCGATTTTCTACAATACCTACAAGGCGATTTAATGTATTATTATTTTGCGTTGATGGGCATTTTCGGGATTTTCGTGATGCTTGGTTATAAATATCGCTTTAGTATGATTGCCTATGCCTTACTGTGGACAGGTGTTTATTTAATGCAAAAATCAAGCTATAACAATCATTATTATTTAATGATGTTGCTCTGCTGGATAATGGCTTTTTTACCCGCAAACAGATCGTTTTCATTGGACGCTAAGTTTAATCCCGAAATAAAATCACCGTCGATGCCTCGTTGGGTATTGTTGATTTTAATACTTCAAGTATGGATTGTTTACACGTATGCTTCCGTTGCCAAATTCTACCCAGATTGGTTAGACACTTCGGTAATTGCACTATTCATGCAAGGCAAAGCAAACTATTGGTTAATAGGCGGTTTATTACAACTTAAATTCGTGCACTGGACGATGGTTTATACCGGAATCCTGTTCGATTTATTAATCGTTCCATTGCTGTTATGGAAACGCACCCGTTTTCTTGGTTTTATACTTTCAATAATTTTTCATCTTTTCAATTCGGTTGTTTTTCAAATAGGAATTTTCCCCTATATGTCAATTGCGTTTGCATTGTTTTTCTTTTCACCCGAAATTCTTAGAAAACGTTTTCTTCCGAAGAAGGAATTATATGCTGGCAATGCTATAGTCGTTCCGAAATATAATACTATTCTGGTCGCATTGCTTTCGGTGTATTTTATATTTCAAATAGGATTGCCTTTGCGCCACTGGTTTTTTACAGATGATGTACTTTGGACAGAAGAAGGCCACAGATTGAGCTGGCGAATGATGCTGCGTTCCAAAAGTGGCACGCTAAACGTCTATGTTGCCGATAAAGAAAACGGAGAACGAAAATTTTATGATTACACGAAAATCCTAGGTCGAAAACAAAAGGCTTCCGTAAAATCCAAACCTGACTTAATGTGGCAATTGGCTCAGAAAATAAAAGAAATAGAAGCTGAAAAAGGTAGCGATGTTGCTGTGTATATGGAATCTTGGGTAAGCATAAACGGAGGGCCGTATCATCCTTTTACCGACACAAATATCGATATCGCTTCACAAAAATGGCACCCTTTTAAACATAGTGAATGGATTTTGCCTTCGCCTGAAGATTATAAAGCAAAACCAATAAAAAAATAATTTTCCTATCCGAATAGCGAACGCCATTACTTCAGTTCGTCAAAAAATTATATGAAATAATGTTATCATAAAAATAAGACCTCGTAGCTCTTGAAAACTTGAGAGGTCTATTGTACCTTAGCTGCCTTAAAAATAACCTTATGCTACAAGTAAACGAAATTCGCGAAAACAAGGAAAAATATGTAAAAGCACTCACAAAAAGAGGGCTAAATGTTGAATCTGTATTCGATGAGATTTTGTCGGCAGATGAAGAGCGTAGAAGTTCGCAAGCACAATTAGATGAGGTTTTAGCGCAAAGCAACAACTACTCAAAAGAAATAGGAAAACTCTTTAAAAGTGGTGATATTGAAAAAGCGAACGAACTAAAGAAAAAAACAGTCGATTTAAAAGAAACTTCAAAACAGCTAAACGACAAAATGCTCGCTGCTTCTGATCGTTTGCAACAACTGCTTTACACCGTTCCAAACATTCCTCACGATTTGGTACCAGCAGGAACTGATGAAAACGATAATCTCGAGGTTTTTAAAGAAGGCGAAATCCCAAAACTTATTGACGGCGCGTTACCGCATTGGGAACTTGCCAAAAAATACGATTTAATCGATTTTGAACTAGGCGTTAAAGTTACGGGTGCTGGATTTCCTGTTTATAAAGGGAAAGGCGCACGGTTACAAAGGGCAATGATTGCCTATTTTTTAGATAAAAACATTTCGGCCGGGTATACCGAGTATCAAATGCCGCTAATGATTAATGAAGCTTCAGGCTACGGAACGGGTCAATTACCCGATAAAGAAGGACAGATGTATCACGTGGGCGTTGATGATTTGTACTTAATTCCAACAGCCGAAGTTCCCGTTACAAATATGTTTCGCGGAGATTTATTGAATAATTCTGATTTCCCGATAATGTGTACCGGATACACACCTTGTTTCCGAAGAGAAGCAGGGAGTTACGGCGCCCATGTTCGCGGACTAAACCGTTTGCATCAATTTGATAAGGTAGAAATTGTACGAATTGAACATCCCGATAATTCCTATGCCGCTTTAGACGGTATGGTAGAGCACGTAAAGGATATTCTTCGTGAATTGAAATTGCCTTACAGAATTCTTCGCCTATGTGGTGGCGACCTTGGGTTTACTGCAACAATGACCTATGATTTTGAAGTGTTTTCAACCGCACAAGACCGATGGTTGGAGATTTCATCTGTATCAAATTTTGAAACCTTCCAAGCCAATCGTTTGAAACTGCGATTTAAAGATACCGACGGAAAAAACAAACTTGCACACACCCTAAACGGAAGTGCCTTAGCATTACCACGTGTTCTGGCAGGAATCCTTGAAAACTACCAAACCAAAGATGGAATTAAAATCCCAGAAGTTTTAGTCCCGTATTGCGGATTCGATTTTATATAAATTTTCAAAACTTCAATATATAACAAAGCCCCAACGTTCTACAACCTTGGGGCTTTGCATTTAAAATTAAAAACTCCTTATTCGTTTTCTACAGACATTCGTGTGTATTCTAAAATTAAAGCACTTAACCAATCCCAATTAATAGAGTTGTACGGGTACTTGGCCATAAATTGGGCATTATCACCAAAAAGCTGTTCGTATCTCTCTTTAAAGTCTTTTTTTGGCAACCAAAATATTTTGCCGTCTTTTTCAACATAATACGATTTCACAACACCGCCACCAAATGTAGGGCTTCCACCAACAGAAAAACCTCCAGATTCGCTAGCAAAAGGATCGTGATAAACAGCTATAATCGAACTAAAATCAGGATTTATCAATTGCATTAAAAACTCTCTTTCACTTTTCTTATTCTTTAAAGCAACGGTTTTGTTCTCAAAGTAAACCTCATCACTAGAAGTCAATTTCTTCACGCTATTTCGTTTGCCCATGCCGTAGTTACTGAATTTTTCAGATACTTTTCCGAATTTTTCCATGCCACTAGCAAACAGATATGCTTCAGCTATTTTAGTTGCTTCATAAGTTTCCTTGTTTCCTGAAATACTGTCTTTAAAGGTAATTTCATTTATTTGTCCTTTTTTTGTTCTTACTGAGTTACAATATCCTTTGTGAACGGTTCCATCTTTCATAATAAGAGTGGAAACTTTTTTAGTCGCCGGAGAGTTAAAACCTTCATTAAAAAAGTATGTTTTAAGCATATCGCGTTCTTTGTCGTTATACTTAACTTTTTTTTGCGCAGAAGCAATTCCGCAAACCGATAAAAATAGAAGTGTTAAGAGTTTTAGTTTCATGATTTTAAGTTTATTTATTAATAACCGCAATTTCAAAAAAATAATTAAGAAAAACAATGCAATAAGCTAAACTAATTAGTCATAACTGAAAAATACAGCAATTTCCTTCAATTAAATACATTGTCAAAAAACAAATCGTCTTAAAAAAGACCTATTTCCGTTTACGAATAGCTATTTGAAAATAACACCTTTTAGCATCGAAGCTTCGAAATATTCTTTTAGCATTTGGTAGGTAAAACCAAATTTTATTTTCACCTTAAAAATCAATCTTTTCAATACTTTTGCCACTATTACAAGCGTCCCCAATCTTGTGGATTCAAATAAATTGAAACTCGAATTTGGCACTTTTTAAAAAACTCTTTAAACAGACTTTTATTTATGGGCTAGCCACCGTTTTGCCCAGAATTTTATCCGTTATCCTTGTCCCACTTTATGTGGAGTTTTTGTTGCCAGAAGAGTACGGGATTTATTCAAGTTTAATGGCATTCCTTATCCTCGGGAACGTACTACTTTCCTATGGAATGGAAACTGCCTTTTTTCGCTTCGTTACCAAAGGAAGTACAAATCAAAAAGAAGTACAATCAACGACGCTTACCTCGCTTACGGTTTCTACAGTTATTTTCTTAGGAGTTACCTTGTTATTCCGAAATCAACTAGCTGAAATAGCCGATTTTAAGGTGGAATACGTAACCTACGGACTATGGATATTGGCTTTAGACGCACTCATTGTGCTTCCGTTTGTGTGGTTTCGGGTCAATGAAAAGCCCATGCGGTATGCAATCATAAAAATCCTAAATGTGTGTATTAATCTAGGGCTTAATTTATTCTTCTTTCTTGCACTTCCGAAGCTGGCAATTAATAGTGAATTCTGGAACTCGCTGTGGAGTTCGGAAAATAAAGTAGCTTATATCTTTATTTCCAATTTAATAGCGAGTGCTGCAACCTTGATAATGGTGTTACCGTTGTATGTGAAAATGGGTTTTGGTTTTAACAGCACAATTTGGAAACAGATGATGAAATACGCCATTCCTGTGCTTATAGCAGGAATCGCTTTTAGCGTAAATGAAGCGTTTGACAGAATTCTTTTAAAATACCTGTTACCAGAAAACATTGCCGAAGTACAAGTAGGTTTATATTCTGCCTGCTATAAACTCGGAATGTTTATGACACTTTTTGTAATGGCCTTTCGTTTGGGAATAGAACCGTTCTTTTTCAATTATTCTGCAGAAAGCAATGCAAAAGAAACCTATGCCACGATTACCAAGTATTTCACGCTTTTTGGATGTATCATTTTGCTTGGAGTAATCGTTTATATCGACATTTTTAAGTTGATATTAATTCCGAATAGCCAATATTGGGAAGCTTTAAAAATTGTTCCGCTTATACTTTTAGCCAATTTATTTCTTGGCATTTATCACAACCTTTCCGTTTGGTATAAGGTCACTGATCGTACAAAATACGGAGCGTATATTTCGGTTTTCTCGGCTGTTGTAACCTTGGTACTCAACTATCTTTTAATTCCATATATTGGGTATATTGGTTCTGCTATTGCCACACTGGCAGCCTATGGTAGTATGATGGTGCTTTCGTACCTTTACGGACGAAAATATTACAGCGTTCCATACGATTTGAAAAAAATAGGCGGATATTTAACGCTCGCCATTACTTTTTCAGCAATTTCGTTTTACGGACTTCCTGGAAATATTTGGGTTGGAACCTTATTGTTGTTGATTTTCATTTCGATTATGATATTGACCGAAAAAAAGGAATTCCAAAAAATTCTTAAAAAATAATTACTTTGAAAATAAAAATTATAAACAATTCTGGATTTCAGTTGCCATCCTACGAAACTATAGCTTCTGCTGGAATGGATTTGCGGGCTTGTATAGATGCGCCTGCAACCTTAAAACCGTTGCAACGTGCTATTGTTAAAACTGGACTTTTTATTGAGTTACCAATTGGATACGAAGCACAGGTTAGACCAAGAAGTGGTTTGGCTGCCAAAAAAGGAATTACGGTGCTAAATGCCCCAGGAACCATCGATGCAGACTATCGTGGCGAAATTGGTGTTATTTTGGTGAACCTTTCCAATGAAGATTTTACTATCGAAAGCGGTGAGCGTATAGCACAATTAGTAATTGCTAAACACGAACGTGCTGTTTGGGAAGAGGCTGAGGAACTTGGCGAAACTTCACGTGGCACCGGAGGGTTTGGTTCTACTGGGACTAAATAAAAATTCCTGCGACCGCGTGCGCTGAAGCTATAGCGGTGGCGCAAGACAGGAATCCCTGATCCATTTAAAAATAAAGCTATGGTTATATAATGACCAATAAATTAAGAAAATAAGTTTAACCAATAATCCTGAATTAGTTCAAATTCAATTTGATTGAACTACAGGAACAAAAAAGAGACCCCTGCCTTCGCAGGGGATGTGTATGAAAATAATAGTACCAATGGCCGGGAGAGGCTCAAGATTAAGACCACATTCACTAACAGTTCCAAAACCATTAATTCCTGTTGCAGGAAAACCGATTGTACATCGATTGGTTGAAGATATCGTTGGTGTTTTAAATGAAGAAATCGACGAAATAGCTTTTATTCTTGGCGACCCAGCTTTTTTTGGAGAGGAGGTTGTTGAAAGTTTAAAAGAATTGGCAACTGGATTAGGAGCAAAACCTTCCATTTACCGCCAACTCGATCCAAAAGGAACAGGTCACGCTATTATGTGTGCCAAAGACTCACTTTCTGGACCAGCTGTAGTTGCTTATGCAGACACGTTAATTAGAGCCGATTTCGATTTAGACAAAGAAGCAGATGCCGTTATTTGGACAAAAATTGTAGATAATCCAGAAGCGTATGGCGTTGTAAACCTCAACGAGAAGAATGAAATAATAGAGTTAGTTGAAAAACCAGAAGAATATGTAAGCAATCAAGCCGTTATAGGTATTTACTACTTTAAAGATGTAGCCCAACTCAAGAATGAATTACAATACGTTTTAGATAATAACATCATTAACGGTGGGGAATATCAAATAAACGATGGCATTAAAAGAATGATGGCACAAGGAAAGATATTCAAAACAGGAACTGTAGACGAATGGATGGATTGTGGTAATAAAGAAGTAACGGTAGAGACCAACCAGCGAATGCTAGGTTTTCTTGCAGAAGCCAATGAAAAACTGGTTTCGGAAAATATCACGAATGAAAATTCAAAAATCATTGAACCTTCTTTTATCGCAGAAGGTGTGGTTTTAAAGAATAGTACTGTTGGGCCATTTGCTTCTATCGGAAAAGGCACAAAAATTGAAGATAGCACGGTTAAGAATAGCATTATTCAAACGAATTCTACCATCAAGAATGCAAATTTAGACAATGCAATGATTGGCAATCACGCTATTTTTGATGGGAAGTTCACAAATGTTAGTATTGGCGATTATTCGCAGTTGAAATAATAAGTCTTTTTTTAATAGGAATAAACAGAATTTGAAAGTGTCCATTAAATACATATCGCTTATTTTGTTGGGAAGTTTATACTTGTCCCCACACTCCTATTCCCAAGAAACAAATCCCGTTCATCCGGCAGGCGAGAATGATTCCATTCAAAACCCAATGGATCAACTAGGTGTTGTAGATGATGCTTTTCAGGAAAACTTTTTCGAAGCCTTAAAACAGAAAGGAATAGAAAATCACGAATTGGCTTTAATTGCATTAAATAAAGCGGAAGCTGCAGCCACTACACCAGAAAATAAAGCAGTCGTCTATTTTGAAATGGCTAAAAATTATACGGCACTTAAAGTGTACGATAAAGCAGAAGAAAATTACAAAAAAGTACTTGCCGATTTGGGAGACAGGTTAGACGTTCTCGAGCACTTATACGATTTGTATTATCAGCAAAAGGACTACGACAAGGCTATTCCGCTAGTTCGCAAGTTAATTCCTTATGATGAAGATTACAAAGAAGACCTCGCCAACCTATTAACTCGGGCAAAACAATATGATTTGGCGTTGGAGCAATTGGACGAACTGGATGGGATTTGGGGTGAAAGCGATATCCGTAATGCCCTACGCGCCCAAATTTATAGAGCTACTGGCAATACGGAAGGCGCTATCGAAAATCTAGAACAGAAAATCGATAACAATCCTAAAAACGAAAAAGAACACCTTAGCCTTATCTTTCTTTATAGCGAACAAGGGAATACCGAAAAAGCTTTTGAAGCCGCAAAAAACTTGTTGAAGACGAATCCAAAATCACAATTGGTACATTTGGCTCTTTACAAATTCTATTTAGATTCTGGAAATACTTCGGAAGCCTTAAAGTCTATGAAAATTGTTTTTGCTTCAGACCAAATTGATACGGAAAGTAAATATCGAGTTTTGGGCGATTTTATTCAGTTCGTAAACCTAAACCCCCAATATGAAGCCGATTTAGAAGCAGCTGCGACTCTTTTTTCAGAAGAAAACGGGACTAAGGTTTATGAAAAACTAGGAGATTATTTTTCAGCAAAATCAAATAAAGAACAGGCGCTACATTTTTACGAAAAAGGAGTTGCGCAATCTATAGACAATTATAAATTGCTAAAAAACACGCTGCTCTTTCAAGTAGAATTCGAAAAATATTCGGAAGCGGCAACGCTGAGCTCAAAAGGATTAGAAATTTTCCCGGCGCAACCCTTGATTTATTTGTTAAACGGAGTTGCGAATAATGGCCTCGAGAATTCTGAAAAAGCAATTGAAAGTTTAGAAACCGGTCAAGATTTTATTCTGGACGATCCACAAATGCAGCTTGACTTTTACATTCAACTAAACATTGCGTACACCAACAAAGGCGATATAAAAAGAGCTAAAACCTATTCTGAAAAAGCAGCCCAACTAAAATTGGCAAATTAAAAATGAAACATCCTCAATTTATTTTTGAATCTAACAGAAAGAGTTTGTCAATCCTCTTGAAACAGTCAGGTAAAAGACAGATAACATCTCTTTTCTTTGGTTTTATAATTGCGCTTTTACTTTCGTCTTGTGGAACCACTAAAAAACCTATTTCCGAAATTGAAGAAACCTCGGCAAACGCAATTATCACTTCCCATATAGCTGCAATGCCCAAGTTTAAAACAATGGCAGGTAGAATTCAGGTTGCTTACGAAACTGAGGAAAAATCGCAAAGTATTACAGTAAGCCTACGAATGGAAAAAGACAAAACTATCTGGGTCAAGGCTTCAATATTAGGAATTACCTTGGCCAAAGTTTTGATAACTCCAGACAGCGTTAGTTATTACGAAACTATTAATAAAACATATTTTGAAGGTGATTTTGCATTGTTAGGCGAATGGTTAGGCACTCCATTAAACTTTCAACAAGCACAGAATTTATTACTCGGACAGTCTATTTTTGATCTGGAGACTTCCAAATATTCCTCAGGGATATTTCAGGACAAATTTAAGATCTTGCCCAAGCGGCAACCACAAAATTTTATACATTCGCTCTTTTTCTATCCTGAAAATTTTAAAGTAGCTTTAGAAACACTTGCGCAACCAGAACAAGATCGCATTTTGAATATTCGTTATGGTAATTATCAAATGGTAGAAGGGCAATTTTTTCCAAATGATATTTCGATTGTTTCTTCTGAAGGACAATCACAGACGAAAATAGAAATGAATTACAGAAAAATAGATTTGAATGTCGACATAGGTTTTCCATTCGACATTCCATCGGGTTATGAAAGAATCCAACTTTAATTAGATGAAGAATATACGTTTATATCTTGCCATTTTAATCTGTTTCGTCGCCCTTCCAGCAACGTTTGCCCAAAGTGATAGGCAAAAGGAACTTGAGGAGAAACGTCAGGCTATTTTGAATGAAATAAAACAGATAAACTCCCTTCTTTTTAAAACTAAAAAGGAAGAAAAGTCTGTGCTTTCACAATTGGAAGATGTTAAACAACGTATTTCTGCCACCGAAAACCTGATTCGAATTACAAACCAACAAGCAAATCTACTTACAAGAAATATCAACAGTAATATCAATAAAATCAGCGCACTTCGAAAAGAACTAAAAGTGATGAAGGATGACTATGCCGAAATGGTCCAGAAATCCTATAAAAGTAAAAGTCAACAGAGCAGGGTTATGTTTTTACTGTCTTCCGATAATTTTTTGCAAGCCTATAAGCGAGTTCAATATATGAAGCAGTACGCAGCTTTCAGAAAGAAACAAGGTGAAGGCATTAGGGTAAAAACAGAGGAACTTCAAAAGCTGAACGAAAGTCTGATTGCTCAGAAAAAAACAAAACAAAAGCTTATCGCCGAAAATGAAGTGGCAAAAAAACAACTTAATGAGGAACGAAAAGCACAACAGGATCTTGTTGCAACTCTAAAGAAAGACGAAAGTAAATTCACGGCTCAAATTAGAGCGAAACAAAAGGAAGCCGATAAAATTGACAAGGAAATTGACGACTTAATTAAAGCCGCAATTGCCGAGGCCAATAGATTGGCAAACGAAGCCAAGAAAAAAACAAAGAAAGCAGAGACCTCTGGCGGATTTGATCTTACTGCCGAAGATAAGGCGCTTGCAGCCAGTTTTAGTAAAAACAAAGGAAAATTGCCGTGGCCCGTGGAAAAGGGAATGGTGATTAAAAGTTTCGGGAAACATCAACACCCACAATTTCCAAATGTTACAACAAATAGTAGCGGTGTTGAAATTGCAACCGAGGATAATGCCCCAGTTCGCGCTATTTTTGAAGGCCAGGTAATGGCGGTACAAGTAATTAAAGGAGCAAATAAAGTGCTATTTATCCAACACGGAGACTATATTTCGGTGTATAGCCACCTGAATTCCGTATCGGTAAAAAAAGGTGATAGAATTTCTACCAAGCAGAAAATTGGTACGGTTGGAAAAAGCCCAACTGAAGGCAGAACAATATTGAAGTTTTATATCTACAAGAACAAAACTAAAATCAATCCAGCAGATTGGATATATAAAATGTAAAAAGGATTGAAAAGCTCATTTAACCTTTCAATCCTTGTATTTATATTGATAGCAGTAATTTAATACCCTAATTTTTCACGCACTCTTTGTAAAACATCGTCTGCCACTTTACGCGCTTTTTCTGCACCAGAAGCTAAGGCTGCATCAACCTCAGATAGATTTTCCATAAAATAGTTATAACGACTACGTTCTTCAGAAAATCTTTCAACTATCAATTCAAATAAAGCTTGTTTGGCGTGTCCGTAACCAAAATTACCAGCTTCATATTTTTGACGCATTTCGGCGACTTGGTCTTTCGAACCTATTAGTTTATATATATTGAAAACGTTACAAGTATCAGGGTTTTTCGGTTCTTCCAAAGGCGTGCTATCAGTTTCAATGCTCATCACCTGCTTCCGAAGTTGTTTGTCATTCAGAAAAATATTGATAATATTTCCTTTCGATTTACTCATTTTGCTACCATCAGTCCCTGGAACATACATCGTTTCTTCCCTTACTTTTACTGAAGGCATCACAAAAGTCTCCCCCATTTGTGTGTGAAAACGCGACGCCACATCACGTGTAATTTCAAGATGCTGCATCTGATCTTTTCCAACGGGAACAATTTCGGCATCGTACAAAAGAATATCTGCCGCCATTAACATAGGGTAGGTGAATAACCCAGCATTAACATCTTCCAAACGACCAGCCTTGTCCTTAAACGAATGTGCTAATGTTAAGCGTTGAAAAGGAAAAAAGCAACTTAAATACCAAGTAAGCTCCGTAGTTTGCGGCACATCACTTTGGCGATAAAACACCACTCTACTCGTATCTAACCCTAATGCTAGCCACGTAGCGGCAGTGCTGTAGGTATTTGTGCGAAGGGTTTCGGCATTTTTAATTTGTGTTAACGAGTGCATATTCGCGATGAAAAGGAATGAATCATTTTGTGGATCATTCGCCATTTCAATAGCAGGAATAAGTGCGCCCAATATATTTCCGAGATGTGGAGTTCCTGTGCTTTGAATTCCGGTAAGTATTCTGGCCATTGCTTAAAAATATTTTAGCAAAGGTACTTTATTTGATTTATTTGCATCAATCAAATTGTTACTTTTGAAAGTTGATGAAATTCCTTCGATATATATTTGCTCCGTTATACCGCGCTTGGTTTTATGTGGTTATTTTTATTGTAACCGTTATTTTATTTCCAGTTCTTTTTATCAGTATTTTAAAACACTCATGGTATCCTTTTTTCTTTAAGGTTGCCCGTATTTGGTCTGGAGCGATTATCTTCGGAATAGGTTGTTACCCTATTATTAAAAGGGAAATAAAATACAAAAAAGGCGAAAGCTATATGTTTGTAGCCAACCACACCTCAATGACAGATATTATGCTAATGTTTTATGCTACCAAAAATCCATTTGTTTTTGTCGGAAAGAAAGAATTAGCAAAGTTTCCACTCTTTGGATACATCTACAAGCGTACCTGCATCTTGGTTGACAGAAGCAATACCAAAAGCCGAGTGGAAGCTTTTAGAAGAGCTGAGAAAAGGCTTAGCGAAGGTTTAAGTGTGTGCATTTTTCCTGAAGGTGGCGTTCCAGATGATTTAGATTTAATCTTGGATGGATTTAAAGATGGGGCTTTTCGGTTGGCAATTGAACATCAAATCCCGATTGCTCCCATGACTTTTCACGACAATAAAAAACGATTCCCTTACGCTCTTTTTAAAGGTGGACCAGGCCAGATGCGCGTGAAAGTCCATCATCTGTTTCCAACCCAAGGAATGACTTTGGAAGACAGAAAGGTTTTGAAAAACAACACCCGAGAAGTTATTCTACAAGAACTTCTAAAGCCGACGGTTTAGGCCTTTTGCCACATTATCAATAATAGTAAAACCTACCGATAGCGCAAATCAATACTTTTTATTCTTCTTCAATTTCGATAAAATCGGCCTGGTATTTTTCAAGGAATTCTCTTTGTTTCTTTATCATTTGTTGGGTTATATTGTCAATATCCATAAAGTCCCTTCCAAAATCACTTCCAAAAAAATCATCATTAAAAAAATGATTACTAAAAAGCGAATCTTCAGTGAACAAAGTTTCAAATCCTTGATTTTCGAAACCAGAGAAGTTCGTAAAGAATCTTGATTTAAAACTTTGCAAAAGACTATCTCTATCCTGTTTTGAAAGCTGGTTAAACTCACGGTTTGATGACCAAGAATAAATACTGTCGTATCGAATCATATTCCCGTGTTCATCAAATTCTTTTTCAACTTTCCAGCTGCCTTTTGGCTGTTCTACAAGTACTTTGTTGTTTAATTCAAATTCGGTTTTGTCTGTGTCTGTTTTTTGTCCGTTACAACTAACGCTCATTAAGGCTGTCATTAAAACCAATAAATGTGTTTTCATTGTTTTGATTTTTTAAGTTAGACATCGTTATGGTTGTATAAAAATCATACTTTATACAAACCACCTGTTTTAGTTAGTTTCAGCAATCTGTTTTGGTTGAATGTTTCTACATTTCGGTTACCATTTTGATACCAAACACATTGCAAATAGGTTTCATTATTTACTACACCCAAAATAGCATCCTTCTTAGGAATATATTTGAGTACTTCCATTTTTGGGCAAACTTGTTTTCCTTTCAATTTCACCCAATCTCCTGGTTTAAATTTTCTAGGCATAACAGTACGATATTAAAGTTTAATGAATAGTATTAGGCAAATCGTGGAGTCCGATAGTCGAACTCCACGATATACATCAATCACGGTTTTAAGCAAAATATATTAAGAAATCTTGATGCTTCTTGCCGGCTTTTTTTTCGCCTCTTCTTTTTTAGGTAGGAGAATACTTAAAATACCATCAATATATTTGGCATTGATTTTTTCGTCGTTCACGCTTTCCGGCAAAGTAAAGGTTCGTTTGAACGAAGAATAACCAAATTCCCGACGGGTATAATTCTCTTCATTTTGTTCATTCTCCTCTTTTGTCTCTGTCGAAATAGATAGCAGTTGATTGTCTATGTCTATTTGGAAATCTGATTTTTTAAGACCTGGAACTGCCATTTCTACCATAAAAGCATCTGCAGTTTCCTTAATGTTTACTTTCGGTAATGAAATTCCCGTGTTAAAGTTTGAAGTAAATACCGATGAAAGGTCTCTATTAAATATATCATCTAACCAGTTAGACCAAGTAGGGAAGTTTGCATTTGAATTAGTGTTTGACAAACTTCGGTTTTTAGGAACATTTACTAAATTGCTCATAATCTCAAAATTTTAAATTAAACATTATTTCAAATTTTTGAAACCTTAATTGATTTCGACGCTACATATTTCAAATAAAATACCAAAATGGATATGTATTCTTATTAAACTAATAGACTATAAAATCAAGGGCCACAACTCCAAAAAACAGGAAATAATGTCAGTGTTTACTTAAATAAAAGACAATTTGTCATTTTAAGAATGAGGTTGAAAATCACTTTACATACACGTTTATTAAATGTGATTTTCATTTTGTAAGCTTCCCTTTAAACCGAACTGTTTAAAAGTAGAATAATTATCTTAATTTTAAACAGTATTATGAGACGAAGTAAATTTTCACCACAACAGATTGCAAAGATTTTAAAAGAGTTCGACAATGGAAAGAGTGTCGACCAGATCAGTCGTGAGCATGGGGTCAGCCCCGCCACTTTCTATAATTGGCGTTCTGGATATGCTGGAATGAACTCCAAGGAGCTCAAGCGCCTCAAGGAGCTAGAGGAAGAGAATCGCAAGCTCAAGCAGATGTATGCCACTCTGGCCCTTGACCACCAGATGGCCAAGGAGATCATCGAAAAAAAGCTTTAAAGCCCTGCAGGAA